>CAYSZD010000027.1:0-1507 GCA_964435515.1 uncultured Gammaproteobacteria bacterium | reverse complement strand
AGGGTTTGCACTCTCCTGTAAAGGCAATATAGAAATGTCATAGTGGTGGGCAATTTAGAAATGTCATACCCCCTTAATTTATTCTTTTACATTCACTCTTGCGATCTCTCTTTTATTACTTAAAAAATGTGTCCGCCAAGGATGGTTAGCTGGCGGGATCCAGCCGGACGGCTTGTTTTTAGTCAAAGCTATTAACTTAACTTCAATCTCCTTTTTTGGTCTTGCTGGCAATCTAAAGTAATTAAGATATTTATCTCGTATAGCAATTTTCAATTCTCCATTTAAGTGCTCTTCAATAGTTACCTTATCTCTCTTACAAACGGTGGCTGGTTGGATCTCTTCTAGTTGATAGTAGTTATTTTTAAACCTAACAGTGTAGTCATTGTTTACACTACGCTCAGATTGAATTGATAATATTTTTGTTAATTCACTTTTTTGTTTTCCGTTTAATTTTCTATGTAAATCATTTTTCTTTTTTGCAACTACCCCAAACTGAGCATTGAATTTAGGGATGAATACTTCTTTTAAATATTTATTAGCCTCAGCAATAGTATTGATATGTGCCAAACGCATTTCCTTAACCAATCTTCTTTGCAGAGTTCCATTCATTTTTTCAACTCGCCCTTTAGCTTGTGGACTATTAGCGTGAATTACCCTAACACCTAATTGATTCATAGCGCGTTCAAACTGTGTCATGAGATCTTTGTTATCAACGGCATTCTTGTGGTTTATCTTATAGGTACTAAATTTATCCAAATATATCGCTATTGGCAGGCCTTTTTCCATGAAATATGTATACCAAAACCTAAACACTGCCTCCACTCCCTCGTTCTTAGCGAACTCAGCGTGAGTTATCGTCCCCTTAGCATCATCTACAGCGAGCAAAAGACATTGCTCTTCGCCGACTACTTCAACTTCCCTACCTTCAAACCAATCATGATAACTACCATCAAATTGTTGCATTTCTCCATAGTTATCTTTTCTCTCTCGCCACGCATGTTTTTTAGTCTCTGATTTTTTCTTGGGCTTCCAGAGATTTTCTTCTATTAGCATTTGCCGAACCGTCTCCTTATTTATTTCAATACCATCATCATCACGTAAATGCTCTTTAGCTAACAAGGGATTAAAATCATAATACTTTTCATGTAATCTTTCTTTAGCTTTTTCAACCATTATTTCGTCTAATTTGTTATTGCCATCTTTACCCCGATTACCATGAATTACTCCCTTAATCTTTAATTTTATTACTTTCGCCTTAATTCTTTTAATTTGTCGGACTGACAAATTTAATTGTTTTGAGGCCTCTGTGCCGTTAATTTTTTTACTAATTAACGAGTTTATAATATCGTAGCGCCTAGCTTCTTTTGAGGTCATAGTTATTAGTTGTTTGTTGTTCATAATCGTCTAAATTAATGTTATTAATATTAGACTAATTATGACACAAAAATTGTTAACTATGACATTTCTATATTGCCAGCCCTATGACATTATCACATTGGCGGGACAG
>CAYSZD010000026.1:0-1647 GCA_964435515.1 uncultured Gammaproteobacteria bacterium | reverse complement strand
AATTGACTTCTGAAATAGATTTAACAAAAAAACTTAATTTAATGCAAGGAGATTGTTTAGAAGTTTTAAAACAACTACCTGATAAATCAATAGACTTAATACTAACAGATCCACCATACAATATTGATTTTAAACCTCAAAGAGGAACTCATGAAAAAATATTAAATGATAATATGGATTGGGAAGAATTTGATAAATTTATGCAACCAGTTTTAAATGAACTTTACCGAATTTTAAAAGATAATTCAGTAGCTTTTATTTTTACAGGTTTTTCTTCTTCTTCTGCTTTTTATAAATATGCAACAGAAGCAGGATTTAATATAAAATGCCAAATAGTTTGGGTTAAAAACAATTTTGGAATAGGTTACCATTTCAGACCACAACATGAAGATATTTGGGCTTGTTTTAAAGGAAATCCAAAAATACCAAATAAAGCTATTAGTAGTGTTCAATTTTTTGATAAAGTAAATGGAGTTGATTTAGTCCATTCTTGTGAAAAACCAGTTCCTTTACTTGAAAAATTATTAAAACAATATACTGAACAAGATTCTTTAATTTTAGATTGTTTTATGGGTTCAGGATCTACTGGTGTAGCTTCTTTAAAAAATCAAAGAAAATTTATTGGTATTGAGTTAGATGAAAATTATTTTAATATAGCAAGTAAAAGATGTAAAGAATGGGAAGGTCAAAGTAGGTTGTTTTAAGTTTGGCAACCTTGGTAACCTTGGCTACCTTTTACTACCCCGTTAGGGAAATGAAATATTTTTTTTTCTAATACGGATAGTGAATAGGTTACCAAGGTTACCAGGTAGCCATAAAAGAAGGTTGATTTAGCCTTCTTTTATGCAAAGCTTTATATATAAGTTAGGTTATTATATTGTATAGTGAGGTAATATATTATGAAAGATGAAACAAAAACAATTTATATAACAAAGGAAGCTAAGGATGCTTTAAAAAGAGTTGATACAAAAATGCCTGAGTATAAATTAGCTAGTGAGTTAATTTTAGCTGGTATTAAATTAAGGGGGAATCAATAATGTCTTGTTATTCGTGGTTTGGTAAAGAACCTGAGGTTAAACTTCATACTGATCTTGAATCTGGACTTAATATATTAGTTAAAGAAGTTCAATTTGAAGATTTTTTTAATAAAATTGAAAATAAGGTGAATAATAATGGTTTTATCTAAAGAAGAGATTAGTAAAAAAAGTTTAGAATATTATTATAAAAATAAAGATAAAGTTCTTAATAAAAAGAAAATTAATTATTATTTAAATCCTACTAAAAAAAGAAATGAATCTAAAGAATATCATAAAAAACATTTAAGTCTTTGTAGGTTAAGAAATAGAAAAAGTTATTACAAAGCAAGAAGTCAAAGAATTGAATATGCAAAAAAATATAGACTTCAAAATAAACAAGTTATATTAGATTATAGAGCTAAGAGTGATTATTATTTGAAAGAATCTATTAGAAATAAAACTAGACGTATGATTAATGGTATTAGGCATTTGTTTGTTTGTAATTATTGTGGTTCTGATGTTAATGTTCAGATTCATCATTTTGATTATGTTGATGGTGATTTTACTTTTTTATGTAAGCTTTGTCATTCAAAATTGCATAGAAAAAAAGATGGGGTGAATTAAAAATATG
>CAYSZD010000025.1:0-1910 GCA_964435515.1 uncultured Gammaproteobacteria bacterium | reverse complement strand
AATTAGGTGATTATTATTAATCATCTAAATTTATGGAGAAAGTAAAAATTGGCCAAGTTAATAAAAGTCTGGCAAACCCAAGTTATTACCAGAACGTGCTGCATGAGCTTAAAGAGATTATTATCAAAGGCCAAAACAAGGCCTACAAAGCCGTGGATAATATTAAAGTCCAGACCTATTGGCAAATAGGGGAAAGAATTGTTAGGGAGGAGATAAGGAACAAGGATAGAGCCGAATATGGAAAATATTTAGTAGATAATTTGGCGGTAGATTTAGGCATAGAACATAAATTAATGTACCGAATAGTTAAATTTTATAGGGTTTACCCAATTGTCGTGACACTGTCACGACAATTGAGCTGGTCACATTATATTGAGTTAATTGAGCTAAATAATAATAAAGAACGTCAATTTTATGAAAGTAAAATAGTGGCTAACTCCTGGTCTGTTAGAGAACTAAGAAAGAATATTGAAAATCATCTCTATCAAAAGACCGATGATAAAGAAAAAGACGAAATGTTAAAGACAAAACTTCCGGCCGTGGTTGATTTACAAAAAGTATTCAAACCCGGTTATGATTTCAATTTTTTAGAAATGGCGCCCAGCCACCTCGAAAAAGAACTGGAAGACAAGATACTTCTAAATATTGAAAATTTCCTCAAAGAATTAGGTGACGATTTTATGTTTTTAGGCCGGCAAGTGCCGATTTTAATTGATGATGAAAAACATTATATTGATCTGGTTCTGTATCATCGCGGAATTCCTTGTGTTGTTCTGGTTGATCTTAAAGCTAATAAATTAGATAGCCGTGATATTGGGCAGATGAATAAATATATTAGCTATTATCGTCATAACAGGCAATATATTTATGAGAACGATACTATTGGTTTAATTATCTGCAAAGAACTGGGTCGAGAAGAAGTTGTTTATGCCCTAGATGGCTTAGAAGAGAAGATATTTGTTTCTGTCTATAAAACTAAGCTTCCGAGTGAAGAGCGAATTAAACGAGTGGTAAAAAACCTCTAGATTTTCTTCATATCGGGTTTGGTAGACTTATTAATAATAATTCAATAAGTAAAAATATATGAAAAAAGAGAAAAAAATGTTAGTGCAAGGGGTAGAAATTTCTATACTGAAATCACACGGAGAAGACTATATATCTTTGACAGACATGATTAGAGCCAAGGATGGAGATTATTTTATCTCAGATTGGCTGAGAAATAGAAACACTGTCGAATTTTTGGGTATTTGGGAAGGTATTTATAATTTTAGTTTTAATTATGGCGAATTCGCCATAATTAAAACTAGTGTTGGCTTGAATAATTATAAGATAAGCGCCAAGGAATGGGTGCAAAAAACTAATGCTATTGGTATAGTAGCCTCAAGAGGAAGATACGGCGGAACTTATGCTCATAAGGATATTGCCTTCGAGTTTGGCATGTGGATTAGCGCGGAGTTCAAAATATATCTTATTAAAGAATTCCAGCGTCTAAAAGATAGCGAAAGCAAAATGCTTAAAATTGACTGGAATCTGCAACGCACTCTCTCTAAGATTAATTATAAGATTCATACTGATGCGATAAAAGAGAATATTATTCCAAAAATCCTGTCTCGTGATCAAATTAATTTTATTTATGCTAATGAAGCCGATGTTTTAAATATGGCGTTATTTGGAGAAACTGCGATGTCGTGGCGTAGTAAAAACTCAAAACTAGCCGGCAATATCAGAGATTATGCTAGTCTTGAGCAGTTGGTTGTGCTGTCTAATCTTGAAAGTATTAATGCGACCTTGATTAGTCAAGAGCTAGATAAAGTTAGGCGTTTGGAATATTTAAATAAAATCGCTATTTCGCAGATGAAATCGCTTTTAGGCAATACGAGCGTTAAAAGGTTAGAGAAATTTTAAACTGG
>CAYSZD010000024.1:0-1944 GCA_964435515.1 uncultured Gammaproteobacteria bacterium | reverse complement strand
AAAATATACTCACTATATAAAGTATAGTTACTAATCAGTTACTAACCAGTAACTACAACACAACGGCAAATTACTTAACGAAGGTTTAAATATAAGTTGTGTTGTAGTGTTAGTAACTTGTTTTGTAACAACAAGTACGAGGGCAAAAAAAAGCCCTCTATAACAAATATCCTGGAGGGGATTTGGTTTGGTTATTCTTACTACTAATAATAATTTTTTCAATAGGATTATTTTTAGGATTATCAATTCAACCAAACGCAAACTTTACTTTAACACAAACCAATGAAATAAAAACAGAAAACTTACTATCAAACCCTTACCAAGCAAACCCCCATGCGCTAGACGAACAAACCGAAGAACTAACAATAATAACCACCGACTAGGCACTAACAAAAAGCTTTTTAATAACATACACACATATTATTATCATATGGTAAATATAAAAATTCCAAAACAATATGTTTCAGAAGTTGTTTTAGCAAAAAGAGTTTTTTCAGATATTGAAAAAACTGGTAAATGGAGCAGACCAGAAGATTTAAAAATTGCAGGAATACTAGAAAGAAAAGGTCTTGTAAAAAGTTTATCTCACCAAACTTATCAAAAAACAGGAAGATTTTATACACCTACTAAAAAAGGAAAAAGTATTTTTGGATTTATTTAATTCTATTTGAAAACAAACAATAACCAAAATATTAAATCAATCATATAATTCTGCCTCTTTTTATTTTATTTTTTAAATAATTAATTAATTCTTCATGATAATAATAACCATCCATATCTTCATTTTCTTGCAGTTTTTTACAACATTTTAAAGTTAAATTCAATATTTTGTTTAATTCTTTTATATCCATTAAAAAATCACATCATCTATTACACTTATCAATTAAATCTAATTTTAAAGAATTTCTTTCATTAGTTATTTTATTTAATTCAAAAAAACAATTTTTCGAATAAATATTTATTTCATCAATTAATACTGAATAACTTGAAATACACTCATTAAATCCTGAATTGTAATATTGATTTGAATTATCTGTAACAACTATGTTGTGTATGCAAATTCCAATTATTGTGCCTAAAAATAAAGTAAAACATAATAATCCAATACCTATATTTAATTGCATAAAATCACTCTTTTTTTTGCATATTTAATATTTTAATATATTCTTTTAACACATCATTGATAAACCATTTTTGTTTTCCTTGACCTATTGTTTTTTCAAAATGTTTTTTATCTTTGATCAATCTGTCATGAATTTCTTTTGAAACTTTTATTGTTGTTGTTTTAACAATTTCTCTAACCATATACTTTTTAAGATACTGAAAAGTATATAAATATATGTTTTATAAATTTTTTAACCACTGGCATAACGCTTCCATAAAGTTTATTAACAACAAAAGCGTTAATGTTATTGCTTTGCTTAAATATTTTAGCAACTAGCAGGAGAAAGATTAACATGGATGAAAAAGAAGTAAAAGTAACTAATTCTAACGGAGACTGGTCAGACGAATATAAAGGCGACAGACCAAAAAATGATTCAAGCTGGTTTAGTGATATAGTCCAAGAAGGAGAACTATCCTACACAGCTGAAATTAAATTCAAAACCGAAGGAGAAAAAGTCGAAAACAAATTCGGAAAAGAAGTAATCAGATTCATAATCGAACACGAAGGAAAAGAAAAAACAATGGAAGTAGGAACAAACCAATACGACTACCTAAAAATACTAGCAACCAACAAACCACTAATAGGCAAAAAATTCAAACACCAAAGACAAGGATCAACACAAAAAGACACAAGAAGAACAATCAAGGTGATAGAATAAATGGATGATAAGTTAAAGCAGGAAATCGTGGACTTAATTAAGTCCATGCAACAACAAGATTCTATCGAAATAGGTAACAGCAAAACAGGAGTAATCAAAGTCTATGTAAATTTTGATGATC
>CAYSZD010000023.1:2588-2888 GCA_964435515.1 uncultured Gammaproteobacteria bacterium | reverse complement strand
CATAATTATTCCAGATTATGATATATTTGTAAATTGTGATTACAACTCCGTAAAAAAGAGATTTTTTCTGGAAAAAGAGATTTGTGATAAAAAAGAGACACCAGAATTCTTTATAAATAAAAATTATTATCTGGCTATTAATGAATTTAATAGCTTATGGCAGAAAAGTATAAAAAATGGATTGTCTGTCGATACTAGTAATGATAGTAAAAAAAATAATAAAATAAATTTTGATAAAAAGTTTAGCAGAAAATTAAACAAAAAAAAGATTATTAAAATAATGAAATCTATATTTTGGCA
>CAYSZD010000023.1:0-2578 GCA_964435515.1 uncultured Gammaproteobacteria bacterium | reverse complement strand
TCGTTGGAAATATTAGAGTTTTTTAAGATTAATTATTTATAGTTTAGTTAAAATAACATCAGTTTTATAATTAGAATATTCATTTATTTTATTTATTATTAGCCACCCACGTCCGAAAACTGTCCCTCCAAGCGAGCATCGATATAAAAACGAGCAGAAATGCCCGTTTTTATTATATAAAATCGGTTCGAACATTTTCACTATATTTTAGATATTTTAGCAAATTGCCTGATTTTATTGGCCCATATTGGTTCGAATCCCTCCCGGGCTAATATCGGTCTATTTTATTTTTTACAAATGATTTTTTACAAATGATGTTACAATTGCAGCAATTAGGGTTACCTTTTGGTTTCAGATCTCATATAATATGGTGGCAGGGCTATTTAGCCCATAACTACCATAAATCATATGAGAACAAGAAATACCATGGATAATCTAATTACTATGAAAGAAAATATATTAGACCTTTGTTTAGCCAGAGAGATGAAATGCAGTATTGGCGCTAAAATGCTAAGCATGCATCCTAAATCATTTTCTAGACTAAAATCTCGTTACCAAAAATATGGTAAGGAGGTGCTAATACCGAAAAAACCTGGTCCGAAAAGATTTAAGCCAATTAATCGTACGCCTGATAACATAGCTAGCATAGTCTGTGATTTAGCCAAGAAGAAGCCAGATTTAGGTCCTGTGCCATTAAGAGATGAATTAAGGGATGCTGGTATCTATCTCCATCAAACTACTATCTGGCGCATTTTAAAGCGTAATCAAATTAGATATACCATTAACTACAAAAGGTGGAAGAAAGACCCTAAGCTATATTGTCTAGAAACCCCTGGTGAAGAATTACAGTTAGATGCCTGCTATCCTTTTGGCAGAGCAAGAAAGATAACTTGCTTTGATGCTATAGATGATTGTTCTCGAAGAGTCTTTGCTAGATTATATGATAGAGAGACTATTGAGAACGCCATTTTATTTGTTAATGATTTAGTTAAACATAGTCCTTTCCGCATTCAAAGGATTAGAGCTGATAACAGGTATAAGTCAAAACGATTTATTGACCACTGCAATTCTCTTGGTATTGAAGTAATTATCAATGAGCCATATAGTCCTGAACAAAATGGCAAGATTGAAAGATTCCACCGGACTCTAAAACATAGTTTCTTTTGGAAGCATTGCTCATTTAATGATTCTAATGAATATCTACAGTTGAAACTTAATCTATGGATTAGTTTCTATAACTCCAAAAGGAAGCATTACGGCTTTGGTATGAACGGCATGACTCCTGATCTTAAAATCACCGCAACTTTATTTAATTCACTTAATGTTCTTAACACTTATCCACAGAAGGTAACTTTAACTCTGCAACAGTACATAAATGTTATTTTTTATCAAAATCTGATATAATATAAAGTATACATTTATCAATTAATAATTGAAACTTATATGCAATTTCCAAACAATCTTAATTTAAAACCAGCCAATATTTTTAAAATTGCTGGGTTAGCCTTAGTGGTAATTATTGTAATTACATTAGCTTTTCGTTTAATCGGATCTTCTTTCAGTTCTTTATCTCCTGGGCCTAATAGCAGAAGCATGGTCACGCAAGATGCCATATTTGATATGGATGACGAGGAATACACCATGAAAAATATGGACTACGGTGAATCTGGTGGTTCAATCGGATTATCCTTAAGAAATGTAATAGCTCCAGAGTCGTCCATGCCCCCAATGGACAATACAGCTACAACTGGTGATGATGCTGAAGATTTCGAAGTCACTGAATATGGTGCAAATATTGAAACCCGTCATTTGGCAGATACTTGCACTAAGGTTGCTGATCTAAAATCACGTGAAGATGTAATTTTTGAAAATGCTAGTGAATACGAAAGAAGCTGTAACTATAATTTTAAAGTTAAGCACGATAGCGTTGATAAGATATTAGCTATCATCGAAGAACTAGATACTAAAGAGTTAAATGAAAATACATATACCATTAAAAGATTAATTGACGACTACACCAGCGAAGTAGAAATATTAGAAAAGAAAATGGCTTCTATTGAGGAAACTTTAAATAATGCAGTTAGTGCTTATGACGATATTACAGACTTAGCCACTAGAACTCAAGATGTAGAAAGTCTAGCTAAAATTATTGATAGTAAAATTAGAATTATTGAAAGATTAACTCAGGAGAAGATAAATATAAACGCACAATTGGAAAGAATTAATAGATCTAAAGCGGAACAGCTTGATAGGTTAGAATATACATATTTTAATGTGTATGTGGTAGAAAATAAGTTTATTGATGGACAAAATTTAAAAGATTCATGGAAAACAGCAGTTAAATCTTTTGTTAGAGATATTAACACAGTCGCACAAGATATTACTATTAACTTAGTGTCACTGTTATTCCTAATTCTACAATATATTATTTATCTGTTTATTGTGCTTGTTATTGCAAAATATTGTTGGAAACTTGCTAAGAATGTTTGGAAGAAATAGTATATATTTTCAAAAAACACCTCTATGAACCGTACCCCAAAAAGTAGACACGAAACTGTCTACTTTTTTTGATGGTCAA
>CAYSZD010000022.1:0-2934 GCA_964435515.1 uncultured Gammaproteobacteria bacterium | reverse complement strand
TGCGTCGCTCGGAAATGCTAGCAAGCTATCATTTCTCTCGCTATCCTCGGCAGTGCGAACCCAAGGGTTCTCTCCCTCTGTCTTTCCAATTCTTAAAATAAAAACACCCTAACGGGTGTTTTTATTTTAAGTGCGGAGAGCTTGGTATCTTATTGGAAAGATGGTTAGTAATAAAAAAGGTCTTTAAAAAGAAAAAAGGAAGGCTATTGCTAGACTTCCTTATTAGAATCACGACGCGATCAGTTAAGCTGCTTTTAGCACCTTGATTTGTTCAAGGATCCCATCGGTATGGCTTTTAACGAAGCCGCCGCACTGATAGTCATTTATAAGATACCAGTTAGATGCGGGTTTTTCAGGGTCTTTTGAAACATCCGGACGAAAAGTTTTTTCCAATTTGGATTTTTCGCTAAGCCAGTAAGCGGCTGTTTTTGTCCAAAGGCCAAACACATTGCCTAAAAAAACTCTTTCAGTTGTAACTTCTTCGCCCTTAGCAGTCCTGTTAATACCATATTCTGAACGTCCGGCGTTGTGAAAATGTGCCTGTAAAACTCCCAGCGCTTCAATTTGGCTATTAAGCTTGCCATTGCGATTGTGTTTTTTGAGGTCAAAAATTTCCTGACTGAAACCACCGGCATCTTGAATTGGAGAAATAACCTGAAAAAGCTTAACAATAGCTTCCACTTTATTTTCCATAGCTTCAATTTTTTTAATTTCTGCTTCTAAGCTTTGAAGTTGGGGTTGAATTTTTTCAATAGTTTTTTTTGAACTAAAGAACAGACTGGAAAAAAAATTTACTTTTTTCATGATTTTTTTGTTTTTATGAAAGTTTAACAATTTGATTAATTACTGAAACCGCCTGTTTACAGACGATCTTGGCAATTAACCAAATTTAACCTTATTTTTTAATGTTCTATTTAATAACCACATTATAGCATATCAGTCAATATTTGTCAAGCTCTGGAGGGTAATTTAACCCAAAAGTTCCCCAAAGTTTTAGCCAAAAACCCCAACAAAAGTGGCAAATTTAGAGAGTTCTGGAAAATGGTACAGGAACTTTTCAGAACTCTGATTTGCTATGGTTATAATAATGGCCGGCTGCTGCCCTTTTTCCTTTTTTGGCGGCATCCCCTTGGGGGAGCCGAAAAAGGAAAAGGCAGGCGGCATTGAGGCTTGAAACTAGAAATGAGGCCCGGCCCCCTTATATATAATTAACTAGACTATACGCACACACCGGGCCGTCGTCACGAATATTAAACAAAATATTAACTAATTATACCTATATGAGGGATGATTAAATTAATTATGTGTAAAGATATTTAAAATATTAGCTAATGTAATAGTAAATTTGGACGTTTTCGGGGATAATTCTCGTGTATGAATAAATTACACGAGAAATCCCCTACTGGTATAAGAAAATTAAGTAAATTATGGCAAATAAGCCAACAATTAAGAGTGAATACGTTTCGTTGTGATAACTATTTTACACAGAATTAATTTAATCATCCCCTATATGAAATACATTCTCTATGCTAGGAAATCTAGTGAAGATAAAAGTAAACAAATATTATCTCTTGAGAGCCAAATGGCTGAAATGAAAAAGCTAGCTTCTAATCTGGGGTTAGATATTGCTTTGACATACACCGAAAGCAAGTCGGCAAAGCTACCAAACAATAGACCACTATTTTCTGAGATGATTAAGCTACTTGAAAATAGCTCTGAGGACTATGGAATTATCTGTTGGAAGATAGATAGGCTATCTAGGAATCCAATAGATAGCGGAAAGATTCAGTGGTTATTGCAACAAGGGCATATTAAAGTTATTCAGACATCTGACAGGCAATATTTGCCTAGTGATAATGTGTTGTTATTAAACATCGAAGGCTCAATGGCTACTCAGTATATTTTAGACTTATCTAAAAATGTAAAGCGCGGAATACAAACTAAAATAGAAAAAGGGCTATGGCCAAATTTTGCACCCATTGGTTATTTAAACGATGGCAAAGGTGGCATATTGGTTGATAGGGTTAGAGCTAGATATATTAAGAAAATATTTAAACTATACTCTAGCGGTAATTATACTATGAAAGAGTTAGCTGATTTAATGTATAAAGAAGGATTTAGAAGTAGAAGTAATATTAAATATCATAAGAGTAAAATATATAAACTCATCAATGATCCGTTTTATTGTGGCACTATGTTATTTCATGGAAAAGAATATCCTGGTAAACATGAAACAATAATCTCTAGAAAGTTATTTAATGAATGTCAAAAAGCGATGGACTTAAAACAACATCCCAAGAAAAAAAGAATATATTTCCCTTTTAGAGGTTTAATGACTTGCGCTAAATGTGGCTGTCTATTAACTGCTTCTCGCAAGAAGAAAAAGTATGTTTATTATTACTGCACTAATGCCAGAGGTAATTGTTCTGAACATAATCATTATCTAAGAGAGGATGAAGCGATAAAAGCATTGTCGGAAGTATTTGATAGATTAGTAATTAGTGAAGAGATGGTAGAAATAATGTATCAAAATAGTTTAGAGTTTTTCATTAATAATAATCCAGAGCGCAGAGAGTATTTAGAAGCTAAGCAGGGGCTAGAAAATGAGCTTAGGAGATATGAAAATAGAAAAGACGAACTCTTTAACCTGCTGCTAGATAAAACAATAACTAAAGAAGATTATGAGCTAAGAGAAAAAACTATAATTAGTGAAATAAATAATTTTACTTCTGCTCTAAAAAAATTAGAAAATGAGCAAGAAGTTGTTCTAACAGAAAAAGATTTGGAACTTACTAAAGAATTCTTTTTATCCCCCAAAAAGCAGAAGAAAGCATTTTTAAAAGTATCACTGGACGACAAAAGAAAAATGCTCTCTGGATTAGTTTGGAACTTATCAATAGACAACAAAAAATTAGCTAAGGTTAGTTTCAAAGA
>CAYSZD010000021.1:0-7156 GCA_964435515.1 uncultured Gammaproteobacteria bacterium | reverse complement strand
CAAAGGACTGAAAATCCTTGTGTCGTCAGTTCGATTCTGACCCGGGGCACAGAAAGTAAAAAGTTATATAGTTATAAATGTGTATCTTAACCCTAGAATTACTTAGATAATATTATAACTTTATAACTTTTTGCTATTTCTCGGGGTATGGCCTAATTGGCTAAGGCGCCTGCTTTGGGAGCAGGAGATTCTGGGTTCAAGTCCCAGTACCCCGACAATTTAACTAAATAAATCCTTAATAAAAACTAGACCTAATTGGTCTTGATTTTTATATAGTTTTATGCTAAATTAAGGATACTTTTATAAACTACTAATATTTAAATTACGTATGCCTAACAAGAAATCGGCTAAAAAAGAATTACGCAAAAGCGTAAAAAGAGAAGCTGCTAATACAAAAGTCAAAAAAGTAATGAAAGAAGCTGTTAAAACAAGTCTTAAAAAAATTCAGGCAACTGATAAAAGTGTTAAAGAAGATTTGGCTAAAGTCATGAAAAATATTGATAAAGCTGCTAAAAAAGGTGTTATTAAAAAAGGCACTGCTGCTCGTAAAAAATCTCGTTTAGCTAAAAAAATCAACAATCTTAAATAAAAATATTTAAATTACACTTTCTCTCGGAATGGGGTGAAATTCCTCTTTCTTGGAAAAGCGAACAAAATTATGTTAGATAAAAAAGTGAAAGAAAAATTAATTAAGAAGTTTCGTGTGCATGATACCGATACCGGTTCCCCTCAAGTACAAATTGCTATTCTGACTGAGGAGATTAAAGGCCTAACAGAACACTTACAGCAACACAAACATGACTATTCTTCTCGTCGAGGTTTGCTAAAAAAAGTAGGAGAACGTCGCAAGCTTCTTAAATATCTACAAAAAGAAAATGCTGAACAATTTAAAGAATTAGCTATTAAGTTAAAGTTAAAAATAGCAGCCAAACTACAAGCTGAGGAAGAAGAGGAAATGTTGAAAGAAAAGAAATATACAGTTGCTAGCGAAGAAGAAGATGAAGAAGATATTGACGAAACAGTAGCAAAAAAATAAATATAATATGATAAAACATAAAGAACAACGTGTCGGCGTCCTGGTTGATGTCTCTAATATGTACCATTCTGCAAAGAATCTCTATGGTAGGCGCGTTAACTTTAAAGAAATACTAAACCAAGCAGTGGCCGGTCGGAAACTTATCCGAGCCACTGCTTATGTTATTAGGGCAGAAAACGAAGATGAAAACTCTTTCTTTGAAGCCCTCAGTCAACAAGGATTTGAAGTACGTATGAAGGATTTACAAATCTTTGCTGGTGGAGCTAAAAAGGCAGATTGGGACATTGGTATTGCCATTGATGCAATTAAACTGGCTGACAGACTAGATGTAATTATCTTAGTATCTGGTGACGGTGATTATTTACCTTTAGTCTCCTACTTACAAAACAATAAAGGTTGTTTAGTAGAAGCTGCTGCTTTTAGAAAAACTTGTTCTTCAAGACTTATTGAAGAAGTTGATGATTTTATTGATCTAGGAGCAGACAGAAAATTTTTAATTGGTAATACAAAAAGATAATAAATTAATAAAAACTTGACCTTTAAATAGATAGCGCTGCACAACGATTGCAGTTCTGTAATTTAAAGGCCAAGCAAAAAAATTATGGAAAAAATTGTAAGTTGTGATTGGCTTGGCCGTCAACTCACTATTAAAACCGGTAAATTAGCATTACAAGCTGATTCTGCCGTCTTAGTTCAATACGGAGAAACTGTTGTCATGGCAACAGTAGTCCAAAATAATTCTAGCCGAGAAGGAGTAGAATTCTTTCCTTTAATGGTAGAGTTCCAAGAAAAATTCTACGCAGCGGGAATTATTAAGGGTTCTCGTTGGATTAAAAGAGAGGGCCGTCCTAGTGATGAATCAGTTCTCACTGGTCGTATGGTAGACAGAGCTATTAGACCACTTTTTAATCAAGAAGATCGTCGAGATATACAAGTAATTCTCACCGTTCTTTCTTTAGATCAAGAAAATGACTATGATGTTGTGTCTCTTATAGCCGCTTCAGCTGCTTTAGCAATTTCTGGTGCTGACTGGAAAGGACCTATTAGCGGCGTGCGTGTTGCTCGCATTGAAAATGAACTCATCTTCAATCCCACTTATGAGCAACAAGTATTAAGTGATCTTGATTTAATTGTAGCTGGCACTAAAGATAAAAGTATCATGATTGAGGCTGGTGCTCATGAAGTAACAGAAGAAGATATATTAAAAGCTATAGTAGCAGGACAAGAAAAAATGCAACCCGCTCTTACATTAATTGAAGAATTAAAAAATACAGTTGAAATAAAACACAAAACCATTAAAACTCCTCTTAAAAGTGAAGATGATTTAAACAAAGAAAGTGCCAAACAAGAAGTAGTTCTAGTGGCACAAGCATGGTTAAAAGAAAATATTAAAAAAATTCTTTTTATTCAAGAATACTACACGAAAGGAGAAAGAAAGGCCGCTGTTTCTGCTATTAAAGAACAGCTAAATGTTTATTTATTTGATAAAGGAATAAGTAGTGATGAACGTGCCTTCGCCATTAAAAAAACAGTGGAAAAAATGATTGACGAAGAAATCACTAGAGCAATTATAGAAGAGGGTAAAAGAGTTGATGGTAGAGCTTTAAATGAAATAAGAGAACTGAATGCTGAAGTTGGCATCATTCCTCGCGACCATGGAACCTCATTATTTTCTCGTGGTGAAACTCAAGTAATGTCAATTGTAACTTTAGGAGCTCCTGGTCTAGAACAATCTTTAGAAAACATGGACGGACAAAGCAAAAAACGCTTTATGCATCATTATAATTTCCCTCCATATTCTGTAGGTGAAGCTTCCCCTATTCGTGGTACTGGTCGCAGAGAAATTGGTCATGGCGCCCTAGCAGAAAAAGCGCTTCTACCAATGATCCCCAACAAAGAAAACTTTCCCTATGCTATTCGAGTGGTTAGTGAAACTCTAGGTTCTAATGGATCTTCATCAATGGCTTCAACTTGTGCAGCTACCTTAGCGCTTATGGACGCTGGTGTACCGATTAAAAAGCCGGTAGCAGGTATTGCCATGGGCCTAGCCTCATATCCCGATTTGAGTAAATGGACAGTAATTACTGATATCCAAGACTTAGAAGATGGTGACGGTGGTATGGACTTTAAGATAACTGGCACAGATAAAGGATTGACCGCTATTCAATTAGATACAAAAACAGAAGGAATAACACCTGAAATTATTGCTCAAACTCTTAAACAAGGACGAGAAGCATTAAATCAGATACTTGGAGTGCTGACATCAGCTATTTCTATGCCTAGAGCAGAATTATCCCCTTATGCTCCTAGAATTATAAGTTTTCATGTTGACCCAGAAAAAATTGGTGCTATTATTGGCCCCGGTGGTAAAGTAATTAACAAAATTATTGATGAAACAGGAGTTAGTATTGATATCGATGACGACGGTTTAGTTATGGTATGTGGCACAGAAATGGATAAAGTTAATGAAGCGGTGAAACAAGTTCAATCAATAGTACATGTCTTTGAACCTGGAGAGATTATTACTGGTAAGATAGTTAGAATGATGGACTTTGGTGCCTTTGTACAACTAAACGGCAGTCAAGACGGCTTAATAAGAGCCGGTGAATTAGCACCATATTACATAAATACTCCCAGCGATCTTCTTAACATCGGTGACGTAGTTACTGTAAAAATCATTGAAATAGACGATCAAGGAAGAATTAATTTGAGCATGAAAAGTTGTCCCGAAAATGCTGCTTACTGGGAAAATGAGAAAGGTAAAGGTAATCCTGAGCAAAGAAGTGGCGGTTTTAATCGCTCTAATGGTGACAGAGGACGATTTCCTCATCGTGATAATGGTCCTCGTAAGCCTAGATTCTAAGCTTGACTTTTCCAAAACATTAAGCTAATATTTGTCAATAAAGAAAAAGAAAGCGCTATTAGTTTGGCCCTGAGCTAAAAATACCTTTCTCTAAAAAATTACTATGTTAATGATTAAATTGTCCAAAATCGGTAAAACCAATAAAAAGGTATTCCGTTTAATTATTTCTGAAAAAGGCAGAGATCCATATGGTCGTGCTTTAGAAATTTTAGGCGCCTATAACCCATACTCTAAAGAGTTAAATGTTAAAGAAGATAGAATTAAGTATTGGCTAGAAAAAGGTGCTGGCATGACTGCTAGCATTAACAATCTTCTAGTTGGCAAATCTATTATAGAAGGTAAAAAGGTGGTAGCTTCAAAAAAAGGTGTAGTAAATGAAAAAAAAGCTAGCCAAATTAAATCTAAAGCTGATAAAAAGAAGGCTGCTAGCGAAGCAGCCGCTTCAACTCAAAAAGAAAATAAACCCGAAGAAGAAAAGCCTGAAACTCCAGAAATAGAAAAACCAGAAGAAAAAACAGTTGAATAAATTGACATAATTATAAATTAATTATAATATTAGTATAAATCTTGTTTCGGCAAGGTAATATAATTTAAGTCTAGGCTCTTTCAAATCAGTAGCATTTAACTCCTGATTGGAAGTCCAGTCACAATCAATATGGAAGCAGACAAACAGTTTCTCGAAATGATCGTAAAAAACATCGTCAGTAATCCTGATGACGTTAATGTTGATCGAACCGTTGATGAAATGGGGGTACTTTTAACCCTTAAGATTAATCCATCTGATATGGGTTACGTTATCGGTCGCAAAGGGCAAACAGCTCAAGCTATCCGCACTCTTTTAAAGATTGTAGGTGCTAAAAATAATTCCCGTGTTAATTTGAAGATTTATGATCCAGAAGGAGGCGCTCGTCGTACTAATCACTCTCCTCGTGAAGGTGCTAGTGATTTAAGCGATGTTGATACTTCTGCCTTAGATGATTTAAAAATCTAAAAAATATAGCAGTAAAAAAACCGGATTTCCCAATCCGGTTTTTTTGTTATAAAATTAAACTACCATAATCAAACAAAGTAATATATAAATATTTATAGATTCAACTTTATGAAATTTCAGCTACTAAGCATCTTCCCTAATATTCTCGATTCCTATCTATCAGATAGTATTCTTAAACGAGCTCAAGATAAAAAACTCATATCTATTAAAACTCATAATTTAAGAGATTGGACCATAGACAAGCATCATACAGTTGATGACACGCCCTATGGGGGCGGAGCGGGTATGCTTATGAAAATAGAGCCATTATATAAAGCTTTAAAAGATTTAAATAAGAAAAGCAAAGCTGCTAAAAGCAAAAGAAAAATAATATTGCTTTCAGCTGGTGGTAAAAAATGGAATCAAAAAAAAGCACAAAAGTATTCTAAACTAGAGGAATTAGTTTTTGTTTGTGGGCGCTATGAAGGCGTAGACGCCAGAATCAAACATTTTATAGATGAAGAAGTGTCAATTGGGGACTACATTTTAACAGGAGGGGAATTACCAGCTTTAATTATTATGGACTCTATTACCCGACTTATCCCTGGCGTTCTAGGTAACAAAGATAGCCTAAAAGAAGAATCTCATAATCAAGAAGAGGTTTTAGAATACCCTCAATATACTCGTCCTGCTATTTTTGAAGTTGCTAACAAAAAATACAAAGTGCCTCAAGTTCTTCAAAATGGCAATCACGCAAAAATAAAAGACTGGCAAGAACAACATAAAAAAAGAAAAATTTAAATTAAAAAATTCAGTTCTCTATTTAAAAAGGTCTTCGTTTAGAAGACCTTTATTGTATTTAGTAAAATTGCCATTCATTAATCGGGGCATAAGGACCCTCTTGGCAATAAACTCTGTATTTAAGGCCAAATTTATTTTTGGACGCCTTCAAGCGAGTTATCGGTTGATAGGAATCCAAAAGATATGCCGGGCTCTTTTTACCATTTTGTAACTCAATTTCTGAACACTCAGCAATGCCATTGGTACTCGCCAAAAAGCTTGCTAATGCTTGATTAGTTTCGGCATCAAGTGGTTCTACATACCAAGTGATATGCCTTTTCTTTTTTTCCATCTTTCAAAAATTTAAAAGTACAACAAAACTTTAATTATTTATTATTTTCCAAATACCATTATTATTTTCCAATTTTCCATAAACAGCAAAACCAGCTGCTCTTTCATGGCCACCGCCACCCAAGGCTCTAGCCAGCTTATCAACCAGATAGCCATCAGCCGTGCTTCTTAGACTACCTTTTACATAACCATTATCGTCTTCATGTAAAAGCATAACGGCCTTTACTCCTGAATAATTACTTAAAAAAGCAATTAAATTAGAAAATAACTCAGACTCAAGGGCAGGTTCTAATTGTTCATTAGCCAG
Source organism: uncultured Gammaproteobacteria bacterium (assembly GCA_964435515.1). Lineage (GTDB taxonomy): Bacteria > Patescibacteriota > Patescibacteriia > Patescibacteriales > UBA12465. The sequence continues at coordinate 849 of CAYSZD010000021.1, read as the reverse complement.
AATTTCCTTAATCTCTTCTCTAGTCACTAGAGCGACGGCCATTTGATACTTAATATTTAATTGCACCCGATCTAAAATTAAACCCCAAAGTTTCATGATTGCAAAATTTTTTCCGCCTGATATAGCTTGAAGAATTTTAGCATAGCCAGCACCAGCTGACAAAGCAGCTGAAGCGGCTTTCATGGTAGCGTCAGTTGCCGACGGATAGAGAAAATTACCCGTATCAGCCATTATACCTGTTAAAATACAATCTGCGAGTTGCCTGTCTAGCTTAATATTATTAGCAATAATAAAATTATATATAAGTTCAGCTGTAGAAGATAGGTTTGAATCTCGTAATTCTAAATCAGCATAATCATCTATTTTAGGATGATGATCAAACTCAATTACCTTTCCGCCACTTTTTTTAAAATCTAATATTTCCTTAGCAATTGCTGTTCTAGCCAAAGACCCACAATCACAAACAACAATTAGATTAAAAAATTTCAAGTAATTATCAGCCCCTTTAAAATGATCATATAACTGAGCCTTGCTGTCAAAAATACTATAAAAATTAGGCAAGTAATTAAATGCAGTGGGATGTTGTTGTTCTGCAAAAGCATAGCTTTGTTGACCAAGTTTTTTAGCTATTAACTCTAAAGCTAATAAAGACGAGAGGGCGTCACCATCAGGCCTAAGATGACCAACAAAAAGAATACCGCTAGCGGCCTTCATCATAGTATAGGCTTTTTGTAGTTCAATAATTTCTTTCATAACCCTATAGTTTAAAGATAATAATGCTAATTGTCAAAGGATGTACTGTTGCAGAATTGAAGTTACCTCCTGGGAATAAGTGTTAAGTACATTAAG
>CAYSZD010000020.1:0-8248 GCA_964435515.1 uncultured Gammaproteobacteria bacterium | reverse complement strand
TATATGATATGGCACAAAAAATATTTAATAAAATATAAAAAAGAAATTATTATATCGGCAACCTTTACTGTTGTCTTTTCTGTATTTTTATCCCTTTGGTATTATGCATTAGGAAAGAGTTTTGCTTGGAGAGAAATTGATCCAATACCAAAACCTCAAGAGTTTGTTAGATTTATTTACAGCGCACTTGTTTTTGTAACAATTGGCGCTTTTTTATATTGGATTAAATTTTATAAATTCTTGCACTCAGTAATTGTTGGTGGATTAAAAGACTGGAAATTGTATAAAGACATTAAAGCGATTATTTGGACATCCTTAATTTTAATAATGTATTTTTTTGTCGTTCCAAAAGTTATTGATTTTTTAAATAGCACTATTTCAATTATCTATAATTTATCAGTTTTTATTCTTTATCTCTTGCCACCATTAATATCTTCGTTTGTAATTGTGATAGGGTTATTATTATTGTCAAAAAAATATATAAAATAGATTTTTTATGAGTAAGAAATCTTTAGAATTTCACATAAAGTCTGGCGATTATTTTGGCACATTGGCCACGGTTATTGATTTAGTTAAACAGCAAATATTTAAAGATAACAGTAGAGATAAAAATAAGAAAATTATTGAAAATAAGGTTTCTGAGTTAATGTATCTGCAAAATAATTTTGATATCATTAAAAAGCGTTAAAATATTCATATTCAAAACTAATTTTCTTAAATAGCGTTTAATAACGCTATTTTTTGTAATAGTAGACAAATTGTTGGTAACTATACTTTACTTTTGGGGGTTTTTAAGTTATATTTTAAGTGCGAAACCACAATTGAATATTCCGAAAGAAGCATGAAAAATGCTGTCATTTGTATACAGGAACGGGCACTCCGACCCTATACAAGTGGCAGTCTTTCGGGACACCAATTGTGGTTTCGCAACCAAGGTCGGGTGTCCGTTTTTGTTTTAAGCGGTCTCCTTACCATTTTTATAAATTAATTTAAAAATCTATGGGAAACCAAGAAGGATCAAAAAAGAAGTTTTATAAAAAGTGGTGGTTTTGGGCTATTGTCGTCATCGTTCTTTACGCAATCGGCAGCTCAAGCAGTAAACCAAATAACACACAACCAACACAAGAGCCAGTAAACACTCAAAGCAACCAGACGAAAACAGAAGAAGTAGTTGCAAAAGTTACCGCTTTACAATTATATAGCGAATATGAAGCCAATGAAGTGGCAGCCGATTCAAAATATAAGAATAAGTTAATTGAAGTTTCTGGAACTATAAGCAATATTGGAAAAGATGTTCTTGATAATCCTTATGTAACACTACAAGGTGATTCGACCACTTTTTTTAGTGTTCAATGTATGTTTAAAAAGAGTCAACAAGAGCAGTTAACTTCTTTATCAAAAGATACCGAAATAAGCCTGAAAGGAAGAGTAAGCGGAAAAATGATGAATATAATTATTAATGATTGTTCTATCGTTGAGTAATTTATTTTAGTCGTTTACTACGTCAGTATTAAAAGTTTGTTCGCGATACAGATCTAAAATAATAATAGGATCACTGATGTATAGTTTGTGATCTCTGTTTATCATTTTAGTAACTAAGCAGACAAAGGCATCCGCTAAATCATCATGTTTTTCTTTACCAAAGTTAACGAGCTGATTAATTAAGGCCTCAGCTCCTTTTCTGGGAAATAAAATTTTGCCATTTTGAATGTAAGGGCTAATGGCCGCTAATCTAGCTCTTTTATCTCCTTTGGGTATAAATTCCTCGATCTTAACTTTATTGCGTATTTCGCTAGTAGCCTTTTTTAGAATAGAGTCGAGTAGCTGAATTAAGGCTTGTTGATAAGCGACATTCTCAATGAATACCCGATATTTTCGATAGTTACTGTTAAGCTCGATAAGACCTCCAATAGTTTCGATGGTCTCAGGAAAAGTTAGCTTTTTATTTATTGGATTTGGCAAAATATATATTTTGAAAAAATCTTCAGCACCAAACATTTGTGCAGAAACCATCGAAGTATAATCAGCGGATTCTTTTTCGGAAACAGCTAGATCCACCCCCGTGCCAAGAAAACGAAATCTGTCTTCAGTTTTCTTACTTTCGAAGTCATTAGGAATCTCATCATAGTACTGTATCCATTCTGGGTGCACCACTCTTTCATTGTCTGATAATATTTTAAGAAGATACTCTCTAAACCACGAGCTATCATTCGCAACTTTTTTTCTTTCAATTTCTATTTCTTTCATGTTCTTGTATTTTCCCGACCAAGTGATTTTATTTTTAGCGTCTATCAAGGGCACTATTAATAATCTTCCGCTCATGGCCTTTGCGTCAATCCTGTCCTTTAATCTCATAAGTAGAGAATCTTCATGAAGTAGATTGCCGACAAATATTATTTTTGTACTCTTATCTCCAGCTGGAATAACTTCACCAGAAATCCATTGATGAACTTTATCTCGACCATCTTTAGTCTTAACGCTTTGTAAATCTTCAATATCATCACAAATAATAAGGTCGGGGCGGTATTGCATGTGCTTCATGCCACGAATAGTTTGTTCCATAGAGGCCGCGGTGATTCTAGCATTGTATTTAGGGATTACTAATGACATTGAACCCCATTCATCTTCGACTTCTTTAAATGGCCCCAGATCGATCTTTAACAACTCATTACACTCCAACTCTTTTCGGATATTTATTAAATGCTGTCTAGCTTGACGTTGTGTTTGCCCTAGAATAACTACAAACTTTTTTTCTAGCTTGCCTAGTATTGCCCAGATCGGATACGAAAGTGTAAAAATGGTTGATTTAGCACTACCTCTAAAAGCCATAATAAGAGCAGTATTAATTGTCTCATCTTCAGTTAAATCAAACATCTTATAATGGAATTTGGCAAAAGGATAAAACATGTAGTGATTAAAATAAACACTAAAAAACCACAAGTGGCTTTTCTTGGTTATTTCAACTCTAGAATTCTGATTATTAATTAGTTTTTGAATTTCGCTATTAGAAATCTGTTCTTTATTCTCTTTCATATAATTATTCGTTATCAGGTTCAATTAAGGCCGCTAAATTTAGAGCTTTTGTAATTGACTCCTGTTGTTCTGGCGTTAGTTGATGATACTCAGCCTTAATTTTACCGCTTAATTCAATCTTGGTGCTGTAGGCTTTATGGTGATGTTTCAGCCAATACATAATAGCTGTCATATTCTTTTCTTTAATAGCGCTGATTAAATTAGTTTCCGCCAGGTCGTTCACCATTAATCTGCCCTCGAGTATAGCTTCATCAATTTTTTTAGCAAATTCTTCATCTTGTGATTTCCAACGATAAAAAGTAGGGCGAGAAAAGCCAAGTTTCTCACAAGCAATCTGAATTATTGGTGTTTTCTTAATTTGTTCGAGAAGTAGCTCTTTATCTTGTTTAATATTTTTCATAAATTAATTTTGGTTCAAGCTTTGTTAGATGCGACCAGCGCTTAATAATTATTTCACAGTAATCAGGGTCATATTCAACCATTAGGCAACGCCTCTTAGTTAATTCGCAAGAGAGTAGACAAGTACCTGATCCGCCAAAGCCATCAAAAACTACTTCACCAATATTTGTTGAATTGAGTATTAGATGACTAATTAATTCGATTGGTTTTGTAGTTGGATGAAAGCTACTTTTATTTGGCTTTGGATAAAACAATACCGACTTGTCTTTACTTCTTCTAAAAGTATGTGTGCCAAGCCAGCCAAATAGTATCAGTTCATGTTGAGGTAAATAGTCTTTACGACCGATGACAGCATGATTTTTTATCCAAATAATTAGTTGGGAAAAATAGACACCAAGCTCATCGAGCGCAATTTTCAAAGCAAATAACATTTTGTCCGAATTAAAAATATAGATGCTATTCTTTTTTGATAAATGTGGCAATATTAACTTCATCCACCCTTTAGTAAAAATTATGTAGTCTTTTTCTGAAGAAATATTGTCATTTAATATTTTCTTATTTACCTTAAGATTTGAAAATCCTTCTTTGGCCTCAACCACACTCACTCCATAGGGTGGGTCGCACACTATGGCTTGGATCTTTATATTGTTTATCAGCTTATTTATAAGTTCAGCATCAAGTGAGCTACCACAGGCAAGTCTATGGTCACCCAGTTGCCAAATTTGATTAGCCTTAATTAATTTTTTTGGCTTTCTTGTTTGTAAGTCTTTCATATCTTTTTATAATTAAATCTACAAATATAGGTTCGCGCTCGACCATGTACGCAGACCGTTTTAATTGCTCGCAAGCTATCATTAAACTACCCGACCCAGCAAACATATCTAAAATTATGTCACCCGGTTTAGTGCATCGTCTCAAGGCTTTTTCATGAAGAACTGGAGGTTTTTCCGTTGGATGCTCGTAATCGGAGCCATTGAGTCTTTTAACTAGCCAGATATCAATCATGTCATGAATATCTTCGATAGTGCGATTTCCAGTGCCAATTTCTTTATTCATTATTTCAGATAGATTTAACACCTTATCCGACAAATATGGGCTTCCTATTGTCCCGTACGTGCAGGGTTCATATTGCTTTGAAAATGCAACCTGAGGTGTGGGGGTGCTGTTGTTTTTAATCCAGAGAGCTACTCGTTTATTTTGAATACCGAGTTCTTGATATAGGGTCTGCAGAAGCCAAATATATTTTTGGTCAGAATATGTAAATATGTGAGCATCGGATTTGCAGACTGATAAACCATTAGCTAAAGCTTTCTTTAAAAATTCTTTATATTCTGTATCACTTTTAGAGTCGTTAACCGTACCGCCATAATTATTTTTACCGCTTATTCCTTTGTTATATGAGAGACTAATATTAAAAGGTGGGTCCTGAAGAATTACATCGGCTCTATTTTTGCCCATAAGTAGATTAACTGTTTCGGGGTTGGTGCTATCAGAACAGATAATCTTATGACTACCAATCTGATAGATATCTCCTGTTTTAGATTTTGGTTTTTTTATTTTTTCTAATTCCTTATTGATATCAAACTCATCATCTTCTACCGCTAAATCTTCAAACAGGTGTGATAGGTCGGCGTCATCAAATCCGCTGTCCATTAATAATTCAATATTAAAGTTATCGGCTAATTTGCCCCAATCCCAATCACCATGAACACGATTGCTAGTTAAAAGATATTGGTCATATTCTTTCTGGGTAAGCTTGCGATTGGGCATTCTAACTTCAATAACTTCGTTTTCTCGACCCAGTAGTTTAAGCACCATAAGCCTCTGGTGCCCACACAAAACCCTATTGTCAAGATCAACCGCAGGGATTTCCACGAGGTTAAACTTTTTTAAACTCTTTTTTAAATCCTCAATCTGTTTAGGGCTCATAATCCTAGGATTATTCTCGTTGGGTATTAGCTCTGATACTTTACGCTTGGTCGTTAACCAAACTAATCTTTGTTTTGCTTTCATATTTTTATTGTTATTAGGTATCTTTTTTAAAACAAAAAAGATTACTAATTGTATAGTAATCTAAATTTCGCAATCTTGCCTTTGAGTTCCGCTTGAGTTCCGGCGGTGGATAACTTACTTACGTTTTCTCAATATTTTCTTGATATTGTTTTTGTTTGCCCTGATACAAAAGGGATTGCCACAGGTCACCTGAGTTTCTTTTTTTGGATTAAAACTAATGCCACAAATAATACAATTGTTATAAGGCAAATTGCCTAAGACACTTTTTACCGTTGCTTCTTCTCGAGTTAAGAAGTAAAGAATAAAATTCAATATCAAAATCATCTTATTGGAATCCTGAGCATCAATAAAATAATCAAATTGCAATGACTGGAAATAAGCTCTTTTTATTTTATTTGAACAGGAACTTTCATTGATGAGATTTTGATCAGCTAAAAAAGTACGCCATTCTTTTATGTAATTGGTATCAATATTAAACTCAGAAGCAATTTTACTGACCTCTCGTTTCCATATTGGCTTAAGGATAAATTTTATATCTTCTTTTATTTCTTGTTTAGTATTATTTTCTTTCTTTAGATTTTTTATGCGATCATTTCGATGCTCTAATATTCTAAAATATAGTTTTTCCGCTTTATAGTAGAAAGATAAAAAATCATAATACTCAGATACTCTCTTAATTATTTGTTTTTTATATTTTAGCTTTTCATGTTTATCTAAATCTTCCCAGTATCTGAAGTATCTATTTACTATTTTAAGAGCTAAAAATTGTTGTTTACTATAAAAAAATTCGTAGGATTTATTTGTCTTTTTAATATCTGTTACAAATAGTGCAGTCGACATTCTTGCCCATGGTTTGAATTTAATATCAGCTGGCTTTTCTATCATTTCGTTTTCTTCATAATATTTAAGCCAGTTGTCGCCAGACATGAAAAATCCATTGGTTGAATAATATTTCTTTGGATCTATTTTTATGGTTTTAAATTTATCAATATCTTCTTGATCAACATAAACCCATGAGTCAGCGCCGTCTTTATTTATTAATACCTTTTTACTTACCACGATACCTCTATATATTTTTAGAGCAGGATAAAATAGACCCTCTTTATGAAGGTATTCCAATTCCTTAGCGCTAACACGAAGACCATTATCTGAGCAGTAACTTGTAAAACCTTTTAGGGTTAAGAGGGATTGCGGATTCATTGGTACTTGAGGATATTTTAGTTGTTTGATTGTTTTATCCATAGTTATATTATATCATGCCGTAAATTTTAATATAATATTAGTATGAATTATAATCAAGCAATAAAAAACCTAAACAGGTCTTTGTTAAAAAGGAAGCCAGCATCTTTTAATGCGTCTTGGGTTAGAAATTGTGTTCGCAAATCACATAACTTTATTGCTGAGAATATAGTGACTGAATCTGGTGACATTGATTGGGATAAAGTTATCTCTAGCCTAGATCATGATTATCAGAAATTATGGCTGAAGGGAGTTAAGCGTAAAAAGAAAGTTATGTTATATGAAGATGATTTTGAGGTAAATGCAATAATTACTAAATATAAAAATAAACTTTATACTTTTTTGGCTCAAATAGATAAAGAAGATAAAAAGGCGTGCGATGAAATTAGTATTCGATTAGTTAGAACTGCTCAGAAAGGAAATTTATTAGCCAGACAGAAAGCCTTCGGGTTTATCAAACAACTTGTTGGTTGTTGGATTGATACAGAATACTTTCAGCATTGGCGAGGCTATGATGATTTATTAGAAATTAATATTGATAGATGTATACGTTGTTATCGATATTCCGGATCGTTTATTGTTTATCTCCGTAGAACTCTAGAATACTCCGGAAGAGCTTTGCGCCCGATTGACGCTTATTCATTAGACGAGAACTCTATTATTACCGAAAGATCTAAATCTGAAAGTGTCATTAAAGATTCTGAGACTGGAGAAATAATAATATATAGTAATAAACATTAATAATAAATTTATGGAATTAACAGGGAAATATTTAAGTGATTACAAAGAGCTCTTTAAAAAAGAGTATGGTAAAGAATTGACTGATCAAGAAGTTTTTGAGGGGGCTCACAACTTATTGGGTTTAGTTGAGATTTTGTATGATGGTCATCTTAAAGAATTAAGCAGAAAAAAGAAACTAGAATCTTTTCCTAAAGGTTTTCATCTTGAAGGCAGTTATTCTTGTCATATTTGTGGCAACTCAATGACCAATGAGCAAACTTGGTATGATAAAAATGGCATGAAATGCATGACCTGCCAAAAAGGAATTAACCGAAAAGAGATTCCAACATCCGTTGCTAGAGACTATGATAGCTGGTATTCCAAATATGATTTAGAAAGAGATTTTTGTTTAAAAGGTGTGGTGCTAAAAAGCTGGATTAAGTCTGGTATTTTAAAAGCTAGAACCATTACAAATGATAGTGGACGGGTTCATATTCAATTATTCCTGATTAAAGACAATAAAGGATTTTTACCACCCAAAAAGCTAGTTGAAAGTCGCCTGGTTAAAGAGGTAAGGGATGGTCAAGATTGGTATCATTTTGAGCCTTGGTATAAGTTTGGTGATCCTTATAAACACCTCAAGGGCTATAAGATAATGGACTATTTGCGCTTGATACACAAGGAAGAGGGCGAAGATAGCCGATTATTCTCTTAAATTAGCCTAAAAACAACAAAATTGAGACAGTTCCAAAACCTCGTTATTGTGTCTCATTTGTCTCATTTTAAAAGCTAAGACCCCGACCCACGTACTTAAAATCGCCTATAGAAAAATCTTCAAAAAAGC
>CAYSZD010000019.1:0-8891 GCA_964435515.1 uncultured Gammaproteobacteria bacterium | reverse complement strand
CTTAATGTACTTAACACTTATTCCCAGGAGGTAACTTCAATTCTGCAACAGTACAAAAATTGTCTTCTCTTACTTTCTAGTATATAATAATTAGAGATAAGGGACAAGTATAAATTCAATAAATGTATCAAAAAGCTATATCTCTATATTATTTATAATAGCATAAAAATAATAAAATAAGAATATGAATGTTTGGCAAAAATATAAAAAAATAATTCTCATCATTCTCTTCGTTGGAGTGGTTGCTCTTATAGCCTATTTGATTCTCACTACTTTTTTCGGAGTAGGACAAGATAATGTGCCAGCTAATCCCGAGGACATCACAAATATTGGCGGTCTTATACCAGCCGATGATGGATCTGGCTTAATCAACGGACCTAGCTCTGGCGGACAATTAAACCCTAGTGATAATTTAAATAATACTAACAATCAAATCATTGATCGTACATCAGTTAATACTGATGAAAATCAGGCTAGTGATGTTGCTTTGGGAGGTATTACTAAATTTACCAGTATAACTAGCGGACCAGTTCTCAGTCCTTTTATGAGTAGTGATGGCACATTAAGATACTATAACCGTAATGATGGTAAATTCTATCAACTAGATCAGCAAGGTAATCTAGTGCTAATGAGTGATACTGTTTTTCACCAAGTACAAGATATTACCTGGGCTAGTAGTGGCAGTAAAGCAATTTTAGAATATCCGGATGGCAATAAAATTGTCTACGACTTTAATTTAAAGAAACAAATAACTCTGCCAAAACACTGGGAAGATTTTTCTTTTTCTCCTAGTGCTAATCAAATCAGCGCCAAAAGCATAGGTAACGATGTTGAAAACCGTTATTTGATAGTAGCTAATGCTGATGGCACTAATGCTAAATCATTAAGCGCTATTGGTAACAATGCTGACAAAGTCTATCCTATTTGGTCACCAAATAATCAAGCGGCCGCTATGTATACTCAAGGAGTAGATTTTGATCGCCAAGAAGTATTCTTTGTAGGTTTAAATGATGAAAACTTTAAATCAACTATTATTAATGGTAGAGGCTTTGACCCTCAATGGTCAGACGCAGGCGACCGTTTGCTATATAGCGTCTATAGCAGTGATAATAATATGAATCCCAGGTTATGGATTGTAGATGCACAAGGAGACAACATTGGCTACAATAGAACGAATCTAGGCATAGATACTTGGGCTAGCAAATGTACCTTTGCCACCAATAGTGAAATCTATTGCGCTGTTCCAGAAACCCTACAAGAAGGCGCTGGCCTATTTCCTGAAATAGCCGATCAAAGCCATGATTTGCTTTATAAAATTAATACTCAAACTGGCAGCAAAACTTTAATCGCTATTCCCGAAAATGCTGTTAATGTTTCCGATATCATGGTTGGTGACAGTCAAGATAAATTATATTTTACTGATAAAACAACTGGACGTATTTATTCCATTAATCTGAAATAAAAAAAGAAAACAAAGAAAAGAAGAAATACAAATAAAAAGGCGCCTAAAAATAAGGTGCCTTTTTTTAAATATAAAAAGAATAAAAATAATATGAAAATTAAGCAAATGATAAAAGTAATTGAAAACTTTATCTTGCCCCAATCTTGCATTATCTGCCAAAAATTAAATTATGAATTATGTCCTATTTGTAGATTAAAGATAAAGCCGGCTCCTCAATTTTGTCCTATTTGTCATAAAAAAAATAGACTTGGATTAGTATGCGATAATTGTCGTTCAAATAATACCAAATTAAACTATGATGGTCTTTATGTCTACAGCTTACCACAACAAACAACGGCATTAATTTGTATTAATGCTATGAGAAAATATGGACTAAAAAATGTAGCTTGTATCATTGGCAAATTAATATACAGAAAAATAAAAATATCACTACTACTAAATTACCCTAATAAAAATATTGTCCTTATTCCCTGGCCCTTAGCAAAATTAGAACATCGTCGTCGGGGTTATAATCAAAATGATTATTTAGCTCAAGGATTTAATTATCAAAAAACTTTTGCGTACCAAACAAAAGCTTTGCAAATAAAGAAAAAAAATAAAAACATTGTTTGGCGAGGCGAAGTTCTGCCAGCTTCAATTGCCCTAGTTATTAGTGATATTGTGCCAAATAATATATTACTGCAAAAAGGAAGCAAGGCCCTAAAGGAAATAGGAGCCACAAAAGTTATATTTATTGCTTTTAGTGGCTAAGTTTGCTTATCAAAATATAAACTTTACAAAAATGAAAATAAAGTCTAATATATAATCAGCTGATTGTTGGATCTACCAAATCCAAGATTGTATATAATCGCTAACTTATAAAAGTTAACCTAAAGCTAAAAAATAAGCGCCCTCTCTTGGGGGAAGCTGGGTGGAACCGCGAGATATAAATCCCGTCCCGGCCAAAACAGATTTTTCTGTTTTTGCCAGGAGGGGATTTTTTTAATTTACTAAATTATCAAGATATACATTATTAACAACAAGCAATGTATATAAATAAACATATGAGCCCGATATCCACTAAACGTCATTCATTAGCCCACTTATTAGCATCAGCTGTTTTAGAAAAATGGCCAAATGCTAAATTAGCTATTGGCCCTGACATTGATAATGGTTTCTATTACGACATTGATTTTGAAGATGCTTCAATCACTGAAGCAGATTTAAAAGACTTAGAAAAACGTATGAGCCATTTAGTAAAACAGAATCTTGAATTTACTAGAACTGAAAAAGATATAGATGAAGCTTTAGCAGAAAGTAAAAAACAACAAGATCCATATAAGATTGAACTTATTAGCGACTTAAAAGATAAAGGTGAAAAAATAGTCAGTTTCTATAGTGTAGGAAAATTCCAAGACTTATGTCGCGGACCTCACGTAGAAAATACCAAAGAAATTAAGCCTGGTAGTTTTAAACTTAACAAATTAGCTGGTGCCTATTGGCGTGGTGATGAAAAAAATAAAATGCTCACTCGTATCTATGGTTTAGCTTTTGATACCAAAGAAGAACTGGATGCCTATCTAATTATGATGGCCGAAGCAGAAAAAAGAGATCATCGTAAACTAGGTAAAGAACTAGATTTATTCATGAATCATGAACTAGCTCAAGGCATGCCCTTTCTACTACCAAAAGGCATGACTCTATTCCAAGAATTATTAAGATTTGTTCGAGAAAAGTCATATGACCTTAATTATAAAGAAGTACGCACTCCTCAATTAATTAATGCTGAATTATGGAAGATATCTGGACACTGGGATCATTATCAAGAAGATATGTTCTGCCTTCATCACGCTGAAGATAATATTGATATTGGTATTAAACCAATGAATTGTCCCGCTCACATGTTAATTTTCAAAAGAGACTTAAGATCATATAAAGACCTGCCCTTACGTTTAGCAGAAACTACCACTCTCTATCGTAATGAAAAATCAGGTACTCTTCACGGCCTCACTCGTGTTCGTAGTCTATCTCAAGATGATTCCCATATTTTTGCTCGATCAGATCAAATATTATCTGAAATATCTACTCTCTTAAAAAAGGTACAAGATATCTATCAAATTTTTGGACTTGATATTGATGAAATTCATTTATCGACTAGACCTGAATCTTTCTTAGGAGAAAAAGCTACTTGGGATGCAGCTGAAGCTAATTTAAAGGAAGCCTTAGAAGAAAATAAGCTAGACTACCAGATAAATGAAGGTGATGGCGCTTTCTATGGTCCTAAAATTGACGTGAAAGTAAAAGATGCAATTGGTCGTCAATGGCAATTAGCTACCATTCAATTAGATTTCCAACTCCCAGCTAGATTTGAATTAAAATATACCGACAGTGATGGCAGCTCTAAGACTCCTATTGTTATTCATCGCGCCCTACTTGGTTCAGTCGAAAGATTTTTAGGAGTAATTATTGAACACTATGCCGGTGCCTTCCCTGTTTGGCTCGCTCCAATACAAGTAAAAATTATTTCTGTGGCTGAGACTCATATTCCAGCTTGTCAAAAATTAGCTGCCGAGTTACAAGCAGAAGGTCTTAGAATAGAGATTGACGACAATAATGAAACAGTAGGTAATAAGATTAGAAAAGCTAGCCAAGAAAAAATACCTCACATCTTAGTTATTGGTGATAAAGAAGCTGAAGCAGAAATGCTAGCAGTTCGTGATCGCGGTCAACAAGAAACCAGAAGTATTTCAAGACAAGATTTTATTAAAGAGATTAAAGAGAAGCACAAAAACTATAAATAAGATAAAGACAAAGACAAATAGAAAAGGAGTCCTAAATGGGCTCCTTTTATTTTTTCTGAGCTTAACGCTCATCTTCATATAGATAAAGATCTTCTCCTCCATCTACGTCTGCTAGTACACTGGCAGTTTGAGCAGATAAAGCGGCTGCTCTCAGCGACTGATGAATAATCTTGTGAGAGATACGCTTACTCCCACAACCTAATACCTGAGAAACGAGCTGACGATAGTGCTCATAAATTTCCGGGTAATTCGTAAGAATTTCGGAAAATTGTTGTTCGCTAAACTTAAGTTTAGCAAGAGGCACCGCGACCATACTCAATTTGCTGTTATCAGGAATTACTCCCATCAGCACCATTCCTTCAACAATTTCCATTGTTTCAGGATAGTAAATGACTGGCACCCCTGGATGAAATATCATCCTTAATTCGTTATCCTTAGCCAAATGGCTAGGGCAAATTTCGGCCCAATGGCCAGTTCCAATAATTCTGCTTTTTGTCATGCTAACTGCCGCTCTTAACGGCTTTTTTTAGTGAATAATTCATGAACAATTATGATAGTATAATATAAAAAGTGTTATTTGTAAAGCTTAAGACAAAAATGGTTTTAATATTAGCTATTTTCTAGCTTGAAACAAAGAGTAGTATTTTTTCTTGATCTTCAATTGGCTGATGATAGCCGCCAGGATAGACACGAATAGCATTAAATAAAAGTTCACTATCATAGCGATATGAAGCACCATAACGAGTTCCTGGATCATTAGTAATAAATTCATCGTTTATAGGATTATAACCGATAATTACTAATAAGTGCCTTTCTGGTCCAGGGGAGCTAAAATGAGGATTTTTTAAAACTTGGCCATTGCATGGTGCTAAAATAATCTGACCATTATTTAAAGCAGCTATAATTTCGCTCTTATCTATAACTTCCCGTATTTCTACTTTTTCATAATTAAAATATTCCAGAAAAAGACGAGTTTTTACATCTTCAATATAAACATCTCGATGCTCACCATATTTTTCTTGCTGCCAATCTGCTAAAGTAATTATCTCATTCTGAGCTACTAAAGGGTCTATATTTCCTCTATCATTAATCCAAGCCATGGCCATAATTACTCCCGCCTCTTCACAGCCATCCTGCTGACGCGGGTCAGACCAGTCTCCCAAGGGAGCCTGAGACATAAATGGTACATCTATAATAATTTCATTCTCAGTTAATAATTCTGCCTCCATCTCTTTTTTATTTTCATCCACTTCTATTATATCTATGTCAACCGCATCAATATTTTCTTCCATCTCTAGTGTTTCTATGCTCTCAGAAAAAAAATCCTCTACCCTTTCTAATATTTTTGTCCAACTATAAGTCTCCTCTTTTATAATTTGAGGATAAACAATAAAAATAATGGCTATTAGAAGTATGATTTTTTTCATAATAATCAAATAATATAAACTGTGTTATATTTATATAGTAATTATACACTAATATAGCAAAAATGCTTGATATTACTTATTTCTATCTATAATAACTCTATTTAGTTTGTATAATTATGATAAAACTTATAGAATATAAGCATTAAACTATTAAACTATATGATTAACGTATTAAAAAAATTTCGACACAATGATTCCAACAACGCTTTCCACTTAAGTGGCACTGAGCGTAAAATTTTTTGTCGCGAATTAATAGACAGTTCTGCTCTCACTGGTTCTTTTTATTTCTTATTAATTGTATCTATCTTTATTGTTCTAGCAGGATTATTAAAAAATAGTATCCCTCTCCTTATTGGAGGAATGTTAGTAGCACCAATGCTATCTCCAGTATTAGGATTATCTCTTGCTATCATTATTATGAAAAAAAAAGTAGCTGGTAGAGCTTTAAAAATTTTTTTTCTAACAACCATTCTCGTTCTTTTTGTGTCTATGATTTTTGGTTTAGTATTCCCTTTCCGTACCAATGAAATAGATCTAATCAGACACATGGGAGCTGGAGGTTTTGACTTATTTATTGCTGCTTTAGCGGGAGCAGCTGCTAGTCTTTCTTGGGCTAAAAAAAATCTCAGCACTAATCTTGCCGGCATCGCTATTACCGTCACTCTTTTACCTCCGTTAACTTTAGCTGGATTAGCTCTAGCCGCCTTAGATTATACTATATTTATAAGTGCCCTTGAAACTTATTTCACTAATGTTTTAGGAATTGTTATTGGTAGCTTAATAATATTTATGGCTTTAAAAGTAAAGAGAGAAGAAAAACAAGTAGTATCTGAAGTAACTCAAGAAGGCCAAGCAAAATAGCGCGTAAAGTAAAATATATCACAAAAAATAACCCAAACTTAAGAACCTTACTCAAACTAGCTGCCCCAATCATCTTGGCTCAGCTCTTTCAAATCGCCTATCAGTTTACTGATGTTTTTTGGTTGGGTAGATTAGGAGAAAGAGCAATCGCCGCAGTTGCTATGAGCTTACCTCTTATCTTTTTCCTTACTAGTTTAGGTATTGGTTTAGCAATTGCTGGCGCTACTTTAACTGCTCAATATTTTGGTGCTAAAGATGAAAAAAACTTAAGTCAAGCAGCCGGACAAACACTGCTTATGATAGTTAGTGTTTCTTTGGTTTTTAGTTTTATTGGCTTCCTACTAGCACCGAAATTATTAATGCTTTTAGGGGCTGATCCGAGCATTTTAACAAGCGCCTCCTCTTACTTGCGTATTGCCCTTATAGGAATGGTATTTAATTTCAGTTTTTTTGTTTTCCAATCAATCATGCGTAGTATTGGCAGACCACAAATTCCGGTTTATATAGTTTTAGGCACAGTATTACTCAACTTTGTTTTAGATCCAATCTTTATGTTTGGTTTTGGTCCAATACCAGCCTTAGGAGTAGCTGGAGCAGCCACTACCACTGTTATTACTCAGATGATAGCCGCTATAATTGGCCTATCTATTCTACTAAAAGGAAAATATGGTATCAAAATTCATTATCATAATTTTCGACCTGATTTTAAATTTATTAAAAAAGCATTTTTTCTTGGCCTGCCTGCTTCTATAGAACAATCAGCTCGCAGTCTTAGCCTAACTGTCACTACTGCTTTTATTGCTGCCTTTGGTACTATAGCGGTTGCTACTTATGGCATCGGCTCCAACATCTTTCAATTAATGCTCATGCTCAGCTTTGGCTTAAGTGGCGCAAATAGTGCTCTAGTAGGACAAAGTATCGGTGCTAATCAGCCAGAAAAAGCTAGACAATTTGCTATCTTAAGTCTGAAAACAGCGTTAATATTTTTCTTTTTTGCTGGAGTAATTGTATTTTTATTTGCCCCTTATTTGATTCGTTTCTTTGTGCCCAATGATCCAGAGCTAATAGCTGCAGGTGCTAATTATTTAAGAATAATCTCCCCTGCTTTTCTGTTAATTGGACTACAAGTTATTATCTCTGGCAGTCTTCAGGCATCAGGTAACACTAAAACACCAATGTATCTTACCCTTGTTTCTCAATGGCTCTTACAATTACCAATGATATATTTTCTTCCCCGCTTATCTAACTTGGGCCTAAATGGTATTTGGCTAGCCTTTCCAATCAGTGCGAGCATTACCGCTATCGCCTACTTCTATATCTTTAAAACTAAGAAATGGGAAAATAAAAAAATTATATCAACAGAAGACAATTTAGAAGAAAAAATTAGTGAAGAAGCTGAAATTGAAACAGCTGTGCCATTATAATATTAAATAAATAAATCATATGACTTATAATTTACATCCTATTTTTGTTCATTTCCCCATCGCCCTCTTTCTACTCTATTCTCTATTGCGCCTCCTTCCCTGGCCTAAAAAATTTCCACCAGTCAATTGGCAAATACCAAGAATCGTAATCTTAGTTGTCGGACTATTAGGTGCATGGCTTGCCAATCTTACTGGCGACCTAGCTAAACATTTAAGTCATCCTCAATCTAGTTTAGTAGAAATGCACGAAAGCTTTGCTGGTGCATCAATTAATATTTATATAATTATATTAATTATTGAACTATTAATTTTTGTTAAACCTCAGTGGCTACAAACAAAATATTTTAACAAGAGTGCAAATGTTATATTACGCTTAAAACAGCTATTAACTAAAGATTGGATTTTAATACTACTAGCCATAGCTGGTGCTATAACAATTGCTATTACTGGACTACTTGGTGGAGTGATGGTTTACGGTCTAACAGCTGACCCCTTAGCGGCGCCCCTATTAAAACTACTGGGGCTATCCATCTAGTTTGTATAATTTAAATAGACAAATAAAAAAGCAGTATTAATCTGCTTTTTTATATACAGAAAAAACCAAAGTTCTTTTTCATCATCCCAATGATGACAAACTTGTTTATCATTAAATAATATAATTTTATTATCATTTTTCTTCATATTAGTAGTATGGCAAATGTTATATGAAATTTCTATAAACTAAAAATAAACAAAAAAACAACGAAAGAAATCGTTGTTTTTTGTTGGCAATCTTTTAGGCAGTCGAGTCGCAACTAAATCACGATTACTCGGGTCTGCACGATAAAAAATTGTCTTGGCGGGCTACTAGAGTTAAGTACCACCACATAGCAACATTATAAGGCTTTTTTGAAGATTTTTCTATAGGCGATTTTAAGTACGTGGGTCGGGGTCTTAG
>CAYSZD010000018.1:0-9547 GCA_964435515.1 uncultured Gammaproteobacteria bacterium | reverse complement strand
GTGATGGTTTCATACAAGTTTATACACCTTGTTTTATGAATACCGCTAGTGAAACTGGGGCTGATGTTTTTGCGGTAAAATATTTTGATCGTACTGCTTATTTATCTCAGTCTCCTCAATTTTATAAACAGATGGCAATGGCAGCGGGGATGGAAAAAGTATTTATGGTTGGTACAGTTTTTAGAGCTGAAGCTTCATATACCACTCGACACGTGACCGAATTTACTGGTTGGGATTTTGAGTTTTCTTACATTAATTCTTATCAAGATATTATTGATCAAGAAGAAAAGGTTTTAGTGACTGCTTTTACTAAGGTAAAAGAAATTATGCCTGAGATTGTTATTCCTAGTCGACCTTTTCCAAAAATGAGCTTAAAAGAAGTGAAAGAGAAATTAAAGTCTAAGGGGATTACTAGTGAAAAAGAAGATGATTTATCACCAGAAGAGGAAAGAGAAATCTGCCGAGTGATTAAAGAGGAGCAGGGTCACGATTTTATTTTTGTTTGCGATTATCCAATTACTAGTCGTCCTTTCTATCACATGAGACACAAAGATAATCCTGGGCTCACTCAAAGCTTTGATTTGCTCTATCGGGGAGTAGAGATAACTACTGGGGCACAAAGAGAGCATCGTTTAGATGTTTTAGAAAAACAGGCATTGGAAAAGGGCATGAATTTAAAGGACTTAGAGGATTATCTAAATTTCTTTCGCTATGCTTGTCCGCCTCATGGAGGCGTAGGTATTGGTCCAGCTAGAATTATTATGAAACTCATGAATTTAAATAGCGTTAAAGAAGCTTGTTTATTACCAAGAGATGTAAAAAGATTACGTCCATAATTAATATATATATGAAAAGAGTTTTAATTAAACAATTATATCGAGAAACAGATAAATTTCTAAATCAAGAAATATCAGTTTCAGCTTGGGTAAGAACTGCTCGCTCTTCGGGTGATTTAGCTTTTATTGAAGTTAATGACGGCAGCTTCTTTAAAGGATTACAGGTTATAATTAATAAAGATTTAAAGAATTTTGCTAAATTAGAAAAGATTAATATTGGCTCTTCGCTTAGTATTGTTGGTAAACTTCTAGAATCTCCAGCTGCTGGTCAAGCCTTTGAATTAACTGCATCTGAAGTGACAATTATCAATGAAGCTAAAGACGACTATCCTTTACAAAAAAAACGTCATAGCTTTGAATTTTTACGTGAAATTGCTCATTTACGCCCTAGGAGCAATACTTTTGCGGCCGTTTTTCGTCTGCGATCTGCTTTGAGCTTAGCTATTCATACTTTTTTTGCAGAAAAAGGTTTTTCTTATGTTCATACACCTATTATTTCTACCAGTGATGCTGAAGGAGCAGGGGAAATGTTTAATGTAACTACTTTAAATCTTAAAAAAGTAGCTCTAAATAAAAATGGAGAAGTTGATTATGCAAAAGATTTTTTTGGTCAAAAAGCAGGCCTAACTGTGAGTGGGCAACTTAATGCCGAGGCATTGATTATGGGACTTGATAAGGTTTATACTTTTGGTCCTACTTTTAGAGCGGAAAATTCTAATACCACTCGCCATGCTTCTGAGTTTTGGATGCTTGAGCCGGAGATGGCTTTTGCTGATTTAAAAGATGATATGGATTTAGCTGAAGAATTAATAAAGTATTTGATACATTATATATTAAAAGAATTACCAGAAGAAATGGAATTCTTTAATCAGTTTATTGATCCCACTCTTATTAATCGTTTACAAACTTTAGCTCAATCAGATTTTGGACGATTAACTTATACTGAAGCGATAGAATTGTTGTTAAAGAGTGGTGAAAATTTTAAATATCCGGTATCTTGGGGTATTGACCTGCAAACCGAGCACGAACGTTATTTGGCTGAGAAAGTTTTTAACAAGCCAGTTTTCCTAACTGATTACCCTAAAGAGATTAAGGCTTTTTATATGCGTCAAAATGATGACGGCAAGACAGTAGCCGCGGCCGATTTATTAGTTCCTGGAATTGGCGAAATAATTGGCGGCAGTCAAAGGGAAGATCGTTATGATCTTTTAGAGCAGAGAATTATAGATTTAAAAATGAATCCAGAAGATTATCGCTGGTATCTTGACTTGCGTCAGTATGGTTCTGTTCCTCACGCTGGTTTTGGCTTAGGTTTTGAAAGGGCAATTATGTACTTTTCAGGCATGGCTAATATAAGAGATGTGATTCCATTCCCACGTACTCCTAAAAACGCTAAGTTTTAATTAATATTTTTTTAATTATTTATATATATGAACAATCAAAGCCCTAAGTATTCTTTCTATTATTTATTGTCTTTAGTAGCTCTTATTTTTACAGCTATTTCTGCTGGTTTGATTTTATTTGGCATTATTGATGAAAGCGTATTAGACGCTTGGTCTCAAAATAGTTATCGTAATTTTGATGCTCAATATAAATTTGCTATTTCTGCCTTGTTAATTGCCGCACCTACTTATTATATTTCTGTTTATTTTATTAACAAAGGTCTAAAAACAAAGGAATTATCTTTAGATTCAGCTCTAAGACGTTGGCTAACCTATTTAATTGTCTTTGTTAGTGCTTTAATTATTTTGGGAGTCTTTATTGGTATTGTGAATAACTTTCTTTCAGGTGCCTTGACTTTGCCTTTCTTATTGAAATTATTGTCAGTATTATTAATTTCTGGAGCAATACTTAGTTATTATTTTTGGGATATAAAAAGGAATAGTTTTGTACCTAAAACACTGTTTGAGCGTTTATTTGCCATTATTTCAATAGTAGTCTTAAGTGCTATTTTTATCGCTGCTTGGTTCTTTGTTGATTTACCTAAAGATGCTAGAGCTAAGCGTTTGGATGATAATTTAATGAACAATATCTATCAACTTGAAAGTGCTGTTAACAATTACTATAGTTTATATGAACGTTTACCTGAAAATTTAGAAGAAATGCAGAGTGATCCAGCTGTTTATTTAGATTCAAGTTATTTGTTTGACGCTGAAACTGGTAAGTCTATTGAATATCGTCGTGAAGGGGATAATGCTTTTCTATTGTGTGCTGAATTTCGTCGTGCTAGTGAAAATAAGGTTAACCGTCCAGTTATTAGTCGTAATGATAAGCTTCATGATGCTGGGTATGATTGTATTAAGGGTCAGCTATGGTCAGATATTAATGCTAAACAAATCTATTAAGCTATGATGGATTTTCAAACAGAAAAATTTCAAGGACCATTGGGATTATTGCTTTCTATGATTGAAGCAGAAGAATTAGATATCACTGAAATTGCTTTAGCTAATATTGCTGATCAGTATGTAAAATATGTTGAAACGGCTGTTAATATTGAAGCAGATGAAATTGCTGATTTTTTAGTGATGGCTGCTCGTTTATTGTACATCAAGTCAAAGGCTTTATTACCATATTTAAACACTGAAGAAGAGGAAGAAGTCTTTGATGACCTGGAAAAGCAGTTGCGCATGTATAAACAGTTTATTGAGGCCAGTATTAAATTATCTGATATTATTAAACAAGAGCAATTAATGTTTGTACCAGTCTTTAGTAAAATATTACGTCAGGAAAAACAAATGGAAAGCACTTTTGCTCCACCAGCTAAACTTGGAGTTAAAGACTTAGAGCAATGCTATTTACAAATACTGGCTAATTTAAAAAAACGTCAGGAGAAAAAACTGCCAGAAGAAAGATTAGAGAAGAAGGTCAATATTGAAGAAAGAATTAATCATATTAGATCTTTATTGGCCGCACAACTATCTTTAAGTTTTCAGAAGTTTTTGGAAAAATCTCAGTCTAAAGCAGAGGTAATTGTAAATATTTTAGCTATGTTGGAGTTAGCTAAACAGCGTGAGCTAGAATTTGAACAGATAGATTTATTTAGTGAAATAAAAGTATTAAAAATTTAATTATGTCTAGGTCAAAGTTATCATCTCAAATAGAAGCTATTCTGCTAGTGGCCAATCGGTCTGTGAATGTGAAGGAATTAAGCTCTGCTTTAAATATAAAGCCAGAAGAAATAGAGACTGTTCTAGGAGAATTAGCAGAATATTATGATTTTCAAAATAGTGGTATTAAGTTAATAAAAGCGGCTAGTAATTATCAGTTGGTGAGCGCTGGCGAGCACGCTGATATTTTAAAGAAGTTTTTAAAAACTGAAGTTAATGCTGAGCTATCACAACCAAGTCTTGAAGCTCTTACCATTATTGCCTATCGTGGCCCTCTTACTAAGTTAGAACTTGAGAGAATTAGAGGTGTTAATTGTAGTCTAATTATCCGTAATTTATTATTACGAGGATTAATAGAAGAGAATTTTAATAAACAAAAGAATGAAACATATTATCAGGTTACTTTAGATTTTGTCCGTTTTTTAAATTTTAAAAGCATAGAAGAATTACCTGACTATGAAAAACTCCATCAGGCAGATGAACTGGAGGAGATATTAATGACAGCAGAAGAGTTATGATTAGTTTCATCTTTAACATTATTGCCTGGCTAATATCTTTAGCCTTGCCTGCTTCAGCTTCTTTCTATACTAGTGGGGCCTGGCTTGGTGGGGATGTATGCCTTGAAGAATCTCGTTTACCTGATAATCCTGATGTTGAGATAATAGAAAGAATAGTTCCTCCTCCGCAAATTGCCGCTAGAAGTTTCGTTGTTTTAACTGATAATAGTAATATATGGTTATCTGAAAAAGATTCTGTTTCGCCTCAGGCTATGGCTAGTATAACCAAGTTGATGACTGCTCTGGTATTTTTAGATCATAATCCTGGCTGGGATACAGAGTACCAAATTTCAAAAAATGATATGGTGAGTGGGGGAAAAATTCATTTTTTTGTTGGTGATACCATGACTTTGAGAGATTTATTTAATTCAGCTTTAGTAGCATCTGATAATGGCGCTGCTTTAGCCTTGGCTCGTTCAACTAAATTAACTGATGAGGAATTTGTGAAAGCCATGAATGAAAAAGCTAAAGACTTAGCTTTAATGCAAACTCATTTTGTTGATCCGATTGGTCTAGGAGATGGCAATGTAGCTCATGCTAAAGATATTGCTCGTTTAGCTCAAAAGGCTTTAAATGAAGAAAGTATTGCTCAAGCAGTATTACAGTCTAACTATAGTTTTAAGACTAAAGAAAATAGAGATAAATTTTTAGAATCAACTGATTGGTTGCTTGAAAGTAATTTAGCTTCAGGTTTAGAGTCTTTAGGAGGGAAGACGGGTTATACTGAAGCGGCTGGTTATTCTTTTGTTGGTCGCTTTAAAGATGAGTTGGGTAGAAGTTTAATAATCGTAGTTTTAGATAGTGGTGGTAAAAATGAAAGATTTGAGCAAGCACAAGCACTTGCTGCCTGGGCCTTTCAGTATTGTAAATGGTAATTTTTTATGGCTTTTATAAATAGCATATATTACAAATTTAGAAAATATTTTTCGGTTTCCTATCCTAAGATTTTTACTTATTGTAATAAGCGTAAATCAGTGATGAAATTTTTTATTGCCGGTTTGTTCTCCGGGGCTACTGATTTAATTGTTCTTTTTATTTTGCATCAACTTTTAGGTGTTGATATTATCTTTGCTACCTCCTTTGCTTTTGTGGCTGCCTTTATGATTAGTTTTAGTTTGCAAAAATTATGGACCTTTAGAAACTATAATCATAAAAGATTGCCTCGCCAATTAGTTCTATATCTTCTTAATGCTTTTATTAACATGAGCTTAAATGCTTTTGCTATGCATTATTTAGTTAATAATTTGGAAATTTGGTATTTATTAGCTCAGATTATGGTTAATTTAGTTTTAGGAATATTTAATTTTATAAATTACAAGTTTGTTATTTTTAAAGAAGATTGTCATGAAGATTAAAGTTCAAAAAAAACAATTAGGTTCTCTGTCTCCATCTCAATGGTTACGTCGAGCGGGCTATGCTTTGATTTATGATAGGCGTAGTGAACAGGAGAGTTTTAGTCGTCGTTTTAGTAGAGATTTTTATCCTCGTTTTCATTTGTATGTACAGGAACTGCCTCAAAGCGATTATATCTTCTTTAACCTTCATTTAGACCATAAACGAGCCAGTTATGAGGGGCAGAGTCGCCATAGCGCTGATTATGACGGCGAGTTGGTAGAAGCAGAAGCTAAAAGGTTAGAGGGCCTTCTGGGAGCAAATATGGACCAAAGAAGCAATCTTGAATCTGATATCCTCACTAGCTTAAAAGCATCCGATGAGCCTAGGCCAAAAATGGTGAAAAAGTCATTTTGGCAAAAATTATTTTCCTAACATATGTCCCCAGCAGAAGAAATAAAAAATAAGTTGGATATCGTCGAGGTGATTAGAGAGTATATCCAAGTTAAAGCCGCTGGAGCTAATTTTCAGGCTCTTTGTCCTTTTCATAGAGAAAAGAGTCCGTCTTTTGTTATATCGCCTGATAAGCAAATTTGGCATTGTTTTGGTTGTGGTAAGGGTGGAGATGTTCTAAGTTTTGTTCAAGAAATAGAGGGACTTAGCTTTCCTGATACTTTAAGATTATTGGCACCTAAAGCTGGTGTTATATTAACTCAGCAATCAACCCAAAAAGCTTCTAAGCGTACTCGCTTATTAGATTGCTTGAAAGTTGCTACTGAAAAATATCAAGAATGTTTACAAAAAGATGTAGTTGGCTTGGAGATGAAAAAATATTTATTAGATAGGGGACTAACTGAGCAAACTATTAAAGATTGGCAAATTGGTTATAGTCCAGAAAGTTGGACGCTTATATTAGATTATTTACGACAAAAGGGTTTTAAGGATGAAGAAATATTTGCCTCAGGCTTAGCTGGTCGTAGTGAAAGGGGAGGTAGTTATGATCGTTTTCGTGATCGTATAACTTTTCCTATTTGTGATACCAATGGTGCCATTGTGGCTTTTACCGCTCGTATTAATCCTAACAAACAAGAAGCAGCAAGTGCTGCTAAATATATCAATAGTCCTCAAACTGATCTATATGATAAAAGTCGTATATTATTTGCGCTTGATAAGGCTAGACGAGCGATCAAGGAAAGAGGCTTTGCTATTATAGTGGAAGGACAGATGGATGCCATTACTTGTCACCAGCATGATTTTAACAATACTGTTGCTTCTTCGGGTACTGCTTTAACAGAGTCACAGCTTATTCTATTAAAAAGATTTAGTAATAATATCGCTCTTTGTTTTGATATGGATAAAGCTGGTCAGTTAGCGGCTGATAGGGGTATTAGAGAGGCATTACGCTTAGATGTAAATGTAAAAATAATTGTTTTACCTAATCAATACAAAGATCCTGATGAATGTCTACGTAAGAGTCCAGAGGATTTCAAGCAGGCTGTTATTCATTCTAAGCCAGTTTTAGAATATTATTTTGAAAAATTGAAGATTGATAAAGATTTACGCAAAGTGAGTGATAAAAAGTTGGTGTCTCGTGCCATGTTGGAGATGATTAGTATTATGGCCAATAAAATTGAACAGGATTATTGGTTAAAGCGCCTAGCGGAGAGTGTGGAAATATCTGAACAAATTCTTAGAGAAGCTTTACCAAATTCAATGCAGCAGAAAAATTATAATGTTAAAGATAATGCAAAAGAATTGCCAGATAATTTAATGATAGAATTAAGTCGCGAAGAACGTTTAAGTGAAATATTATTAGCCCTCTTACTTAAAACGCCGGATTTAATAAATTACAGCACTGCTCATTTAGAACCAGAAGATTTAGCTGGTGATAAAAGTCAGCTATTTTA
Organism: uncultured Gammaproteobacteria bacterium; assembly: GCA_964435515.1. Lineage (GTDB taxonomy): Bacteria > Patescibacteriota > Patescibacteriia > Patescibacteriales > UBA12465. The sequence goes on along the minus strand of CAYSZD010000018.1, from coordinate 1,808 downwards.
CAAGAACCTAATTATCTATTATAATAAATTTGCCGTTATTGACTACGACTCTTTTTGCTTATATTTAACAGAACAGGCTGATAGTAGTGCTGATTTGTGTGGTCGTTTAGCTCTTTTAGGGGAAAAAGACTACTATAATTATGATTTTAATCAATTAAAGTTAGAAGTGACTAAAATCGTTTTAGATTTAAAGAAGTTTGCCTTAAAAAGAAAAATTAAAAATTTACAAGATCAAATAGCCCAGGCTGAAGCAGCCGGAGAAGAGGAGGGTTTGAATGTTTTGATGTTGGAGATAAAAAACTTGTCCGATGAACTTAACTCACTTCATTTGCTTTAAATTTTATGCCTAAGACTAAAAAAATATTAAAAAAGAAAATTGTTAGCAAAAAAGCTCCTGTAAAAAAGGGGTCTGTTAAGCTAGTGGCCAAAAAGAAGCCAGTGGTAGTAAAAAAAGTAGTGAAAAAAGTTCCACTAAAAGTTAAGGCTAAAATTAAAACTAAAACTCCCATTAAAGCTAAGAAAGTGGTTAGTGTTAAGAAAAATGTATCTAAAAAATTAAAGCCTACTAATAAAAAGACTAAGAGTAATAAAAAAGTAGAGACGGTAGTGGCTAAAGAAATTGTTCGTCCTAGCATGGAACAGTTAAATAAATTATTAGATAAAGGTAGAATGCGTGGCTTTGTTACCGAAACAGAACTTTTATATGTTTTTCCAGAAGTAGAAGAATATGTCTACGAATATGATGTTTTTTTAGGAGATTTACAGAAGTGTGGTATTAGAATAGCAGAGGATTCTGGACGTATTTTAGATGTGCAATCAAAAAATCCTAATATCACTTCCGCTAAAGCAGCAGCGGCTGTTCCTTTTGATTTATCTAAGCTTAGTACGGATTCAATTCAGATGTATTTAAAAGAAATTGGTAAAGTGCCATTACTTAGCGGTGAAGAAGAGGTAGAGTTGGCCAAAAGGAAAGAAAAGGGGGATAAAGAGGCAGAAAAGAAAATCATTGAAGCTAATTTACGTTTAGTTGTATCTATTGCTAAAAAATTTGCTGGTGCTAAAGGATTAAGTTTATTAGATTTAATTCAGGAAGGCAATATTGGTCTTTTTAGGGCGGTAGAGAAATTTGAGTATCGTAAAGGTTTTAAATTTTCTACCTATGCTACTTGGTGGATTAGGCAGGCTATTACTAGAGCTTTAGCTGATCAAAGTCGTACCATTCGTATTCCAGTACATATGGTGGAAACGATTAATAAATTTCAGCAAGTGCAGAGAAATTTAGTTCAGGAATTAGGTAGGGAGCCACTAGCAGAAGAGATAGCGGCTGAGATGGGAGAGGAAATTGAGAAGGTAAGATATATTATTAAGATTTCTCAAGATACTATTTCTTTGGAGACTAGTATTGGTGACGACGAAGAAGATTCTACTTTGGAAGATTTTATTGAAGATGTGAAGAATGTTACCCCTGATAGAGCAGCTGCTCTACAGCTTTTAAGGGATTATGTAAAGAATATTGTTTCTCAACTGTCACCAAGGGAACAAAGAATTTTAGAAATGAGATTTGGATTAACAGATGGTGTAGCTCATACTTTAGAGGAAGTAGGACAGGAATTTGAAGTCACTAGAGAGCGTATTCGTCAAATTGAGAGCAAGGCTTTGGAGAAGATAAGAAAATTGAAAGGTTTAGAGAAGTTAAGAGATTATTAGGACTCTTGACTAGAGTTTTAATTTCTCTTAAAATAAAGAAGAAATGTTGATTCAACATTTTTTGTTTTAAATAAATTTATTCCCGGGTAGCGCAGCGGTAG
>CAYSZD010000017.1:0-10009 GCA_964435515.1 uncultured Gammaproteobacteria bacterium | reverse complement strand
ATTCGGTTGTATTAGGAAATGATAGTATTACTAAGACATTATTGAAGGGGAATGTCGGTATCGCCACTACTAACCCTGGTACAAGATTATCTGTGGTAGGAGATGGAACCTATAGCATTGATGCAGGGAATAATAGAATCGGTAATGTAGCTGCTCCTGTTAATGCTACTGATGCAGTTAATAGAAGTTATTTAGATTCAGCTATTGCTACAGCTACTTCTTCTATGTCTTCTTTATGGGGAGGAACTTTCGACGGAAATATTTGGAATGGTACAAGTGGCACCGGTAATGTGGGTATTGGAACGACGAATCCTGGGGCTAAATTAGAAGTTGATGGAGCTTTCTCTAATGGTGATAGTTATTTAAGTCTTTTAGATAGTGGTACGACAAAATTATCTTTCAGAAAATATGCCACTAATTATCCGGAAATATATTCTACGCAGAATTTGTATTTTACTCTAGCTTCTGGCGCCAATCAAGTTATTTATAAAAATTCACAGGGATTAACTTTCCAATTGGAAGGGGGCACTGGTCAGACTAATACTTTCCGGTCTTATAATGGTAATCTTGATTTAAGAACGACGGGTGCTTATTATTTATCTTTTTCAACTAATAGTTCTGAAGCAATGAGAATCAATAGTAGTGGTAACGTCGGCATAGGAACAACTGCCCCTGCTCAACAACTAGAAATTACACAAAATTTCCGCTTACCTGGTACTACTGAAGCTAGTCCTTATGGCATTATTTATAAAGGAGAAAATCTATTTATTCATGATTTTAATTACGGTTTAAATACCAATGGTATAACAACTAATGGTTATAATACTTTTGTTGGGGTTAACGCTGGTAATCTAACAATGGGCTCAACAGCTACTGCTGCCAATCAATCTTCAATGCATACGGTTGTTGGTTATAATGCTTTACGCCTTAATACTACGGGATATAGTAATACTGCATTAGGAACCCAAACTCTCGAATATAATACTACGGGACGAGATAATACTGCTGTGGGGGTTTTGGCTTTAAATAAAAATACAACAGGATATTATAATACTGCAGTTGGATCACTGTCACTCTTCTATAATTCTACTGGTTATAGTAATACCGCAGTAGGTGATCGAAGTCTTTCTGCTAATACCACAGGAACTTATAATACTGCCATGGGAACACAAGCTCTCTGGTCGAATAATACGGGAATTTATAATACTGCATATGGAGCTCAGTCTCTCTATGACAACACCACAGGAACTTATAATACTGCAGTGGGAACCTTATCTTTGCATCATAATGCCGCAGGGAGTAATAATTCCGCATTAGGCTATTTATCAGGAAAAGCTATTGCTGATGGTTCCAATAATGTATCAAGCTCATACTCAGTATTTTTAGGTTTTGATACTAGAGCATTGGCAGCTGGTCAGACTAATGAGATCGTGATAGGGTCAACTGCTACTGGTAATGGCAGCAATAGCGTTACCCTGGGTAATGACAGCATCACTAAAACCGTCTTAAAGGGCAATGTTGGCATCGGATTAACTAATCCTTCTCAACAATTGGAAATAACTCAAAATTTCAGGCTACCTTCAACTGTTGGAGCAACTCATTATGGTGTAATTTATAAAAATACTACTCCATTTATTCATGATTTTAGTTATGGTTTGAATTCAAATAGCATTACTCCTTGGGGTAGAAATACTTTTATTGGTTTAAATGCTGGCAACTTCACAATGGGTTCTACTGCTACTGCGGCTTATCAGTCATCTGAGAATACAGCTATAGGAGAAGGGTCTTTTTTCTCAAATACTATAGGGTATAGAAATACAGCTATTGGAAGATTTGCGCTTCATGATAATAATACAGGTAACTTTAATACATCACAGGGAGCGGATTCTATGAAATATAACACCACGGGAAATGCTAATGTCGCTGTTGGCTATGCTGCTCTTCATGCTAATACAACAGGGAGTTATAATTCGGCTCTTGGTTATTTCGCAGGTCGTTATATTGCTAATGGCACAACAGCTAGAACAACAGGGGATAATGGTCTGTATTTGGGAAATAATGCAAAAGCTAGTGCTGATGGAATGACTAATGAAATAGTAATTGGTTATAATGCAATTGGTAAAGGTAGTAATACAGCTACTTATGGTAATGCTTCAATGACAAAACACATTTTTGAATCAGGTAACGTTGGTATTGGCACTACTGATCCAACTTTTAAGCTTGAAGTTAATGGCACCTCTATTTTCTATCAACCAGTTCGAATAGCGGCTCCAACAGAGCCTAATCATGCTGTTACTCGTTCTTACATGGAGGATGCTATTTCCGGTATGCTTAGTGGAATGAGTACCAACGTTACTGTTAAAGGTTCTAATGGTGCAAATTGTGTCCTTACTTTTGATAAGGGGATGCTTACCGCTAGTACTTGTCCTTAAAACTTTTTGTTTAATTTGATATAAAAACAAATTTTCGCTATAATAATATTAATAAATTTTAATAAATAATTGGTGACATCAGCTGATTTTTCTGCTGCCTGTCCCAAACAAAAATTATGGACAATTTAAACGAGCCTGTAGGCGAGTCCAAAAATAAAAAACTTTTTATTATTTTAGGGCTTGTCTTAGTTGTCGCTATTATTATTGTTGCCGCTGTGATGAGTCGGCAGCAGGGAGGTATGAGCGGTGGTGATGAACAAAATTCAAATGTGCCTAGTGATGCTAAGCCATATATACCTAATGGTAGTGCTACAGATGAAAATGGTGCTCCCGTAGAAGGAGCAGAAAATGCAGAAGGGGATGCAATGGCAGGAGAAGAAGTGCAAGTACCAGAAATTTTGAAAGAAGCGGTTATTGTTGTAGAGGGAGCTAATCCTATTTCAAAAGATGGTTTAGTTATTACCCCTCAGGGGAATGAGGTGAAAAATGATGCTAATCCAATGTCCCAAGAAGCTCCTCGTCAAACATTGCCTTTAGATAAAGCTGAATTGCCAGCCAGTACAATAAAATTAGATGTTAATGCTTCTGGCTGGAGTCCTAATGAATTTAGAGTAAAAGCAGGAGCTCCGGTGACTTTAGCTGTCTCTTCAATCGATCAATATACTCATATCTTTAAGTTTCAAGATCCAGCATTATCAGCAGTGGCAATTGGTTTAAATCCAGGCGAAACTAGAGCTATGACATTTAATGCCCCTAAGACTCCTGGTGAATATCCTTTTTTCTGCGATGTTCCTGGGCATGCCGGCAGGGGTGAGACTGGTAAAATGATTGTCGAATAATTTTTCCCGTTTTAGTAGTATAAAATTATATATCTAAAAACAACTATCTACGGAATCAGATAGTTGTTTTTTATATCTTGACAAAAATAGAAATAGCAAGTAGTTTAAAAGGAGAACATTAACAAATAACCATCCAAACACACATATTATGAAAAAGTTTTTCTTTGTTTTATTGGTGATGTCGCTAATCAGTGTTGCCGCCAAAGCTCAGCAGATTGATTTTGTTGCCAGTCCCTTAGCGCATGAAACAAGCAGCGTAACCATGAGTCAGACTCATGTTTATGCTTTTGTTCCGGGACAATTATATTGCGCCCCTATTGCTAAAACGCTGGAATGGCAAGGACTCACTATCCTGCCAAGTAATAGCCCTGCCATAACATCTGGTTTTGTGGAGGATAAATTATTTGTTCTCTTGGAAAATGGAGAGCTATACTCTTTTATTGAAGGCGCCTGGACCCTTGAAAAAGAGGGGATAGAAGTAATGTCAGTGAATGATCACGGCGTTTTTGCCTGGAACGAAACAAGCATCTACCAGTATAGTTACACTTGGATCAATGAGTTAAATTGTCCTGGTGTTAACTATGTTACTGCCAGTAATCGCGATATTGTCGTGATTGCTAACAACAGAGAAATATTTCATGGTCCAACATTGGAACACTTGGAATTATTTGGCCAAACCGAAATTAATGTGAATAAGTATTTAATAGCTTCAAGCTATTATGCTTATGTGGGTTCGCACTTTATGAGTGCCGAGGCTGCTTATCATGTTAGCCCAGCTGGTATTTGCGTGCCTATCGATCACGTGTTAACCAATGGCACACTGCATGATCTGGTTGAATTTAACGACCGTATTTATATTGCTGGTCAGTTAGGAGCAAAAGGCGTTGTTTTTGATGCTCACGACATGAGCACTCTAAACACGTTTAGTTCTCCTATTACAGGTTTATGTGCCAATGATTATGCCATCGCAGCCTGGAGCGGAGAAACACTTTATTTAAGTGTTAATCAAACCATGGCGATCGTTAGGAAAGATCATTTTGCCAACGAGTTCACAGTTTTGGTTAATCCGGTGGAGGATATTCTAAAAATTGTTTCTTCCAATACCATGGAGGTTAAAATAATTTCTTTGAATGGCAAAATAATGTCATATCATTTTCTTCGTCCGGGTATAAATAATATTAATACGGTAAGTTGGCCTGCCGGTGTTTATTTCATTGCCTCACCAATTGGTAATGAAAAATTCATGATAAGATAATATTTTTTTGTTTTTTTGGTAGCCCTGTTTTATTTTTGAAGCGGGGCTTTTTAATTGTAATCTTTTTTTGAGTATGTTATAATAATTTTATATTTAGAAATTAATTATCTTATTAATTATGTTAACTACGAAGCGGCGACCATCTCGCTCAGTTAGCGAGAGCCAGCGCTTCTCGCGCTCTTCTATGAAAAAAAATTCGATCGGTCCTTTGGTGGCCATTTTGATTATTATAATTGTAGCTGCTTTATATGGCTACATGTATTATCAAAATACTCGTCAAGAAAAAAAGCTTGTTGAACTACAAAAAACTGTAGTTGAGAATTCTCAAACAGTATCTGCTGTAGTTACTTTTATTAATAACAGTCTCAGTCAAGCAGAGGCTAATAAATAATATATAATAAAGCTCGTTTTAGCTTATATTTCTTAAGTTACGAGTATCAAAAAATATGAAAAAAGAATTAATTTTTCCTTTAATTGCTGGTATCGTAGTTGGTGTTTTAATAATGTTATTTTGGCAAATGAGTGCTAGAATGACTAATACGAATTTGCGTCTTTCTCAGTTAGAACAAGCTACTGCTCAAAATAGTCAAGCTTTAACTGAAGTAGTTGGTTTTATTAATCAAGCTACTGGTCAAGCACAGGGTCAAACTCCAGCAACAACTCCAGTTGAATAATTACTTTTTAGATTAAAAAAGCACCTTTATATTTTGAAGGTGCTTTTATTTTTGTCAAATGACAAGAGTTGATAAAACTGCTATAATATTTAAATAAATAGCTTATTTATTTAATTTATGACTGAAAAAGAAGCGGCTTTAAGAATTGAAAAGCTTAAAACAGTAATTAATAATCATCGCTATAATTATCACGTTTATGATAAGGAGAGCATTGCTCCAGCTATTTTGGATAGTTTAAAATTGGAATTATATCATTTAGAAAATGAATATCCGCAATATATTACTTCCGATTCTCCTACACAAAGAGTAGAGGGGAGGCCTTTGGATAAATTTAAAAAAGTAGTTCATCGTCAAGCCATGATTTCTCTTTATGATGCTTTTTCTGAGCAAGATATGCTGGACTGGGAAAAGAAAAATAGAAATTATTTACCTAGCTTAAATAATACAATTGAATATTATTGTGAGTTAAAGCTTGATGGCTTAGCTGCTAGCTTGCGTTATGAGAATGGCTTATTTGTTCAAGGTGCCACGAGAGGTGATGGTAAGGTGGGAGAAGATATTAGTGTTAATTTGCGTACAATTGAAAGCATTCCCTTAAGTCTAAGAAAATTAGAGAAAAAAGATTTAGAAAAATTAGATTTGAATATAGAACAAATAGATAAAATTATTGCGGCTGTAAATTTTGGTAGAGTTGAAGTACGAGGAGAAACGATTATGAGTAAAGCGACATTGATTGATTTAAATAATCGCTATCAAGCTGAAGGCAAGCCACTACTAGCTAATACTCGTAATGGTGCTGCTGGTTCATTGAGACAGCTTGATCCAAAGATAGCAGCCGAAAGAAAATTAGATTTCTATCCCTATGATTTAATTTTTTCTGATTATGACAGAGGCGAACTTTGTTCTACTCGTGTTCAAGCCGAGGCCTTGGTTTCTTTGTTAGGATTTAGAAAAATAAAGCATAATAGTTTGTGTGTAGGTATGGATGAGGTTTTTAACTTTAAAAAGTTGTGGGAAAAGAAAAAAGAGAATTTACCCTTTTTTATTGACGGAGTGGTGGTTAAATTTAATCATTTAGATCTATGGGATAAGCTGGGGATAGTTGGTAAGGCTCCACGCTATATGATGGCCTATAAATTTTCAGCTGAGCAAGCCACTACTAAAATATTAGATGTTGTTTGGCAAATAGGAAGAACTGGCGTATTAACTCCGACCGCTATTTTAGAGCCAGTACTTTTAGGAGGAGTAACAATTAGTAGGGCAACTTTACATAATTATGATGAAATAAAAAGGTTAGATATTAGATTGGACGATACTGTTATTATAGAAAGGGCAGGAGATGTTATTCCTAAAATTGTTTCAGTTTTAACTAATTTGCGAAGTGGTAAAGAAAAGAAAATTAGTGTGCCTGAATATTGTCCTCGTTGTGGGGAGGGAGTAGCTAAAGAAGGTGATGAGGTGGCCTATCGTTGTTTAAATAAGAAATGTTATGCTGTCGCTCTAAGGCGTTTAATTCATTTTGTTTCAAAAGGGGCTTTTGATATTGAGGGTTTGGGGCAAAAAATAGTAGAGCAACTTATGACGGAGGGCTTATTAGAAGATGCCGCTGATATATTTGCTCTACGTCGGGATGATTTATTGGGGCTTGAACGTTTTGCTGTTAAGAAGGCCGATAATCTATTGAAATCTATAGAACAAAAGAAAGAAATAAGTTTAGCTCGTTTTGTTTTTTCTCTAGGAACGCTACATATTGGAGCTGAGAGTGCCGATAAAATCGCAATTTATATTAGCGAGAAGATAAAGCAAGAAAAGATAAGTCCTTTAGAGCTATTTAAAGTAGCTAATAAAATTAGTCAAGATGATTGGCTCCAAATTGAAGATATTGGACCAATAGTAGCCAATAGTTTGTCTATTTTTTGGCAAACTGATGAAAATAGGGATCTTATGGATAAATTTACTCGTTATGGAGTAAGGTTAATAATGTCCAAGAAAACAGTTAATAATACTTTAAAAGATGTAAGCTTTGTTATCACTGGCTCTCTGATTGGTTTGACAAGAGCTGAGGCAAAAGATAAAATTAAAGCCAGAGGCGGAAAAAATAGAGATAGTATTAGCCGGGATACTAACTATTTAGTAGTGGGAGATAAGCCGGGTTCAAAATTAGCTGAAGCTGAAAAATTAGGCGTTAAAATATTAAATGAAAAAGAATTTTTAAATTTATTAAATTATGAAGTTTAGTCACGAAGACATTAAGGATATTGCAGAATTAGCTCGCTTAGAATTATCTCAAGAAGAGTTGTCTTTGTATGAAAGTCAACTTTCAACTATTACTAATTACATTGATAATTTACAAGTGGTAAAAATAAACAAAGAAGAAATTAAAGATGAGTCTGATAAATTATTAGTAAATGTTTGGCGAGAAGATAAAGCTGAGCCTTGGGATGTAAATGAGAGTGAAGATGCTTTAAATCAAGCAGAGAGAGAAACAGGCCTAATAAAAGTAAAAAGAGTTTTATAGTATGGATAGTAATTTACTCACAATTAAAGAAGCTAGAATAGCTTTGGACAATAAAGAGCTTAGTTCTTTGGCTATAACAAAAGCTTGTTTAAATGCTATTAAGTCTCAAGATAATCAGATTAAAGCCTGTCTGTTAGTTGATGAATCAGGAGCTCTAGAAGCGGCTAAAGAAGCTGATAGGCGCTTAGCGGCTGGTGAAAAATCACCTCTTTTAGGGATTCCATATTTAGCTAAAGATATTTTAATGACTAAGGGCCTAAAGACTACGGCTGCTTCTAAAATTTTAGAAAATTATATTGCTCCATATAACGCTACAGTGATTGAAAAATTACAACAAGCAGGAGCGGTATTGTTAGGTAAAACTAATTTAGATGAATTTGCTCATGGATCTTCTACGGAAAATTCTGCCTATCAAACAACTCATAATCCATGGGATTTAGATAGGGTGCCAGGAGGATCGTCTGGCGGCAGTGCTGCGGCAGTAGCAGCGGGAATGGCCTTGTTCGCCCTTGGTACTGATACAGGCGGTTCTATTAGACAGCCGGCTAGTTTTTGTAATTTATTAGGCTTTAAACCTAGCTATGGTAGAGTTTCTCGCTTTGGTTTACTATCTATGACTTCTTCTACTGATACTATTGGACCACTTACTAAAACAGTTGAAGATGCGGCTATGGTGCTTACTATTATTAATGGTAAAGATGAGCGAGATGCAACCACCATTGTTGAAAATAATATTGATTATCAGTTGCTGACAGAAAAAAAATTAGATAAACTAAGAGTAGGAATTGTGTCTTCATATTTGGAAGAACCATTAGATATTAGGATTAGAAATGCTTTTGTAGAAACTATTAAAAAATTAGAAGAGCAGGGAGTAGAAATAGTAGAGATAGAGCTACCAGCTAATAATTTCAGTGTACCAGTATATTATGTTATTACTCCTTGTGAGATTAGCTCTAATTTAGCTCGTTTTGATGGACTGGCTTGGGGCAGGTCAAATACAGAAGCTATTGATTTAAAATCATTTTATAAAAAACATCGAGGTCAGGGCTTTGGTGCAGAAGTTAAAAGAAGAATTATGTTAGGAACTTTTGCTTTGAGCGCTGGTTATGCTGATGCTTATTATAAACAAGCTCAGGCGGTAAGAGAAATGATTCGTCTTGATTTTCAAAAAGCTTTTACAAAAGTTGATTTAATTCTTAGTCCTACTTCTCCTCATCCAGCTTTTAAAATTGGGGCTCAAATCAATGATCCCTTGACTATGTATCTGGAAGATATTTATTTATCAGGAGCCTCTTTAGCTGGACTACCAGCAGTATCTGTGCCAGCTGGATTTGTTAGTGAAGAAGGTAAAGACTTGCCCTTTGGTCTTCAATTAATAGGGCCATATAAGAGAGATGATTTAGTACTTCAAGCTGCTTTAATTTTAGAGAAACTTAATAATTATTTTGAGCGTCGTCCTTAAATATTGACGCTCTATATTTTAATCTATATGGAAGCTAAAAAAACCATGAAAATTATTTTTATCTTAGCTGTTGTAGCTATCCTCTTTTTCTTAGGCGTTCTTCTTTTAAACAGTCATATTGAGAATAAGGCTGAGAATACAGATAGTAATGCTTCAGAAAATTATGTCGCTCAAAATACTATTGATATTTCTAGTTCTGATTTGCAAGAAGGAGATAGTGGCGTTTCTATAGTGGTTTATGAGGATTATAGTGATTCCTTTAGTGCTGATTTTGCTAAAACCTTAGAACAGGCAAAAGCAGATTTTCCAGGAAAATTAAAAATTGCCTATCGTTTCTATAACGCTAGTAATTCCAATATGTCTGATCAATTAGCTTTAGCATTACTTTGTGCTAATGAACAAAAACAGGGGCTAGGTATGAGACAAGAATTATTTAAGCAGGTAGGCGAAATGAATGCCAGTGGAGATGTGGTTCAAAACGCCATTGCTAATATAGATATTAATCAAGATAGCTTTAATGCGTGTCTTGCTAATGCAGATAAAAGAGAACAAATAAAAGATATGAATGCGGTAGCTGAGCAGTTATCTGTATATGGTGCTCCAACTGCTTTTATCGGAGAAGAAATAATTGTTGGCGCTAAACCTTATGAGAACTTTAGCGATTCTAATGGTGATGAAATCGAAGGTCTAAAGCAGATAATAGAAAGACAGTTGAATTAATACTAGCTTAGGCTAGTTTGGGAGAGTTCGCATAGTGGTCTAGTGCGCTCGCTTGGAAAGCGAGTAAACCTTAACCGGTTTCGGGGGTTCGAATCCCCCACTCTCCGCA
>CAYSZD010000016.1:0-11780 GCA_964435515.1 uncultured Gammaproteobacteria bacterium | reverse complement strand
ATATTATATGAGATCGGAAGCCAAAAGGTAACCTTAATTGCTGCAATTGTAACACTAATTGTCAAAGGACCCTTCTAAAAAACCGCCAATAAAAGCGGTTCTAATATTTAAATATTATATTATATAATTACTGTTCTTCTTCAATCTTTAAAAAAATATCATCTAATTCTGCTGCTTTTCTTTCAGTATCATCAAATTCCCACCAAAGTTTAGGAGCTTTTCGTAGCCTAGTATTTTGAGAAATCATTTTAGCAAAACGACCAGATGCTGCTTTTAATTTTTTTAAAGCAGTGCCTGCTAGTTTATCAGGTAATACCGAAATGCCTATCCTGGCAGTCTGTAAGTCAGGACTACAATCAACATAAATTATCGTAATTAAAGCCTCTGGCCATTCTAAAACTTGATTTACAGAAATAGCTAATTCTCGATGCAATAATTCATTTACTTGTGCTATTTTAGACATATTAAATAGTTTCTATATTTTTATCTTCACGATAAAATTCTAAAACATCTCCTACCTGTATTAAAGGATCTCCTTCAAATTTTAAACCACACTCTTCCCCCTCTTCTACAAACTTTACCTCTTGCTTAGCCGATTGAATATTTGTCACCTTACCAGTGGTGACAAACTCGTCTTCTCGCCAAACATTAATGTTAGCATTATTTTCAGGACTACCACTTAATACTTTACCACCAATTATTTGATTCTTTCTTTCAGTGCGAAAAATAGCTAACACCTTTAATTTACCCAAATTAACTCTAGTAATTTCAATTGGTACTAATTTTTGCATTTCATCCTTAACATACTTAATTAAATCATATATAACTGAAAAAGATTTAACAGTTATATTTTTATTACGAGCTAAACTTTCTACCGCTGGCAGCATTTTAGCATTAAAACAAATAAGCTGTGCACTTGAATCCTCTGTTCTTTTTATATCTCCTTCCGTAACATTGCCTAATCCTTTATAGATAATTTTAACTTTTACTCTTTCAGTATTAATTTTCATTAAAGACTCTTCAATTGCTTCAGCTGAACCTAAAAAATCTGATTTAATAACTAAATTAATTTTAGGAATATTTTCATCACCGCTATCCTGGCTGATAGACATTATTTTTTCTTTCTTATTGTCTGTACTTTTAATCTTTCTAATCTTTAATTTTTTTCCATCACCAACATAAAGAATATCTCCTACAGCTGGAGAAATCTTTAAACCTAAAATCTTAGCAGGCATAGATGGTTCCGCTACTGCAATATCTTCACCCTTATAGTTCTTTAATGCTCGTACTTTTCCGTAAATCACATCTTCAAAACACAGCTGATCACCAACTCTCAAGGAACCATTTTGTACTAAAATAGTAGCTACTGGACCAGCCGCTTTATCAACATTAGATTCTACAACTGTTCCCGCTGCATCAGCGTTAGGATTAGCTAACAGAGAGTCACCTAAGGCGGCATCAGCGGTTAAAAGAACCATATCTAATAATTCCTCAATACCTGTACCGTCTTTAGCGGAAATAGGACTACAAATCGTTTTGCCACCCCAATCTTCAGCAGTAATATTTAAAGTATTAGCTAAATCTTGCTTAGTCCTCATAACATCCGCTTCTGGCTTATCAATCTTATTAATTGCTACTAAAAATGGCAATTTAGCTGCTTCAATTATTCTAAAAGCTTCAATTGTTTGTTGTTTTACCCCATCATCTGCAGCTACAACCAAAATAGCAATATCAGCTACTTTAGCGCCACGAGATCTCATAGCGGTAAAAGCTTCATGTCCAGGTGTATCAATAAATGTAAGTTTACGATCATTTCGCACAACTTGATAGGCCCCGATATGCTGAGTAATGCCTCCCGCTTCGCCTTCAATTACATTGCTTAAACGAATTGAATCTAATAATTTTGTTTTACCATGATCAACATGTCCCATGACCACAATCACTGGCGGTCGAAGCTCTAAATCTTCTGATTTTTCTTGATCTAAAATATCTTTTAACTTTTTTTCTTCTTTTTCACCATTTTCTTCACCTTCCTCAAGCAACTGAACGTCTAAATTTAAATCAGAACCAATGATTGAAGCCGTATCAAAATCAACTTTTTCATTAATAGAAGCAAAAACGCCATTTTTAATTAACTCTGTCAAAAGCCTATTAACTGGTATCTGTGAAACTTCTGCCAAAGCTCTAACGGTAATAATTTGGGGGATAAAAATTGTTTTACGCTCTTTAGGTAGAATAATTTCATCCTGTTGTCTTGCTTTTTCTGCCGCCTTACGTTGTTCCCATTGACGTCTAAAACTAGGCCAACTACGAATTATTTTTTTGGCAGTATTATTATCTACCTTAATTGCTTTTTGACCAATAGCAAAACCTAATTCTGGCAATAAATCATGCAATTCTTGCGGTGATATTCTTAAAATACGAGCTAACTCAGTGATATTCATAAAAAAATGGCTAAAAGCCGTAAAATTAGATAATTATTTTTTAATATTACGTTATTTTTTGTATTTAGTCAACCAAAAATAGCTAATTTTTACTTTACAAAATAAATAATATTTGCTAATATAATTACTAATATTACTTAGCAAATTATTATAACCGTTCATCAAGATAAGCGCGAAAATAGGCGCCTATTCAAGTAATAAGGAAACAGAGTCAAGTTTTATTATTTTATCTTATATTTTCACTGTCACTACATGCAGAAATTTCAGCTAAAATCAGCAATTAAGTCAAAAACCTTTGTTATAAGAGGAAATTTTTAAATTTGAATAAACCTCCCGCTTGTACTTGGTAACGGTATTTACTTTTATGGATTATGTTATTCTTTTAGTTGTTGCTGTGGGTGGTTTTTTTATTGGTTATGCTTTTTTTCAAAACAAAAGCAAACATAAAATAGAAGGAGCTCATGGTAAAGCAGAAAAGATTGTTAATGAAGCTAAAAGCAAGGAAAAAGAACTTTTGCTTAAAGCTCAAGATAAGGCTCTTAAAATCATTGATGAGGCTAAACAAGAAGAGAGCCAAAGACGCAAAGAAATAAGTAGCCTACAAAATCGTTTAGAACAAAGAGAAAGTGCTTTTTCACAAAAACTCTTAGACCTTCAAGAAAAACAACAAAAATTGTATGATAAGGTTAATGAAGTTCAAGAAATCAAAGAAAAAATTAAAAGCATTAAAGAAGAACAGTTAAAAAAATTAGAAGAAGTTGCCGCCTTAAGTCGTGATGAAGCTAAAGATTTACTCCTAAAAGACGTCGAAGAAAAATCCTCAGAAGATTTAATGGTTAGAATTAATAAGTTAGAAAATGATGCCAGTGATAGATTAGAAGAAAAAGCTAAAGACATTATGGCTCTAGCTATGCAAAGAATGGTATCTTCCTATACCGTAGAACTAACTACCACTACCATTGACTTACCAAACGATGAAATGAAAGGTAGAATTATAGGTCGTGAAGGTAGAAACATTAAAGCAATCGAACAAATGACTGGTGTTGAAATAATTGTTGATGACACACCTAACGCAATCACTGTTTCTGGCTTCTCTCTTATTCGTCGTCACATAGCTAAAAAAACTTTAGATTATTTAATTAAAGATGGTAGAATACATCCCACTAAAATAGAAGATGCTGTAGAGATGGCAAAAAAAGAATTAGCAGTTGATATTAAAAAGGCTGGCGAAGAGGCTTTATATGAAGTAGGTATTACTGGCTTTGATCCTAAATTAGTACAAATTCTTGGTAGATTAAAATATAGAACAAGCTATGGACAAAATACTTTAAGTCATTCTATTGAAGTTGCCCACTTATCTGCTATGTTAGCCGAAGAATTAGGGGCAGATGTCACTTTAGCCAAAAAAGGTGGATTGCTACATGATATAGGAAAAGCGGTAGATCACGAAGTACAAGGAAATCACACCGAAATTGGTCGTGATATTGCTAAAAAATTTAATCTTCCAGACGAAGTTATTGCTCCAATTGCTACTCACCACGAAGATCAACCAGATGGAATTATTTCAGTTATTGTAAAAGTAGCTGATGCTATTTCATCAGCTAGACCAGGCGCCAGAAGTGATAGTCATGAAAATTATATTCAACGTTTAGAAGAATTAGAAAAAATAGCTACCAGTTTTAATGGCATTGAAAAAGCCTATGCTATTCAAGCTGGAAGAGAAGTAAGAATTTTTGTTAGACCAGAAGAAATAAACGACCTAGAAGCTCATAATTTAGCTCGTGATATTGCCAAAAAGGTGGAAAGTGAGCTAAAATATCCAGGAGAGATTAAAATTAACGTTATCCGCGAAAAGAGAGTAATAGAATACGCTCGTTAATCAAATTATAATTAACGCTAATGACTTTAATTAGTCAGGCGCCAAATATATGAACAAAGCGCAACTTATTGACAAGCTCTATCATGATGTAGAGGGCTTGAACAAAAAACAAGCTGAAAAGATGTTAGATGTTCTTACCAATACCATCATTGAAGAACTTAAAAATGATCGAGAGGTCACTATTACCGGATTCGGGACTTTCTTGTCTCGAGTACGTTATGCTCGAGGTGGTGTTAATCCACAAAAACCAAATGAAAGAATTACTATACCGGCAGTGAAAGTAGCTAAATTTAAAACTGGCTACAATTTAAAACAAGCATTAAAAGGAAAAAGATAAATAACTTATATATGCCAACTTAACTTGCTTGATTTTATATCAAGCAAGTTTTGTGCCTATAAAAGATATTAGCTCCGGTAGCTCAACTGGATAGAGCGTGTGGCTTCGGACCACAAGGTTAGGGGTTCAAATCCTCTCCGGGGCACTTTATCAGTTATTATTTTTATTATACTTGACGAATGTAAAGATGATAAATATAATAGACCTGTGGTAAAATGGCTGGGTAGCTCAGCTGGTTAGAGCGTAGCACTCATAACGCTAAGGTCGAGGGTTCGAGCCCCTCCCCAGCCACTTTTATAATTAACCTTTGCGCCTATAGCTCAGTTGGTAGAGCAGCTCCCTCTTAAGGAGACGGTCGTGGGTTCGAATCCCCCTGGGCGCACCTAAAAAAGTTCTTCGATATACACATTATGTTAAATATTATTATTTTTGGAGCTCCAGGTGCTGGCAAGGGTACTCAGGCTCAAAAGTTAGCAGCAACTCTAAATTTAAAACATGTTTCCACTGGCATGCTTTTACGAGAAGAGGTATTAAAAGATTCAGACATAGGAAAAGAAGTTAAAAG
Organism: uncultured Gammaproteobacteria bacterium; assembly: GCA_964435515.1. GTDB lineage: Bacteria > Patescibacteriota > Patescibacteriia > Patescibacteriales > UBA12465. The sequence goes on along the minus strand of CAYSZD010000016.1, from coordinate 6,555 downwards.
TATTATCAGTCAAGGCTCATTAGTTAGCGATAGAATTGTAGACCAAATTGTAAAAAATCAAATCTTAGAAAACGGCTCTCATGCCGGTTTTATTTTTGATGGCTATCCAAGAAACATCACTCAAGCAGAAAATTTAGATAAATTTTTAACAAAAATTAGTTTACCCATTATTTTAAACTTAAAGGTAAATACTAATGCTTTAATCCAAAGATTACTTCTACGAGGAATTGACTCTAATCGACCTGACGATAATGAAACAACTATTAAATATAGACTGAGCATTTATACCGAGCAAACAGAGCCGCTACTAACTTTCTACGGTAAACAAAATCGAGTGATAGACATTGACGGCGAAGGCTCAGTTGACGAGGTCTATCAAAGATTAATAACTCAAATTAAAAATTTGAATAAATAAACAAAACCGCCAATCGGCGGTTTTTTTAAATCAAAAAAAACTTTTAAATTATTAATCGACAATTAAAGTTCCTTTATATTTTTTATTATCCATACACTTTCCTACATTACTTAAATCCTGTCCACTCATTACTACCACCTTTAAACCCAACTCAGAAGCTAAAGACGAGGCAATAGGATCAAAAGGAGCATTCATACCAGGCTCCCACTTAGTGCCAACTAATTCTCTAAAATCATGCCAATTAATTTGTTTAACAGCCTTAGCTTGTTTAAATTTTATTGGATCCTGCTCATAAACATAATCAATATTCGACAAATTAATTACTAGCTTAGCTTTATATTTTTTAGCCAAGAGCACGGCCACGTAATCAGTAGAATAGCCGGGACGATATCCCCCTGCTATTATTATCCGGTTTTTTATCTTTAACGCTTTATCCGGATTAGTAATAATTTCTGGATGAGCCACATCTCTTAAAAGTGTTTTTATCAAATGCGCATTTAATCTAGTAGCGTGAATACCTAACCAATCTTGTTCTTCTACGGGTGTTTTATCGAATTCTTTGGCAGCCCTAACATACTGACGAGCGATACTCCCGCCACCAGTCACAATTATTAATTTATCTCCAATGTCAAAACGTTTCAGCACAAAACGTCGAAATGATTTAAGAAAATTAATATCAATTCCTTTTTGAGGAACTATTAAAGATCCACCAACAGAGATAATATAGGTCATATTTTATATAGAAAAAAATGCCTATTTAGACATTTTTTCTTTTAGCTTTTATTTTTTCTTTTCAGGCACCTCTACTTCCTTGCTCTTTATTTCAGCCATAATTGCCGTTCTAATCTCAGTCATCATTTTTTTATCATCTTTAATGGTTTTCTTGGCAACCTCTCTACCAACTCCCAACTTCTCATTACCAAAGGTATAGGAATTACCGCTCTTTTTTATCACCCCGTATTCAGTACCCATATCTAATAAGTCACCTGCTACAGAAATTCCCTCATTATACATAATATCAAATTCACAGGTTCTAAAAGGAGCTGCTACTTTATTTTTCACAATCTTAACTTTTACCCTATTACCAATAATTTTTTCACCCTGTTTTATTTGAGCCGCTCTCCTAATTTCAACTCTAACAGAGCAATAGAATTTTAGCGCATTGCCGCCACTAGTAGTTTCTGGATTGCCAAAGAAAACACCAATCTTATTTCTTATTTGATTAATAAACACAACGCTAGTTTTTGACTTAGCAATAGCACCAGTTAATTTACGTAAAGCTTGGCTCATAAGCCTTGCTTGAAGACCCATGTGTTGATCGCCCATGTCGCCCTCTATTTCCTTCTGTGGCACTAAGGCAGCTACACTATCAACAACTACCACATCTACTGCGTTAGAACGCACAAGGGTCTCTACAATCTCTAATGCTTGCTCACCGGAATCAGGCTGTGATATTAAAAGCTCTTTCACGTCAACTCCTATCTTAGCAGCATACTCAGGATCAAGAGCATGTTCCGCATCCACAAAAGCAGCAATACCACCAATTTTTTGTACCTCAGCCACAATATGTTGAGCTAAAGTCGTCTTACCAGAAGATTCTGGACCATAGATTTCAATAATACGTCCACGAGGAACACCACCAATACCAAAAGCCACATCAAGAGACAGACAACCTGTTGATATTGCATCTACATTAGTTTTTCTTACATCACCAAATTTCATAATTGCACCCTCACCAAATTTACTTTTAATTTGAGCGATGGCTGTATCAGCCGCTTCAACTCTTTTATCATGATTCTGTTGTTGATCGCTTGCTTCTTTAGTAATAGCCTTCTCTTTTTCATTAATTGTTTTTTTATCTTTAGACATAAATATAATGCTAGAGGGGGTAACTCAGAAAGATTCCCTCAAGCGCACTTAATATTAATAAAATTATTTTAGCACACTAGAATTAAATCCTAATTAACTCTTTGTTAATATCAAAATAACCGTTTGCTTATTATACTATAAATGAGTAAATTATTGAATGATGGACTGTTCATTTCGCCAATTTTCACTAAAATTAAAGGCTGACCACAGATTTCTCCAAGCATTACTATATATTTTAGCGTCAAAATATATTTTAGGTGTCTGACGAATAAAATTATTTAAAAATTCTTGAAATTCAGTTTTTTCTGCTTGAGTATTAATATCATTTATATTTTCTAAAAAATCATTTTTAATATTATTAATCTCTAAATTACTATTAAGAAATTTATCTTCATTTAAAACTATAGGGTGCTCAATATCCGCCTTAGGCTTTACAGCGCTACCAAAATTAGCTAAGCCTTCAAGCAAGCGACCGCCGCCTTTCACTAATTTAATTATCCCTCCAACTAACTCTGAATTTTCTTCAACCTTATCAGTATTTTCATTTTCTTGAAAATAAAAAGAAGAAAAAACTGTTAATACTAAAAAAACAATTAAAATAACAATTTGTTTAAAAGCTCTAAACATAAATAAAAGAAAAAATCATGTTTTTAAATTAATTTTTTTGATAAATCCTTATCTCTCCATATTCACCATCAAATCCTGGTCTTATATTTAATCTTCCTTCTCTAACATTTTGTATTCCTTTGGCCAAACGAGCATCTTCTAAAAATAATAATTCTAGATTAAGCTCTGTTAAAATATATAGCTCCGTACCATATTTCATTATTAAATCATTATATCTTTTTTTTACTTTTAAAGCGAAGCGATTTTTTGTACCTAAGCTCTCAGCAATAATTTTATCAAGTCCAACTAATCTTTTAAAAGGCACTTGATTTTTTATATTTATATTCGACCGACGATCAGCTAATTCAGAAATACGATGACTCACGCCCGTTGTTAACATTTTATGACAAACAGGACAAATATTGTTCATTCTTTTACTTTCTTCTGGACTGCAAACAAAATTACATTTACGATGACCATCTAAATGATACATTCCCTCTTCTGGATAAAACTCTATTGTTCCCAACATCCCCTCCTTGTCGCCTGCCACTACTTTTAAATTATTTTTAATTACCTTATAAATATTCCTATACCTAAGAGATGAAAGTTCCATCACATTTGCTTCCCGACCTATATTTTCTAAACTATGGGCATCAGAATTGGAAAGACAACAAAGATTATCAAGAGCACTAACTTGCAAATTCATATCTGGGTCGCTAGAAAGACCTGTTTCGTAAGCATAGATATTTTTTGTTTCTTCCTGAAAACATGCTTCTAGTGAATCGAAACCTGATTTAGCGCCAAAGACAGAATACCAAGGTGTCCAAATATGGGCAGGGTATATTAGAAAATTAGGATGGATATCTAAACAAAGCCGTACAAATTTTACCGCACTCATGCCAAGAATAGGGCGACCATCAGCTTGAATATTATAATTCTTGGTTAATTGTCTATTAAGCTCTAAGACTGCCTCTTTATTAGGCGCATGTACAACTAAATGAATTTTTCTAGTTTTAGCAGCTTCTTTATAAATTAATGAAACTTCTGTACTAAAAATAAAAAGTGTTTTACTACTATTATCTTTTAACTTATATAAACCACTACTTTTTTCTTCAGCTAATTTTTTATCTAATAAAGAAAACCAAGCAGGATGAGTAAAATCTCCTGTAGCAACTATATCTATTCCCTTAATTTCACAGATTTTAGCAATACTTTCTGGACTGATCCTAGCTGAACAAGCGCGAGCATAAGGAGAATGAATATGTAGGTCCAGAATCTTTTTCATAAACTATTCTTTATCAATATTTTCTGCAATTAAAAGTTCTTCCTGACTATTAATGCCCATTGCTTCTTTGGGGTCAATATTAATTGTCCCTATTTCATACCCTTCAGCAAAAGCAATCTGGACTAAGGAAGTGAGGTAATATTCTTTTTGCTTGTTATCATTCCTTAATTTCTCAATATTTTGCCAGAGCCAATTGTTATTAAAACACATAAAACCAGGATTAACTTCTGTTACTGCAATTTCTTCTTCGCTGGCATCTTTAAATTCAACAATACTTTCTACCCGTCCTTCTTGATTGCGAATAATGCGACCCCAGCGATAGTAATTGTGTCGCCAATCATTATAGTCTTCTAATTTAGTAGGCATAATAGTAACTGCATCTGTATCTAAAGCGGCAACTTTTTTAATAGACTCAGTGGTAATAAAAGGATGATCACAATATAAAACTATAACCTTATCACAATCAGCCGGAATAAGTGATTTGGTGCAAGCAACTGCATGACCGGTTCCCAACTGCTCAGTTTGAATAGCATACTGCCAATCATATTGAGACAGTTCTTCATTAATTATCTCTTTATTGTCTGAAGAAACTACTACAATTGGGCTAGAATCTACATTTGCCCTAGCCACTGATTCGGCTAAATAACTAATTAAAGAACGTCCATTAAGTTGCACTAAAGCCTTAGGCATATCAAGCCCCATACGCGTTCCTTTGCCAGCTGCTAAAATTATTATTTTGGTCATAAAATATTAAATAAACATTATAAAATGATTATATATTACTACATTCTATCATTTTAAAAGCTTAGAAGCAAATACTCTTTATTTAAATAATTACTTAATATCAGCTAAAAATACTTTTATTTCTCTAATTTTCTCCTCGGCTAGTTCTTTAGTTTTAGCTTCAGAGTAAATACGTATAATAGGCTCAGTATTTGAAGCTCTAAGATGCACCCAAGATTCAGGCCAATCAATTTTTATTCCATCTTCATTATTGATATTTTCATCTTTATAATATTCTTCTATTTTAGATAATATTTTTTTAATATCAGTATTTTTATCTAAAATCATCCTATCTTTTATCATATAATACTGAGGATAGCTCTTTTTTAAATCAGAAACACTAATATCACTATCAACTAAATAACTAAGAAAAAGAGCAACGCCAACTAAAGCATCTCTGCCATAGTGAAGCTCGGGATAGATAATACCGCCATTACCTTCACCGCCAATAACCGCTCCCGTTTCCTTCATTTTTTTCACCACATTTAATTCACCGACAGCAGTTGCATAATATGAGCCTCCCTTAGCTTCAGTGGTGTCTTTTAAGGCACGCGAAGAAGATAGATTGGAAACGCTAATTTTCTGATAGAAACAGGCGCAATAATTCCGTAAAACGTAATCAGCAATAGCTACTAGAGTGTATTCTTCACCAAACATTTGTCCCTTCTCGTCAATAAAAGCTAGGCGATCAACATCAGGATCAACAACAATTCCTAAATCTGCTTGTTCCTCTATTACCACTCTCTTAATCTCCTCTAAATTTTCTTCTAATGGCTCTGGATTGTGTTTAAAATTACCATTAATCTCACTATTAATTACTTTAACATTATCTACACCTAAGGCTGATAAAAGTTGAGGAATGGCTATGGCTCCCACTGAATTAATAGCATCTACTACAATTTTAAATTTTCTCTTAGCAATCGCTTTGGTGTCCACCAACTGAAGTCCACTGATTGCCTCTATATGGCTCTCTAAAGCCCCTTTAACCTCTTTTAGACCTCCTAACTCATCTACTAATGGATAGTCGATATTTACCTCATCTGCAAAAGCTAATAGTTCTTGATTATCAACTTCATTAATATATTCACCTTCATTATTTAAAAGCTTTAAAGCATTCCAATCTCGGAGGTTATGAGAAGCACTTAGAATAATGCCACCATCTGCTTTATTATTGATTACTGCCATAGCAATAGTGGGTGTAGTTGCTAAGCCTAAATCTAAAACATCAACTCCTAATAGCAACAGAGTGCTGTTAATAAATTGATTCAGTGGCTGACCACTAATACGACCATCACGTCCGACTACTATAACTGGTTTTATTTTCCCACTTTTATTTTTTATTAACTTAACAAAAGCTGTCACAAAGCTAAGTAAATCAGGCGGCGTGAGATTATCACCCACTTGACCGCCGATAGTGCCACGGATGCCAGAGATTGATTTAATTAAAGACATATATATTAATATAATTTTATTATATCTATCTTAACATCTTTATTTTAGACAATCAAAAAAGCCGATCTTTAAAATCGGCTTTTTGGGTACAAAAAACACCATTGTTCTGGCGGCGACCTACTTTCCCAGGGCTCAGGCCCAAGTA
>CAYSZD010000015.1:0-13392 GCA_964435515.1 uncultured Gammaproteobacteria bacterium | reverse complement strand
ACATTCCCCTTCAATAATGTCTTAGTAATACTATCATTTCCTAATACAACCGAATTACTACCTCCTCCTAAAGCAGAGTGTCCTATTACTATCTCATTAGTGTTGCCACTGAATGAGGCTCTGGTGTCATAGCCTAAATAAAGAGAGTTAGAAGATGTTGCGTTAGCTTCTCCGTCGTTTATATTTCTACCAGCATTATAACCAAGGGCGGTGTTACCGCCTCCTGTGGTGTTGGAGAGGAGAGAATAATATCCATTAGCGGTGTTATAGTTTCCTGTGGTGTTGGAGAGGAGAGAATAATATCCATTAGCGGTGTTATTGCTTCCTGTGGTGTTGTAGAAGAGAGAATAATATCCATTAGCGGTGTTATAGTTTCCTGTGGTGTTGGAGCGGAGAGAATAATATCCATTAGCGGTGTTATAGCTTCCTGTGGTGTTGTAGAAGAGAGATTGATAGCCATTAGCGGTGTTATTGTTTCCTGTGGTGTTGGAGCTGAGAGATTGAAAGCCATTAGCAGTGTTATTGTTTCCTGTGGTGTTGGAGCGGAGAGAATAATATCCATTAGCGGTGTTATAGTTTCCTGTGGTGTTGTAGAAGAGAGATTGATATCCATTAGCGGTGTTACCGCCTCCTGTGGTGTTGGAGAAGAGAGATTGATATCCATTAGCAGTGTTATTGTTTCCTGTGGTGTTGTAGAAGAGAGATTGATATCCATTAGCGGTGTTATTGTTTCCTGTGGTGTTGGAGCGGAGAGATTGAAAGCCATTAGCGGTGTTATAGCTTCCTGTGGTGTTATAGAAGAGAGATTGATAGCCAATACCTACATTTCTATTATCACTAGCGTCATCATTTAAGCCAGCTCCTTCTCCTATAAAGACAGAGTTACCACCATCGTTAAGGGATATTTTACCTACTACATCTAGTTTTTGAGAGGGGCTTGTCGTTCCAATGCCAACATTGCCTGAATTTAAATTCCAAACATTTCCGCCAACTGTTCCGCCCCAAAGAGTAGAAATGGAAGAGGTGGCAGTGGCAATGGCTGAATCTAAATAAGTTCTATTAACTGCATCAGTAGCATTAACAGGAGCAGCTACATTACCAATTCTATTATTTCCTGCATCAATACTATAGGTTCCATCTCCTACCACAGTTAATCTTGTTTCTGGAGTAGTAGTGCCGATGCCGACTTTACGACTAACACCTGTAATAAAAATGATTGGATTATAAGGATCTTCACCAATACCGTAATTTGCACCATACATACCAATAAGTAGTTTTTCTCCATAAGTAGGGGTATAGGCGTAAACTGAAGCATCTCCGCCATACATATCCCAACCTAATCTAATTTGACCATAATCTAAAGGACCAACATACATAGTACCTGAGCCTCCTATATCTAAACTAGCTTGCGGATTAGTTATCCCAATACCTACCTTTCCCGCAGAATTAATTACTAAAGCAGGATCACTATTTAAATGACCTCCGTAAATAGAAAGACCGCTAATTAAATCATATGAAGCTAAACGAGTATCATTTAAAGCGTAGTATAAACCAAATTCTTCACTAGAATATGTTTGCCCATTACCAATATAACCAGCATAACTACCTCCATTTAAAGTGCTCTTGAAAAAAGCTACCGCTCCCTGAGGACTTTCAACATGCAACCTAGTTCCAGTTGTAGTTGCTCCAAGTACTAAATTACCTGTATTAGTTAATCTGGCTCTTTCAACATTATTAGTTTTAAAAATCACAGAATAATTATCGTTAGTACCAAAAGCAGTATTTTGACCAACAGTATTCCCATCTAAAGTCCAAGAGTCACTTCCACCAACATCATCCCAACTAACCTTACAATCACCGCTAATACAAAGCCCTATTCCGTTAATAGTGCTATTAGAATTAATGGCTCCCATAACCTCTAACTTAGACCCAGGGTTTGTAACTCCAATTCCAACATTTCCGGTACCATTATCAGTAATTGACGTGGTCCACAATTCTTTCCATTTTCTCAATGAGCTGCCTAAATCTATAGTTCCAGTGAATCCAGGAATAAAATCAGTATTAGTTTGAAAAGAAGACGAGCCTAAATAAAGCCACAGACCTCCAGCGTCAATACGTAAGGCATCATCTGATAATTCAAAAATTCCGCTATCACCATCTCCAAAAGCTAATCCAGTAGCCAAAGAACCTACTCCACCATTAATATGTAATTTTCCATTTGGATTTGTTATCCCAATCCCTAATTTACCAATAATATGTGCATTGCCATCCACAAACACCCCATCATTAGCACCACCAGAGCCCACGTCTAAACTCGTTGTAACGCCAGCTAAATTAGAGATCAAGCTATATGTATTTACAGCAGTGCTATTAATCGTTCCAGTAACATCTAACTCAAAAAGAGGATTAGTAGTACCAATACCCACATGAGCACCATCATTAAACAACATACTATTAGCTAGCCAATTAGAACCATCGTGCCTTAATGTTTGACCACTAGTGCCAGCTCCAACGCCTCCTCCAGCAGCACTATCAACATAAGCCTTGTTAACTGCATCAGTAGCATTAACTGGAGCAGATACATTACCTATTCTATTATTTCCTGCATCAATACTATAGGTACCATCTCCTACTACAGTTAATCTTGTTCCTGGAGTAGTGGTGGCGATACCGACGTTGCCGCTGGGTAATACTGTAAATTGTGCAGATGTAAATGCCCCAGATGACAATCTAAAACTATCATCATTTGGGAAATTGCCAAAATTCCATTTCGTTACGCCTCCTCTTTTATAAATTGTGTAAGCGCCATTTGGTTGATCCAAAACAAAGCCTCCATAAGTTGTTCCAACAATATGTAATTTATCTTGAGGATTAGTCGTGCCTATTCCGACGTTGCCCAAATTGGTAATGCGCATTCTTTCGCTGCTGGCATTATCCCCGGCGGTGACACTGCCGCGATAGGTATGGAAGGCTATACCGGTAGTATCAGAACTGTAATCGAAGACGAGACCGCGATAGCCGAAGGCGGCATGAGTGGCAGCTACATCGATAGAACTATCGGCGGCAACTTTCATATTGTGGCCGAGCAAACCAACCCAGCCACCATTAGCCTGCCCCATATACATTCCTACCCACTGGCCCAGGCTGAAATTAGCCGGCATCTGGGCCGTACCGCCAACCACTAAACGTTCATTGGGGTTGGTCAGGCCAATTCCCACATTACCTGAATTTAAATTCCAAACATTAGAACCGACTGCTCCAGCCCAAAGAGTAGAGATAGAAGAAGTAGCAGTGGCAATAGCTGATTCTACAAAAGACCTATTAGCTGCATCTGTTGCGCTAACAGGAGCAGATACATTACCTATTCTATTATTTCCTGCATCAATGCTATATGTTCCATCTCCTACTACAGTTAATCGGGTTCCTGGAGTAGTGGTAGCAATACCGACGTTGCCGGAAACAACAAAATTACCGTTTCCCGTACCATCATAATTAGTAAATACTCCTAAAGTATTAGCGGAAATGCGTCCTAAAAATACATCACGAGTCGCATTTCCTGGCCCCCAACCAACATTACCGCTTGAATAAAAATTAGTTCTAGCATACGCTTCACCTGTAGCGCCGAGCGAAAAAGCTAATCCGGTTCCAACGCTAGCTGGCAAATCAGTGTTAACGGCAAAACCTTGGGTTGTGCCTTTTATCCGTAATTTATAATCATCACTTACCCAAAAATTAGTATCAGATCCAATCAAGGCCGCGCCATTAACTGTTAACTTCAAAACCGGATTCGTCGTCCCGATTCCAACATTACCACCAGCAAGAATTGACAATTTTGTACTATCACCAACATTAACGTAATAAGGAGCTGTAGCGGTATCAGCAACCAAGGAGCCTGTAGGTACATAAGTATCGTTACCCATCTCAATCTGTGTCAGAACGTTATTTAAACGATTATAAACAACATCCAAGGTATAATAATCATCATATATCTTAGCAATAACATAAACATTAATATTCGTACCATCGTCATAAGTACGGATTGAAACAGGCGAATTTGTATTTTGATGTCCGCCATTGGGACCGATATAAATATTACCCTCACGATCTATAATCACAGTTCTGTAAGCAGCGTAATTATACTGAGAATAATCATATTGGTTAATGATAAACATTTCCGAATTTCCTGAACCAGAATAAGCTTTCGGAAAACTGGCAATCTGCCAAGTCTTATTTCTTCCAGAAAAATTCAATCTTTGCCCGCGATCTTGCTTAATTGCACCATTGACATCCAATTTAGCAACAGGATTCGTCGTCCCAATCCCCACATTACCTGAATTTAAATTCCACACATTAGAACCGACTGCTCCAGCCCAAAGAGTAGAGATAGAAGAAGTAGCAGTGGCAATAGCTGATTCTACAAAAGACCTATTAGCTGCATCTGTTGCACTAACAGGAGCAGATACATTACCTATTCTATTATTTCCTGCATCAATGCTATATGTTCCATCTCCTACTACAGTTAATCGTGTTCCTGGGTTAGTGGTAGCAATACCGACGTTGCCCATTGTAGTTATGCTTATCGGAGTGCCATTAAAATTTGTAGTACCCGCAAATGAATTGGTGCTGCCACTTGTAGTTTGTAAAAAAGCATTACTTACTGATAAACCCCCTGTAAATGTCCAGGCACTTCCATATGTTTTCGTAAATGAACCATCTCCCAAATAGATCGTTCCAGAACTACCAGCACCACTAATATTATTATTAATCTTTATACTCCCCGTCTCAACATCAAGTCCATGCATTGGATTAGTCGTACCAATCCCGACGTTGCCGATATTGGTAATGATTAATCTTGGAGTAGTAATTGGATCAACAGTACTACTAACACCAAAATTTAAACTAAAAGCATTACTAGTAGCACCACGATCAGTCCAAATTTTTGAACCCCATCCGCCAGAAGTTGGCTGTAAAAAGATGCCGGCACCAGAGGCACTATTTGTGGTGTTAATATTTTGAATACGATGATAAAGAATACTACCCGCTAAATCTTGTTGCTGATATAATTGAGCGTTGGGATTAGTTGTTCCAATCCCCACATTTCCAGAAAAACTATAATCACCGCCGCCTGTATTTGCACCGAAAATTCCAGCAGAAACATTAGCAGCATTAATGGATCCTGAAGTGATTGCTCCTGAAAAAGCATTAGCGGTAACAGATCCAGTAGTTACTAAATTACCAGCACTATCAATGTTGAATAAATTAGTGCCATTCTTTTGCATTAAAATAAAATTACTTGTTGCATGACTGCCTGTGCCAATATTTCCATACAACAGATTTTCTGTTGATCCTAAATTTAAACTACTATTACCCACAGACAAACCAACCGCCGCTAATGAAGAAGAGGAGAATAAAAATAAAAAAGCCGCTGGTATTAATAAAAAAACCAACATCTTTACTGTAAATTTGATAGACTTTTTTTGCATACTCGGTATATCTAAATTATAGCGCATTTTGATAATCATCGCAATAACTTTTTAATTCAAAAACACCCAGCCAATAATTTGACTGGGGATTTATTTTTTTAAGAAATAATTAATACGATATTAACAGAGTTCTTATGGCTGTACAATGATAAAACTACCAACTGGGCCACTCTCTGGCCCGCCACAAGCAGAACAATAATAGGTGAAACTGCCTTCTTGTAAAGCTTGGAATTCCAACATTTTAGTTTGTCCTTGTTTAGCGGTTTGCATCATTCCATAACTAGGAAAAACAATATCATAATCCTTATCAACAGCCGTAAAATCTACGTGCACAGTGTCGCCAACATTAGCGATAATCTTTCTTGGACTAAAGACATCATTTTCAGCACTGATATTGAAATCACGGAAACTAGAATCAGAACCAGGAGCAGCTTCAACAACAACTGTAGGTAGAGCAATTTCTAATTTTTCTGCCTCATTTAATTCAGTATTTATATCTGGCACAACAATATTAACTGGAACATCTTCTCTAAACTTATCTTTTTCTACTTGAGTCATGGTAGCAACCTCTTCATATTCCAATTGCTCACCACTTAATTCTTGTTCATCAATTACTTGATTAGAATTTTTAGTGTCTATATTATTTGGTTTGCCAAATAAATCAATTGCTACTAAAATAGTCAAAACACTAGCTACGGCCAACAAAGCAATCATTATTGGTTTTTGACTAGCAGTTAATTTTTTGGCAAAAAATTTTTTCATATACCTTATATTAACGAATAGTTTAATATAACAAATTATCACTTAAACTTACTCTACTATCATATAACCCTTTTCTCCAGCACTGGCATGACCAGGAATGTCACATTTAAACTCATAACCACCAGGAGCGGTAGGGGCATTAAATGACATGGCCTTAATTTTTCCCGCAGAAATACCAAAAGCCAAAGCAGCTAAAGAAGAATCTGAAAAGGTAATCACATGTGTTTTCTTATCTTCTGACAAAAAAGCTAAAGAAACTGGAGACCCAGGACTCACTGTAAACGTATTAGGGCTAAATTGATTATTAGCAATTTTTATCTGTACCATCTTCTCACTTAATTGTTTCTTCTCAATAGTAACTGCCTTTGGAGCCTCTGGGGCATTAGGCATTACATTGGTTTGCACCGCTTCGCCTAGTTCAGTAACTACTATTTTTTCCGTGGTGATAAGATTAGCCCCGGGAATTTCTACTGCCCCCTCCACTTTCACATCTTGAACACCAGCATTATCAACCTGAGCATCATCTTCATTGTTCTCAATCTGTTGTTGCATTAATTCTAAAGCTGATAACTGATTATTATCTAAATTATTCTGACTTTTTTCTTTAAAGAAAAATAGCCACAAAACAGATGCTAATATAATTAGAACTAAAAGAACTAAAGCAAGTTTTTTAAACATAATTATTCATGGCTAGAAGGGGCATACTTATACCCCTCTCTTATACCGATATTAGCTTGAGTTTTAGACGCTCTACTGACAAATCCAGCATCCAACAATAAAGCACTCTCGGCATAAGTATCGAATTTTTCACTAGGAACTTGAGAAGCAACAACAGGTCCAACAATATTAGACCAAGCGTTGTAATTATTATCCGCCAAAGCTTCTCTAATAGCGTTACTTTTTTCCACACTAACTCTTTGAGCCACTTTTAAGCCTACTTGCTTTTTATAAACATCAGCCTCTTCTAATCGCCCTTGCTGTAATAATACATAAGCCTCAGCAAATTGATCAAAATTAGCACTATTTACCCCTGCTTTAATCTTAGGATCAGTCACCAAGCTATTCCAAGTATTATAATCACGATCAATAATCGCTTGCGTAATTGCTGTATTCTTTACTTGAATAGCCTCATCATGAGCAGAGCTCATATCTGCATAGGCTCTAAATACCAAAGGACCAGCAACCGCTACTGACAATAAAACAAACACTCCAATCACAAATCCCCAAAAATATGGATGATGAGTGATGCTTTGATGATTTTCATTTTTCATAAAAATAATTTTTATATTTAAATTAATTAATCTACTATTGTAATTATAGCATTTACCCTTTCTTTAGACAATATCTTTTAACGATTAACCTGATAATGATAATCAAAGCTCATTAGAAAATCAGCTACTATTTGATTATCATTAGTCACCATCATTGACTCATCATTATTATACGAGCCTGAACGACTCCAATTGTTAGTGCCAAATAATGCTGTGGCATCATCAATGATAAGTAGGTGATGATGCAAAAATGGGTCAAAATCTGCTTGAACATCCTCTCCGGCAGCCGCAAGAATCAAGTCACCATTCTTATGATCAGTTATTAATTCAAAATTGTCTAAACTATAACGCTCTTTAGCTTCTAATAGATAATGAAAAACAGAATTTGGATTATTAAAATTCCAAGTATCCACAATCATTTGTACTTTTATGCCTGCTCTAGCTTTTTTAACAATCTCCACCGCTAAATCTTTATCAGTAAAATCCCAAATCATTATTTTAATATTATTTTCTGCTCCTTGGACTAAATTAACAAGTTTTTCTTTAATACTATCACCTTTTTTGCCTGGACTAAACCACACTTCATAATCATAATTTCCTGCTTTTAAAGATAGGTCCCAAGGAGAATAATTATCATCTTTATATTTTAATAATCCACTTAATGATGATTTAAGACGACTAAATTCTCGCCCAAAAGAATCTATTAAGTCTTCATTATCACTAATTAATAAGAAGCTAGGATCATATTTCTCTTGCAGTTCAGTAAAATTATAGGCGCCAAAAATTAGTTTTGCATTGTTTGTGTCTCTATCTACTATAGCAAATTTATGATGCATTAAAGTTGAATTATTGCTCGGTGATAAAAGCTCAATAGAATCAGAAGCATTAATAAAAAATATATCATGCATCTCATCTTTTTTAGCATCAGTGATAATTGTTACTTTTACCCCTCGAGCATCAGCCCTATAAATAGCTTCTCTAACACTAGCTAAGGTAAAAGCGTACATAGCTACTTCAATACTACTTTGAGCTTGATCAAATTCTTCTACTATCCGTTTAGAAAAAATGTCAGTTCCAATTTCATTATTAAAAATTATTTCTGCATTAACAGGCTCTGTAGCATCTACTTCTTTTCCCGCTTCGCTTCTAATTGTTATTTTTTCTTCAAAATTAGGCAAAAGTAAGCGTAAACTATAGCCTAATAGAAAAATTATGCCTAAAGCCAATAAGGCGAAATAATAATATTTTTTAATTAGTTTTTTAAATTGAATAGATTTCATCATAATTTATTATGTTATTATTTTTATTATCAAAAATTATTATTATTGTATCAGCTAATAGTTTACTTCCCAAGCTTATTAACTCCCAAATTTTTTTATCATCACAATGTAAAAATTCAGCATCAACAACTATCACATAAGGATTATTAATTAAACAGTATAGAAATTGAAGCAGAAAAATATGATAAGAGCTAGTACAGAATTTAGAAGCTAAGAGACGCCAATCTTCTTTCTCATAAAAAATATCACGTAATTGCTGATGTTCATTGATTAAATTAGATAAATTAATAAAATCTTCATCACTAATACTTCCCTTCTCTTTTCCTAACACGGTTTCTAAAATAGAACGATTAGAGTTAAATTGCGGATTAATATAAGAAATTCCACCATATTGATCAAAAAATTCGTTATAAAAATATCTCTTCTGTCCCGCTCTAACAATCCAAGCTCTTCTGCCATAAAGTGCTAAACCGCTAAAAACTTTAGCCAAATAACGACTAGCTATCAGGTCATCGCTTTGAACTAGATAGCGCCCACCCTTCTTAAAACAATAGTAAAAGGATTGATATTTTTTAGCCTGTTTATATAATTTATTTTTTCCACTTTTAAATGTCAAAACATCAACCAATAACTTCATGTTCTTGCCTAATCGGCGAGGATTGGAACGAGGGGTAGAAAGTTTTAATCCCAACATCAAAGGGATAGAGTAAAGACCAACTCTCACTGCTTCATAAAGTAGGCGAGAAAAATATACAAAAGAAATTACTATAATAAAACGTGTATCGAAACTGGCTGTACCAAAAAAATATTCAATCACATTCGATAAAGTGCTAGCAAAAAAACTTAAAAATATTAATAATACAAAAACTATACTCACGCTTAAACGTAGCCATAAATCACGACGCACACGAAAATAAGTATCCAGTTCTACTAGTTCATCAAATTCTTTTTTAATGGCCTTCTCTCTTTTAAATTTTTTGACAAATTGCCAATCCGATAAATTAAAATCCATCAATCTAATAATGCTAGAATAGAAAGTTGTTTCTCGGGTAACATAATTATATGATATCCAAGCTGCTACTAAAGCTAATATAATAGCCAAAATAAAGGCTATTAAAACAAACCATAATAATTTAAAGCTAAACACAACCGACAGAAGCAACATAATGGAAACAAACAGAAGGAAACGAATAAAACCAGCCAAAGAATTACTTAAACCAGTGGCTAAAAGTGGCAAATGATAGGAAATTTTAGCTATAAAAAAACTCTTTTTTTCTAAATTATTTTCTTCTGGACGTTTATTTAAAAATAATCTAAACCAACGAGAACGGACGTCATTAATTAACCTTATAATCAAAGACCTCTCTTGTTTTATGGCTAAAAAAGCAGCACCTAAATAAAATAAAGATACGACAGTAATTACGTATAATAAATAACGATTATTAATCGCTAAATATGAACTTTTTAAATATCGATGACTAATAACAATTAACAACACTTCTAACACTCCCTGAACTAATAAAAAAAATAAGGTTGATTGTAATAATCTTTTTTTAGAACGAAAAAAACCAAACAAATAATCGAGCTCCTCTTTTTCTGGCCATAGTGGTTTGTTAATCAAACGATCAGCCCGTCTACGTTTCAGAAATCTAATTTGTTCTTTAATGTTTTGCATATCTAGTCATATTAAAAGTTTTGTAAATTGTGCCCAGTCCCATGCCTACTAATTTTTTTGCAAGTAAGCGACGGTGACGGGGCGAATAATCTTTAAAAAAATATTTAGTCAAAACTCGAAAAAAAGCTTCCGACAAACGCCGTAATTGAGCTTCATCATTCACTAATTTTTTTTGTTCTGCCAATTGCTTAAATTGTTCGCCAATACTCTTTTTATCCCTTTTGATCATTTTCTCTAAGATCTTTTTTTTACGCGCTTCGGAATGAGAGATATGATAGGAAAATTGTTGCTGCCATTTTTTCACTAAGGCTTTATAAAAATTATCTGGCAAAGAAACTAAACCTTGAGAAAAATGATAACCTAGAAAATTGAAATCTGAAGAAGCTTCTTTTAAACCTGTTTTATCTTGATTGATTTGCAATCCTAACTTATTCACTTCAGTAAAAAGACATTTTCTCACCTCCTCTAATTTATTTCTGTTTTGGCTATAAGCAATTAAATCATCGCCAACTCTTCTATATAAATCAACTTTTGGACCAACTTTTTTATCAAAGTCATCAAGATAGAGATTATTAAATAAAGCAATTAAAGGCACTCCTTGGACCAAGCCGATCTCCGGCGTCACTATCTTACCATCTCTAACAACTGAATTATCTATAAATAAATATAACAACTCTAAAACCTTTTTATCAAACCCTAATTTTAATAATTTTTCTTTTAAAATATCTCTTCTAATATAATTAGAATAATCAGATAAATCGCCGATTAAAACATAGTCTCGTTGCCAATATTTATGATAGTGACGAACTACACTGCGAGCAGCAAAATAACTAGAATGGGAAGATCTATATGAAAACAAATAATCAGAAAAAAAATCATCAAAGACTGGCTCGATGATTTGATAAATAGCCTGAGCTTTAATCCTCTCTTTTAGATTATAGATGTATATCTCCCTTAACTTCTGAGGATTGCTTTTTTTAGGTATTTTAAATAAAACTGCTGGCGATATTGGCGACAGAGATATCAATTCCTTTCTAGCGCTAGAGATTAAATCTGGAATATTTAATTCCAAGTCACTTAAGCGCAAAGAATCCCAGCCGCGATAACGTCCAAAGCGACTATCTAGTTCCATGTCAGATGCTATTTTAAAATAGGCATCTTCGAGATTTTTATTGCTAATTATCTGTTGATACATAAACTAATAACAGAAAAAAGAAATAATAAATAAAGCCAACAAAGAAAAGAATATAAATAAAAATAAATAAGTTAAATAAGCTCTCTAAGGTCTTTGTATCCGTAGACCAAAGACTATTTTATTGACAATGAGTCCCACTTTGACCGGTGGGATTTTCTGTTAATCATCTATCTGGGGCGACCCGGGTAGAAGATTGACGGATATAATCAAAGCATTAAAGTACTACCAGTATCAGTGGCTTTTATCAGTACTCACCCTTTGACTCTTGATACCTATAAAAGTTTTAGAAAGCTTATTTAACTTATTTATTTATAAAAGAAATATTTAATTATTGCAAATTAACCAAAACTTTAATCATTCCTTGTTTACCATTTAAATTCTCTAAAGCCTTGCCAATAACTGTACCTGGTTTGAATTGGGTTGATTTCATGGCATAGCCACTAACATTAGAGGTGGTTAATAAGTCTCCTTTGCTAATCTTTCCATTTACATCACTTACCTTCACTGAAACTACACCCATCATAGCCACTACCACTTTCTTTTCACTATCAACTTTACCGGCAATAATAGAAGGATTGTCAGAAACTACTCCGACTACAGTAGCATCATAAGCCGAATTAGAAGCTTTAACTGATTTGTATCCATTAGTATCCATAATCACTACAGTACCAGCTACAATATCTGAACTAACACTAAATTCTTCAGCAAAGTCCGAACCAGTTTGAGTTTGGAATGTGCCAGTCACAGCTACATTGCCCACCACTTTAAGTTTATATGCTCCTGGATCAGTCGTACCAATCCCCACATTAGCTGAATTTAAATTCCAAACATTTCCGCCAATTGTCCCGCCCCAAAGAGTAGAGATAGAAGAAGTAGCAGTGGCAATCGCTGATTCTACAAAAGACCTATTAGCTGCATCTGTTGCGCTAACAGGAGCAGATACATTACCGATTCTATTATTCCCTGCATCAATGCTATATGTTCCATCTCCTACTACAGTTAATCTTGTTCCTGGGGTAGTAGTGGCAATACCGACGTTGCCAACCGGATTAAAAGTTATTTTCGGCACACCATCATACATGAATTGATAAGCGCCGGACCCTGCCTCATTAGAATTAAAGCCTAAATAAGCAGAAGAAGTAACCCCAGCTAAAGCTCGGCCAATATCATAAGATCTAGTACCGCCAACTGTGCCTTCTATTCTAATTGCTGACCCGTCTTTAACAATATGTAATTTACTTTGCGGACTGCTTGTCCCTATCCCGACGTTGCCAACGCTCGTTATTCTCATTTTCTCATCAGCCAATGTGGCATTTCCGGAAACTGCACTATTATTCAAAATAAACGCCAAATCACCTACTCCCCATCCGCCAGTTCTAACTGCCGCTATCGATTGTTTAAAACCATTATTTCCTGAATTAATGCTAAAACCATAACCGATATATTCTCCATCAAGAGAGTTTCTATGAACAGAAACCGCATTTAAATTAGAAGTATCGGCGGTAAAAATTTCTAAAGGATTATATGGCACATTCGTTCCAATCCCCACATTACCTGAATTTAAATTCCAAACATTAGAACCGACTGCTCCAGCCCAAAGAGTAGAGATAGAAGAAGTAGCAGTGGCAATAGCTGATTCTACAAAAGACCTATTAGCTGCATCTGTTGCGCTAACAGGAGCAGATACATTACCTATTCTATTATTTCCTGCATCAATACTATAGGT
>CAYSZD010000014.1:0-15160 GCA_964435515.1 uncultured Gammaproteobacteria bacterium | reverse complement strand
GGCGCACGAGGATCTTATTTATTAAAGATTTAAAAAATCACCGAAAAGCCTTGCTGGGCTTGCCGAAATTACGGTTCCAGCTCGAGGTAGCCCGCAAATAGACTAATACCACTTTTTGTGGTATTTTTTTATTATAAAAACTTTTATGAATTTTTTTAAAAAAGAGATATCGTACTCTAAGCAAAAAATAAAAGATAATATATTAAAACAGTGGATTTTTTATGTTGTGTATTTTTCCGTTTCCGTTTTTCTTTTATTGTATTGTTTTAAATATTTAAGATTAACACTTGATCACGATTCTTTATTAATTGCAGTCTCAATGATATTAGGGATAATTTTGGGGTTAATTATTGTATGGGTTAATAAATATACAAATGATTTTTTCTTAAAGACAGATACTGGAAAGAACATAGCCAGAAAAGGCGATGAAGGGGAAAAGGTGGCCTATCTTAAGTTAACAAAAATATTAGACCAAAAATACAAAATACATAAAAATTTTAAACTACCTGGAGCTAAATTTGATTTTGATTTTTTAATAATAGGTCCAAAAGGAGTGGTTGTTTTAGAAATTAAAAATAGCGACAATTCTTATGTTTTTACTGAAAAAGAAGCTATAAGAGTAAAGATTTCAAAATATTCACGAGAGGAAACTAAATTATTTGGGCCCTGCGATCATCGAGAGAAATTAATAAAACGTTGTAATTTTTTAGGCCATCACTTAAATTCACTTGGTTTAGGCCAGATAAAAGTTAAAAAAGCATTAGTTTTTGTTGATAGTAAAGTTGAAATAAAAGGGAAATCTAAGGTTTTTATAGTAAGTAATATAAATGAACTGGCTAAATATTTTGATAACTTAAATGAAGATAGGAGGTTTTCTCAAGATTTTTGTGAAAAAATAGATAAAAAGTTAGGATTCTCTAATTAAAACCGTTCCAACTACGTCCCACCCTCTCCGCGAGTACTATAAAAATCGTCTTTTAGGCGGTTTTTGGTATACTAGTATATATGATTAAATTACAAACTATAGTTCATTATGGGCTACATTTTATTGCTCCGGGGATTATTGCATGGATATTCTTCCCAGAAAAATGGATTATTGTATGGTTTATTATGCTCGCAACGATGTTAGTTGATATAGATCATCTGTTTGCCAAGCCAATATTTAGTCCTAATCGCTGCAGTATTGGATTTCATCCTCTTCATACATATCCTATTATTGCATTATATTTCCTTCTGCTTTTTATTCCTAATTTTTATGTTCGGATTGTAGCTATAGGTTTAATTTTTCATATGCTTACTGATTGGCTGGACTGCAAGTGGCACTAATTTTTACTTACTCAGTGTAATCGAAAATAGTATTCATAATTACATTAGTAACCCCTAATACTTTGACTCTCGTGCTTATGCGCTTTATATTCAAATAATAGTCTTAAAAATCTCCAATACCATTCCAACTACATCCCACCCTCTCCGCATACATAAAATAGTCCTAAAATTAGGACTATTTTTTGATAGGGAGTTTATCGCTTTGTGACGGCATGGTATTATTAATAAGTAATGAAATTATATTTAAATATTTTTATGCTGAATCCAATTTTAATTTTGATAATTACTCAGTTACTTTTTACTGTTAGCGACCTCATGGGACGGTATTATATGTCACGATATGGCTTTCATTTGCTAAACTTTATTTCTTTTTGGTTTTTGATATACATCATAATCCGTATTCTAGCTACTTTTGGCCAGTTATATATTTTTACTCAATTTGGCTTAGGTAAAACAATGTCTCTTTTTGGAGCAGTCTCAATCACTCTTTCTACCATATTAGCCTTTTTATTATTTAAAGAAATTCTAACACCAGCTCAATACATTGGAGTGACATTGGCGATATTAGCATTTTTGATACTTAGTTTTGTAAAGTAATTTATCTATAATCATTCCAACTATATCCTCTCCCTCCGCAGATTTAAAATAGTCCTAAAATAAGGACTATTTTTAGTAGTAGATGTGTTTCTTTAAAAAGATATGCTAAAATAATTAAGGAATGTTATAAAAAATAAATAATAGAAATAAAATTTAATTATATGAAAAACTCCACTTTAATTAAATGGGGGATAGCTCATGCTTTTGGTGTTTTTGCTTATATCTTATTACTTGCTATTTTTCTAAATCAAGCCAATGATTGGTTCAGTCAAGCTGATCAAAAAATAGTTACTCCCGTAGCGGCTTTAATGCTATTTGTATTTTCTGCACTTATAACTGGTGGATTGGTTTTAGGAAAACCAATTATGCTATATTTTGATGGTTATAAAAAAGAAGGAGTAAAACTATTATTTTTTACCGGCATCGCTTTATTTATTTTCATTATACTGGCTTTTAGTCTCTTGCTTATCATGAAATAAATACAACATATCTATTTAATACTAACTTAAATCAAGGTCTTGACGCCTTTTTATTTTTAAAGTATAATTAGATATATATCTAAACATCGAACTATAAAAATATGTTTTTAAGCCAAACTTTATCCGCCCTAGCTGATCCAAATCGTCAAAAAATTTTAAAAGTTCTAAAAAAATCAGAACAACCTGTTAATGAAATTGCTAAGAATCTAAATATTACTTTAGCCACCCTATCACATCATCTTGATATTTTACGTCGTGCTAATTTAGTTAGCTCTCGTCGTGAAGGCAGGCAAATTTTTTATGAATTAAATTTAAGTGTAAGTGAGGAAATAATCGAAGCGTTAATTAAAATGTTCAAAACAGAAAAATAGTTTAAATATATAAAAAATAAATATACATTTATGAAAAACCCTATTAAATTATCTTTTAAAACAGAACTTTGGCCACTCTTGATTCTTGCGGCAACTATTGCTTTAAGTATCTGGGCTTACCCACAATTACCTAATGTAGTTATTTCGCACTGGGATTTTTATGGACGCGCAAATGGCTGGTCTAGCCGTGAACTTCATACTTTATTATTTCCTGGTCTTTTAATAGGTCTTTATACTTTATTTACCCTAATGCCTAAATTTGATCCAAAAAGTGAACGTTATAGCGAGTTTGCTGGTGCTTATTTAATTATGCGCATCGCTATCCTATTTGTACTTTTTATAGTATATTTAGCCGCCACTCTTTTTAATCTAGGCTATAATATTAATATAGGTGCTGTGGTAGCTGGAGTTATTGGATTATTAATGATTATTTTAGGTAATTATTTTGGGAAATTAAAACGTAACTTCTTTATTGGCATTCGTACACCCTGGGCACTCTCTTCTGATAATGTTTGGAATAAAACCCATCGTTTAGGCGGACGTTTGTTTATGATTTGGGGACTAGGACTTATTTTGGCTCCCTGGCTCATACCAACAATCGCCTTTATTATTTTATTTGGGGGTATAATTGTTATTATTTCTTGGATTAGTATTTACTCATATTTAGTATTTAAAAAAGAGAAAGATAATAAATAATATATTACTAATTCATTATTTAAGCTTAAAAGTATGACTGAAAAATTACAAAAAATAAAAGAGATAGTTGCAAAAGAGTTAAATAATGATAAAGACTCAACTCATGATATCGATCATATTATGAGGGTCTATAATCTAGCTATGACAATAGCAAAAGAGGAAAATCAAGTTGATATGGAGGTGCTACAAGCTGGAGTTTTGCTTCATGATATCGGAGCCGCAAAAGAATCCCAAGATAAAAGTGGCAAAACCGACCATGCAATCATAGGGGCGGAAATGGCTAAAGCAATATTAGAAAAATTTGATTTTTCTAATGATAAAATTAAACACATTCAAAACTGTATATTATCTCATCGCTATCGTAGCAATAATAAAGCAGAAACTATTGAGGCTAAAATTGTACACGATGCTGATAAATTAGACTCTATTGGCGCCATTGGCATCGCCAGAGCTTTCGCTTGGATTGGTAAACATGGGGCTAAAATATACAAACCAGCAAATGATATCGAAAATTATATCAAAGAAAATTTAACTGAAGGAAAAATAAATGGTAGAATAATAGACAAGGCAAAACATAGCGTTCAGATTAATTATGAAACTAAAGATAAATTTATAATAGATAAGCTTTACACAGAATCAGCAAAAAACATTGCTAAAGAAAGAATAATATATTTCAAAGCATTTTTAGATAGACTAGAAAAAGAAACTAAGGGAAAATTATAAAAATAATGAATACTATATTGTAAGTATATAAAAACAGAGCTAAGCTCTGTTTTTAATATCAAATAACCATTAATTTATTTTTAAATTTACTCAACTAAATATTTTTTTTCTGCACTATATTCACCCAAAATATCGCCATACATATTTTTTATGACAACGTCTAACTTAACTCTTAATTTACCTCTATTTTCTATAAAAGTAGAAGTAAAGGCGCATAAATCAGGATTATCGCTGGATACACCTGAACTATTTTCCATTTCTTTATATAAAACCTCTTCATTATTCTCGTTTAAATAAAATTGCCAATGACATATAGCTTTTCCGTGAGCACCTTTTTCAATATTATTTAAACGAGCTTCCCACATCCTAGCCTGTCTAGGCATAAAAACTTCTTCTTCTGGACTAATAATAAGCATCTCCACTTTATCTCCCAGTGAGCTTGATTCCTCCATTTGTGCCAAAACATTTTCAGGCGTCATTGTTTCATCTGATATCGTGTTAACATTCATTACTTTTTCATCTTTATTATTTCTATTAAGCAATAAGTATAATCCGAAAAAAATAAGTAATAATATAACAATTATTATGATTTTATTTTTTAATTTGTTGTTCATATTTTTATAATTAAATAATAGTTAAAGCCAATAATATAACTAGCCAACTTATTACTCATTAGCTATAATTATATCATTATATATAATATTTTCAAAAATATGATAAACATCAATGATTTAGCTCCAAGCTTTAAAGCTTTTGACCAAAATAACCAAGAACATACTTTAGAAAAATATCAAGGACAATGGCTTCTATTATATTTCTACCCCAAGGACAATACACCAGGATGTACTACAGAAGCTTGTGTTATGAGAGATAGCTATGAAGATTTTAAAAAAATTAAAGCTCAAGTTATTGGAATAAGCACTAATTCAATAAATAGTCATCTTAAATTTGCTCAAAAACACTCCCTAACATTCCCTTTGCTCTCTGATTCAGATAAAAAAATCAGTAAAGCCTATAACACTTTAGGATTATTTCGAAGAAAATCCTACCTTATTAATCCTGAGGGTAAAATAGTAAAAATATATCATAAAGTTAAGCCAGCTGAGCATGCTAATGAGGTTTTGTCCGATTTATTAATAATGCAAAAATAAAGACTATTAATAGCCTTTTTAACTTGCCAAAACTTATTATTATGCTATACTTATTATAGAAACCTGCGGGGTTTTTGTTTTAATATAAATAGAAATAAAAGGATATGGACAACGTTTTAGACAAAAAAATACTTACTAAAATAAAGAAAGATTTACTTGATAGAAAACAGCAAATATTAGACAATTTAGCTGATATTTCTCAAGTTGACAGTCATGAAGCTGACCGACTTGGAGCTAAATTTCCCGAATACGGTGACAAGGCTGACGAAAACGCTCAAGAGATTAGCGATTACAGTACTAGCTCTGCTACAGAAAAGGTTCTTGAAAAAACCTTAGCTGATATTGAAGGTGCCTTAAAAAGAATGGAAGATGGTAGTTATGGTATTTGTAAATATTGTCACGAACCAATTGCTCCCAAAAGATTACAAGCTAGACCAGTGGCCAGTGCCTGTATTAGATGTAAAACAGAATTACAAGAAAATGAATAATCTAAATCAAAATAAAAAAGTTTTTTTAAACATAGCGTGGCCATTTGTTATCGCTATGTTTTTTATTACTGACAGAATATTTAAAGAACTAGCTTTAAAACAAGGATTACTTATTAGCAAATCAATAATATCAGATTTATTAAGTTTCAGATTATTATTTAATCAAAATATTGCCTTTTCTTTACCTATATCTGGACCCATCCTTATTGTAATTATTAGCATAGTTATATTGCTATTAATATATATAATATTCCAGCATTTTATTCATTTAAAAAATAATAAATCAGATGTTTATATATTGGTACTCATTCTATTTGGAGCTATAAGTAACTTAATTGATCGCTTTTTTTATGGAGCAGTAGTTGATTATCTTGATTTAAAATACTTCACTATCTTTAATTTAGCTGATGTAATGATAAGTGTTGGAGTTATTATCTATTTCATAAACTATTTAAAAAAAGACCCACCCAAACAGGATCTTAAAAATATTAAAAAATAGACTTCATAATTGGAGTCTATTTTTTTATAATACTTATTTTTCTTTTTTCTTTAAAATAATCTATCTTTATTTCTATTACATCTTTTGGCAGAATATCTTTTATTTTTTCCGCCCACTCAATTACAGTTACAATATCCGGTTTATATAAATAATCATCAATGCCAATATTGATTAAATCTTGCGAATTTTGCAAACGATAAGCATCAATGTGACACAAATGTTTTATCTTACCTTTATTACTTTTATACACTTTAATAATAGTAAAGGTAGGACTATTTACTTTTTCTTTCACTCCTAGTCCCGCCGCTATTCCTTGAGTTAAAGCCGTCTTACCAGCTCCTAAGTCTCCATAAAGAGCAACAAGCTCTCCACCCGACAAAGAAGCTGCTATTACTAACCCTAAATCATAGGTATCTTGAGGACTATTACTGATATATTTTTCCACTTTTTTCATAAATACTTATCTAAAATTCTTTCTATATAAATTTTGTACCACCAATATCTACCAAACAAATATCCACCCCAAAGACCAAACATAACAATTATAATTTGGATTAAAGGATGTAAAGCACAAGAACTATAAAACACAATATTCCAACTTTGTTTTAAAGCAATATTTAAATAAATCATTTCTAGAGCTGAATGAAATATAATACTTATAAGTAATCCTAATAATACTGAAGCATAAAGGTACACTATTTTTTTCAACTTAGTAGCTTTACCAACTCTTTTTATATTCATATAACAATTATAGCACTAAATATAACAAAAATGACTTATAATCACAAGCTAAATTAACCTATAGATAAAATAAAAACAGGCATTAACCTGTTTTTATATAAGGGTGGGCAACTTAGGAAAGGTTATATATACATCCCTATTAGAGCAAAAGTAGTAAAAACTATAAATGGACGCATTTGGAATACTGAAATTAAGACGATTTATAATTAGTTTCAGGCTTTTATCTATTAGATGAGTCCACCAAACAATAGAGAACAACTTAAGGTTATATTAATTATATATTTAATTCAGTTTAATTGATTCAAGTATAATTAAGTTAACGAAACACTATAAAATAGCCTTATAACAAAAACCGCATACTACCTTCATCAACTAAGTATTGCTGTAATATTTAATAAAATTAAATCCCTTAAATTAGATCCATTAAAAAGTATATTTTTTAACTATACTGTGTTAATATATAATAAAATATCATCAATATTTTTAATTAATCATTATTAAAAATGAAAAATAAGGAAATAAAATTTATAGATCTGTTTGCCGGTCTTGGTGGCACAAGACTTGGCTTTGAAAAAGCGGCCAAATCACTTGGATTTACACCAAAATGTGTTTTTACTTCAGAAATTAAACCATCCGCAATAGACGTATATTCAAAAAATTTTAAAGATAATAATATTAAAGGTGATATAACAAAGATTAAAAATCAAGAAATTCCAGATTTTGACTGTTTATTAGGCGGTTTTCCGTGTCAGCCCTTTAGTTTTTCGGGGAAAAGAGAGGGATTTTTAGATACACGGGGAACTTTATTTTTTGAAATAGAAAGAATTTTAAAAGAAAAGAAACCAGCACTTTTTTTACTTGAAAACGTTGAGGGGTTAATTACACATGATAAAGAAAAATCAACTGATAAAATAGGAAAAACATTTAAAGTTATATTAAATAACCTCGAAAAATTAGGCTATCATGTCACATGGCGATTATTGAATGCTAATACCTTTGGTGTAGCGCAAGAAAGGAAAAGAATTTATATAGTTGGATCATTGATAAAAAAAGTCGATTTAGAGCATTTTCCAAAAAAAACACAAAATTTATTAAAAATTTTAGAAAAAAATAAACCTCTTCTCAACAACGACTTTACCAAAAAATTACTCAATCACTTTAAGCCTGAAGAATTGATGGGGAAATCTATTAAAGATAAAAGGGGAGGTTCTAACAATATTCACAGTTGGGATTTTAGTCTTAAAGGGAAAATAACCAATACTCAACGCAAACTATTAAATACCATATTTAAGGAACGTAGAAAGAAAAAATGGGCAGAAATGAAAAATATTAAATGGATGGATGGAATGCCATTAACTTTAGATGAAATATATTCTTTCTATAAGAATGAAATCCCATTAAAAAAAGAATTAAAGAAAATATTAGATGATTTAGCAGACAAGGGATATTTAAAACTTGAACACCCAAAAGACTTAGTTATAATTAATGATGAAAATGGTAATCATAAAAATGTTAGAAAATACAATACTTTAAATGAAAAGGGATACAATATCGTAACAGGAAAGTTAAGTTTCGAAATAAGTTCAATTTTAGACGAAAATAGTTGTAGCCCTACTTTAGTAGCAACCGACATGAATAAAATTGCCGTTGTTGATGGAAATGGTTTGAGAAAATTAACAATAAGAGAAGGTTTGAGACTATTTGGATTCCCAGAAAATTATAATATTGATCTGAATATTAATAAAGCCTATGATTTATTAGGTAATTCAATAGTAGTGCCAGTAGTAGAAAAAGTTTCAGAAAGATTACTAAAAAGCCTCCTATAGGAGGCTTTTTTTGTATCTAACTAAATAATCCTTTTTAACTGCATCAAGCCATCTATCTGCATCATCTGATGTTTTTGGGTATTTTTTTATAGTCTTGTATAGAGCCTCCACAAATTCCTGTTTAGTTTTAAATGACTTAAATCTGGCTCTGTCAGAATACCAAACACTTGGCCTAATATTATAAATCATGTCTTGCTTGTTCTGTGTTTTTATTGAATATAGTTCACTTGGGCAAGTTATCTCCCAAATTTTTTTAATCCAAAAATCTTTTATCATTAAAACCTTATCCCGCATTGTATAGCTGAATATTAAATAATCAGCGTCAAGCCTGTATGATTTAGTTTCAAGAGATCTACGATATGCTTCAAAATTAGCAACATCAAAATTAGCACCAGCATCAGCATCAAAAGTTTTTAATTCAAGCAGGCCCTTGCTGTGATCCTTTGGCAAAAGATAAAAATCAGGAAATTCTTGAGAATTCTCATTAACTTCGAAATCTATATTATTATGTTTTAACCACTCCCCAAACCATTCCTGAAAAATATATCCAATAGCACTTTTATCTCCCATAATAATAGAAATGTCCATTAAATTAAACGTAATAGTCCCTGGTTTCTGCTCAATATTCTGCTCTGTTAATAACTCAAAAATATCCTTAGCCGTTTTTAACATATTTTTATTTTTTTAATATATAAAAATTTTTTTGTAAAAACAATAATTCTTCAATCTTTTTTTTAAATACCTTTTCATGTTCTGGCTTAAACCCATTATTAACTATGTCTTGAATTCCGAGGTCAATTACAGTGGCTAATGTGCCAAAATAGTCATTATTCAAAACGTGAAAATGTAATTCTTTTTTTACATCATCGTTCATAATTATTATTTTATTTTTCCAATTCACTTTTTAAGATGTCTACCAACTTTTCAAAGCCTGCCTCGCTCGAGAAACCGCCATAATCTTTACTTGTAAACTTATAACTACTGAGTGGCTGTAAGATGTCACCTACTTTTTCACATAGGTTATCTTGCACAACAAAACATTTAACTAATATATATGGTAGTAATTTTAAAAATACACTCACTCCAACACCCTTGGTTAAAATATATTGTTTATTTCCCCATTGATCGGGAAATAAATTTTTTATTGCGTTAAAATAATTTTCTAAAATAACATATTGATGTTGAAAATCAAGATTTGAAAAAATACCATCTCTACTTTTAAGTATTTTTTTTAATGGTGCTATAAAAGAGGCCGAATTAGTTGCTTCTTTTTTCGTTCTGGCATCATTTGTCTTTATCATGCCAAACCAGGGCGAGCCGTTCTCTTCATTTAACTTATAAACTAAATCTACAGCGATCATGTCAACGTTTTCACCTGATCTTGTTAAATGAAATAAATCATACACCAAGGAAGTATTTATTCCTTTTTGAGTTGAATTAATTTTTAAAAAAATTTTTGCCTGATCCTTTACAGGCAAACCAATAAAAAATGTCACTATTAGAGGCATATTAACACCAGACTTAACTACGCCTTCAAATCTATGTTGTCCGTCAATTAACAAGATAGAATCCTTTTTGTCAGGAACGATTAATTCCCCATTTTTATATATTGTTTCTTTTGAGCAATTTAAAATTATAGAATTAGGAAATATAATTCCATTTTCTTTCCGAACAAATTCAGCAATTGATTTAACTCTTTGACTATTAAGAATTCTTTGAATGCCTTTTTTAGGATCTTCGCTTCTCGGCACAACAGTAACTGCATTAGCAAATTCTTTAGAATTAATAACGCCGGAATAAAAAGTAACTTTTTTTTGTCTTACTTCTAAAACCGGGATCTTTAACAATTTAATCATTTTTTTGGTTTATAAATAATTTTTATAATGTCTACTAAATTGTTGATACACTTTTTAGCATCATTTCTATTGTTTGTTTTACTTGGATTGTGTATATAAGAGTTCCTTATTTCTCTTATGGAATTCATCTTTTGGTATGAATCCTGATTTATTAAATTCATTAGATATAAAACAACGATACGAGTATGTTGATTAAAATCCTCAAAAATAGATGGGGACAAAGATGTTTTTTTTATTGTTTTAGATAACTCAGACGCAATAAGTTCACATGCAACGCCACAACAAGCAATAGACGCCCTATAGTGACCTAAAATATAAGAATCTATAGACTCGTTAAGTACGTCATAATATTTATCGTGTTTTACGACCCTTAAACTTTTAATCTCCAGTGATTTTTTTATTAAATCCTTTATATCCAAACGGAATTTGCTTAAAATTTGCTTTCCAAGGTCCTTTTCAATGTTCTCTTTATTCTTTTTATCGCTTTTATTATATATATCATGAATAGCACTAATTACTAATTTATCATTACCAATATTCACCACATTATCTTTATAAAATTTTGACATATATTTATATAAATTCTTATTAAATTTTAGCATTATACACACTACTTTGTAAACTAATTATTACGTTTACATTCTGCTAACTTTATGTTAAATTATAATTGACTACCTGAATAAAGTTCACAATATAGGCCTGCTTTCGGCGGCTCTGCCGTTTTTGTCTCGTTTACGGACAGGAATGGGCAGTTGACCTCCGCAAGCGAGACCTTCGGGCCTTTGTGAACAACGGGTAGTCAGGTTGACTGCCCTTTTTTGTTGGGCTGTTCAATAATTTTACAAATTAACACAAAAATTATGAATGAAGACAACAAGTTCCAAAAATGGGTTAAAAAACACAAAATTTTAACTGGCTTTATTGCCATCGTTGTTATTATTATAGTTATTAGTTCAATTGGAAGTGATGACAACAATCAAGCCTCTACTATTAATCAAGAAGATAATCAATCGAACACATCCCAAATTGAAGAAGTTGAAGAGGTTAAGGAAAAGGTTTGGACGCCTGTGTTCAAAACATCTGCCTCGTCTGACAAACAGACAGAAGGTTTTTATCTACAAGGAGGCCAACAAAAAATTCTTTATAAAAATAGCGGTGGTGAAGCCTCGCTTTGTATCGTTTATGTAATGAAAGAGGGCTCAACTATAGAAACTGACGGAGGAATTCCCACTGTCATGATTGATGGTGATCAAGAAGATGAAACAATGATGAGGAAAAATAAAGGACAATACTATGTTGATTTAAAAACTGTTAACGGGACTTGCGAAATTGAAATTCAAGAATTGCGATAAAGCCTAAAATCCCTTATTTCATTTTAAAGGTGTAGTAATAGGAAATACTCCTAAAAAGACCGCTATAAGGCATTTATAAGGCTTAAATTGGCCATTTTTAGACAACTAACAGAATAATAAAGTAAATAAAGTTAACGCCACTTTCAATAGATAAATGCGACAAATCCAACACTAACCACAAGAACCGCCAAAAGGCGGTTTTTGGCTTAATTGCAATATTTTGACATAATTATCTTAATATAATAAAATATACATATGTGTATAATTTATTAAAATTACTATGATTGAGTTTTTTATTCTACAAAAATGGGTTGGAGAAATGATTGAAGAAGAAATGAATAGCTTTATGTTTTTTTGTAAATTTTTAGAAAACAAAGAGTTTAGTGTTGGTTCTACCGTTCTTACCTATAGAGAGGCCAGTTATATAAACAAAAATCTATTAGACGATGTGAGGGTAAACAAAAGCGAATGGAGAAAGTTTAGTTTAAAAGAAATAATATATTTAACAATAATAAAAGATTTAAGGAAATTTGGCACAAGAGATAAACAACTTATTAATATAAAAAAAGCATTTTTTGATAAAGAAAATGAAGTTTTTTCTAATATAGCGATACTACTAACCTTTCAAAAAATGAGAATAGATATAATAATTGATGAAGATTTTAATGTTTTTTTTGTTGATACTGTAGATAATTATTCTATGTTTAGAAAAAGATTTAAAATGAATATAAATTTAAATTTTAATGAATATGTTATGGATGTTTGGGAAAAATTTAGCAAAGAGAGAGTTGCATATAGAGACGCCCTTGATGTTCTTGGAGATTTTATACCAAATGAAGAAGACAAGAAAATGCTGGACTTAATTAACAAAGAAGGATACGAAGAATTTTATTGCAAGAAAAAAGGTAAAAATGGTGAAAGAAAACAGATAATAACGGGAGTAAAAAGAGATAAGATAGATCAAGGAAGCCTAATAAAATTAGTTAATCAAAAATTTACAACAATAAAAACATTTAAAGAAAACCAAGGAGGAGAAAGCGTAAGCGTAGAAATAAAAAAAACACACAAAATTTAATATCTGACAGAATACCTGTGGATTTAATTACAACATTTTTAGTATCAAAGACCTTGAGCTAAAAGACAAAAAGCCTCTTTTCACATATTTAATGTGATTTGCTTTCTTTTAGCAATGAGTAATAAAATAATATTGCCCCCTGCCGGTAAAAGAACGAAGACTATTACAATCCAGGGTTTTTTTCAAGAAGAAACGACAGATGAAATAAATAAAAGAAATGAAATTCTTGCAAAAATCTTTTTATCTCTTGGGGTTATGAATACAAAAACAAAATTAAATTAACTTAAATGGAAAAATCAACATCAAACGATATCATTAGGGTTGCTTTTTATGTTCGTGTTTCAACTGACGAACAAGCTAAGCATGGCTACGGAGTTGAAATGCAAATGCGAGCACTCCAAGACATGATCAACTTTAAAAGCAAACATGGAAATTGGGTAAATAAGCAAGAATGGATATTTATTGATGATGGTTATACTGGTGCAGACTTAAAAAGGCCTGGATTTGAGAGAATGATGAAAGCAGTTAAAAATAATGAGTTTGATATTATTGCAGTTTGGAAAATTGATAGAATGTCCAGAAATCTAACCCACCTTTTACATGTGTTTGAAACTCTGCAAACGCATAATGCGAGTTTTTATTCCCTAAAAGAGAATGTTGATTTTACTGGTGCTATTGGGAAATTAACATTCCAAATATTTGGGGCTTTGGCGGAGTTTGAAAGAGAAACTATAAGAGCAAGAACTTTGGAGGGTAAAATTGCTTCTGCTCGAATGGGTAATTGGACAGGAGCTGGAATACCCTATGGTTATAAGCCTGTTAAGAAAAAAGATAAAGGCAAAGTTTTAGAGATAGTTAAAGAAGAGGCAAATTGGGTAGTGCAAATTTTTGAATGGTTTGTCTATGAAAATAAAAACTATAACCAAATAACAAAAGAACTAAATAAGCTAAAAGCTCCGAAAGGGATTGCCAGTACCCAAAAACGACATAAGGGGAAAGAGTGGTCCGATATTGTCGTTCGTGGGATGTTAAGAAATCAAACATACACAGGAATAAGAATGCAAAGAATGAAAGACGGTGATGGTGAAGAAGTTGATGTTAAAATAGGCGTTCCTCAAATTATACCAAAACTTTTATTTGAACAGGCACAGTTCTACATTAAAAGAATCGAAGAAACTAAGGGTAATCGAGGTGGTGGGCAAAAACCCTATCTCCTTAGCAGAAAAATTATTGATTTAATGACTGGAAGAAAATTTATTGGATATACAAGAACAAAAGGAGGGGTCGGTTATAGAAGAAAAGGCTTTACTGATATCGATGGAAGAAAACATTCAAACAAAGAAATACCAGGAAAACCTCTCGATGATTATGTTTGGGGGAAGATAGAGCAAGCGATCAACAAACCAAAAGAATTTTATAAAGTTTATCAAAAACAAACTCTACAAAATGCAGAGCTTGAAAGATACACAAGACAACTTAGAATAAACAACGAAAATATCAGGAAATCAGAAGATAGTTTAAACAATGTCTTTGAAGATTATTATAATGGGCGGTTATCAGAAGAAAGAAAAGAAAGATTAGAAATTAACTATAAAACTACAATTCATAACACTAAAGAAAAAAACAAAAAACTGGAAAATGAAATTAAAAGAATAGAAGAAATACAAATAGCATCAAATGCTTTAAAGCAATTTTCCAATAACTTTAAAAAGAAATTGGATAATTTAACAATTAACCAAAAGCAATTAATTATTGAATTGCTCGTTGATAGAATTGAAATGTTTGAAAATAATGAAAATATCAACCTAAAAGTAATTTTTAGGTTCGCTCAAGAAAGAGAACTAAAAGAAGATGGTATGGTCGAACCTAAAAACCGCTTAAATAAAACAAAAAATACCCCAAATGGGGTATCTTCTGACATTGATGGTGGGCGCACAAGGATTCGAACCCTGGACCCCTTCGGTGTAAACGAAGTGCTCT
>CAYSZD010000013.1:0-18092 GCA_964435515.1 uncultured Gammaproteobacteria bacterium | reverse complement strand
CAATATTAGTACCATTATTAAACAAAGTGCTATTAGCCACCCAAGAAGTGCCATCGTGCCTTAATGTTTGACCGCTAGTACCAGCTCCAATGCCTCCTCCAGCAGCGCTATCAACATAAGTTTTATTTACTGCATCAGTAGCATTAACAGGAGCAGATAAATTACCTATTCTATTATTTCCTGCATCAATACTATATGTGCCATCTCCTACTACAGTTAATCTTGTTCCTGGGGTAGTAGTGGCAATGCCGACGTTGCCCGAGGATGCATCTCCGAAGAAATATGCATTTGATATATCAGACGCTCCTTGTCCTAAAATATAGAAATTAGTATCTTTTGAAACTCCTGTTCCTCCTACAGTTGGATAATTAAATACTATTTTAGTCGCGTCCATAACAAGAGGATAGGTATCAAACGATTCACCGCGCCATTCATCAATCCAATATAAAAATCTGTCTGTACTTAAAGCATTATCAGTCAACTTAAACACTAAATCGATATTATCAGAGGAAGGTTGTTGAGCATAAATCTTTGCACTATCATTATTTAAATCCCACAGAAATCCTCCATCAGCAGTTGGAAATGATCCGTTGTGGTCATAAAAAATTAAATTTTTTCCAGAATCTAACCTTACATCATCGGAAAATCTTGCAGTGCCGTTAATATCGAGTTTAAATGTAGGATTCGTTATTCCAATGCCCACATTACCTGAATTTAAATTCCAAACATTTCCGCCAACTGTTCCGCCCCAAAGAGTAGAGATAGAAGAGGTGGCAGTGGCAATAGCTGAATCTAAATAAGTTCTATTAACTGCGTCAGTAGCATTAACAGGAGCAGCTACATTACCGATTCTATTATTCCCTGCATCAATGCTATAGGTTCCGTCACCCACTACGGTTAATCTTGTACCAGGGTTAGTGGTATTAATACCAAGGTTGCCGGAAGAATTAATAATTAAAGGATAGGTACCGGCAGTAGTGTTTCTAATTCTAAACTGCGCGGTATCACCATGCA
The DNA here is from genome assembly GCA_964435515.1 of uncultured Gammaproteobacteria bacterium. Lineage (GTDB taxonomy): Bacteria > Patescibacteriota > Patescibacteriia > Patescibacteriales > UBA12465. The sequence continues at coordinate 17,078 of CAYSZD010000013.1, read as the reverse complement.
GACCCATTTGCCATTGTTGTGAAGGCGTCTTCAATGAATATGTCAGATATTGGGTAGAAGCTCCTGTGCTTTCCAGCATTTGATGTATGTTGCCGCTGTCGGAAATATGCAGTTTAGCGGCCGGAGTCGTCGTCCCTATGCCGACATTGCCGGAACTATCAACAACTAGTCTTGCTAAACTAGAAGAAATTAGAGAAACGCCACCACTTACTCCACCGACGCCAGCGTTAATATTACCGCCAAAGGTAATCGACGGATAGTTAATGCCACCGCTTCCATAAAACTTAGCCTTTAATCCGCTATTATCAATTGAAAAAGCTTCATTGCCGCCAGAGTTAGTAATTTTAAATAAATCTCCTGATGTTCCCTTAATATGAAGTAACGCGCTGGGCGAGCTTGTCCCAATTCCCACATTCCCTGAATTTAAATTCCAAACATTTCCGCCAACTGTTCCGCCCCAAAGGGTAGAGATAGAAGAGGTGGCAGTGGCAATGGCTGAATCTAAATAAGTTCTATTAACTGCATCAGTAGCATTAACAGGAGCAGCTACATTACCAATTCTATTATTCCCTGCATCAATACTATAGGTTCCGTCACCCACTACGGTTAATCTTGTTCCTGGAGTAGTAGTGGCGATACCAATATTGCCGGAAGAGTCTATTCTTAATCTCTCAACCCCATTACCACCGCCTGTCCTATCATTAATAGTAAACTGTCCCCCTCCCCAAGCGCCAAGCATCCAAACCTTATTTGCAACATTGCCAAAATCATTATTCACACCAATCCCCAGTTCTAACTGGGAAGCATTAGAAGTATTTGAATCAAACCTCCACACCCTTAGAGAAGCATTTGAATCTATCAGGTTTATTGCCCGAGGCCCATAGAGTGAGTTTAATCTCGCAGTATTTATTGAGTCTCCAATAGCCACCTTACCATTTACTTGAAAAGATAATAATGGATTCGTCGTCCCAATCCCGACATTATCAGAAAAATCAGCCCCTCCAGCAACACTCAACTGATTACTAGGAGAGCCTGTACCAATACCGACTTTACCACCAACTTTTAACATTATATTTGGATTTCCTCCATTCCAATCACCAATAGCCAAATCTTTATATGCTGAGCCATTATAAGCAAATAATCTTCCAGCATCTCCAGTAGTATAATAATACATGGCCGTATAAGCACCAATCGTAGTTGGCCATGCTGATGCTCCAGTAGAAATTACTGAACCATTTGTTTTAACAATACCATCAACATCTAGAGAAAAATTTGGATTAGTTACTCCCACGCCTACATTCCCTGAATTTAAATTCCAAACATTTCCGCCAGTTGTTCCGCCCCAAAGAGTAGAAATAGAAGAAGTAGCAGTGGCAATGGCTGAATCTAAATAAGTTCTATTAACTGCATCAGTAGCATTAACTGGAGCAGATACATTACCTATTCTATTATTTCCTGCATCAATACTATAGGTGCCATCTCCTACTACAGTTAATCTTGTTCCTGGGGTAGTGGTAGCAATACCGACGTTGCCACTACTCTGAATACTAAATAAATTATTATTATTAAAATCAACCTGAAAGTAGTTTGAAGGTGGAGTAATATTACTTGTATTATTCGTTACTTGAAATTTATTTGTTAAAAATGCCAATCGATTATATGCAGAACCCTGAAAAGTAGAAAATGCTGTATTCCCTCCACTTCTACCCGTCTGAAAATAAGTTGTAACCACTGAATCAGACCAAGTATTAGTCCAACTATCTAAGCCTCGAAATATATTTTGACCGTTGGCTTGTAATTTTATTTCAACAGAATTATAAGACGAAACAGAAGAAGAAGAAGGATCAAATAAAATACTTTTTGTACCACTGGCAACCTCCAATTTAGCACCAGGATTCGTCGTCCCAATGCCCACATTACCTGAATTTAAATTCCACACATTAGAACCGACTGCTCCAGCCCAAAGAGTAGAGATAGAAGAAGTAGCTGTAGCAATAGCTGAATCTAAATAACTTCTATTAACTGCATCTGTTGCATTAACAGGAGCAGATACATTACCTATTCTATTATTTCCTGCATCAATACTATAGGTGCCATCTCCTACTACAGTTAATCTTGTTCCTGGGGTAGTGGTAGCAATACCGACGTTGCCTCCATCAATAATCGCTAAAACTGAATTTGCGCCGTCTAAAAAATTTGCGATTAAGCCAACACCATTTTGAGTAACAGACAAGCCTGTATTTGCTGAATTTCTTATAACACTAATTCCGCCAGCACTTATATCTATATTCCCATTTGGGACTACAATACTACCAGTGCCCAAAGTTAATAATGCCGTTGGATTCGTTGTTCCAATTCCAACATTTCCATTCATAGCGATGGTCATACGGGCGTTAGATTTATTAACCACCTGAGCTCCGCCGCTATTGCCAGTAGCAAAATGCAAGCTGCCCTGAGCATTACCGTCTAAACGCTCAAAGAATATGCCAGCCTTGGCATAGGTTTCAACTGGACTAGTACCAAACAAAATGCCTGAAGTATCACCTATAGCACCAGTGGGATTATTCAAGAAAAGCTGATTATTAACGCCCGTCTTATAAACATGCAATGGATAGAGAGGATTAGTAGTTCCAATTCCCACATTCCCCGTGTTAGCATTATACATATCACCAACCAAACTACCTTGCCAAAAGCTACTAGTAGCCACCTGGGTAATAATTTGGGCTGTAGTACTGGCTAAAGCTGAATCTAGATAACCTTTATTAATAACATCTTCATTAGCAGTAATAGTTGGGTTTCTCATCTTAATCAATCCATTAACATCTAAGTGCGCTTGAGGAGTAGTGGTGTTAATACCAACATAACCAAGATTATAATAAATGCTAGTACCATTGTCAGACCATTTTCCTCCTGTAAAAGGATTGCCTCCGATATACAAAGAGGTAGCATTTAAAGTGCCATTTACGTCTAAATCATACTGAGGAGCAGAAGTATTAACTCCCACTCTTCTGTTTTTTATACCCCCCAATCCATCTGATTGAGAATATACTGAAAGAATGTTATCTCCATCAATTTTCATTACATAACCTTGAACAGAATTATTCGCTGAAGCCGAGCTAACTGGCATATCAACAAAAGTGTTAAATCCGCTATCAGTGGCAAATTGAAAATTACCAATATTTAGAGCACTACCTACTTCAATTTCATCATTAGCATTAACTCTAAACATGTTTACATAAGCTGTACCAGCACTATTTAAAGCAGAAATCCAACGATTATTAGCAATATTAATTACTGACGGAGAAGTAGAAGAACCAATACCAATACTAATATTATTTGGGAATTGATAAGTGCCTCCACCTGTATTGCTACCAAAAAGACCAGCTGACACATTAGCAGCATTAAGGGTGCCCGAGAGAGCGCCGGTGATACTTGTCGCTCTTAAAGCGCCATTTATGTCTAACGCATAGCTACTTGAAGTAGCAGTATTAATACCATAGTTACCAAGTAATATATCGCCACCATTATTTTTTGTAACAAAATCAGTTAACAGATTATTCCACTCTCCCGCCTGTAAAGTGCCTCCGTTAATCTTGTTATATGAATTCAAAAGAGCTGCTTGAGACGCATTAGTTGTTAAAAAAATATATGGCAGAATAACAAAAAACAGCAAAACTAAAAAGATTGCCAAAGCGCTTTTTTTTGTAATTCTTTTTTTCATCTGCACAAGCAGGAAATAATTAAAAATCAGAAGACCAAAAACAATTTATATCATCTTTTAATCTACTGTATTTATAATAAAATTATATCATTTTTTTTAAACAATGAAAAGCTTTAATTGATGTTATTTTTAAATCAATAAATAGATTAAAAATGAAGTTAAAAATTAATAAAAATCCTGCTTATTACACAGGTTTTTAATAATAAAATAATGATTTTAAGAAAAACTTTTAATAAAAGCTTATTTCCACACTTCTACGAGTACGATAATATGAACCGATGCTAGTAAATGTTAACGGAGAATATGAATTATAATTAACACCATAATAATTACCATTATCATTATCTGCTGTATTAAAGATGTCTTCCTGAGGGGTATTACTACCTAATGTTGTTAGAAGATCATCTTTGCGAAACTGATACAAAAGTCTTTCTGCCCCTGACTCAGCCTTATAATAAGCCCTCATAGATTCAGACTGCAATTTGCTCATTTTTAAACCAGATAAAACTATAGAAGCGCCACTAAATACAACAATCATGATTCCAGATAAAATAAACATTACTAAAATAATAGCGCTAGCACTTTGCTGTTTATTAAATATTATTTTATTGAGTTTATAAATATTCATAATTATTAAGGTCGATAATAGCGAGAAGTGATAGTAGTTTGCACTCTCATTTCAGATTGCTTAACATTATTACCAATGTAATTAGCACTTAAATTAATAGATACGTATGCCTGCTCATTCACCGCATTATGAACCATAAAACGTAAATCATTGATATTAACTTTTGAAGGGGTTATTGGCGCACTATCACTATTTCTGCTACGCAAAAAAAGTGAAGCATTATCACCGCTATATAAACTATAGGCTATACATTCATCATGATAATTTTGTAAATACAAAATATCACCCAGAGCATTACTACTAGTAGCAAACATGGCCCCTATGGGCACATTAGGACAAATGCCAGTAGATTTTTTAGTCATTCTAATTTCCTTAGAAATCACTTCAAAAAAATATCTTAAACTTTCTTCTACATTTTGCGTAGCAATTGCTTGGCGCTGAGCATCTATTACTAATTTTAAAATATTAGTCATTGATAATAAAATTACCACAAAAATACTAACAGAAACAATTACTTCAATTAAAGAAAAACCAACTTGATTATGTTTTTGTGAGACAATTTTTTTCATATTACTCTACTACATCAATTAAACCATTAAAATTAATTTGTATTTTTTTAGTCGTTTCATTAACCGACTCTTTTAAAATTATCTCTGCCTTGTTCTTATCATTAGCTCCATCATAAATCCTAGTAATTGGATCAGGTGGTAAAAAGGTTACATATAAATTATTTGAGATCACATTATCAATACTTAAGCTATATATTGTAATATTTTTAGGCAGAACAACGGTTTTGCCACCAAAATTTTCCTCTGCCTCCCCTTCATCATATTGGTAATTATTATTAATATCAGCAAATATTATATATTTATTATTCTCACTATCAACAGATGATAAAAAAATACCCCAACCTCCTTCAGGCATCATGCCATTATACTTCGTCAGCCCCAATGAATTAGACTGGGCAAAACGAGCATCAGAAACTAACAACTGAGCAGCCATCACTATATCTGTGCGCTGATTTGATTGTCTATAATTTACTAAAAATATAGTAGTCAGTATGACAATGATGCTCATGCTGACAATAAGCTCTATTAAAGTAAAGGCTAATTTTTTATCGTCAATTTTCATAAATTATTTCCAATCAAATAAGTCTGCTTCTGTTTTATAATGCATCAGCCTATCTCCCTCATACCAAGACACAATAGATACTACTGAAATAGAAGAAGATGCATAAGTATTATATATATTAGTATGCATAGATGAACTAATATTAATGGTGCGTCTATATTGATTATCATTAGAGCCCGTATCAATAATAACTGGACTATAGTACCAATTCTCATCATCTAAATACATATAACATTCTTCGGTAGTCGGACGTAAAACTGGGTTAATATAATCAATACAATAATCACCTGGCTCCAAGCCATAATTCCAAGAATTGCCAGGAGTCAACCAATTCGTATCACGGATATAACGTACTAATTCTATTCCCTCTTGAGCTAATTGATAAGCCACTACCGTTCTCTCGCTAATATGCTGAGATTGTAAACTTTGTACAACTAATTGAGAAACCCCTACTAAACCAACGGCTACAATAAAAATAACCAATAACATTTCTATTAGACTAAAACCGGGAACATTTTTTTTATTTTTAAATATTTTTATTTTCATTTTATATTTATTCTGCTTTTACTTCCTTCCATAAAGGTAGCTGAAAATTAATGGTTAAAACATTATAAGCACGTGAACATTGATAACCCTCAGCATCAATGACTCTTAAAGTTACATCTTGAGGATAGATATTTTTAAACACTATACCAGTATTGGCATTTGTAGGCGTATCAATTATTGCTTCAGCTGGATTACTGACACTCCATAAAAAATCACAATTACCATCAACACAAGTTTGTGGATTACTGTCAGGTTGAGCGTCAGTATAGAATTTAGCATCACTCACAAATTGAGTAGTTGTACCAACTAAAATCTCAGGCGGATTCCAGCTAAAAAAAGGATTGGGAAATTCATGTCGATATGAAGTAAAAGTGAGACGACTATTAGGACTAACTGCATCATTATAGGCAATATTATCCGTTAACAATCCATTAACATCGCGATCAAATTGAAACATCTCAGTGGGCTCATCTAAATCATTCCATAACTGCAGCCACCAATAATAACTCTGATCATAATCAGGTGTCCAAGCACAATTGGCGCTAGGACAAACTAATTGATAGGCGCCACTAACAACCTTACCTGTATCAAATACCGGACTAGAAGTACTATTACTAGTACTAACAATTATACGATAAGCACTTTGAATACCACTTTTTTTCAACCATTGAAAGGTAGCTCTTTTAGCCCCACTACTACAGGCTTGACCAAAGCTCCAGTTAGGTGCTGACATTGACTGTAATTCCAACTTCCACATAAAAACTTTATATGGATTAGTGCCGCAAGTACCATCTGTTAAACAATTAAAACTAATAGGACCAATACTAGGGCTTGAGGCGTAGCCGCTAAATACTCCTGGTTGAGGAGCATTGATATTGGTCATGGCAACCGGTGGACTTAACATACTATCTAAAGTAATCCACTCATCTTCAGCAATATGATAAGCCCAGCCATAAACTCTTTCAGTATTATAATTATAACAAGCATGACAATTATTAGCGCTAGTACATTGATTTAAACAATGAGAGTTAAAACCATAATCAGGAGCATTAGGGGCAGTAGCAGAGCCAAAATCAAGATAACCTAGAGATGGACTCCAAGCAGAACCTGATAAATTATTAAAATCATCTAAATTAACACCGTGCTGAGAAACTGAACAAGGAGGAACATTAAAATAGAAAGGAAACATCATCGCAAACTTGCCAAAAAAATCATCATCTAAACAATTAAAACTGATATATCCTGCTGATGAACTAGCTATGCCGCGAATATTATCATCTAAACTAGCTTGAGCATAATTAAAATTAACTAAAACAATAAAGCTTATTATTAAACCAATAAATATAAAAAATGTTCCTCGTAATTGTTTCATAAATCAGATTTTTAGCTTAACAATTCTCTTTTGTATTATTTTCTTCATTATACTTTTACCAATATCTATCATTTCAATACGTTCTTTTTCTTTCTCATCATGATAACCAGCCAAATGTAATAATCCGTGAATAAGTAGAAAAAATAAAATATAATCTCGACTAGCCTTAAAATCTAAAACTTCTAAATATTTAGCAGACTTAGAACAATCATTAATATTAATAAATATTTCACCTAAAGAATTAGAGCTAAACATTGCTGGCGGAAAACTTAAAACATCTGTTGTCTTATTCTTCCCTCTATAATTTCTATTTAAAGTTTTTAGCTTTGCATCACTAGCTATAACAATCGATAATTCTCCTTTAAGTTTAAAAAAATTAGCCACATATTGTGACAACAATAATAAAGATTGATGAGGTATTTTTTGCTTTGTTAAATTAACAATATCTACAACTATCATATATGCAAAATTTTTCTTAGCTTTACTGCTAAGCGATAGGGGTAATAGCGATAGGGGTCGATAACACTAACAAAAGTGCCAGCATAGATTAACTTTTTTCCAGAAAAACCATATTTAAAACGACTAACTCCTGGCCATTTCTTGCTATCAATTCCATAAAAATCATAATATAAGCAGCCTAAATTTTTAGCCCTTTCAATCATGCGCCACTGTAGAAGATGAGGAGCCATATGTTCTCGACCATAATTTGCAGAAGCTCCATGAAGATAAGTCGCTCGCCTGCCATAAAAAGAAAAAATACCAGCCGCTAAAACTTTACCATCTTTTTTCGCCAAATATAATTCAATATTATTAGAAGACTGAATTAGTTTTTGATAATGTGCTAAAGAGTGTCCTCTAAAACGATCTCTTTTAGTAGTTATTTTAAGTAAACGATAGAATAAATTTAAATCTTGTAAATTACCTTTTTCTATCAAAACCCCCCTCTTCTCTGCCAAACGAATATTATAGCGAGTTTTAGGCTGCATAGCTTTCAAAATAAGCTCTAACTCTAAACTCAAATCTAACATTAACGTTTGTTTCGGCTGAATATCATGAACTCTGCGACCATATAGATTTTCAGAAGCGCTATCATTACTAGGCTCATATCTAATTGCTACAACATTACGCTTCCTAGCTTCTTGTTTTAAATTAGTTAAAATATTAGGCCAAAGGTCGGTATCACTTTTAGCCTCAGCATAAACTGGGCCACGAGGAATATACCAAAAAACTCCAAAAATATTCTTTTCTTCAATAATTTGAGTAATAGCCGCAATCTTTTCATCTTTTAACCAAGCAAAAAATTTTGTCTGCTTTCCTTCGGACTCTGATATGTTTCGCCATAAAGGAGATTGCAATAATTCCGCTCCATAAGGCAAAGCAGCTAAAAAAGCTTCCCATTGCTCATTATTTACATTGTCAGCCATGCTTATATCCATATTATTATTATAGCATAAGAAATAGATAAAAAAACACCCATCTATTTAATGGGCATAAAAAAATAAATTATATTCAGCTATTACGGCGTACGCACAAAAATCGCAATAGAATCTGGAGTAGCGGCGTGCACACCCGCAGTGATTCCAGCAGTTTGAGAACCTAAACAATAATATACATAATAATAGGCAGTCGCACTTCCAGGAGATTCTATTTGATAGACATATGCATTATTTTCTTCAGTGCAATCTCCATCGGCTGGAGTCGGAGCAATCGGAATAGCATTTATCACCGGTGGCAGCATCTCAGTTAATTCATCTAAACCATCCTCTGGGGGATAGGTATTATGATCATTATAGTACATCTCTAAAGCAAGCCGAATTTGACGTACATCAGAGATACGTTTAGCGTCACGAGCTCTAGCTCTAGCACTGTTTAAGGCTAGCACTGAAAGAGTAGACAAGATGCCAATGATAGCAATTACTACCAGTAATTCTATCAAGGTAAAACCTTTTTTATGATTCATACATTGACCCTACAATCAAATTTTTTGCTTAGATTAAAAACAAAAAAATGATAATAATAATTAATATATTATATTAAATAAAAAATATTATAATCACTAATTAGCTAATGGATTGCCTCCATCAGGCGAACCAATTCCCGATGGACGAGCTATTTGTATGCCTGCCCCAATCCCACCAGTATCTGATCCCAAACAATACCTCAGCATATAATCATATTGAACATCCATAATGACATATGAATATGAATTATAGTTACCACAACCACCATCAGCTGGAATAGGAGCAACAGGAATTTCTCTCAGTAATGGTGGAGTAGTTGTAGTTAAAGCTGATAAATTGGTAGGATAAACACTTTTTTCATTATGATACATCTCCAGTGCTGTTTGAATCTGACGTACATCAGAAATACGCTTAGCGTCACGAGCTCTAGCTCTAGCACTGTTTAAGGCTAGCACTGAGAGAGTGGACAAGATGCCAATGATAGCAATTACTACCAGTAATTCTATCAAGGTAAAACCTTTTTTATGATTCATACATTGACCCTACAATCAAATTTTTTGCTTAGATTAAAAACAAAAAAATGATAATAATAATTAATATATTATATTAAATAAAAAATATTATAATTATCTAATTAAATTATAGCATAAAGCACAAAAAAATACACAAAAACACTCACTTAAAAAGTGAGTGTTAAGAAAATATTTTTTATCTTTCTATTACGAACTAGTCGCCGTGCCAATACCAGACGGAGTAGCAGTATTAACATCTGCTGCAATACCACCTGTATTTGATCCTAAGCAATAAGTAAGAGTGTAGGATGCTTGGCCTAAACCTAAACTACCAGAATCTAAAGTATAATCATAAGTATTTTCAGTGGTATCGCAATTTCCATCAGCTGGAACTGGTGCCACTGGAATTTCTCTAAGTAATGGTGGAGTAGTTGTAGTTAAAGCTGATAAATTGGCAGGATAAGTACTTTTTTCATTGTGATACATCTCCAGCGCTGTCTGAATTTGACGCACATCAGAAATACGCTTAGCATCACGAGCTCTAGCTCTAGCACTGTTTAAGGCTAACACTGAGAGTGTAGATAAAATACCAATGATAGCAATAACCACTAGCAATTCTATCAAGGTAAAACCTTGTTGTTTTTTCATAAAATATAATTTATTAATAATGTTATTTCATCTTTTTATATTGTAACATAAAAAAAATAAATAAACAAAAACACCCACTTAAAAAGTGGGTGTTTGGAAAATATTTTATCAATATTTCAATATTATGGAGCTGACTCACCAATACCAGCTGGAGTAGCAGTATTAACACCTGCCTTAATTCCACCAGTAGCTGAACCCAAACAATAAGTAAGAGTATAAGAAGCTGAGCCAGTTCCCTGAGTACCTGCTTGTTGTGCATAAGTATAAGTATTGCTATTGGCAGCAGCTGTACAAGTTCCATCAGCTGGAATAGGGGCGGTAGGAAGTTCTCTTAATAATGGCGGCGTAGTACCTGTTAAAGCTGTTTCCAGGGCTGTGGAGGTAGGATAGGTATTATATTCATTATAATACATTTCCAATGCTGTCTGAATCTGACGAACGTCAGAGATACGTTTAGCGTCACGAGCTCTAGCTCTAGCACTGTTTAAGGCTAGCACTGAAAGAGTAGACAAGATGCCAATAATAGCAATTACTACCAGCAATTCTATCAAGGTAAAACCTTTTTTATTTTTCATAAACTTGAGATCCTTGTTTTTTTTGTTACGAACTTAATACCGGTTATTAAGCACACAACGAAATAAGGATTATTATTTATTTGATAAATTTATTAACAATATTATTGAATCTTTTTAAATTATAGCAAAATTAAAAAATCATAGCAAGCATTTTTTAAAATTGACTAGCCATATTATACATCGGCATTAAAACTGCTGCCACAACCACTCCTACACCCAGACCCATGATAACCATAATTAATGGCTCCATCAAAGCACTAAGATTAGCCAGCATAGCACTAGACTCTCTTCCATAAAACTCTGTCACCTTATCAAGAACTGAATCCAACTTACCAGTACGCTCACCAATAGCAATCATTTGAGGTACCATCTTTGGCACATCAGGACTAGACTCCATCACTGTTGAAAAAGGATTACCATCATTAATAGACTCTAAAGTATCTAATATTAAATCTCTATAAATAACATTACCAACCACATTAGAAGTAATTTCTAAAGATCGCCCAATATTAACACCTCCTTTAAGTAGGGTGGATAAGGAACGGGTGAAGCGCATTAAATAAATATATTTAAATAATTTACCAAAAATAGGCATTTTTAATTTAATAGTATCAAGCTGATATCTGCCTCTTTCTGTCTTAATATAATATTTTATCGCCATGAACAAGCCCGTCAAAGCAAAAGCAATAAGAATAATATAATTCTTCATGAAATTAGAAATGGCAATAATAATACGGGTAGATAAAGGTAATTCCATGCCAGTTTCGACCATCACGCTAGTTAAATTAGGAATAACATAAATCATCAAAACTACTCCCACGCCAGTCAGGCCAACTAAAATAAAAGTTGGATAAATCATCGCTCCTTTAATTTTAGAAGACATATCGTAACTCTTCTCCATTTCATCGGCTAAATAAGTAAGCACCTCATCTAATTTACCTGAAGTTTCACCACTTTTAATAATATTTACAAAAAATTCAGAAAATATTTTTGGTCTTTTGGCAAAAGCATCTGATAATAAAGATCCGCTATCAACATCAAAGGCAACATTAGCAATTAATTGCTTTAAGGAAATGTTATTAGTTTGATCGATTAAAATAATTAAAGATTCTACCACGGGCATATTTGCAGAAATCATTACCGAAAATTGACGAGAAAAAATAACTAAATCTTTTACCTTAATAGGATTAATAAAAAGATTTAATTTTGCCTCAAAACTACCAGTAACATCAGCTAATGATTCTAAGCTCATGCTAAGACGGCGCAAACGATTAGAAACTTCACTCTCACTTAACCCTACTAACAAACCAGTCTTTTTGCGACCATTACTCTTTATTACTTTATATTTATAAATAGGCATAAAAAAATAAATTAACTTTCAATTACACGTAAAATTTCCTCCATAGTTGTTAAACCTTGAGCTACTTTTATAATTCCGTCTTGTTTAATAGAAATAAAATCTTGACTTTTTTTTACTGCTTCTATGTTAAAATTTTTATCACCTTGATTAATCATTTCTTTTAAAGTCTCATTAATGTCAATCACTTCTGAAATAGCTACTCGACCAGTATAACCAGTTTTTTCACAATGACTACAACCAACAGCTTTAAAGAATTTTCCTTGCTTTAAATTTTCTAAATCAGTTAAATCGGGTAATTCTTTCTTTAAAATACTATCAGGCACATTTTTTAATTCTTCAATCATTTGTTGAATCTCTACATCAGGTAAAATTATCGGCTCTTTACATTGATCGCACAATTTTCTAGCCAAACGTTGAGCCACTACTGTATGAAGAGTAGAAGCTAATAAAAAACGTTCTATGTTCATATCTAATAAACGGAAAATAGCTCCTAAAGCATCATTAGTATGAAGGGTCGATATAACTAAATGACCAGTAAGTGAAGCATGAATAGATAATTCAGCTGTTTCCTCGTCACGAATTTCTCCCACCATGATAATATTAGGATCCTGACGCAACAATGAACGCAATCCACTGGCAAAAGTAAAGCCAACTTTCGGCCTTACCTGCGACTGATTAATTCCCTTCATTTCGTATTCAATCGGATCTTCCAGTGTTGAAATATTCACTCCTTCCTGATTTAAAATATCTAGCATTGAGTAAAGAGTGGTTGTTTTACCAGAGCCAGTCGGACCAGTAACTAAAATAATACCACTAGTTTTTTTAGTAGCTTCATTTAAAACTTTAAGAGAATTGGAATTAAAACCTAAATCAACTAAAGCAGGGGCACCTTTAGCGGTATCTAAAATACGCATTACTACTTTTTCTTGACTAGCCAAAGGCAAAGTAGAAATACGAAAATCTATCGGTCTTTTATTAATAAGTAGACGTATACGTCCATCTTGAGGAATACGGGTTTCATCTAATTTTAACTTAGCCATCACTTTAATACGAGCAATAATAGCGTTATGAATATTTTTCGGTAAAGTTAAAGAAGTATGTAAAATACCATCAATACGGTATCTAACCCTACTCTCCTTATCAAAAGGCTCGATATGAATATCACTAGCCCTAGCATCAACAGCATGTCGAATAATAACAGATACGATACGTGCAACGGGAGCACTATTTATATCTTCATCACTACTTAAAGATTGTTCATCTGTTTTTAAAATAGCTAAATCATCACTATCTTCTTGCGCTTTAACTTCCAAAGCGCTAGAAATTTCTTCTTCCATTTTCTGATATTGCTTGAATATTTTCTGCCAACCAGTGCGAGAAATCAGATAATATTGTACTTTCAATTTTTCATCTAAAGCCAAAAAGTTGACCGCTTCCATGGCCTTTAAATTAGGTTCCACCATACCTATCTTAACATCTTGCCCCTCCTGATAGAAACAAACCATGCTGTAAGTACGAGCAATTTCTTCTGGTAAAAAATTTAAAGCAGCTTCAGATACTGCTTCATCACTATAGGCGTAATAAGGTAAATCATACACTTTGGCCCTAGCCTGAGTTAACTGTTCTTCGTTAATAATTCTTTTATCTAATAAAAAAGCGGGCAGCTCCATATTGGCTGCTTGGGCTTGTTGTAATATTGATTCAATCTGATCAGCTTTTAACCAATTTTTAGCTTGAATTTCTTGTAATAAGGCTTGATAATTTTCCATAATTATTTATTATCAGATTCTGTAATAACTACTTCTTGTTTTTTAAAAAATGGATTAAAATTACCACGATAAACAGGCTCCCACGTTGGTAAATTACCACCAACTCCATTTTGAGCTACAGGCTTACCAACAACATTAAAATCAAAATAATGAATATGATTATCTAGAGCTTGAAAATCATCTCTATCAAGTAGTTGTAATTCTATGGCTGCTCCAGCTGATGGTTTCAAGGTTTTTTCAGTACTTGTATTTTCTTCACCAAAAACTTTACTACTTAAAAAAGACAGTACTGGATCACGAAAAGCAAAAGCAAAAATACCTACAATCAATAGGATAGAGATTAACATATAAATACTGGAGCTGCGCTTAAAAGACATAACTTATTTAAAATAATAAGTAAATAAAGCCAAGGTAGCAGTTTTTCCATCTGCATCAAAAGATATGGACTCAATATCTAATAACTGCACATGACTTTCAAGTAAAGGTAAAAGATTTTTTAAAGCTGCATAGTCTATAGCTCCCAAAGACAATTCTATGTGTATAATACCAATCTTATCACTACCAGCAAAATTTAAAATTGACTGATCCGTGGCAGGCGCTGGGCTTCCCTCGCCTGCATCTTCACCGTCCTTAACAAGATTAATAGAATTAATTAATATACCCTGCTGGGAAATAATATCCTCTAAATCTCCAAATAACTTTTCCTTAGGGTATTCAGCCGGTAAAATAGCTTGTACTCTAGCAATATCCTCCTCATCTAAATCACCATATAAATCAGCCGATGCTTTTAAGTCAACTAATCTTTGCTTTTGGGAATAATAAAATTGCTCCTGTTGATTAATATTATCTTTAATACTAATTAAAGTAGCGTTAAATTTAGGTTTAATAACTAAAACATAAGCAGCAAATAAAAAAATAATAACAACAACTACTAGTGCTAAGTTAAAATTTTCATTAAGAAAAATAATAAACTTTTTATTATTATTTTTCTTGTTGTCAACTGCTTTTATTTGAGGCATAAATTATGCTACTTATCTAAACCTTGAGCTGTAAAAATATCTGGATTAACTTTTAAACTAAGTGAAAAACTAATTTCTCCAACTTCTTTAGTCTCTGCTTCTTCATCTGATATACCACCGCTACCAGAATCAACACGAGCAGACATCACTAATGGATCTGCTAATAGTACTCGGGACTGCCAACTAAGATCCCTAAAAGCATTAGTAACTGCCGCTAATTCATATTCACCATTAATTGTACCATCAAAACCCTGATAACTAACTGAACTTAAAGTATTACCTTCTAACCAAGTAAAAAAATTACTCCAATAAACATGGCGGTTTAATAAAGAATCAGCTAATTCAACTCTTTCCTTAAAAGAGCTTACCTGATCTGAAGCACTTTTCATTTGTCTAATTTCTTCAGACACAGTATTAAAACGATTTTGTGATTTTTCTAAACGAGCATTTTCATAAGTAGACCACCAATTTAATCCAATATATACTTCTGCCACAAATAAAACTGTTACCAATAAAGTAAAAAATAAAGTGCCAATGTGTTTTTTTAATTCAAAACTCACTGGCATCTCATCTCTAATCAAATTTACCTCTAAAATCTTAGGATTTTGAGAAAAACCAGCTTGATTCTTTTTGCTATTTTTTTGTGATTTAAGATTTAACACAGTGTTAAATAAATAATTAAGAAATTTCTCTTAAAGCTAAACCTACAGCTACGGATAATTTAGATCCTACTTCATTAATTATGGGCTTCATCTCCAAGGGATAGCTAATTCGACTAAAAGGATCACCAACTATTACTTGTAGATTTAAATGCTTGGATAAATATTCTGGTAAATTTAAAAGCAAGGCTCCACCACCAGATAAAATGATTTTTTCAATCTTACTACCAGTGCTATTTTTCTCAAAAAACTCTCTCATATACTCAATTTCATGAATAACTGGACCTAGAGTTTTAATAATCAACTGAGGCAAAGCTTCTTTGGTACTATCATTAAAAGCGGCACTCAAATCTAGCTTAAATTGTTCTGCTTGATTAAAATTAAGACCCAATTTATCAGACAAAGCAGTGGTCACACTAGTACCACAAACTTCAAGGCTACGATTTAAAACTGGAATACTATTTTGTACTACTGATAAATCAGTACTATTGGCACCAATCTCTACAATCATAACTGTAGACGGATCATTGCCCATCAATGATCTAACTAAAGAAAAAGTTTCTGTCTCTAAACTAGCCAAAGATAACTTTGCCATTCTAAAAATATCAATATAACGTTTAACTAATTTTTTAGGAGAACCGGTAAGAAAAACCTTTAGACTTTCCTCGTCTTCAGTTTTATTAATATTTGGCACCAATTTCCAATCTAAAATCATTTCTTCTAGTGGTAATGGAATTACTTTAGTAGCTTCATCGGAAATAGCTTTATCCATATTTTTTCGGGCTGTTACTGGTAAACTGATAATAGAAGAAAAAACCGAAAAAGTTGGCAAAGAAGCAGTAACTTTACGAGCCTTTATAGAAGCTTCTGCTTTTACCTTTAATATTGCCTGTGCCAAATAATTAACATCAGCTACTTTAGTAAAATTTACTCCACTAATATTCTCGCTAAAAGCATAATTAGATAAATATATTTTTTTACCTTTCTTTTTTAATTCCACCATTTTTAAAGAGGAGTCACCAATATCAATACCAAGAAAAAGATTATCATCGTGTTGAGAGAATAATGCCATAAATAAAAAATTAGAGATAGAAAGAAAATGTCAAAAAAATTGTCTTCTCTTGTTACAATTGCAGCAATTAAGGTTACCTTTTGGCTTCCGATCTCATATAATATG
>CAYSZD010000012.1:0-19739 GCA_964435515.1 uncultured Gammaproteobacteria bacterium | reverse complement strand
TTTTGGTGTAGTAGACCGACAGGAGTCGTCTAATATTACTAAAAAATTAAAAGAACTCAGCCTAAACTGAGTTTTTTTAGTTAAGTCAAATGAGTTAAAAGGGCTTTAAATGAAGGCTCTTTTTAGTTCGAATCTGAACTCTGTTATTCTTGATAGTAATAGTGCTATAATATAATCACAATTGAATAATCGTTTTATAAAGAGTGCAGCGAGGGAACTAGCCCTATGACCTGTCAGCAACCCTGAAATAATCCATTCAGAAGGTGCTAAATCTAGCCCTAGGCGGGAAAGATAAAGGTCGATTTTTTATTTCTAAATAAAAACTCTTTCTTTTTTCGGGGAGAGCTTTTTTATTATTAATAAATAAATCTATGAATATTTTAAAAACAGCAGAATGCGTTAGTCCTCGTCACCCTGATAAGATGTGTGATCTAACATCTGATTATATCCTTGATTGGTATCTTGAACGAGACAAGTATGCTCGGGTAGCGATTGAAACAATAGGTGGCCATGCTAGGGTCTATATAATTGGTGAAATTACTTTAACTGCTAAGGCTATATCAAAGACTGAAGTGGAAAATATTGTTAAAAATGTTACTGGCGCATCTAATCATGTTGAGTTTTATATTAACAAGCAGAGCCCAGAAATAGCTCAAGGGGTTGATAGTGGCGGCGCTGGTGATCAAGGTATTATGGTCGGTTATGCTTGTAATGAGAATACAAGTCTTATTCCTCAGGAATTATATTTAGCCAGAGATTTATGTCGTTTTATCTATAGTTTTTATCAATATGATGGTAAAACACAGATTAGTATAGATGATATGGGCTATATTAATACTATTGTTGTTAGTTTCTGTAAAGTAGAATCTTTGAGATTAAAATTTCTAGTAAACGAATGGTTAAAAGATAAAAAGTTTAAAGCAGCTAAAGTAAAATTATATTGTAATCCATCGGGCGATTGGAATATTGGTGGCTTTGCTGCTGATACAGGCTTGACTGGTAGAAAGCTGGTGGTTGATAATTATGGACCTCGGATTCCTCTCGGTGGCGGAGCGTATAGTGGGAAAGATGCCACTAAGCTTGATAGGAGTGGCGCTTATATGGCCAGAAGAGTGGCTGTTAATGTTTTAAAAAAAACACAAGCAAAAGAAGTTTTAGTAAAGATAGCTTATTCTATTGGTGTGTCTGAGCCCGTGATGCTCACTGTTATGGTAGACGGAAAATATCAATTCGTTTCTGGATATGATTTAAGTCCTTGTGGTATTATAGACTCATTACAACTGAGACAAGCTGTATATAAATTAACAGCAGAGTGGGGTCATTTTGGTAATGGTTTTTTATGGGATAAGTAATTTACAGTTATATAGACGCTCTTGCTCTCTATAATATTTAACACTATACTATAATTAGTTAGTTAAATATTTTAGAGTATTAAATTACTTTGCATATGTCACACGAAATTGAAGCGGATTTTGTCTATGATTGGGAAAATGAAAATAGTCAATGTCAAAAATGCAGTAGTTTTAAGGGTATAGATGCTAATAAGGGCTATTGTGAGGAGGCGAGAGCTGAGGTACCAAGAGATGCTCATTGTGATTTTTTTCAATCTCTTGATTAGTTTTGTAATTGATTTATTTAATAAGTAAAATATATGAAATCTGTAGTTATTTGTGGCAGCTCTCGTTTTGTTAAAGAGATTAGAGCATTTGCTCAAGAATTAATTAATTTAGGAGTTGTGGTGTATCAACCGCATTTATATAAGGCGTCTGAGGGCGTATGGGAGAATTTAAGTGATTTTGATAAGCCCTTGGTTGCTTCTGGCCTAACTCATGATCATTTCTATAAGATTAGAATGGCTGATGTTGTATATATTTTAAATAAAGATGCTTATAGTGGGGTCAGTACAACTTTAGAAATAGGCTACGCTGCGGCTTTAAATAAGCCAATTTATGCTTTTAGCGATAAGGATGAAGAGATATGTCGTAAAATCCTTTTCTCCGCTGTTGTGGATAATCCTAAGGATTTAATAAAATATCTATAACTTATTGATATAAAAATATGATTCAAACTCATGCTTTAATAAAGTTTAGTCCTAAAGTCAAGCAATACTTATTAGCTCATTTAATCTTTTTTATCATTCTACTCACCTTAGTTTTTTCAATGATTGATATAGAAAATATTGTAAGAAATTTTTTGTTAATTGCTGTTATTTTAGGTATTCCTGCCTATGCTTTCATCGTTTTAGTCTATAATCATTGGTCCTATATTATTAATGATAATGACATTACTATAAATTCAGGTATTATTTTTAAAAAGTCAAAAACTATTTCTTTAAAGGCAATCCAAAACATTAATCAAAAGCGGGGTCCGATTATGCGTCTATTTGATATTGTTAGTGTAGAAATTTGGACTGCTTCAGTTTCACAAATGAATGTGACGAGTGGTAAGACTATGAATTCGCCCGATGGAGTGATAATGATAGGGGAGGAGGAGGCTAAGGAGCTGCAAGAGTATGTGAATACGTATAGGAATGGAGATAGATAGTGTTATATTAATATAATGATACAATAGTTAAGCCGCTTGATAATAAATCAGGCGGTTTTTATTGACAAATCTTTCATTTTGTACTAAAGTGAGTTTGTTATTATCGTTCTTTTATCAATTTAAAAAATCAGACCATGAAAAAAATTCTTTTATTTTTTGCTTTTGTTGCAATGCTCGTTTCTGCTTGTAAGAAAGAAGTCAGTACGAGTGAAAGTCTTTCTTTCCAGAATTTGAGAGAGCTTCAAGTCACGGAAAACAAGTTGCGCTTAGTTGATGATACTAGTTATCAAACAACTAGCCTCTTGCTTGAGAATAAGCTGCTGTTCTTATATACTTGGCGGCAGGGCATTTACGCTGGTCCTATCATTCCCACTAGAGTTTTCTGGGCCAGTCATGATGAATATGAATTTGCTTTTATAGCTCAAGACGATTTGTTCTATACAAGACTATTAGTCTTGTATCCAAATAAAGAGATAAAGACATTTGATGTTTCTGTAATTAAACTGCTTAGCGCAGATTTAATTACAAATGGCGACTCTCTTTATTTGAAGCTGGTCTATAATAATTCATGGACGAGAACCGGACCTCGTCCAGACGTAGAAAAAAAGATTTCTTTATAATTTTTAAGCCCTGCTAGAAAAGTAGGGCTTTTTTAATATCTTTGTGGCCAGTGCTTATTTTTGTTATAATAGGAAAAGATAAACATAATTTAAATAAATCTATGTCAAAAATTTTAGTTACTGGTGCTTTAGGCCAGATTGGCTCTGAGCTCATTCCTCGTTTAAGAGAAAAATATGGGGCTGAAAATGTGATTGCTGTAGGTCACCATAAAGAACCAGATGAAGAGTTTAAAAACGCTGGTCCATTTGAGATGGCTGATATAAGGAATAAGGAAGAGTTGAGGGCATTGATAGAAAAGTATCAAATAGATACTATATATCACCTAGTTGGTGTTCTATCAGCTGTTGGTGAAAAGAAGCCAGATTTAGCTTGGGATGTGAATATGAATTCTTTAAAAAATGTTTTAGACTTAGCCGTAGAGTATAAGATTGAAAAAATGTTTTGGCCTAGCTCTATTGCTGCTTTTGGCCCAACCACTCCCTTGTATGATACTCCTCAAAAAACTGTACTAGAACCAACTACCATGTATGGCGTGACGAAGGTTGCGGGTGAATTATTGTGTCAATATTATTTTGTAAAATATGGATTAGACGTAAGAAGTCTAAGATATCCTGGTATTATTTCTTGGAAAACTTTGCCAGGAGGAGGCACCACTGATTATGCAGTAGCAATATATTATGACGCTGTAAAAAAGGGAAGCTATGATTGTTTTGTAGGAGAGAAAACAGTGTTACCAATGATGTATATGGATGATGCGGTGAGAGCCACCATAGAGCTTATGGAGGCTCCTAAGGAAAAGATAAGTATCAGGACTGCCTATAATCTTACTGCTATTAGTTTTTCAGCCAAAGAGCTAGCTGATAATGTTTCTAAATACATTGATAATTTTAAATGTAGTTTTAGTCCAGATGAAAGACAAAAGATAGCTGATTCATGGCCTAAAACCATTGATGATTCTCAGGCTAAAATTGACTGGAATTGGAAAGCAGAATTTGATTTAGATAAAATATCTCAGGAAATGATAGATAATATAAAAAATTTATAATTAATTTATATATTTATGTCTGTAATTTTTAAATGGCTATTATCAGCTTTAGCAGTATTAATTGCCGCCTATTTATTACCCGGAGTAGTGGTGGCAAGTATTTGGACTGCTATTGTGGTAGCTTTGGTACTTGCTTTGTTAAATGTAGTTATTAAACCGATTTTAATAATTTTAACCCTACCTATTAATTTATTAACTTTAGGTTTATTTACTTTTGTAATTAATGCTTTAATCGTAATGTTAGCTGCTGCTATTGTTCCAGGTTTTCAAAGTGGAGGTTTCTTAAATGCCTTACTTTTTAGTTTACTTCTAACTATTATTCAATCTTTATTTGAAATAGCTAGAGACAAGAAGGATTAATATTTATATTTAAGTTTTAGTTTATAAAAGACGTCTAAATTATTTAGACGTCTTTTGAATATAGTTGTATATTGATTTATTATTTTATGCTTCAGTAATTGCTTTAGCTACACTTTTTACCACCTCAGGGTTAAAAGGGTCTGGTAGGATATTATCAGAATCTGGTTTATCAACAAGACTAGCTAAATTAATAGCGGCTTGAATTAACATTTTATCTGTGATTTGCTTAACTTTATTATCAATAGCGCCTCTAAATATTCCTGGGAAGGCTAAGACGTTATTAACTTGGTTAGGAAAATCACTACGACCAGTAGCTACAATATAGGCGCCAGCTGCTTTAGCTTCGTCGGGCATAATTTCAGGTGAGGGATTAGCCAGGGCAAATACAATCGGATTTATGGCCATACTCTTAATCATGTCTTGACTTAATAGTCCAGGGGCACTAACACCAATAAAGACATCAGCGTCTTTAATAACTTCATTGAGTTGTCCTTGTTCTTGATGAGGATTAGTGATGTTAGCTAGCCACATTTTACTATCACTTAAATTAGCTCTACCTCGATAGATTGCCCCTTCTTTGTCACAGACTATAATATTTTTAAAGCCGTATTGTTGTAATAGATCTGCGATAGCGCTGCCAGCTGAACCAGCGCCGCTAATAGCTATTTTTAAATCTTCTTTTTGGCAATTTCTGACTTTAATGGCGTTAATAAGGGCGGCTAATACAACCGTAGCAGTGCCATGCTGATCATCATGCATGACTGGTATATCTAGTTCTTCTTTTAATCTTTTTTCAATGTTAAAGCAACGTGGAGCGGATATGTCTTCTAAATTAATAGCGCCAAAGGCAGGGGCAATGTTTTTAATAACACTAATTATTTCTAATTCATCTTGAGTGTTAAGGCAAATAGGGAAGGCATTTAATCCTGCAAATTCTTTAAATAAAATAGCTTTGCCTTCCATAACTGGTAGAGCGGCTAGGGGGCCGATGTTGCCTAAGCCTAACACTGCACTGCCGTCGCTGATTACGGCAACAGTATTGCCTTTTAGGGTGATATCTTTAGCTTTTTCAGGCTGCTTGGCGATCACTCTACAAGGTTCGGCGACGCCAGGAGTATAGGCAAGGGATAAGTCGGTTTTAGAGCTTAAGGGAAATTTACTATTAGTTTGAATTTTTCCTTGTAATTTTTCATGTAATTCTAGAGATTTTTGATATATATCAGACATATTATGTTATTATATTATTTAGACTTTAATTATGTAGCCTATAAAATAAGTTGTCAATTTATCTACTGTTTTAAAATTAACTTTATGTTATAATTTATTTATTATTAGCAAGTTACATTTATGAATCAAATAAATAAGTTCTACTTAGCCTCATTTTTAAAAAATCAAATTTATTTTGTCCCTATTATTGTCTTGTTTTTTCAAGATCTTAGTTTAAGTTATAGTCAAATATTTTGGATATTTACCATTGGTTCAGCTTTTTCTTTTCTTGTTGAGATTCCCACTGGTGTGATTGCAGATATTTATGGTAATCGTCGTAGTATTATTTGGTCTAAGTTTTTTATTTTCATTAGTTTTATCTTTTTTGGTTTTGCTTTTAACTTTTGGAGCTTATTAATTGCTAATTTAATTTATGAATTAGGCAAGAGTTTTCGTTCTGGCACAGAGACAGCTTATATCTATAATTATTTAGCGGAAACTAAAGGAGCGCCAAGTTATACGGTGGTCAAGGTGAATCAGAAATTTTATGCTCGTATCTCAGAAAGTTTAGCTGCCTTATTTGGTGGATTTATCGCCTATCGTTTAGGCTTTAATTGGGTGTTTTTTATTGCCGCTATTCCAGCTTTAGTTAACTTTATTCAGACACTTTCTTGGGCTCATTTACAAGAGGCAGACAAGGGGATGATAAAGAGCTGGAAGAATAGTTTTGTTTTTACTAAAAATGCTTTTAATGAATTAAAGCAAAATAAGGTGGTGATAAGAATTATTTTAAACATTAGTTTGTTTTCCGCGGCTTTTGCTGCTTTGGAAAAATTTGTTCAGCCTTATATGAAAAACGCTGGTCTAGATTTACAATATTTTGGCGCAGTCTATGCAATATTTTTAATCATCGTTGCTTTTGTGGTGAAGTACGCGGCCAAGTTAGAAGATCGTTGGGGCGGAGTAAAAATTATGAATTATTCAGGTTTTTTAGCTTTTTTACCTCTTATTATTTTGGCTACTGGCATTTCTTCTATTTGGGCAGTAGCTTTATTTTTCTTAGTCTTAATGATTGATAATTTTCGTTCTCCAGTAGCGAATACCTTATTTCATGAACAAGTGGGCTCGGCTAATAGGGCAACCATGGGTTCTATTTTAAGCTTGGTGACTGCTTTAAATCAATTGTGGGTTTTACCAATTATTGGTTATTTAGCCGATTGGTTCTCTATGACTTGGGCGATTTTAATGATAGCTATTATTGTAATAGTTAACGCTTTGTTGTTTTGGATTAAGACTGATGATAAAAGAATGGTGGTTTAATTTTAGCTAAAGCTGTAAAAATGCTATAATATAATTGTTAAATAATTTTTTTTATTATAATTTATATGTTTAATAGTATATTTAGAATTAAATTTGTATTGCCATTTTTGGCATTGCTTTTTATTTTTTCACCATATTTGGTTAATGCTCAGGCTGGTGATGAGTCAGTGAATCTTTATATGTTTTCTAGTCCTACTTGTCCTCATTGTAGTGATGCTAAAGCTTATATTGCTGATTTAGAAAAAGATAAGGAATTAAATTTTAGTTTTATAGACTATACTTTATCTGAAAATCTAGATTTAGCTAGAGATTTTTATAGTGATTATAAGGTGCCTAAAAATTATCAGGGTTTAGTGCCTATTATGTTTGTTGGTGATAGATATTTTTTGGGTTTTAATGAGGATGTAGCTAATGATTTAGCTAATTCTTTAACAATGGGCAATGTTAATGATTTAGATAATAATGATGTAGCTACGCCTGAAAAGAACACCATTAATTTGCCCTGGATAGGAGAGCTTAACTTATTGAATTTTTCCTTACCTATTTTAGCTATAGTTTTAGGGACTATTGATGGTTTTAACGTTTGTTCTTTGGGTGCTTTAGTTTTAATTTTAGGTTTAGTTATTGCTCTAAAGTCACGCAAGAGAATATTTATGTTAGGTTCTGCCTTTTTACTGACCACTGGTATTATTTATGGCTTAATGATATTTATTTGGCATCAATTATTTAGTTTGTTAGCGCCATATCTTAGAAGTTTAGAACTAGCGGTAGGTATTTTATCTATTGCAGGTGGTATTTATTTACTAAGAGAGTTTTATAAAGCCTATAAGAGTGGACCGATTTGTAGTTCTAATAATATTTTATCCCGTTTAGCGCCTAAAGTAGAAAGAATTTTTCAAAATAAGACTAATTGGTTGCTTTTAATTGGTGTAATCATGTTATTTTCGGCTGCTATAACTATTATTGAGTTTCCTTGTTCAGCGGTTTTACCAGTTATCTTTAGTGGTATATTAGTTGAGGCCGGTCTGTCTCAGGGAATGGCTTTGGCCTATATTTCTTTATTTATTTTATTTTATTTATTAGATGAAATTATTGTTTTTATTATTGCCGTCTTAACTATGAAGATTAAAATAGTTTCACCGAAATTTATTGTTTTCTTTAATCTTTTGGCAGCCATTATTTTTCTAGCCTTAGGTGTATCTTACTTACTAGGATTAAGTCTGTAACATGAATATATTTAGTAAAAAATTTAATATTATTACTTTTGCGTGTTTGATCATAGCGGTGCTGTTTTTGCCTCGCTTAGTTTCAGCTTCTTCTTTAGCCTATGATTTACGAGGTAATTTTCTTATTCAAGCCGATAGTCATGGTGAGACTTGGTATCTTGATACTGAGAATACTCTTCGACACTATTTAAGTAATGATTATAGTGCTGTTAGTAATTTAGGAGATTTAAGTATTGGTATGAGTAATATTAATTTAGCGAAAATACCAGTGGCTGTTGATTCGCGTTTTGTTCGTTTTGATAGTGACGGTGATGGATTAGATGATAGGGTGGAAAATGCTATTTCAAGTAATCCAAATTTATCAGATAGTGATGGCGACGGTTATGATGATGCCTTAGAATTATCTCAGCACTTTAAGCCTTTGGGTTCAGGCAGGGCCCCAATTGATATTAGTTTTAGCAATCGTTTCCTTGGTAAGATTTTAATGCAAGTTGAGCATAATGGTGAGTTATGGTATGTAAATCCACAAGATGGTTTGCGCTATTATATTGGTGACAGGGAAGATTTAAATAGAATTATTAGATATTTGGCCAGGGGTATTAGTTCTGTAGATATTGCAAATATTGCTGATAGTGAATCTATAAAAGAGGGGGCGCAAAAAAATATTACTGTAGAGTTGGGACAGGCACAAAGATTGCATTATTATCTTGGTGATACAGAGTTAGGTTCTTTTCCTGTTTCAGCTGGTAAGGCAAGCACGCCTACGCCTAAAGGGAACTATACCATTATTAATAAACACCCCAAGGCTTGGTCTTCCTATGGCTTGTGGATGCCATATTGGATGGGACTGGGTACTGGTAAATTTGGCTTTCATGAATTACCAATTTGGCCCAGTGGCTATCGTGAAGGTGAAAATCATTTAGGTATAGCAGTTTCTCATGGTTGTATTCGATTGGGCATCGGTCCAGCTGAATATTTATATAATTGGGCTGATATTGGTACGCCAGTAGTAATTAAATAGTAATTTATGTCGAAAAACAATAAACAGGCAATAACACCATCAGCAAATAAGTTATATCGTCCTTTTCTTTATGCTTTAATGGCTATAGCTTTATTCGGCGTTTTATATCTACTTAAACCATATTTAACACAAATTATTATGGCAGCCATGTTTGCTACTTTTTCTTTTCCTTTATATAGGCGTCTATCTAAAGCCTTATTGAACAGACAGTCTTTAAGTGCTTTAATTATGACCTTGATTCTGCTTTTTATAATCGTTGTTCCTTTAAGTCAATTTTTAATATACGGAGCTCGTCAGGCACCTGCCTGGATTAATACAGTACAAGCATTTATTCAAGATACAGAAAAAATTGAAAATAATTTATTGGCACTTTTACCCATTTCTGCGGATAGTCAGGTAAATATGCAAGCGGGTATTGCTAGTATTTTAGATAAATCAGGAGATTGGTTGATTAATCAGGCGACTAATTTTTTAGGAAATATAAGCTTGTTATTTGTATCCATGTTTATTTTCCTCTTGTCTTATTTCTATTTCTTATTA
Organism: uncultured Gammaproteobacteria bacterium; assembly: GCA_964435515.1. Lineage (GTDB taxonomy): Bacteria > Patescibacteriota > Patescibacteriia > Patescibacteriales > UBA12465. Next base: position 9,856 of record CAYSZD010000012.1, on the reverse strand, counting down.
CACGCTCATAACATCAAAGCTAAAATATTATATTATTGTCCTTTAGAGAAAAAATATACTTTAGAAATAATTGATAGTTTTAAAAATATTAGTCGTACTACTTTTTGGTCTATTGGTGTTAGTGCTATTATCCAAGGAGTTTTAAGTGCTATTAGTTTATCTATTATTGGTTGGCCATTTTTATTAGTTTTTATAGTATCGGCTATTTTAGCTGTTATTCCTTATGCTTTAATTATTTTTTATCTGCCCATCGCTCTCTACTTATTAGCCTCAGGTAGTATTTGGCAAGCAGCTTTGGTGATAATTTGGAATATGTTAATTGTAGTTAATTTTGATGAAATCATAAAAGCCTATGTTTCTAAAGGTGGTACAACAGTTAATATGGCATTTATGTTATTTGCCATCTTGGGAGGAATTGCTTTATTTGGTTTAGCTGGAGTTTTTATTGGACCCCTTATTACCGTGATGACTTTAAAGGTAGTGGATATATATGGGAGAGTATATAGTAAGAGATTGGGAGAATAAAAATATTTTATATTATGATTCAAATAAAAAAGCTACTTTTATAAGTAGCTTTTTTATTTAGAGATAAGCACTTTGAATGTATTGTTGTAACATGCGCTGAGAGTTAAAGAAGGAAGCATTAATGGCAATAGTATAGCGCATTGTCTCTTGCCAATTGTCAGGATGCTTATAATATCTAGTCAATATTCTATTTTCTAATTTATCATATAAATTAGCAGCATCTTTAGAGTTTAAATTTTCGGGATTTAAAGTGCTGCGTCTATCGCCAATAGACCAGCCTGTTTTTCTGTTAACAAAACCTTCAATCCACCAGCCGTCTAGAGTGCTAAAATGCGGAACACCATTATGAGCAGCTTTCATGCCACTGGTGCCTGAAGCTTCGTTGGGAGGCAGAGGAGTGTTGAGCCAGACATCTACCCCAGCGACCATAAGTTTAGCAATGTCTAAATCATAGTTTTCTAAAAATATTATTTTAATATCTTTGTGATATTCTTTTTTTAAACGATGGATTTCTTTAATCATTGCCTTGCCATCAGTATCTCTGGGATGTGCTTTACCAGCATAAATAATTTGCATTGGTCCAGCTGATTTATTGATACGTAATAGTTCTTGCATGTCATGAAAGAGGAGAGTGGAGCGTTTATAGCCGGTAAATCGACGAGCGAAGCCAATGGTAAAAATATCTAGTTTTAATTTTTCTCCTTGTTTTTTATAAATATAATCTAACAATCTCTGTTTAGCGCTTTGATGAGCTTGCCATATTTCATTGGTTGGAATACTAAAAGCATTACGGAGTGATAGGCTGTCAAGACGCCAAGTAGGAATATGTTTATCAAATAATTTTTTAAATTCAGGTGAGGTCCAGGTGTTTGAATGTACACCGTTAGTAACAGAATATATATAATGACCAGGAAACATTTTGGCCGAAACTTGCTGATGGCTAAAAGCAACCCCATTCACAAATGAACTGAAATATAGAGCTAGTTCAGTCATATTTAATTCATTATTTTTAATTAAACCTGGAAGTTTAAAGGGAATATCAGGCTGGAGTTCTTTAGCTAAAGCGAGAGGGAAGGTGTCGTGACCTGCTTTAATTGGCGTGTGAGTAGTGAAAACACATTTGCCTTGTACTTCTTTTATTTTTTTTGTAGTACTTTTCTGTTTAGAATGATTATATAATTCAATGGCGGCTAAGGCAGCATGACCTTCGTTTAAATGATATTTTTCAATATTATTATAAGCAAGTGCAGTTAAAATCTTAACACCAGCTCTGCCTAAAATAATTTCTTGCATTAAACGATAGTCAGGATTAGCTTTATATAACTGGCCACTTAAATGGCGATATTTTGTTTTATTGCCTTTTATGTCAGTATCTAAAAAATATATGGGTAGTTGGCCTTTATTTTTAGAAATAAGGCAGTACTGCCAGGCCTGAACTAGAACTTTATCATTTCCTATTTTAATACTTACTCTTTTTTTTATTTTTTTAAATTTTTTATAGTTATAGTTATCGGCTAATTCTATTTGTTCTCCATCCTTATTAATTTTTTGTTTAAAATATCCGTGCTTATTTAAAATAGTGACTCCTAACATAGGAATATTTAAATCAGCGGCTGATTTTAGGGTGTCTCCAGCTAATACTCCTAGGCCGCCAGAATAGCTTTTAATCCAATTTTCTAAAGCTATTTCCATGCTAAAATAAGCAATTTTTATTTCTTTTTTGTCAACTTCTTTCATATAACTTGTATACTTTTTAATAATATTTTTATTATACAATATAAATAGTTTTTGAGCTAATTCAATATTTCTGAGTATTTATGTTATAATGTTAGATAATTTGTAATAATTAATCATTAAATATTAAGTCATATGTGGAATCAAATTTTAAATTACCAAATTTACTCTAATGCTGGTCAGGATTATTTAATATTTTTAGGAGCATTTCTACTTGTCTTGCTTATCTTAAAACTTATTCAAAAAGTTGTATTACTTCGTTTAAAAAAGTTATCAGCTCGTACGGTTAATAAGTTTGATGATCTTTTAATGGGAGTGCTTAGCGGAGTAACGCCAATATTCTATTTTGCCTTATCTTTATATTTTGCATTAAAATTTATCAATGTTAATGAGGAACTAAATCGTTTTTTAAATATTTTTTTCATGGCCGTTTTGGTCTATGAGATTATTAGAGCGCTAGTGAAAATTATTGGCTATTTTAGTTATCAGGCGATGAAAAAGAATGATAATGATAATCAGGCGAAAGCGACGGTCAAAACTTTAAATATTTTTGTGAAAATTATTCTTTGGAGCATTGGTTTGTTACTCATTCTTTCAAATGCTGGAATTAATGTGACTTCTCTGATTGCCGGTTTAGGTATTGGTGGCATCGCGGTTGCTTTAGCCTTGCAAAATATTTTAGGTGATATTTTTTCTAGTTTTTCTATTTTAGTTGATAAGCCCTTTCAGGTGGGAGATTATATTAAAATTGGTGATGATTCTGGAGTGGTAGAAAAAATAGGGATTAAAACTACTAGACTTAAAACTTTAGATGGACAGGTCTTGGTGGTAGCCAATAAAGAACTAACTACTGTTAGGGTAGAAAATTTTAGACAGATGCAAAAAAGAAGAGCCTTATTTAGTTTAGGTTTAATTTATGAAACTAAGCTTGATCTTTTAGAGAGAGTGCCTAATATAATTAGAGGAGTGGTAGAAGCCCAAGAAAAAGCTGAGTTTGAGCGCTGTAATTTTAAAAGTTATGGAGATTTTAGTTTAAATTATGAAGTTTCTTTCTACGCTAAGGTAGATTCCTATAATGAATATCTAGATGTATTAGAAAAGGTTAATTTAGGTATTTTTAAGCAATTTAAAAAAGAGGGCATAGAATTTGCCTATCCTACTAATGTACAATATAGCAAAAAAGAGCTTTAAGCTCTTTTTTCTTTTGCTTGTAATATCTCTTTTATTTCTCCTAAGAGTTTAGCTTCGGCGCTTAACTTAGGTTCTTGTTTAGCTATTTCTTGCTCTTCTTCTTTTTTAAATTTGTTTTTAATACCAATAAGAACTTTAATCATTAGGAAGACAGATGCGGAGATAATCAAGAAATCAATGATATGCTGTATAAACATGCCACTGTTTAGGTAAAGAGCTGCTTGAGTGGCTGTCTCTGAGCGTAAAAGAATTTTCCAATTGTTAAAGTCGCCTTGACCTAGAATAAGTCCGACTAGGGGCATAATTATATCAGCCACTAGAGAGGATACTATTTTGCCAAAGGCGCCACCAATAATCACGGCAGTGGCCAAATCTATTACGTTGCCTTTAATAGCAAAAGCCTTGAATTCTTTGAGTAATTTTTTCATATTTTTAGATTATAATAAATTTAATTATAGCATAATTTAGCCCTTTTTGCTATTATATAAACATTAATATTATTTAGATTATACTTATGAATTTAAAAAAATTTCCCGAGGTTTTGAGCTTAAAAAAAATGATTGGTCCTAGTTTTGTAATTTTGGCCTTAGGTCTCGGTTCTGGGGAAGTTATTCTTTGGCCTTATTTAGTTTCTAATTATGGATTAGGTATAGCTTGGGGAGCAGTTTTAGGTATCACTTTCCAGTTTTTTATGAACATGGAGATAGAGCGTTACGCGCTTGTTAAAGGGGAAAGTGTATTCGTGGGAATTACTAAATTTTTTCCTAAAGCTATCTATTGGTTTATTATTTCTACTTTTATTGGCTTTGGTTTACCAGGAATTGTAGCGGCTTCTGCTCAGGTTTTAGCTTCAGTTTTTAATTTAGCTGATTTTAAATGGCTAGCTATTATTCTACTATTAATCATCGGTATTATTTTAACTGTTGGTCGCACCGTCTATGGCATGATGGAAAAAATAACTAAGTTAATTATCTTTATTGGGGTTCCTTTTATCTTTGTATTAGCTGTATATTTTGCTGAGCCGTCTTCATGGCTAACATTAGGTCAAGGGATGATTGGCAAGGGAGAGGGTTTTTGGTTTTTAGCGCCAGGTATGGCAATCGCCACTTTTTTAGGGGCCTTTGCCTATTCAGGGGCCGGTGGCAATCTCAATTTAACTCAATCAATTTATGTAAAAGAGAAAGGTTATGGCATGGGAGCCTATAGTCAAAAAATTGCTGGTCTATTTGCTGCTAAGGGGGCCAAACAAGAGGTTAAATTAGAGGGAGAAGAATTTGAGCATAATGAAGAGAATATTAAGAGATTTAAAAATTGGTGGCGTCGGGTTAATTTAGAACACCTATTAGTATTCTGGGCAATTGGATTATTATCTATGAATATGTTGATGTTTTTAGCCTATAACACTGTCTATGGACTAGCTGGGAACGGAGAAGGTATTAATTTTGTGATTCATGAAGGCCTACAAATTGGAGCACTTACCTCACCATATTTAGGTATATTCTTTTTAGTGGTAGTTGGAATTATGTTGTTTCAAACTCAATTAGGCATCATGGACTCAACTAGTCGTATTATGTCTGAAAATGCAGCGATAGAAAAATTGAGAAGGAGTGGTGATAAAAAAGTGGCCTTGTCTAAGATATATTATATATTTGTTTGGGCTCAAATTGCCTTTGGTATTAGCCTTTTTCTATTTAATTTCTATGAGCCTAAAAGTTTGATAGTGTTAGGGGCGGTAATTAATGCTTTTGCGATGTTAGTGCATACGATTTTAGTTACTATTTTAAATCGTCGCTCTTTAGCTAAAGTATTTCAACCAAAATTATGGCGAAAGATAATTATTTATATTATTATTGCTTTCTTCGCTGTTTTTAGCGCTATTGTTTTTAAAGCACAATTATTTTAGATACATCCTTGTTACTTTCAGTTTTATTTTACGTTTGTTATAATATAAGAATAATTTTATATAATTTAATTTAAAAAATTTATGAAAAAAACAAATTTTATTTTAGCCATTATTGGCATGTTGGTTATAGCTGGTGTGGCAATGACTGCTATTATTATGACTAATAGAAGTAATAATGAAGATCGTTTTAGCGTTAATGGTTCTGGCGTAGTTTACGCTAAAGCTGATATTGCTAATATCAGTGTTGGTTTTAGTACCGGATTAAAGGCGGAAGCAGCCGAAGCCTCAAAAGAGAGTGCTGATAAGATGAATGCTATCATTGATACTTTAAAAGATTTGGGAGTGGAGGAGAAAGATATTAAAACGACGGATTATGTTTTAAATCCAGTCTATAATTGGACTGAAAAAGACGGTCGAGTATTAAAGGGTTATGAAGTTTCTCAGAATGTTAATGTAAAAGTGAGAGATTTGGAAAAGATTGGTGAGGTTATTAGTCGCAGTGCTGAAAAAGGTGCCAATCAAGTTGGTAATGTAAGTTTTAGCATTGATGATGAATATGAGTTAAAAAATCAGGCCAGAGAAATGGCAATTAGCAAGGCTAAGGAAAAGGCTAATTTAATGGCCGCTCAAGCTGGTATGACGCTGGGAAAAGTAAAGAGTGTGATTGAAAGCAGCGGTGATTATAATTATCCTGTACCAATGTATGCTAATGCAAAATTAGAAATGTCTGATGAGGTTTTAGGCCGCGGAGGAGAGATTAGTGTCAGTAATATTCAAAGCGGACAGAATGAGATTAGAGTGGAAGTGACTTTAGTCTATGAAGTTAAATAGTGCTAATAATTTAAACTATTAAAATATGTTGAAAAATAATAGAAAAGTTCAATTAATGCTTTTGGGTTTATTGTTTATCTCGTTATTATTAATAGTATTTTTATTAATAAATAGGACTGAGGAAGATAAGACTATAAACGATATCACGGAAAATAATAATAGTGATGAAACTGTAATTGGACTAGAAGAGTGGCAAAAAGTGCATGAGGGGTTATTTGTAGTATCTGGTAAATTTGTTTGTTTGCCACTCAAGGATAAAACTAAGCCTCATAATGATTTATGTGTATTTGGATTACAGTCTGGTGACAATTATTATCGTTTGCAAAAAATTAGCGATGATGATTTAAATGTGTTAAACAAAATTAGAGAAGGTCAAAATATTGAAATTAGTGGCGACTTGATAGAGGAAGAAAATGATGAATATATTAGTTTAGGTGTTATTAAAGTTACTGGTATTAGATATCTAGAAACGGATGCTAATGAGCTAAAATCTAATATACCAGCTAGTTTTCAGGCTAATTATATTTCTTTTCAAGATTTTAACTCCGGAATCTTTAAAGCTGAAGACTATCCCAGCAGAATTGACTCTCGAGTTTTAAATGGAGAGATAGATTGTGACGAAACTAAGGCAGAATCTAGTTTGTCTTTAAGGATAAATAAAAAGGAGATAAACGGGAGAAAGTATTGCGTAGGTGCTTCTAGTGAGGGAGCAGCAGGATCAGTTTATACGCAGTATGCCTATACCACAGTGATAGATAATTATGTTTATTTAGTTCAATTTGTAGCTCAATATCCAAATTGTCCCAATTATCCTGATAAGGAAAGAGCGGAATGCGAAGCAGAGAGAGAAAGTTTTAATTTAGATATTTTAGTAGATCAAGAAATTGAAAAAATGAGAAATTAATATTTTATATCTTAGTTGGATAATTAATATTTTCTAAAAGCCGTTTCTTAAAAGAAGCGGCTTTTGCTAAAAAGAGCAGAAAGAGATAAAATTATATTATTAAAATTAATTATTTTTCTATGTCTTGGAAAGATTATGCCCATCTTGATGCCTACGATGTTTGCAGGCAACTTAAAAGCTCTGAGGATAAAGGTCTGAGTGATAAAGAGGCTTTAAAGCGTTTAGAAAAATCTGGTCAGAATGTGATAGCTTCTTCTAATTTAAATGCTTGGCGTATATTATTTAGACAACTGAAATCAGCTTTTATCTATCTTTTATTAGTGGCCACTCTTTTGTCTTTTGTTTTGCAGAATTGGGCCGAGGGAATAATGATTATTCTTTTTATTTCAATTAATACAGCTTTAGGATTTTTTCAAGAATATCGCTCAGAGAAAACAGTGAAAATGTTATCTAAGCTTATTGCTTGGAAGTCAAAAGTGATAAGAGGCAGTAAGGAAAAAAATATAGCTACCAGCGATTTGGTTTTAGGGGATATAATTGTATTAAGTACGGGTGATAAGATTAGTGCAGATGCCCGTCTTTTATCGGTTCAAAATTTTAGCGTAGATGAGTCTGCTTTAACAGGAGAGTCTGTGGCGCTTATAAAACAAAGTGAAGCAATGCCGGCAGGTTTAGAGGGGACGCATACTGCTCTAAACATGGTTTTTGCTGGTACTTCTGTGTCTAGCGGCAAGGCGACTGCTATCGTGCTTGCTACTGCTAATAAGACTGAATATGGAAAGATTGCCTCTTTAGTTAAAAGTGTTAAGAAAACTAGTGGCTTTGAGCTAAGTATTAGTAAATTTTCTTCTTTTATTTTAAAGCTCACTTTAGTCACTTTAGCTTTTGTCGTGCTTCTTAATTTTGTTATTAAGGGTGGTAATATAGATTGGATTCAATTAATAATTTTTGCGATTGCTTTAGCTATTGGAGTTATTCCTGAGGCCTTACCACTGGTAATGACCTTTGCTTTTTCTAAGGGGGCTAGTAATTTGGCGAAGAAAAAGGTAGTAGTTAAAAGATTATCAGCCGTAGAAGACTTGGGTAATATTGAAATTTTATGTTCAGATAAAACTGGCACCTTAACTGAGAATAAAATGCAAGTAGCTGCTCGCTTTGCTAGTGTTAAAGGGAAAGAGGAGGAAGTACTCTTATATTCTCTTTTAGCTACTGATCCTTCTCTAGAGAGAACTGATCCCTTTGATGAGGCTATAGCATCAGCGGCTGCCAAAAACGGTAAAGCTTGGATGCAGGATTATCAAGTTTTGTTTGACTCTCCTTTTGATTCTAAATATTTACGTAATAATATTTTAGCGATTAAAGATGAGAAAGCTATATTTTTAGTGCGTGGAGCTTTGGAGGTTATTTTACCCATGTGTAAGGGTGGTGATTTAAAGGGGGCTAAAAAATGGGCTCAAGAGCAGGGAAAATTAGGTAGAAGGGTCTTAGCTATTGCCTCAAAGTCAATTAAACAAGTTCAGCTTGATTCTTTTGCTGCTCGTTTTCGAGAAGAAGAAAATGGTTTAGAATTACAAGGATTAATTTCTTTTTCTGACCCAGTTAAGGCGAGTACGGTATCGGCTGTTGTAAAAGCTAAAAAATGGGGAGTTGATATTAAAATAATTACCGGAGATGGCCCTGAAGTGGCAGCTGCGATTGGTCTTGAAGTGGGTCTATGTAGCAGTCTAGATGAAGTGATAACGGCGGCTGAATTTATTGCCTTAAATAAAGAAAAACAAGAAGAAGCTTTAAAAAAATATCATATTTTTGCTCGAGTTAGCCCTGAACAAAAATATGAGATTATTAAAGCCTTACAAGAACATCATAGTGTTGGTTATTTAGGTGATGGTATTAATGATGCACCAGCTTTAAAAATTGCGGGAGTTTCACTGGCAGTTAATAATGCCTCTGATATTGCCAGAGAAACGGCTGATATTATTTTACTTGAAAACGATTTAAATATTATTATAGATGGCATCCATGAGGGAAGAAAGATTTTTGTTAACAGTATTAAGTATATTAAAGCGACTCTGGCTTCTAATTTTGGTAATTTCTATGCTGTGGCTATTGCTTCACTTTTAGTTGATTATTTACCCATGTTGCCCTTACAAATTCTATTACTTAATTTAGTTTCTGATTTTCCAATGATTGCTATTGCTGGGGATAATGTTGATGATGAAGAATTGTTATTGCCTAAGCGTTATGAAGTAAAAGATATAATTATTGCTGCTTTATCTTTGGGTTTAATTAGTACTATGTTTGATTTTGTTTTTTTTGCTTTGTTTAGTCGTATTTCTCCAGCAGTCTTACAGACTAATTGGTTTATTGCTAGCACTATTACTGAATTATTATTTATCTTTTCTATTCGTAGCCGCCGTTTTTTCCTCTTTGCTCGTCGTCCCAGTATTGCCTTAGTTGCTTTTACTATCCCCGCTGCCTTAATAGCAATATTTATTCCTTTTAGTAGATTTGGTCAAACTTTCTTTAAATTTACCCCTCCTGAGCCCAAGCATTTATTGTGGATTTTAGGAATTGCTTTACTCTATTTGGCCTCCACAGAAATATTTAAAATATTATATTATCGTAAAAGCAAAAAGACTCCGCAGAGTCTTAGCTTGGTAAAAAATATTTAATTTTTAGGAGAGATAGCTAATAATATTATTAGCTATTTTTTCTATCTTTTCTTTATTATTTTCTAATTTTCTGGATCCTCCGAGTATGAAGTTTTT
>CAYSZD010000011.1:0-30379 GCA_964435515.1 uncultured Gammaproteobacteria bacterium | reverse complement strand
ATGTTAGGTACAACCAACACTGATGCCAATGATTGTGAAATTTCTTTTGGTTCTATTATTGCTGGTCGTATTGCTGCTAATCCTTCCGCTCCAGGAGCTGACAGGATAGAGGTAATGAAGATTGATGATAGTTATATGTATCTAGCCGGCTATGATTCATCAGGGATTGACAATGAATGGCGCATTGAAAAGCGTCAACTTATAGATGGAGAGTTGGTGCCGGCTTTTGGTGATAATGGAGTAATAAGTGCAGACTATTCAGGTGGAGCTGATCAGATTGAGGCTATTACTTTTGGTGATAACGCTTTATTTATAGCAGGTTCTGATTTAGCTACTGGTGCTGGTGAGTGGCGTATTGAAAAAAGAGACATTAACTCAGGAGAGTTAGTAACAGATTTTAATGGCACTGGTATTATCCAATACAATCCAGCCAACGATATTGATCAAGTACTATCAATAACAGCCGATGACAGTTATTTATATGTAGCTGGCTTCGAAGATGATGATACTGGAGTTTGGCAAATACATAAATATGACTTAATAACTGGTGCATTAGATACTGATTTTGGTGATGCGGGAATTATTAGGGAAGTTTTAGCAGCTACAGGAGATGAAAGGCCGCAGAGAATTAAAGTAGATGATGCTTATGTCTATATTTCTGGTTATGATAATATGGCGGGTAATATTCAGTGGCGGCTAGAAAAGAGGAATAAGCAGACCGGTGCTCTATGTGATAGTGAGGCTAATTGTGCTGCTGGTGCTTTTGATGGTGATGGCGTGGTACAGAGCAATCCTTCTGGAAATATTGATAGAAATTATGCTATGGCCATTGATGATAATTATATTTATCTTGGAGGACAAGATGGCGTACTCAGTGCCGCTAATTTACAGTGGCGCATTGAAAAAAGAGATATTATTAGCGGAGAACTAGTAACAAATTTTGATGGTGACGGAGTAGTACAAGTTGATCCTACTAGTGCAGATATTGACTCAATCACTGATATCGCCATTGATAGTACTTATCTTTATATATCGGGATTTAAAGATGATGATTCTGGTTCTTGGTATATTCAAAAAAGAGATAAGTTAAGTGGGGCGATTGACTCTAATTTTTCTGGTGATGGTACAGCTCAATCAGAAGATGGTGGAGATGATCGGGCCAATGCTATTGCAGTTGATAGTAATTATGTATATATCGCTGGTTATGGTAGCGCCCCAGGAGATAATCAATGGCTAATTGAAAAAAGAAATATTGCTGATGGACTAAGAACTAATGATAGTTTTGGTGCTAATGATTGTACTGGTACGCGTGACATTGATATTACTGGTGGCAATCGTAATGCCTGGACTGTTTTAACTGAAGATGAATCACTTGATGCTTATCGTTCTTATTATTCTAGAGATCATGATGGTGATGGAGTGCTAGAAGAGGCAGGCTCAGCGAATATTGGTTTTTCAGTTACAGTGCCAGATAATGCTATTGTTACTGGTATACATTGGGCTAATAGAGCAATGAGTGGCGTAGCTGGTACGGTTAGAGCTGCTATTAAAGATTATTCAGGTCTAACCGGTGTAAATGGTGGACGTATGCTCATTGGTGCTTCTCATACTTATACAATGACTTATTCTGATTCTGTTATTACTACTGGCGTGTCTATTTTAGGAGGTTCGGCTGGTTATATGAATAATCCAGAGAGTTTTGTGGATACAGTTAATAATGCGATGCGACTCAATTTAAATACCACCGTTGATGGTACAACTGATATTAATTCGGTAAATGTTTGGGATTTTGCTATGTTAAGTTTTAGTTGGATAGAAACTTCAAAAGCTCTTGTTTCCATTAGTTTAGATACCTCTCATTTTAGTTATGGCATGATTGACCCAGGTCAAGCTTCTAGTACCTTGTCTTTATGGAGTGGCACTGGAATTATTGCTAGTAATGGTTCGTCTGTGGCTGATTTTGATATTTACAGTGCTAATACAAGTGGTGCTGGTAGTGGTTGGACTTTAGCTAGTGATAGTACTGGAAATAATTATATTCATAAATTTTGTAATGATACTGATTATGATTGCTCAAATCCGCCAAACAATTATATGCCACTTAGTACTAGTCCATCATTATTAAAAATGGGAGTTGCCCCTGAGGCCAATATAGCCTTTCAATTGGAAATTACTACCCCAGCAGCAGCTACTGATTTAAGTGAGCAAAATGCAGTGGTAACAGTCCAAGCCTCAGCTCCGTAAAAGCCTTAAGCCCTATTATAGCTGGCGCTATCTATCTTTTTTATATGGACATGATAAAATATAAGGGTGTGGATAACTTAACTTTTGTTATTAATTTAATAATATATTTTAAAAATTTAAACTTTAAAAAATTTTCAATTTTATGAAAAAACTTTTTTCACTGGTGGCTTTAGTTAGTTTATTTGGGATGACTCTGGCCGGATTAGCCCAGGCGGCTAATTCTGCTAATGTAACTGCTAGCGTGACGATTACTTATGCTTCAGTGACTCTGGATAATGCTAGTTTTTCCTATGGCACCATGAGCGCTAATACTGCTTCAAGTACACTTTCATTGTGGGGTGGAGCAGGAATTACAGCTACTAATGGTGGCAGTGTATCTGACTTTGATATCTACGGAGCTAATACTACTAGCAGTGGCACTGGTTGGACCTTAGCTTCTGATAATACTGGCAATAATTACATCCATAGATTTTGTAACGACAGTGATAATGATTGTCTTACTCCAGCGACAAACTATACAGCGATGACTGACAGTCCCCAGAAACTTAAAGCAGCTGTTCCCAATGCTGGGACTGTTTCCTTTCAATTACAAATTACCACACCAACTACTCCTACTGATGTTAATGAACAGAGTGCAGTTGTTACTATTCAAGCTAGCGCCGCTTAATTATTGTGAGCCTATATTATTTTAATATGAAAAAAATTTTTCTTGCTTGTTTTGGAGTAGCAATATTTATGCTACCGCAAATATCCGAAGCTAAGATTGGAGTAGGGGTTGGTTCGGGTAAAATTCAAGTTGATCAAAGTTTAAAGCCCGGTTTAATATATACCTTACCGGCCATTACAGTTATTAACACTGGAGATGAAGCATCTGAATATGGTGTTGGCATACAACATCGTGAAAATCAATCAGAAATAAAACCAGAGAAGGATTGGTTTAATTTTGAGCCAAATAATTTTCATTTAGAGCCAGGACAAACACAGGTGGTACAAATAAAATTAACTTTGCCAGTTAAGGGAGCAGAGCCAGGTAATTATTTTGCTTTTTTACAGGCTTACCCTGATAGCAGAACACAGGCTGGTAATACTAGCGTTGGCGTAGCTGCAGCAGCTAAATTATATTTTAGTGTAGAACCGGCTAATTTTTTTGCTGGCTTGTACTATCGAACTGCTTCAATATCTCATCAATACGCACCTTGGAGTTATATTATTTTAGGATTTATCTTTGCTTCTATTATTGTGGCTTTATTTCGTAGATTTTTTTCTTTTAATATTGGTTTCAGTGTGAAGAAGAAATAAAAACTTTTTAATGAAAAAAAAATATTTACTCAGTAGTTTCACTTTTTTGGTGATTCCTTTAATAGTGGTTCTTCTTTATTTGGGGAATAATATTTTTGCTGCTAGCAATGAGCTTGTTATAAGTAAAGTGAAAATATTAGTATGCGGAGATGAAGTTCGTGAAGGTTGGGAAGAATGTGACCGTCAAGATTTGGGTGGCGCTTCTTGTTCTGCTTTAGGTTATGGCGCTGGTACTTTAAGTTGCGACCCTGCTTGTGAATTTGATACGTCTGCTTGTTCGCCAGCTCCAGCTTGTGGCGATTCAAGTTGTAATGGATTGGAAAATTGTAGTAATTGTCCGATGGATTGCGGTAATTGTCAATCTATTGGTGGTGGTGGGGGCGGAGGCGGTGGTGGTGTTAGTATTGTCCCAGTCGCTACTATTATTTTTTCTGGTAGAGCTTATCCTAATAGTACAGTTACCTTACTCAAAGACGCTCAAGTGGCTGCTACTACAGTAGCTGATGCTCAAGCTAATTTTTATTTAACTTTATCCGGCATTAATGCTGGTGATTATATTTTTTCTTTATATAGCGAAGACTATAAGGGTATACGTTCTTCGCTTTTATCTTTTCCAGCTAAGATTATTTCGGGAGTGTCTATAAATACTGATAATATTTTTATTGCCCCTACTATTGGAGTTGATAAGAGTGAGGTTAAACAAGGCGATGAAGTTCTTATCTTCGGTCAGTCAGTAGCTAATAGTGAAATAACTATTGCCGTTCACTCAAATCAGGAATTTTTACAAAATGTAATCACTGATATCAACGGAGTTTATTTACATCGTTTTAATACTGAAGCATTGGAGATAGGAGAACATTTTACCAAAGCCAAAGCTGCTTTTAGTAATCAAATTAGTTCATTTAGTAAGGCGGTTAATTTTGTAGTGGGAGCAAATAATGTTGTTCAGGAAAGTAAATGTGAAAAAGCGGATTTAAATTGTAATGGTAGGGTTAATTTAGTAGATTTTTCTATTGCTGCTTTTTGGTATAAAAAAGCATCTCCGCCAGAAGAGATAGATTTAAATAAAGATGGTAAGATTGATTTAATTGATTTTAGTATCATGGCTTATTATTGGACGGGTTAATTTAAAAAACATGAAATTTAGTAATAAAATAATTATATTTTTTTGTTTGATTATTCTGTTTACTTTAAGTATGCGGCCTGTTTTAGCTGCTCAGTTTAAATTTTCTTCAAATAATTTAAAGACTAGTGTGGGCAAACAAATAAAAGTTGATTTTTATTTAGAAACTGAAGACGATAGTATCAATGCAATAGAAGCTGAAATAATGTTTGATTCTAATTACCTTGATTTAAAGAAAATCCAAGATGCTAATTCAGTAGTTAGTCTATGGATAGAAAAACCACAACTTTCGTCACCTGGTCTGATTTCTTTTTCAGGTATTACTCCTGGGGGAATAATAGCAGACAATGCTTTAGTTTTTTCTTTAGTGTTTGAAGGAAAAAATAGCGGAGAGACTAATATTCAATGTAATAATGCGCGTGCTCTTATAAATGATGGTGAGGCTTCATTAGCGCCTTTGTCTCTTGCGGGTTTAAATATTGTTATTAATGACCAAGAAGGTAAAGAAAGGGAAGTTGATATTATGTTGGCTGACAAGACTAGTCCTGAAAGTTTTAATATTGAAATAGCAGAAGATAAAAATATTTTTGATAATCAAAAATTTATTGTTTTTGCTACACAAGATAAGGGCTCGGGCATGGCTAGTTATCAAGTGAAAGAAGTGAAGTATAAATTTTGGTCATTTTTATATTCTTGGCAGGAAGCCGATAGTCCTTATTTACTTCAAGATCAATCACTGAGTAGTTATATATATGTAAAAGCAATTGATCTAAATGCTAATAAAACAATTTCTCTTATAGCACCTCAAAATCCGCAACCATTAAGGATTCTTTACCTAGTCTATGCTATAATAATATTAATCGTATTAGTGCCTATTTTATGGATAATTTTAAGGAGAAAAAAAAGAGCTATCAAATAATAAATTATTTATTAGTTTTAGTTTTTGCGCTAATTATTTTTTTGATACCGCTTTCCATAGCTAAAGCAGCTAGTTTTTATATTTCTCCTTCGTCTGCTTCTTATGAAATTGCTAAGACTTTTTCTGTAAATATATTTGCCAGTTCTAAGCAGGCACTTAATGCTGGTTCTGGCTCTATCTCATTTCCAGTTGATAAGTTGGAGGTGATAAGTATTTCTAAGGCTGGCTCTATTTTTAGTCTGTGGGCTCAAGAGCCAAGTTTTTCTAATAAAAATGGTACTATAAATTTTGAAGGGATTGTGATGAATCCCGGTTATACCGGTGCAAGCGGTAAGATAATTACTGTAAGCTTTAAAACAAAAGCAGCTGGTTTAGCAAATGTTAATTTTTCTTCAGCTTCTATTTTAGCTAACGATGGTTTAGGCACTAATATTTTAGATAGCTTTGCAGGTGCAAAAATTAGTATTACTAGTAATAATGACAAGGTAATTGAAAATAAGGATAAGGTAGTGGAAAATAATAAGAAAGTAGAGACGGATAACACACCGCCCTTGCCCGTGGTGATATCTAGCACTCATCCTGATCAAGGTAAAACATACAATAATAGCAATGTAGAGTTTAGTTGGAAATTACCAACTGGTGTTGACGGAGAAAGTGTCTATTTGAGTCGTAGTCCTGATTCTGCTTTAAGTTCTGTTTCGGATGGGGTGTTTACCGTGCAGAATTATACTAATCTTGAAGATGGTGTTTGGTACTTTCATATTAAATTTCGTAGTCATAATGCTTGGGGACCGACAGCTCATTATCGCGTACAGATAGATACTAGTGATGAAGCTATTTTTATAAATAAATTAGAAGAAGCTTCTTTACTAAAGGATGAAACAGAAGTGGCTGTAGAGTCAGAAAATATAGTTGATAATCAAGGGGAATTAATAGTTGAAGAAGATGTTAACGAGAATCAGCAATTTGAAGTGTTTCAGCCTGATAATAAATACTATCAAGCTGGTATTTGGATATTAAATTTTCTCACCCTTTTAGTGCCAATATTATGCCTATTGCTATCATTGTTCTTTTTGGCCTACTACCTTTGGAACAGATGCAAAAAAGAAAAAATACAGTTCTGGTTTAATTCTTTAAGCAATCAAAATGAGACTAGAAATGAATTAATGAAATCTAAAAAAGAGATTAAAGAAAAAATTGCTATTTTAATTAGTAATCGTAAGAGACGAGAAAAGATAGATAAAGCAGAAAGTGTTATGTTGGAGAATTTAAAGCAAGAATTATCAGAGATTGAAAATTCAAAAAATAATATACCAAGCATGTAGTATATTTTTACTAAGTAAAGAGAAGGGCAAATAAGAATTGTTACCTTTATTCTATACTTGCGTTTAGTATATTATAAGTACTATTTATAATTAATTAATAATTTTATGAAACATTTTAAATATTTCATTCCTTTGTTGCTTTTAACTCTAGCTATTGTGGTTATGGCGCCATTTACTACCAAGGCAGAAGAAACGGCGACAGTAACTAGTATAAACAGCGAACGAGCTTGTACTATGCAATATATGCCAGTTTGCGGTGTTGACGGAGTAACTTATGGCAATGCTTGCATGGCCAATGAAATAGCTATTGCCCATGAAGGTGAATGTAGTGCTGAGGCACCACTTCTTTGTACTAGAGAATATATGCCAGTTTGTGGTATGGATGGAAAAGATTATGCTAATAAATGCTTAGCTTCTCGGGTTGGAGTAGACTTTGAAGGGAAGTGCGAGATGCTAGAAAAAGTTCCTTCACCTGAGCAAATTAAGTATTTTCGTTTAATTAAAAAAGAAGGCCAAGCTTTATATGGCATCAGAACTATAGTAGAGACGGAGACTAGTTCGGATAAGTTGTTAGAAAAAATCCCCTCACCTGATCAGATAAAATATTTTCTAGTAATGAAAAAGGATAAGCATAGTTTGTATGGTAAGCATTTAGAAAAGATTGCCCATCCTCAGTTTATTCATCTATATAATAATATTAGACAAATAGATAATGCTCTTTGGGGAATAAAGGAATAGTTAAAGTATAAGTTTATAAAAAAATCGCATTAAGTGCGATTTTTTCGTTATTAAAAGTAATTTAGAATTAATTTTTTAGCTTTTTTTTGACTTCTTCTACTATTTGTTCAAGGTCCCAGTCACTTTTAACTAAATAGCTAAAAACAGAATGTTTTAAGGCTTGAGAGATATTTTGTTGATCGCTGTAGCTGGTAAGCATTATTACCTCTATATTTTTACCCCAATTAGTTTGGCGCATTTTTGAGAGCATAGTAATACCATCCATTTTAGGCATGTTAATATCACAGAGAATTAATTCTGGTTTATTTTTTTCTGCTAGCTCCAAGCCTTGTAGTCCATCATGAGCTTTAGAAACCTCATAGCCTTCTTCTTTTAAGCTGATATCAAGAGCTTCAGCTAGATTGATATCATCTTCTATAATTAAGATTTTTTTGTTCATAGCTTTTTACTTAATTTTTTATTAACCTTGTTTGTTTGTAATGTTTATAGCTTTTTTATCACTTGAGCTTTGGGCCGGCTCACTAATTGGCAGAGAGAAAAAGAAAATAGAGCCCTGACCTTCTTTGGATTTAAAAGACATTTCGCCATGGTGGGCTCTAATTAATTCTCTAGCGATATGTAGCCCTAGGCCAGTGCCTTCGGCGTGTTTTAAGGAGGCGTTATTAGCTCTAAAGAATTTATTAAATAGTTTAGATTGTTGATTTTTAGGAATGCCGATACCTTCATCCTGGATATAGAATATAAGCTTATTTTTTTTGTCTTTCCTAGAGTAAAGCTTAATGGTTTTTTGGTCGTTTGTATACTTTGTAGCGTTGGCTATCAAATTTTGCCACACTTGTTTAATTTTATCACGATCAGCATAAATATATAAATCATTTTTTATTTTATTATCTATTACTAATTTCTTCTTTTTTATTAAATAAATATTTTCTTTTATCACCTCATCAATTAGTGTATTTAAATGAAAATTATTTTTCGTAATGACAAATTTATGTCCAGTTTCAATATGGGAAACATCCAGCAGGTCGTTTACTAGTTTGATTAAGCTAATATTACTAGCACTAATATGATGGAGCATTTCTAATTGTTTGCTATTTAGGTTATGTTCTTTATTTTTAGTAAGAATTTCAGTAAACCAGCGAATACCAGTTAATGGTGTACGTAGTTGGTGGGAAACAATACTAATAAATTCATCTTTAATTTTATCTAGTTTTATTAGAGTTTTATTTTGTACTTGTAGCTTGGCGGTAGCTTTATTTACTTCTTTTTGTAATTTTATATTAAACTTCTTAACACTTTGATAGAGTAGGGCGTTTTCAACAACGATGCCAATTTCATTAGCGATAATTTCTAATATTTGTAAGTCTCTTTTATGATAAGGGTCACCAGACTCTTTAGCGCCGAAAAATATCAAACTTCCTAATGCATTTTTGTTTATTTTAATTGGCACGATTAACTCTACTCCCAGAGAATTTAAATATTTTTTAAATTTATAATTAACTTGTTTATTTTCATTGATTGTTTTAAGTGTGATAGGCTTATTATCATTAAAGGCACTTAGAATGTCGTCATTGTTGATTTTTTTATTTTTTAAATTAATTTTAGGAAACTTATGGTTATATAAAAGATCCCAATTTTTCTGACGTTCGTTAAAATTAATAATCGCAATCGATTTGAAATGAAAAGCTGGAGTTAAAACAGTGCTAACTGAATTAAATATTTTTTTTATCTCTAAAGAAGCACGCAGTTCATTGTTGAGTTTGTAAATTAGATCTTTGGTATCGTATAAAGAAGAAAAAAAGTATTGATTAGCAAGGCGATAGTATCGTTTTTTTAAGGGACCAAAAGATATTAAGGAGAGTACATAGATAGTGATAAATGCAGGAAAGAAGTATTGCGGATAGAAAAGATGACAGTATGAAAGAGCTAAGTAGGCAGGTACAAAAAGAGATATGAAAGCTAGTAGGTAAACCGAATAGCGACGCATTATCAATCTAATGTTCATTAAACCTAAATAAACGATTGAGTAGGTAATGATAATAGAAAATATGAGTGGAGTTGCTAGAAAAATAGGATAAATTGGAATAGAATAGGCGGGCAGAAAGGCCGTGCCTCCAATAAAATCTAAGACTGAAAAACCAAGGATATAATAGAATATTTTAGATCTTTCTATCTCATCTTTTTCTTGGTGATACTTTTTTAAAAGAATATAGAAAAACAAACAAACATATATAGTGAAAAAAATGATAAATAGGTGATGACCTATTTGGGCCTGACTATGAGCTCCGAATTTGTAATAGAATACATCGCGAATAAATAAGTCTGTTCGACTGAGTATGAGAAAAATAAAAGAAAGAGCGTAAGCGACAATTAGAGTAATTTTACGCTTTAAATTTATATGAGTTACAGCTAGACTAAAATGATATTGAATAGCAGCCCAAAATATGATACCAGCATAAATAAATCTATCCCAAAAAATAATTTGTGCTTCACTATTGACGCTTAAAAGCATTAAACTACCAAAAATCCAAATGATTAAAATTAGGTTAAGCAAAGTAAAAAGCTTATTAACTAATTGTCGACTATTTCTAATAACAATCAGTCCTAAAATAATAATAAAGAATAGGCTGAATAACGAAAAGAAGATATTAAAAAATCCCTCGATCATGGCTGTATAGTTTAAATATTTATATTTCTATTTTAGCATTAGATGGGGAAAGAAAAAAGAGGGAACTGGTGTTCCCCCTTGTCTTACATTTCTATTTTTCGTATTTGCGTCGTGCTATCAAAAAAATTGATAAAAGGTATTTGTGCCTTTTCTTTTTTAAGATAAGCATTTATCAGTTTTTGACTTTTTTCATTGATTGAAAAAAAGTCGTAGGAATTTAGACGGTAGCCATCTAAATGGGCAAGAGTCAGCATGACTGTTTCGGCAAAGCAACCGTACCAAAAGCCTTCTTCCGGGAAACTTAATATCCCAGGAGGAAAATCGTAACTTATGCCATCTAAGAAAAAATCTCCAGCATCAAACCTTTGATTACCCAGATGAAGACTTTGGTAGAGTTCAAGGCTAATCATCGGCGGCACTGAAACGTCGATGATTTTAGCGAAAGGAGCAAAGAGGTCTTTAAAGCTTTTCAGGTCCGGCTGGTACTTATGAGTACAGGCAGTCATTAGCTTAATGTCCTGAGGCAAATCCTCTATCTTTTTGATAAGCTTAATTGGCAAAGGTAGATTATTAGAATATTCGCTTAGGACGGTAATGTTTTTGAATCCGTGATTCAGAAACATTGAAATTGCTTGTTCACCAATAAAGCCGGCGCCAATACAGGCTAGTTGATCTTTTTCTGTATCTAAAGCTGTTAAAAAGTGCTCTAAGATACACTTAAAAGAAATTATAGTAGCGTTATCACCAATACTAAAAATTTGATTGGGATAGAGTTCTTTAATTTCTTTCCCGGATTTACCCGGTAGACGTTTAGTGGAAGCGGTAAAGCAAATAACTTTTGCGCCTCGCCTTACCAGATACTCAACTGCTTTAAGCATCGCTTTTTTAGCCTTGTTAAAGCCGGCGCTTTGCAATATTTCATTAGGCTGAATGTCTAGGGGAACTATTTCCCCCTCTAGATCTTTGTATTTGAACCTTAACGGGTCAAAGAAGCCGTCTTCTGGCTCTCCTAATTCTTTTATTAATGCCTCGCGGTTTTTCAGCGAGGTCGAATTGGCAATAATGCCAATTAAAGGTTTTAATGTTCCGTTTCTCATGTCCTACTTTTTTTGGTTTATGATTTAATGCTAGCCTTTATTATCAATTTTGACAAGCCCAAGAAGGGTTTAAGTATTTGTTGATAATTCTAAACAATATACTTATCATTCTGCTCAATTAATATTTTAATCCGATAAGGCAAATAAATAATTGATATTTTTGACTATAATTAAACAAAAAAATTAAATATTAAGTTTTTAATGAACTTGTTTTTTTGCTATAATTAAGTTATAGTAGCGATATATAAAGACACACATTACTTACTAGCACTGGGACTAGTTAGACGTTTATAATGATAATCTTAAAAATAGATATTTATTATATGAATTTAGAACAAAAATTTTCCAAAAATTTAGCCGCTGATTTACGCGATGAAACGGCTAAGAAGATTAAAGCAGTTAGGGCCCGATCCCTTGATGAGGAGATTGACAGAAGAAAGAAGATTAAGGATTATCATACAGGTTTTTATTTTTCTTTTGAAAAAATAAAGCAAGAATTATTAAATAAAATAAGTAAAGTAGATAGAGATAGAGATAAGCAAGCTTTTATTGAAAGTACTTTTGCAGCTCGTAAAGAATTCGATATTAGTCAAATTAAAGCAGAGTATCAAGAAAAGTTTAATGAAATAATAGCGAGTTGTCCTCTTAGCGAACAAGAAAAGGCCGAATATCTAAATACTGAGAATTTAGAGAAGATGCCTCTCGATGACTATTTATTATTGCTGAAAAGACTTTCTGGCGAAGCTTTCTATCATGTGACTAAATATGGCATACGTGAGATTCATTCAATGACCAATAGATTTAATCATATAGAGAAAGAGGGACAGTTTGTTGATAATCTTAGTCCTATTTTAGCTGATGCCAGGCTTCACTCTATGTTGTCTACTATTATTACCGATGAAGAAAAGATAAATAGGATAATTAATCCTATTGCCCTTAAATCTCTAAAAGAAAGTGGAGCTTGCTTGGAAGAGGCGGCTGATGTTTTGATTACTACTTATTATAATACTAATCACCCTATTGATAAGGAGTCGGTACATATGTCATATGGCAGGGAATTACATGAAATGTATGGAGGAGAAAAGGGCTATCCAATATATTTTTATTATCCAGTTGAATATATTTTGCAAAATAATTTTTTTCATTCACATCGAGCCGGAAAGATACAGATTGGTGCAGGCGATTTTAAAAATCAGAGAGACTTAGATATGCCTCATAATGATTTTGAGATATTTAATTTTGGCGAAGGTATTTCTATTAATGCTGGTATTCTTTGTATTGATGGTAAACTTAGAGTTGACCCTAAAACTGGTTCCCAGTATTTATTAGATACAGATGGTCGTCCTAAATTTGGTGATGATGGCGACTATATTAAAGCAGTCGAAACTATTTCAGCTCAAGAATATTGGGAGAACTATTTTAAACTTCATCCAGAGCTAAAACCAAGTAAAGTAATGTATAAAAGTTTTAGTACTGAGGCGGCACATGAGAGTGAGACTTTAAAAGAATGGGCAATGAGAAAAGATATTTTTAGGCAGGATACAGAGACAAGGCAAGCTTTTAGGGATCATATTAACAATGATAGAGAGATTTTAAAGCAAGTCATTATGAAAGCTATAGCAAAGGATTTTGAAAATCGTTAATTTTATGGATGCATCTTTTGGACCCAATATTTATTTTGGCTTGTCAACTAAACAAGATGGGCCAATGAAAGATAATGATAGCAATCATTTAATTTATATTAAGCAGCTTGGTTTAGATGATAAAATATGCGTATTAGCTACTTTAGAGCATGGTAAGCGGGTAACTATTGTCGATAAGGTATCAGAAAAGAAAAAAATCGATAATTGTGATGCTCTTATTACTAACAATAAGGAACAATTACTAATTATCACTGTAGCTGATTGTTTGCCGATATTTTTCTATGATGAAGTGCAGGAAGTTATTGCTTTAGCTCATGCTGGTTGGCGAGGAGTGTTAGCCAATATAGCGTCGGAAGTTATTAAAGTATTTAAAAATCATTATCACTCTGATCCTCATAATATATCAGTGTATATTGGACCTCATATTAAAGATTGTCATTTTGAGGTTAAACAAGATGTGGCTCCTAAGTTTAATGAGTTTGATATTATTAGACGAGCAGATAAGTTATATATTAATTTAGCTCAGATAGTTGTGCGTCAATTAGTGGAGGAAGGTATTCTTGTTAATAATATAAATATTAGTTCGGAGTGCAGTTATTGTTTAAATGATAAATATTTTTCTTTTAGAAGAGATAAGCCTAAAGTATTAGAAACAATGTTAGCTTATATTGCTTTAAAATCATAATAATGTTGCCAGGATATTAATATTTAGTTAGTATATAAAATAGAAAAGAAATTAAAATAATATTTTATGGAAAAGATAACAATTATCGGGGCTGGTCCAGCTGGTTTAGCGGCCGCTATTTATGCTGCTAGAGCTTTAATTAATCCTTTGCTTATTGAGGGTATGACCCCTGGTGGACAACTAACTACTACCTCGGAAGTCGAAAATTATCCAGGTTTTCCGGAGAGTATATTGGGAGTAGAATTAATGATGAAAATGCGGGAGCAAGCAGAAAAATTTGGTACTCGTTTTCAATCAGGGGAAGTAAAGAGTGTTAAGAGATTGGAAAATGCTTTAGAGCTCACTTTAGCTAATGGGGATAAAATATTATCACAAACAGTGTTGGTGGCTACCGGTGCTGAAGCTAAGTGGTTGGGCTTGGAGTCAGAAACAAGGTTAAAGAATAGAGGTATTTCTGGTTGCGCTACTTGTGATGGTTTCTTTTTTAAAGATAAAGTGGTAGCTGTTATTGGTGGCGGTGACACTGCCATGGAAGAAGCACTATTTTTGACTAAATATGCCTCTCAAGTAATTATTATCCATCGCAAGGATAGTTTTAGAGCTTCTAAAATTATGGCTGATAGAGTATTGGCACACGAAAAGATAAAAGTAGAGTGGAATAAGGAAATTGTAGAATTTCAAGGAGTGGATAAATTGTCAGGTATTAAACTTAAAGATATAGTGAGTGGAGAAGAATCAGAAATTGCAGCTCAAGGAGCTTTTGTGGCTATTGGTAGGCGCCCTGGCACTACCTTTTTAGAGGGCAGTGGTGTTCTTAAAGATGAGTTGGGCTATATTTATACCAGTCAAAGAGCTTATACTGAAACAGAAGATATTACTTTTCAAGCTAATTTTAATCGACATTATAAGTATCAAACTAATATTGCTGGTTTGTTTGCTGCCGGTGATTGCGCTGATCATGTCTATCGACAAGCCACAGTAGCCGCTGGTTCTGGGGTGTCAGCTGAAATTGAAATGGAAAAGTATTTAGCAGATAGTAAATAACAAAGAGTCTAATATTGTTTAAAAATACAGCCTAAAGGCTGTATTTTTGTTTTCTTTATGCTTATTATTTGATATAATGAGATATATGATAAATAAAGTGAAATATTTGTCAAAAAGTATTAAAATATTAATTTTGTTTATTATTTTAATAAGTGGTGTTTATTTGACCAGTTATGTTTTAGGTTATACAGCAGCCGATGAAGGAGGACATGCCTTGGTTTTTGAAATGGCACTTAACGCGGATAACTATAATGCTCCCTCAAAGACATTTTTTGATCATAGTGGTCACTCTCATCATGGAATTTCGGCTAATAATGCTGTGTTTAGTGTTGATCAATATGGTAAAAGTGAAGGGGCAGCCAAGTTTAATGGCAGTACCGATCATATATTAATTAGCAATGGAAGCATTCTCACTAATCCTACAGCCGTCACAATTGCTGCTTGGATTAGAAAGGATGGCAATGGTCATACTTATGAGTGCGCTTTTCATCAGGGTACTAATAACACTATCGGAGCTAGTTCTTTGTGGCTAGGGGTAGACAATAATGATTACTTTACCGCTACTATTGGTGCTAATACAGGTGTCGGCTGGGCCGCTGGTCGTTTAACTGAAAAGCCAGTGATAGGAGAATGGAATCATCTTTTAGCAACTTGGGACGGTAGTGTGGTTAGGGTATATTTAAATGGTGAATATAAAAAACAATACGCTTTATCATCATATAACAATATTAGTAACCCTATCAGAATTGGAGCATCTGCTTCTAATAACTATCAATACAATGGAGCGGTCAAAGATGTCTTAATTTATGCTAGAAGTTTTTCGGCTGAAGAGGTGCGAAAACTTTATGAAGACAGTCAGCCTGCAATGCAAGTCTCATCAATTGAAAAAGGCTTAATTGGCCATTGGTCGCTTGATGGCACTCATTACAATGAGACGACCAATAGAGTGACTGATAGTTCTGCTTATGCTAATCATGCTACAAATTATGGGGCAGTACTAGCTTCAGATAGGTATGGTAGAAGTAATGGAGCGATGAGTATTAATGGAGCAAATAGTAGAATCGCTATTAGTTATCAAAATCCTATTTATCAAACTAGTGTAACGGCCTGGTTTAAATCAAATGGAGCTCCAATTGGTGGTTATCATATTATAACTGGTGGCGCTTCTGTGGAAATTTCAATTAATTCTAGTGGTTATATCAGAACAGGCGTCGTTACTAATACTCAAGGACGTAAAGTTTTTAATAGTGGTGGTGGCCTAACAGATGGAAATTGGCATCAAGTTGCATTTACTTATGATGGAGTAAATTTAAAATCTTTTATTGATGGAGAGCTGACAGCCACTAATCCAGTTTCTGGTACTTTAACCGGAACAGCTCAAGAAATAGGTAGATATTTAAGTAATTCTTATAT
Source organism: uncultured Gammaproteobacteria bacterium (assembly GCA_964435515.1). GTDB lineage: Bacteria > Patescibacteriota > Patescibacteriia > Patescibacteriales > UBA12465. Next base: position 14,181 of record CAYSZD010000011.1, on the reverse strand, counting down.
TGCTAATGGTGTAATAGATGATGTCCGAATCTATAATCGTGCTATATCCGAAGAGGAAATTAGATTATTATATGATTCCAATTCCGCAGAAACAGTGTCAGGATCGCTACAAAAGGGTTTGGTTTTAGATATACCACTCACTGCCAAATATACTAAAGGCGGTAGTTCAGGTGCGGAAATTATGACTGACACAACACCCTATTCCAACGATGCTGAAAATCATGGTGCTAATATTAGTCTAGATGGTGCTCAATTTGATGGCATAAGTGATTATATTGTCAGTGAGAATAATATTGGCAGCGCAAGCTCTTCGCCTAGAACTATTAGTGTTTGGTTTTATCCTCAAGCTCAAAGAACGCAAAATCTCCTGGGTTATGGTGCGGAAGGAACTGGTAGGTTGTTTGATGTTTATTTGAGCGCAAACGGTCAAATAGCGGGGCATTTTTATAGCGGTGGTTATGACACACTGGGCAGTGATAGCCCAATATATAGTTTAAATGAGTGGCAACATTTTGCTATTAGTTATGATGGCACTAAAGCTTATATTTATTACAATGGAGAGTATTATAAAGAAAAAGAGCTGGCTTTAAATACTGGCACTTCTAAACTATTTATTGGTAAAGGGGTATGGGGCTCTCCGGCACAGTTTTATGGCAAAATAAGTAATGTAAAAATATATAATAGAGCTCTTAATAATACAGAAATAGAGACTCTCTATGATTATGGCTCTTCAGGAGCGGCAGCGATATTAGGAGGCGCTTAGAATTATTTGACTATTTTCTAGAAAACTACTATTATCAATAAGCAAGGCAAAATTACGCTGTCGGCGTAATTTTTGTTTTGATTAAATATCTAGATATATACTAATATTATGGAAATACGAAATATTGCTATTATAGCTCACGTAGATCACGGTAAAACAACCCTTACCGACGCTTTAATGCAGCAAACAGGCATGTCTTCTAATGACGTTTCAATGGATAGTAATGCTTTAGAAAAGGAAAGAGGCATTACCATTTATTCTAAAAACACCTCGGTGTTTTATAGGGATACTAAGATTAATATCGTTGATACTCCTGGGCACGCTGACTTTAGCTCTGAAGTAGAGCGCATTTTGCGTTCTATTGATTGTGTACTGTTGTTAGTTGATGCTCAAGAAGGGCCAATGCCACAGACTAAATTTGTGTTAAAAAAGTCATTGGAATTAGGATTAAAACCAATCGTGGTGATTAATAAGATTGATAAGCCAGCGGCTCGTCCAGAACTAGTATCAGAAATGGTATATGAACTTTTCTTAGATTTAGGTGCTAGTGATGAACAATTAGATTTTCCAGTAGTTTATGCAGCCGCTAAACAAGGTTTTGCTAAGTTAAACTTAACAGATGAGTCAGATAATCTTGAACCACTATTAGATTTAGTCTTAAGTCACGTAAAACAAGCATCCTCAGAGGAATTAAGTGCAAAAAACTTGTTAGCTCAGCCTTTTAATTTAGCTTATGATAATTTTTTAGGTAGATTAGCTATTTGTAGGGTATATGAGGGTAAGATTAAGGCAGCTCAAACTGTCTTCGTTGAAGATGTAGATGGAAATACTAGATCTCGTAAAATTACCAAGCTCTTTACCTTTAAGGGTATTGGCAGGGAAGATGTAACAGAAGCTCAAGCTGGTGATATTGTAATGGTAGCAGGACTTCCTGATATATACATTGGCGAAACCATTGCTGATAAGGCAGAGCAGAAGGCTTTACCAGCTATCAAAATAGATGAGCCAACTATTGCTTTAAACTTTTTAGTTAATAATTCACCTTTTGCGGGCAGAGAAGGTAAGTTTGTTACCAACCGTCAGTTGAAAGAAAGATTAGAAAAAGAATTAGAAATTAACGTTGGTTTAAAAATAGATTTTTCCGAGACTAACTACTATCGCGTGCTTGGTAGAGGGGAATTGCACGTGGCAATTCTAATTGAAAACCTTAGACGTGAGGGTTATGAATTACAAGTTTCTCAACCTCAAGTTATTATCAAAGAAGAGAATGGTATTAAAGTTGAGCCATATGAAGAGGTCACCATTGATGTACCCGAGGTTATGTCTGGAACTGTGATTGAGAAGATTTCTAAGAGAAGGGGTCAAATGACTGATTTTAAAACTCAAGATGGTCAATCTCGTTTAGTATTTGCTATGCCTACCAGAGGACTATTAGGCTATCGCAATGAATTCGTAGTTGATACTAGAGGCGAAGGTATTCTTTGTTCACAGGTGCTTGGCTTTAGGCCTTATGCTGGAGAAATAGAGAAGAGTGAGTTAGGTTCAATGGTTTCTATGATTGGTGGCAAAACCTTAGCTTTCCCTTTATGGAATTTACAAAATAGAGGAGTATTATACATTGAACCAAATACTGAAGTCTATGAAGGCATGGTTATTGGTAATGTGGCCAAGGGTAATGAGTTAGCTGTTAATCCAATTAAAGGTAAGCAGCTTACCAACGTGAGGGCCTCGGGTACTGATGAAGCTATTCAGTTGGTACCACCCGCTACTCTCACCATTGAAATGGGTCTAGGAGTAATGAACTCTGATGAATACTTAGAAGTAACACCAAAAAGCGTAAGACTGAGAAAACAAAACCTAAAAGAGATTGATAGACAAAGATTTAAGAGGGGAAAAGGGGAATAAGGATATAATATAAACTAGATTTTGTTTGTAACTTTTATTACATTTAAATAAAGAGATAAGGAAAAAAAGACCAAATATTGGTCTTTTTTTGCTTAATACTGATTTTGGTCAAGTAAAAAAGTCAATGATAATAGGCTAAAAAGTGAAAAATGACTTTTCGGCACGCTAATTCGTTTTAGTCTTGACTTTTCGGAGATAGAAAGAGGATAAGCATGTAATAAAGGGTAAAAGTTTAACAGAGAAAGACGAGAAGGCCTTAGAGTAATTAAAGCAAGAGTTTAAAGGCCCAGAAGGGAAGATAATGAAAGAGATTAAAGATATTAAAAAGGAAGTTAAATAGAATGTTGTATATAGCACAAAGGCCAATTTATTGAATTGGTCTTTTTTTGTGCCAGAAATGTTGTATAATGTAGGTATGAGATGATGAGCATGTGGTATTGTTAAAAAACTTGACATTAATAGTCTATATGAATCACAAAAAAATGAAGATTTTAATAATTAATACTTTAGATTTTCTGGGGCTAAGATTAAAATTAAAAAAATTTATCGCTTTAAATTTAAAAAGAAATGTATTTAAATCAAAAAATAAGAAAAGAGTTCTTATATCGTATATAATTAGACCTTTTGATATTAAACCCAGCAACCTTCACACCAATCAAACCGAATGCCTCGTTGCTGCTCAAATATTTAAAGAGCTGGGGTTTAATGTTGATGTAATTGAATATACTTCAAATAAAAAAATAAATTATAGTAATTATGAAATAATATACGGATTCGGCAAGCCACTAGAGAATTCATTTTTTAAAAATAAGAATATCAAGAGAATTTTTTATTCTACAGGCTGTAACATGATATTTCTTCAATTGCAGTCAGTTGCAAGGATGATGAGTTTTTATAAAAAAACAAATATTATTCCTTTAGACTCTTTTCGCTTGATTGATAACGTGCACTATAATTAAATAATGGAATCAGACTTAATAATACCATTAGGGAATGAGTTTGTTTTAAAAACATATACAGATTATAACAATAAGGCAAATTACAAATCTATTGATGCTTTCTTTTTTAAGAATGAAAATTTTGATATAAATAAAAAAAATTTTTCTCAGGCAAAAAATAAATTTTTATGGTTTGGGAGCGTGGGGGCGATACATAAGGGCCTAGATATCTTGTTAGATATTTTTAGTAACAGGGATGATATAGAGCTACATATCTGTGGATTAAATAAAAATGAGAAAAAATTTAGTGAATATTATGACAGTGCTTTGAATCACAGGTCTAATATTATTAATCATGGTTTTGTAAATATAGATTCTCAAGAATTTTTGGACATTATTAATATTTGTGCCTTTGTTGTGCACCTATCATTAAGCGAAGGAGGGGCTCCATCGGTGTTAACTTGCATGGGTAATGGGGGATTAATTCCAATAATATCGAGATCAACTGGTATAGACATTGTTGGCGATAATAATTTATTAATAGAAAAAATAAACAGAGATGAGGTTGAAGATAAGATTAATAAAGCTTTGAAAATAAATGAAGAAGAATTAAAGAGAATGTCTAAATTTATACAACATGAAAGTAGTCAAAAATATACTCTTCAAAATTATAAAGACAATTTAAAGAGTATAATTATGAATTTTATCAAAGATAATCAGTTGTAAAATATTTAAATTAAAATCTTCAATAGATTTGAACTAAAATTCGTGAAGTAAATAAATTTATTTTTTTGTATTACATAGTTACACAGTTTTAATATGAGTATAAATTAGATATTATCTATATGAATACACTTGTTAGTATAAATATTGTGACTCATAATAGAGCAAATTATATCGTTGACTGTATTAGGAGTATTTTGAATCAGAGCTATCATAATTGGGAGCTTATTATTATTGATGATGCTTCAACTGATAATACTTATGAGGTAATTAAATTTTTCTTAACAGATAAAAGAATAAAGTATTTCTTAGTAGATAAACAGGATAATATTGCTAAAGTTAGGAATATAGCATTTAAGAAATCCGCGGGTGAGTATATGGCAATATTAGATAGCGATGATCAATGGTTTGACAGAGATAAGCTAAAAAAGCAAGTGGACTTTTTGGATAATAATTTGGATTATGCTTTAGTTGGTGGTGCTGCTCAAATTATTAATTCAGAGGATGATGTTATTGAGATTGTTAACAAACCAGTGACTGATAGAGAAATAAAAAAAGATTTTTTTACAAAAAATCCTTTTTTTCATTCTAGTATTTTAATTAGGTCAAATATTTTTAATATCTTGGGCGGTTATGACGAAAAATTTTCTTTTGGTGAGGATATGGATCTTTGTTTAAGGGCGGGGAAGGAACACAAGCTATATAATCTTCCAGATGTTGTTATTTCATATAGAAAACATAATGATAATGAGGCCAAGAAACATTCTAAAGCTGCCATTATGGATGTTTTTAAGATAATAGGAAAAAATAGAAGAGCTTATAAGACAAATATATTCGTTTATGTTAAAAAAGTGTTATTTAAATTAAGGGAGTTAATATCTTAAACAAAGATTGCTTAGAATAGAGCGTGTTATTAGCCATTTTTAGATCTTAAGTCTGGATATGGCTTTTTTTAATTTCCATGGTATTATTTTTTTTACTATTGGTTTTAAGGCTATTAATTTATAAAATAGCCTTATCTTTAAAGTATAACCCCATTCTTTTTTTAATATTTTAATATATTCATTTGTGGCCTCGGTCTGTAGTTTTTCAGAGAAGCCATTTATATTAAAAGATGATAATATATTTTCAGTCTTATGAAACGAGGCGCCATGTTTATAGTGATAGATTAAAAATTCATAGTCAGCTGCTATTTTATAGGATACATCAAACGGATGGTTTATTAATAATTGTCTTTTAGTGTAACAACTTTGATGGTTAAAAGGCATTCTACGCCAGAAGGCTTTTAATGGACTGGGTTGCTTTATTAAATTAAAATTATCATATCTAAATTCTGTTGCGCCATATAAGATGTCACAATTAGTTTTTTCTAGCATTGGTATAACAATGCTAATAACTTCTTTATTATATAAATAATCATCGCTATTTAAAAATAATACCCATTTTCCGTTAGCTATGTTAACACCCTTATTCATTGCATCATATATTCCATTGTCTGGCTCGGATATTAATTTTATTGGATATGTTTGTTGGTATTTTTTAATAATATTTAGGGTATTATCAGTTGAAGCTCCGTCAATAATAATATATTCAATGTCTTGGCGAGATTGAGCTATAACAGACTCTATAGTTTTAGCTATAGTTGCTTGAGAATTATAACAGACGGTTATAATTGAGATGGTTGGATTTTGATTTATTGGTAACATTTTTATTATTTAGATAATAGTAAATCTACTTTTTCTTGCACATCTTCATATCTTACTAAATTTATATCTACACTCGAACCATTTTTAAACTTTTCTTCTAATTGATCAAAACTGAAATGTAAAAATTCATAAGGGATAATACATATGGTGGAATTTGAATAATGTGACGGATAGGGAAGAAAGCGGCCATAATAATTCATTTGCGAGAGAGCTATAACTTTGGCGTTCACAGCTGGGCCTATATGGGCGGCGCTGGTATCGTTAGTAATTAATAGTTGGGTGCCAGCTATGACTGAACTTAATTGTTTTAAATCTGTTTTTCCTGTTAGGTTAATAATATCTTTATTTTGAGAAATATTAATAATTTCATCAGCTAATACACTTTCTTTGGCTGACCCACAAATAATAATAGTGTAATTATATCTTTCAGATATATATTTAACAATTTTAGCGTAATTAGCCGTTGACCACATTTTTAAATTTTTACTTGCTCCGGGAAAGATAATAACGTAATTAGTAATATTTTGCAGATTAAGAGGTGTATTAATATTTTGTATTTTTTCTTTTTTTATCTGCGGACCAGTTAGTTTTATTTTTTCATTAATAATATTTTCAAATAATTCTTTATTTTTTTCAAATTCAAAAATAGTTTTTTGGTTAATTTGTATTAGATTGTTATACCAATTATCTGTTATTTTTTTTATGGCAGGTAGAATATTAATAGCGTCACCTTTAAAAGAAATTCTGTGTTTGGAATTAGATGTTTTTATAAGATAATCTGCTATTAAGGTGCGAGAATATGTGGGCTGGATAGCATATTGATAGCTATTTTTTATCTTAGAAATAATGTTATATAGATATAATGGATTTTTTAATATTTTTTTGTTGTTTATCCAGACATACTGATCAATAAACTCTCCGTCTAGCCATTCTGAGATTGATTTAACACTTTGATTGCCAACATAGGTTATTTTATGGTCTTTAAATTTGGGATTGCTTTTAATAATCTCAATAAAATTTCTAAACAATATATAATCGCCGATTGCATCTAGTTTTATAATTAGTATATTTTTATCGTCAGTTTTAGATTTTTTGGTGAATAGAAAAATTATATCTAAAATAACAGTAATTATTAAAATGTATATACTTATTATTATTTTTTTCAAAACGGGAGTTGATAATTGTATTTTCATAGTTATTACTACTTTATATTTATTTTAAATTTTATTATATATATTTTTTATAAGATTAAATATCTTTAGTTTTTTTAAAATATTTTTCATAAAATAATACTTCAAAAAATTATGCCGCATATCATACGCCTCGGTGTTTGTATTAAAATCTGGCTTTAATAGTGTGTTGATGGGAAAACTTAAATTATATTGTTTTATTTTTGATAAAGGATGTTTCTTTGTTAATGTATGTGTTCCGCCCCCGAAACCTATATTAGAGATTAGATTAAGGCTTGAATTAATACATAGAGCGTCATCTTTAAACACAGTATATGCTAATTGATAATCCCATGTATTAATTTTTTTATTATACGTATCTGTAAAAATATTTTTCCAATAGCCTTGATGTCTTTTATCAGGAAATATGGTTTGTAATTTTTGTGAAATATTTTCTTTTTTAAAATCTATCATGTTAAAATCATACTTATTCCAAGCTCTTTTCCATGTTGCCCATCCCCATATATGTGGTATTTTTACAAATCCATACTTTCCCCAATGTCGTGTAATTTTTTTAGAGTAAGGGCTAAATCCGCTGATTATATAAATTTTTTCTTCATTTTTATATTTATCTAACATCTCTTCGCAGAATTTAAAGAAACTATTATTTGGCAGACAGTCGTCTTCTAAAATAATGCCTTGATCCACATGTTTAAAAAACCAAGTTATCGATTCACTGACAGCCTTGCCGCAACCTAAATTGTTATCTCTAAATAATGTTTTTACTTCGCAGTCCCAGTCTATATTTTTTAGTACATAATTTCTGATATTACTACACACCTCTTTTTCATTAGTGACATTTGCTCTTGGCCCATCAGCGGCTATAAATAATTGTTTGGGTTTTATTTCTTTAATTTTTTGAAAGACTTTTATGGTTGTGTCTAGTCGATTAAATATTAAAAATAGTATAGGCGTATTAAATGTATTCATATAATTGTTATTCAATAGTTGATTATGCAGCTTTAATTATCTTTTTTAAACGCTTTCATTTTTATATGATCTGACCAAGTTTTGCTTTTTAGTAATATTCTTGCAAATATATAAAAAATAAAACCAGTTTTTTTATTTGTTATAAGTTTAAAAAATAATTTATTAATTTTTTTTCTTGTGAGTAAATGAATATTATGATTGTTGGTATAGTAATTTAGATTATATTTATCTGCTATAAATTGAATAGTTTTTTTTGAGAAGAATGAAATATGTTGTCCGTGGTTAAATCCATAATACCACCAGTCTTGATTAGGGGTGCTTTCTTTTTTTATTTCAGTAGAAAATAATATATTTTTTGAGATATTTAATATTTTTTCTATTTCTAGAATTGGATTTATAAAATGCTCAAAAACCTCAAAAGCTGTAACTAATTCTATTGTATCATTTTTATCGTATTCAAAGCCCCTGGCAAGAAGATTATTAGTATAATTATCCTGCCATTTAAAATTTAAACCTATGTCTCTCATTATTCTTGTGAGAATACCGTAACCACCAGCGAAATCAAGATAAGTTAGATTTTTATTGAACAGATAAAATATAATATTAGTAACTGTAAATGATAGGCTTATATTTCTACTTATAATGCCGGTATCTGATAAATTAATAGGTGAAGAGTAAGCTTCCTTAATCCAATAAGGGTCTTCTGTAAATAAAAAATCACAATTAGCGCAATAAAAATATTCTATTTCAAATTTTTCTAAAATAACATGTTTAAAAACACAAGTTGATTCTTTTCCGCATATTTTACAGTGCATATTTTATTTTTTAATTATAATCTTAACCAGGGATTGTATTTACCAGTAGTTGATCCATGGTCATAAATATGTGGATAAGCATGAGCGCATTTAGTTGGGATTTTGTCTTTTTCTTGAAAGATAAAAATTTGGTTAAACATCCAATCAATTCCAATATTTCGTAATCCTGGATTTCTTATTAAATAATATTGAAAGTATTGTAGTTGTTTTTTATTTACAAAGTACGAACAGGCTGTATTAGTTATTGGTTTTAAATAATAAATAAAATCTTGGTCCTGCTTAAATTGCAGTTTATCAACTTTAAGATCATTTTTTGTGCAACCTCCTGCTAAATCCACATAAAGCCCCGTATCATTAATACTAAGATTATTAATAAACTTGATAAATTTATCAATTGAATTATTTTTAAAAATAGCATCATCTTCAAAAACTAACATATAATCAACCCTTTTCTCTAGCGCTTCTTGTATTCCATGGATATGTTTGTCAGAGACAATCATTTCTATATTGCATGATTTGAGCCAATTTATACCATTTTTTTTATTAGAATATATTTTTTGAATGATTTTAGTAGTAATAACGTAAAATCTAATATAATAAATCTATTTTTATTAAGTCTATATTTCAACCACTTTCTATTTAAATGCCAATATACATAATCCCGGTGAATTCCTCCATATTTTCCGTTTAAAGAGACTGGTTTAATCTCTGGTTGAGAAGAAATTTCTTGATATTGAACTTGTATGGTGTCGGGAATTTTTTTTCTAAGCTTATCAATTTGAGGCCGAATATAATTTAATCTCTTGAGATCATTATTATGGATTAATGTAATTAATAGTTTAGTTTTTGGTATTTTATTATTTTGTATCATATAATTTTTACATTTTATGAATTGATAATAGAATATTTTAGCTTATCTATCGTAAAATATTATTATGCCATTTTTTTAGACGGTGCTGTGTTGAGTTATGATAGTATATAATTTTTTGACAATAATTATATTTTTTTGTGCTTTTATTAAATTATATATTAATATATTTAAATAATAGGGTTATGTTAGTTTTTGATTCTAATTTATATCCTTGTTCTTTTAGATATAGATAAGTTTCATTTATTTCTATATTGTTTAAATCAAAATCATGATCTTCTATTAAAATAAATTTTGGTAAATATTTACTCCAATTATTTGATTTTAGTACATTAATATCAAAACCTTCGCAGTCAATATTCATAAAATCAATTTTTTGATCTATATTAATATTTTTTTCGAGTATTATTGATAGCGGTATAGTTTTTATTTTTATTATTTTAATTAAAGTACCTTTAGTTTTTATCCAGTATTGAGCAAGATTTTTGGACAGGGTATTTAGAGGGCTTTCTTTAAAAATAAAGAAATCTAATTCTATGGATTCATTATTTATCGCGGCTTCAATATTAATATCCCTCTTTCTTTTTTTATTAAACCTTTTCATGCTACCAGGCTTTGCGTCAATATTTATTCCATTCCAACCGTTTTTGTAAAATAGTTTTGTGTTGGAATACATAGATGGATGGAATGCTCCTATGTCCACATAGAATCCTTTTGTATTTTTAAAATCAGGAAAATAAGATTTTAAAACTAGATCTTCTCCAAATTGTGAATATGATATTTGATGTAATCGGTTATTTATTATACAAATAATTTTGTCTTTTAGTTTTGACGGTAAATATTTCTTGGCCAGATTTTTAATTTTTTGTATTATCATAAAAGATTTATTCTTTTACCTCCCCCTCCTCCCCAAAACAGTGTTAAGGGTTTTGAAGATGACGGAGATGTCTAAATAAAGGGAACGATTCTTGATGTAATATAGATCGTTCTGTAGTTTTTTGAGAGTGTCTTCTGGGGTGGGGGAGTGATATTCTCCTGAGACTTGATCCCAGCCACTTAGACCTGGTTTAATCAGTAATCTAGTATTATAGAAAGGCACAAGGAGTGATAATTCTTTGGCTAGTTCTGGTCTTTCTGGTCTAGGGCCAATAAAGCTCATTTGTCCTTTTAAGATATTAATAAGCTGAGGTATTTCATCTATTCTAGTCTTTCTAATAATCCTACCAATCTTAGTAATTCTATCATCCTCTTCTTGAGTCATACCACCATCATTATTCTTTTCTTTCATGGAACGGAACTTATATAACTTAAATACTTTTCCATTCTTACCCAATCTATTTTGTTTAAATATTACTTTCCCCTTGCTATCTAATTTAATAATAATAGCGATAAGAGGCCAGAAGGGGATAGTGATGAGAAGTAGTAGGGTGGCAAATAATCTATCAAAGATATTCTTTAGAGCATCAAAGTAGTTTTTCTCTCCTTCTTTTAAATTATCTAAAAACCAATTTACATTAATACTTTCTACCGGTACTTTAGCATGTATTTGTTCATAGAAATCTTCATAGGAGATAAAACTAACTCGATGTTGTAGTAGTTTAAAGAGGGTTTCTTGCAGTTCTTGTCTAAGACTATGGTTATTGTTAATGAGAATGAGCTTAATATTATTTTTCTTGATACTTGCTTCTAGTTCAGTTAATTCAGGACTCTCTTTGAACACAATAACACTTCTGTAGCCTAATCCTGGTCTATTTTCTAAACTTTTAATTAAATCTTCAATCCTACTGTCATAGCCAATGATAGCTAACTTATTTTGCCAATTATCAGAACTAATGAGCCAATAGGCAATTTGGCGCCAAATAAGGAAGAAGAAGAGGGAGAGAATAGCAAAGATAACTAAATTGGTTTTAGGGGCGATATCGATGCGAGGATAGGCGTAGAAATAGACAATGGAGAGGAGGGAGGCAATAATTACACTACTAATAGTTTTTTTGACGAATAATCTCACTGAAGCCATTTGTCTCAGGCTATATAGATTATTGATATAGAAAACTAAGATAAATATAAAAAAGACGCCAGCAAAATAAAACCAATGCTTGCGCCAAAAAGGACTAATACCATCTATATTATCAATCAGGCGATAGCGGATAAAAAGAGTGGTGGCTAGAGCCACATGTAGAACGATAATATCACCAACTAGAAAAAAGAGTTTTTTAAGCTTATAGTCCATAGAAGTATATCTAAATAATAGCAATATGATTTAAGAAAAGCAATTAATTTAGAGAAAAAAGATATGAATATTTAGGTAGTTTTTCTTTGTATATGTCAATAATCTACAAATATTTGTAGATTATTGACATAGATATAAATATTTGCTATATTTTAAGTAGATTAACTAATTTATTAAATATATGATTCATTCTTTTGCTTGTAAGAATTTCTATTCTTTTAAAGAACTGACCACAATAGACTTTAGCGTGAATGAAAAAGCGCCAAAAAATGATGCTTATTTTACCGCGCCCTCAGGCACTCGGCTTTCTAAAATTGAGACAGTCATTGGAGCCAATGCTTCGGGGAAAACAAATTTATTAAAAATTTTACCATTTCTAAAATGGTTGGTAGTTAATTCTTTTAACATCCCACCTGGCTTAAAGCTACCAATTAAGCCTTTTCTATTTGGGGCAGATAAAAATCAAGCTTCGGAGTTATCAGTGGAGTTTGAGATTGAAGGCAGTATTTATTTATATAAATTTATTCTTAATGAAAAGCGGATTATTTCAGAAGAGTTGAGGATAAAGAATAAAAGCAAAGAGAAGATCACTTCTAAAAAGATATTCTCTCGTCAGTGGAACGAAGATAATTCTAAATATGATTTAGATGATAAAAAGTTTCATCTGCCTAAAGAATTTTATAATTCTCTACGTGAGAATGCTAGTGTAATTAGCCTTGCCTCTCGTTTTAGTCATAAAGAAAGTTTAAAAATATTTAATTTTTGGCAAAACATTGAAACTAATGTTATTGAGGCGGGGTGGATCGGTGATCATCTATTGCCCAATGCTAGTCAACAGCTAATTGATGCTTTTGATTTTTTTAGTGAAGAAGAAAATAAGACAATTAAGAAAGAGGCTGAAAAACTATTATCTCAATTTGATCTTGGTTTAGATTCTTTTGAAATAGAGAAAGAAAAAAAAGAGGGACGTTTAAATATTAATGTAAGGATTGCTCATTCCTTCCATAATCAAAAAGAGTATTTGGCTATGCAATATGAGTCATCTGGCACCAAGCAGCTCTTTGTTTTGTTAAAAACTATTTTATTTGTGTTAAAAAATGGAGGAGTGGCTATTTTAGATGAGTTTGATGTTAATTTACATCCAGAAATAATCTTAGCTTTATTTGATTTATTTATTCAACCAGAAACAAACCCTAAAAATGCTCAACTTTTATTTAGTAGTCACAGTCATCAGATTTTAAGTAAGTTGGATAAATATCAAATTATATTAACAGAGAAAAATAAGAATGGTGAGAGTGAGGCTTGGCGCTTAGATGAGGTCGGCGGTGTCCGCCCTGATGATAATTATTATGCAAAATATATTGCCGGCGCTTATGGTGCAATACCTAAGCTTTAGTATATGTCTAGAACGAACCCTAATAAAAAAAAGAGGCGCACAGCTAATAGGACTCTATTATTTTTTGGCGAGGGAATGAATGAGGCAATATTTTTAAAACATTTAAGAAAAATATATTGCTGGGATGTTAATTTAGTAATTACTATAAAAAAGGGGAAGGGCGGTGACTTGCTAAATATTGTGCTTGATACCCATAAAGTCCCTGGAGCATTTGATCGACGAATCGTTTTATTAGACAATGATAAATCGAAGGGGGAAATTAATAGGGCGAGAAAGCTTGCTCGGGATATGCGTATTGAGTTAATAGAAAATATTCCTTGTCTTGAACACTTGTTTTTATTAATCCTTGATTCTAAAAAAATAAGTAATAAATCGCAAGAATGTAAAAAAATCTTTGAGGCTGGATATATAAATAAAAAACAAAGAGCAGAAACTCATGAGTATGATAAATGCTTTACCAAAGAGTTGTTAGAGCAACAACGTGTAAATATTATAATACTAGATGACATTATTAAAATAATGGAAGGGAAATAAATTTAATAATTAAAATAAGTATTTTAGATTTATCCATAAATACCTTCCTGATGTCAGGAAGATATAAAATGCTAAGAAGTTAAAAGATGTTAAATGTTTTAGGTACACACATTTGGCGGTTTTAATTATTCATTAAAACCATCT
>CAYSZD010000010.1:0-31162 GCA_964435515.1 uncultured Gammaproteobacteria bacterium | reverse complement strand
TAACCTATAGATAAAATAAAAACAGGCATTAACCTGTTTTTATATAAGGGTGGGCGCACAAGGATTCGAACCCTGGACCCCTTCGGTGTAAACGAAGTGCTCTAACCAGCTGAGCTATGCGCCCTCTATACTAAGCAAGGTGGGCGAAAGAGGATTTGAACCTCCACGGCCTTGCGGCCACAAGCCCCTCAAGCTTGCGTGTCTACCAATTCCACCATCCGCCCTTAAAAGAAAAAGAATAAATCTTTTTATATTAAGCTTTGGTACGGATAACCTTCTCTTTTAACTTTTTCTTATAACCTCTCTTTAAGAAATATAATTTAGCCCTTCTAACATCAGCAATCTTCTTTATTTCTATTTTAGTAATAGTAGGTAAATTTAAAGGGAATATTTTTTCTACACCAACACCATCAGAAACCTTTCTAACTGTAATGGTAGCCCCCTTTTCCTTATTATGTTTACGAGCAATAATCATACCTTCAAAATATTGAATACGCTCTTTTTCTTCACCCTTAGAATTAAGTTCTTTAATTTTCTGATAAACACGAACGGTCATACCAGGCTTTAAATCTAATTCTTTAGCTTCTTTTTCAACTTTTATTTCATTTTTATTATCTGACATATAAATTGACAAAAAACAGAAACGAGATGCTTATCTTAACTCGTCCTGTTTCAATTACTTAAATCTTGTCTAATATTATAATCAAATATCAGACTTGTCAAGCCTTGACTTAATAAAGTCTAATACCTTCTCAAAAGACTCATCTGGACTTAAATTACTAGTATCTAGACAATAATCATAATTTTTAAAATCATGAACATTTATACCATAATATTTCTGATAGCGCAAAATATCACTTTTTAAACGTCTGCTAATACTAGCCCTAACTTCTTCTACACTAGACAATTTAACGTCTTCATTTCGACTATTTTCTTCTTGAAGATGATTAAAAACTCTTTTAGCCCCCTCTTCATCTGAAACGTTAAGGTATATTTTAAGAGAATGAGGAATAAAATACCAAGAAGTACGCCCTTCAATAATAAAATTATCTTGACTTTCTCCTAATAGTTTCTGATACTTATCAACTTCTTGATCAGTACTTGGATCAATCTCTCCAAGAGCATTGTATTCAGCTAATGTCATCCCTTTTTTAGCAGCAGCCTCGCGTCTTAAACCACCCATATAATAACGCGGCCAATTAAGATAATTAGCTAATTTTTTAGCAATTGTTGACTTACCAGAACCACCAGCTCCGCTTAAAGAGATAATCATAAAAATAAAAAGTGCGAAGATATTAAAGCTACACACTTATGTCTTTCAAAAATAATTTTACTTTTCACTCACAATTATACTATAATAATAACATATTAAAATAAAGAGGTAAATTTAACATATCTCTCAATCCGCTTTCGGGCGCTTTTTTATGTATTTAGAGAAACTAGAAATTCAAGGATTTAAATCTTTTGCCAATAAAAATAAGCTTATTTTCCCTGGTGCTCTTAATAAAGATGGTCAACATGGATTAACTGCTATTGTTGGTCCCAATGGCTCAGGTAAATCTAATATTGCCGATGCTATTCGCTGGGTTTTAGGTGAACAAAGCCTCAAAACATTAAGAGGTAAAAAAAGTGAAGATGTTATTTTTTCTGGATCTGATAAAAAAAGTCAATTAGGCATGGCGGAGGTATCTTTGTATTTAAATAATGAACATAAAAATAATTTAGAAAAAAATATTAGTGATGACCCTGAAGAAAATACTCTAGACGCTAATGGTAATTCTCTATCTCCCTTAAACTATGATCAAATTGTAATCACTAGACGTCTATTTAGAAATGGTGATAGTGAATATTTATTAAATGGTAATCGAGTACGTTTAAGTGATATTCAAATTCTCTTAGCCAAATCTAACGTAGGTCAAAAAACCTATAGCGTTATTGGCCAAGGAATGGTTGAAAACTTCCTCAATACTGGCGCTAATGAAAGAAAAGAATTTTTTGATGAAGCCACTGGAGTTAAACAGTTTCAAATTAAACGCGATCAAGCTTTAAATAAGCTTGAAAGTAGTTATGCTAATTTACAACAAGTAGAAATGCTTCTTAGTGAAATCAAGCCCAGGCTTAAAATACTTACCCGCCAAGTTGATAAATTAGCTAAAAGGGGACAAATAGAACAAGAGTTAAAAGTATTACAACTTACATACTACTCTAGACTATGGCATGAAATAACTACTAAACTCCAAACAAGTCAATTTAAATTAAAAGAATTAAATCAAGAAAAAGATGTTTACGTAAAACAGCTTAACAATACTCAAAAAGAATTAGATTTAATAAAAAATACTGACACTAGCGAAGATAATAAAAGATCAAATCTAATACAAGAACTGCAACAGAAAAAAAATAATATTATCAAAGATATCGCTCGTTTAAATGCGGAAATAGAGCTACAATTTGAAATTCAGGGTAATTTTGATGCTGCTTGGCTTAACAAAAAATTAGAGGAGCTAAAAACCGAAAAACAACAACTTAATCAAGAAATATCTAACTTAGAAAATAATAATTTTGAAGACAAGATTCAACAAACTAAGTTAATCCTAACTAAACTTCAAGAAGATATTAATGAAAAAAATAAAATTCAACAAAACGCCGAATCCTTAAAGCTAGAAAAAAATAAACTACAAAAACAAATTGATAGATTAGATGCCTTTTTAGAAACTAGCTTAGAAAATCAAGGCCATTATGATTTATCTTGGTTAAATAATAAAAAAACAGACATTGAAAAAATATCAGATACTTTAGAAAAAGAAATCAACGCTATTAATCTAACATCCTTAGAAAATAGCCTAAAAGACCTAGCGGAGAAAAAAAATAAAATCAACAATACCCTACAACTTGAAAATTTAGAATTACAAAAAATAAATCAAGAACTAAGAAATAGTTCTAAAACCAATGCTAGTCGAGAAGAAATAAACCACAGTATTGATGCATTTTTAGAAAAATTAGACCAAATTAAAAAAGAAAGTGACCCAATTAAAATAAAAGCTATAATAACCGAAGCAAAACTAGAATTTAAACAACAAATTACCAAATTAATAGATGGGGAAATATCAGAAAAACTAGAAAAAGTAAAAAATCTACAAGCTGAAATTATTAAAAATAGCGAAAAAGCTCAAGATTTTAGTAATGAAATAAACAAACAACAATTAGAATTATCCACCCGTAAAGAAAAAAAGAATTTACTACAAAATAGACTAAAAGAATTAAGCACAGAAAAATTAGACATTGAAGAAAAAATAAAAAAAGGTCAAAGCCTAAGAGATGTTGAAACTATTAAAAAAGAAAAAGAAGAAATTGAAGAAAAAATATTAATAACTATTGCTAAAATTAAAAAACTGGAAGAAGAGGCTAACAAAGAGATATTATTCAATGAAATAGAAACAAATAAGGAAAAACTAAATAATTATCAACTTCAAATTACTGCTCAAAATGATAAAATTAAATATTATCAAGAAAGACTAGGGGCTAATGAGAAAGAGTTTTTATCAATTCAAGATAAAATTATTAAAGGTGAAAAAGCATTAAATGTTGAAGAAATTAAATTATCAAAACTCTCTTTAGAAAAACAATTAGAACCAATAGAAAAACAGTTACTTGTTTGGCAAGAAGAAGCAAGAATAGAAGCATTAAATAGACAAAAAGAAAAAGATCATTTTTTCCTTTATCAAGAAAAAATACAAACATTAAACAACAAAATTAATCGTATATCTAGTGATTTAAATGCCATTCAAATAGAAGTTGCCCGCCAAGAAACAAGACAAGAAGATTTAAGTAATAACATTATTGAAGACGAACTTAATATCATTGATATTAAAAATTATACAAACAATGAATTAGGTAAAAATAATGAAAATGATTTAAGAAATAAAATTAATCATCTAAAAAATCAATTAGAACAAATAGGCGGCATTGAGCCTGAAACTGAAAAAGAATTTCACGAAACTAATGAACGTTATCTTTTTCTAGACAAACAAACCAAAGATTTAAACGCTGCTATTAATTCTTTAGAAAAAATTATTTTTGAACTAGATGCTAATATTAAAGAACGCTTTGAAAAAGAATTTAAATTAATAGCAGAAAAATTTAGCGAATACTTTAAAATATTATTTAATGGTGGTCAAGCAAAAATATTCAAATTAGAAGCCGAGGAAGAAGATTCAAATAAAAATGAAGCTTCAGTAGAAGATGAAAAATCTTTACGTTTAAAGAAATTAAAAAAATATAATTCTCTCAGAATATCTGGTATCGAAATTCAAGCTACTCCACCCGGAAAAAAAATACAAAGTATTTCTATGCTATCTGGCGGAGAAAGGGCTTTAACAGCTATTGCTCTTATTTGTGCTATTATTAGTTCAAACCCATCACCTTTTGTTGTTTTAGACGAAGTTGATGCTGCTTTAGACGAAGCAAACTCTGAAAGATTAGCTCAAATATTAGAAGACCTATCTACTAAAACTCAGTTTATTTCCATAACGCACAATCGCGCCTCAATGAAAAAATCAAGTATTATCTATGGAATTACTATGAAAGCTGATGGAGTAAGCCAATTGTTAAGTATCCGACTAGACGATATAGCTGCCTTTAAAGATTAAAAAAATATACACAATAAAATCACTTATAACTAAGTGGTTTTATTTTACCTAAAAAAACTAAAGCGATTTACTTTATTATCAATTTTTTGTTATAATAAACAATAAGTAGATTAATGAATAACTTATATCATTTTTACACTATGAAGAAAAATGTCATTTTTTTTGTTCTTATATTAGCATTCGTTTTAACTGCTGGCTTTGGCTGCAAAACAGTAGATAAGGCCACTCAAGCGGCCATGGAACCTATAACTATTAATTATTGGCGAGTCTTTGATGATTCTGATGCTTTTCAAGAAATTATAGCTAAATATAAATTAATCCATCCAAACATTACTATTAATTATAAAAAGTTACGCTATGAAGAATATGAAAACGAATTACTGAATGCTTTAGCAGAAGATCGTGGGCCAGATATTCTTTCTATTCATAATACTTGGATTAGACGATATCAAAGTAAATTAGCACCCATGCCCCCATCTATTACTTTAGCCTACCCAGTTGAACAGGGGTCTATTAAAAAAGAAATTGTACCTGAGCTTAGAACTAGCAAAACATTAGGTCTTAAAGATTTAAAAGATAATTTTCTTGATGTTGTTTATGGCGATGTTGTTTTAAATGATAATCAAATTTACGCCTTACCATTATCTGTTGATACTTTAGTTTTATATTACAACCGTGATCTTTTAAATAATGCTGGTATTACTCAAGCACCTCAATACTGGAATAAAACTTTTCAACAAGATATTAAAAAATTAACCCGCCAAGATCCGGCCCAGGGCATTATTCAATCCGGCATAGCTATGGGCACGGGTAATAATATTGAAAGATTTAGCGATGTTTTATCAGTTTTAATGATGCAAAATGGAGCTACAATGATGGAGGGTAAACAAGTTTTATTTAACGTAATCCCTTCAAATATTAAAAATAATAATTATAATCCCGGTTTAGAAGCTTTACGTTTTTATATAGACTTTAGTAATCCAGGCAAAGAGGTATATACTTGGAATGAAGAATTGTCAGATTCTTTAACTATGTTTACCAGCGGAAAATTAGCCATGATGTTTGGTTATTCGTATCACCTGCCGATTATAAAAGCTCAAGCTCCTAAATTAAATTTTTCAGTAGCACAACTACCACAAATAGAAGGAAGTCCTTTGGTGATAAATTTTGCTAACTATTGGGTCGAAGGTGTTTCTAAAAAAAGTAAATATCAAGAAGCGGCTTGGGACTTTATTTTATTCGCCACCAAAGAAGCACAAGCGAAAATATATTTAGAAAAAACCAATAAACCTACCGCGTTGAGATCATTGGTTAACACTCAAAAAGAAGATAATGAATTAAGTGTTTTTGCTAATCAATTATTAACAGCTAAAAGTTGGTATAAGGGCAATGACGCCGACTCAGCTGAAACCGCTCTAGAAGAAATGATTGATACGGCCAGACAAAATCTAGATAAAATTATGGACGCTTTAAATACTGGAGCCTCTAAAGTTCAACAAACTATTAATTAATTTATGTTTAAAAAATTATTTTTTCTTTTCATTATTAGCATGTCTCTTATTATTAGTAATCCTGTCTCAGCACAAACATCAATTATTAGTCCGGACAATTCAAACTATAAAAACGGTGATTATCAAGTTAACGATATATTAAGCGTTGCTATAGGTGTTACTAAAATAATTTTAGGCATTGTCGGCTCTCTCACCTTATTAATGTTTATCTATGGTGGCTTTACTTTTCTTATCTCAGCTGGTAGCAGTGAAAAGATTGCAAAAGCTAAAGGAATTATAGTAGCAGCGGTTATTGGATTATTAATTGTATTTGCTAGCTTTATCATTATTAAATTTGTACTACAGGCATTAGGTAGAAATGATTTTGATGGCAATATCATGAGCATTAAAGCTAGTGCATCAAATTCCTCAAACCAAGTAAAATAACTTTATTCCATGCATGAATTCAGCTTTCCTCAAGAAAAAGAAGCTCCTGGTAATAAGCTTCGTTTAAGTCGTGAAGCAAAAAATATCAGCCTGGAGCAAGCCGCTAAACATTTAAGAATCCGTAAAGAATACTTAAAGGCTTTAGAGGATGATCAATACGAACTATTGCCAAATGGTTTATATGGCAAACAATTTTTAAAAAAGTATTGCCGTTTATTAAAATTAAATTACAAGCACATTCTAGCTGCTAGCCCATTAGCGGATAATGATCTAAACACTAATCCTTTTTCTAAAAAAATTCCGCGTGCAAGAAATTTCTTAGTTTTTCCTAAATTAATTAGAAATATTGCCTTAATAGTAGTATTTTTAATTTTCCTTCTATATCTTTTATTTTATTTCAAGCAATTATCCTCCCCGCCTCAATTAATTATTGAATATCCAGAAAAAAATTTAGTTACCAACTCATACAGCATTATCGTTAAGGGTATAAGTGATCCTGAAACTGAAATTATTATAAATGGTAGCATTATTATGAGTAATCAAGATGGTAGCTTTACTAAAGACATTCAATTAAGAAGTGGACTCAATACTATAAACATTAGCGCCAAGAAAAAACATGGACGAGCAATTAACGTCCAAAGACAAATCTTGGTAGAAGATCAATATGCACAATAATAAAAGCACGCTATTTGACATAAATTTTATTTTGAATAAAATAGCATTATCAGAAAGAGAGAAAATAGCTGAACTTGGTTGTGGAAATTTTGGCTACTTTGTGTTTCCAGCTGCCAGGCAAATTGGACCATTGGGTAAATTATTTGCCGTTGATATTCTAAAATCAACTTTAGAAGATATCAAAAAAAGAGCCTTACAAGATAATATTAAACAAATAGAAACTATTTGGAGTAATGTAGAAATATTTAAAGGAACTAGTATTGATAGCTCTAGTCTAGATAAAGTCTTTTTAATTAACCTCTTAAACCAATCAGATAAAAAAACCGATATACTACGAGAAGCCATTAGATTATTAAAACATAATGCTAAATTACTCATTATAGATTGGAAAAGTATTGACAGTCCTTTGGGTCCGCCTCATAATAAAAGAGTAAACAAGCAACTATTAAAAGATACTGCTCCTAAATTTAATTTAATATTAGATGAAGAATTCGATGCAGGACCATATCATTACGGACTTATTTTTCATAAATCATAAAAACTATGCAAAACTTATTAAGTTGGAAATTTTGGTTTAATTTACGACCAGAGCCATTACTACCTATATTTACAAAAATTTATTTAATTATTCTAGGATTATTACTCATTCTAGCTGTTATTACTTATTTTAAGCAAAAACAAAAAAGCTTATACAAGAGAGTCTGGAAATTAGTATATTTTTTTAGTTTTAGCAATTTAGTAATTGGTGTTATTTTCTTCTTTTTTAATTATGAAAGAGCTGTTTTTCTATCTGCTCGATTTTGGTTAGCTTTATGGGCTTTAAGTATAATCCCATGGTTATATGTAATGATTAAAAGATATAAAAAAGTCCCATTAAATAAAAAAAAGCTAGAAGCAGAACAAGAATATAAAAAATACATCCCTTAAACATTAGACCTCCTTCGGGAGGTTTTTTGTTAATAAAATCTATTGTCTTTGCTCAGTAATTATGCTAAAATAAAAGCATCATTTAAATAATCAAGAACTAGAAAGGCGGTGAATTATGAATAAAAAAATTGTAAAGCATTTATTAGCTTTCGCTATGTTAGCTTTTTTAGCTATCCCAGCTGTAAGTTTTGCTCAATTAACAAATGAGCAGATGGGTATGGATATTATTAATGATAATACAAGCCTAAGCAATAGAGATCCTCGCGAAACAGTAGCTAGATTAATTGATGTAGCTATGTTATTGCTTGGTATTATTGCTGTTGGAATCGTCTTACTTGGAGGTTTCAAATGGATGACTGCTGGTGGTAATGAAGATAAAGTTGGAGAAGCTAAAAAACTTATGGGTGCCGGTGTTATCGGCCTTATAATCGTTTTATCAGCTTGGGGAATTGCTACTTTTATCTTAGAAAGATTAAGTACAGCTACTGGTGCATAGTTATTTTTCTAGAATCGATTTTGGAAAAACGGTCCTTGTTTTTGACAAGGATCGTCTCCCTGATAATCATATTTATGGTTGTCAGAGAGACGGAGTAATAAAAACATTATATGTCTTTTTTAAAATTGAAAAAAATATTGTTTGCTACTATAGGAATTGTTATTATAAATTTTGCTTTTGTTCTAACAACACAAGCACAAGTACCTGATGAAGAAAATACTAATTATGGCCTAGATGCCAGTGCCCAAAAAATTCCAGCTTTTACAGAACAAGTTACCAGTTACAATAGTAACTTTTTAAATACCCAAGTAGGTTCTATTATTGGCTTAGTGCTTTCTTTTATTGGTGTTATATTTCTTGTATTAATGATTTATGCCGGTATTAGTTGGATGACAGCTGCCGGAAACCAAGAAAAAGTAACAAAGGCCAAAGACTTAATTATTAATGCTATTATTGGATTAATAATCGTATTAGCCGCTTACGCCATTACCTCATTTATTGGTAATCAACTACTATAGTATGAAAACTTTTAAAATATTTATAATTTCTATTTTAATTATATTAGGTTTTCAAGCTAGCTCACTTTTAGTGTCAGCTCAATCATATAATTTCAATGCTAATAGTGGATTAAGTTCAGCCGCTCAAAATGCTGGCTATGAAACCTCTCCTGAAAAAAATGTAGAATTTTATATGAGCCAAATCATTACTATTATTCTATCTGTTTTGGGGGTGGTTTTTTTAATATTAATAATTTATGGCGGCCTTATCTGGATGACCGCTGCTGGCAATGAAGAAAAAGCTAAAAAAGCTAAAGAGTTAATAACGGAAGCATTAATTGGTCTAGTTATTGTATTAGCGGCCTATGCTATTAGCTACTTTATTATTGGTCGTTTAATTGGCTCGTCTTTAAATAACAATCCAACTCCTTAAACTTATTATTCTTTGATTACTATGAAATATAGCCGTTTAATCACCATTTTAGTTATTTCTTTTTTTCTTTTTACTAACAGCGCAACTGCTGCAACTAGTACAAAAAATTTAAAAAATGCTTTTTCTAATGTACAAAATACTGCTCAACAGGCTTCATATAATGTTACCGATGAAGATGGTTCTTTGTTGGCTAATAATGTTAATAATATTATTAACATTGCCTTATCACTATTAGGTATAATTTTTGTTTTATTAGCAATTTACGGAGGAGTAATATTTATGACTGCTAGGGGCAACGAAGAACAAACAAAAAAAGCAAAATCTGTTATTATCCAGTCTATTATTGGTTTAATCATTATTATTTCAGCTTACGCTATTAGTTATTTTGTCTTTAAATATTTTATCTAAACATTCTATGAAAAGTACTGGTTTTAAACAAACTCTAATTCTTCTAGCTATGACCGCTATTATGATAGTTCCTTATTTAGTATTTGCTCAAAATGGAACTATTAACGAAGACTCTAAATCAAATCCTATGAATATGTTAGATAAAGTAGCGGGTCCGTCTTTTTCTGAAACTAATGGTGATTCACTACCACAGATATTAGGAATAGTAATTAATGCCGCTCTTAGTCTTTTAGGTATAATTTTTATAGTATTAATGATTCTAGCGGGCTATAACTGGATGACCGCTTCTGGCAATGAACAAAAAGTAGATGAAGCTAAAAGTACTTTAAAGCGAGCAATTATTGGATTAATTATAGTATTAGGTTCTTGGGCTATTTGGAGATTTATATTAGAAAATTTGATTGATAAATTATAATATATGAAAAAACAGTTAATTAAATTATTTTGCCTCTCTCTTATTATTTTTTCTAGTTTAGGTTTAAGCGTGCAAGTGTCTGCCCAAGAACAAGGTTCCAATAATCAATCTTTAGCCGAAACTATAGGCGGACCTGCTGAAGCAATGCAAGGTTCAGCTGGTTTAAGTGATGTCACAATAGGAGTTATAGTGGCCGCTGTAGTAAGGGCCGCTTTAGGCTTACTCGGTATAATCTTCCTTATTATTATAATCTTTGCTGGTTATCGCTGGATGACAGCCTCTGGTAATGAAGAAGCTATAAAAAAGGCTCAAGATGCAATTAAAAGGGCTATCATTGGTTTAGTAATAGTTATTCTAGCCTATGCCATCACCGCCTTTATCTTTAACCAATTACCATTTGATGGCTTTGGTGGTGGTAATAGTAGCACAATAGGGGGATAATAAAAATTAATATAAATACAAAAAGAAAAGGCGGGTTCTGTTTTACTAGAACTCGCCTTTATAATATATACTTATCTGGGCATCTGGACCAGGTAGCCATGACAGACTTCACCAAAAACTTCTTTTTGGCGAATTTCCACAGGTACCTTAACGCAACCAGTGGCCCTACCGTACATTTGTACGGTTCCCAGATATTCTCCTGGGAGTAGGTAGGTAATTTTTTTCTCACCAGGAGCTAAGTAGAAACTAGCTCCATCAATATCCTTACCGCTCATGTCGGTAAGTTTGAAGTTACCAGGGCGCCTTTTGTCTTGGTTCCAAATAAGCACCTTATAGCCATTCACACCGTCGGTATAAACAGTAGTTTCCTGGAGCTTCTGCAAGCTCAGCTCTTCCTTTGAAACTTGCACCTCACCGGATCGAACTTCCAAAGAATTAAAACGTCTCTTTTTTTCAAGACTTCGAATTTCTTTCGGAGTTTTATCTTGAATAGCCGCAGATATCGGCTTGTTCCGAAGCACTTGCCTTTGGATATATAACTCTTCCAAACGGAAGGAGTTTTTCTCCAACATCAACCTATTTTGATCAAGCTCAAGCTTATAAAGAGACAATTGTCTCCTGATAGCAGCCGCTTGCTCAACTGGAAGCATAGCTCCTAATTTAGCATTGAGCTGATCAATACGAGCGCTCAGCTTAATGGTGTCCAGAGCTGATGACTGGTGCTCCAAGGAGCGAATCTCAGCCTCAACCTGATTAAGAGCAGTGTTTTCCTGTCTCGTTTGTGCGTTAGTGTTACCAGCGAGCAAAAAGCTCAAGCCGGTAATAAGAAAAAAGAAAAATAGTTTTTTCATGGCTTTTATTTTTTGTGTGAATGAACAATTTAAGTCTTTTTAGATCGCAATAATACAAACTAAGCGGACTTTTTACTATATCACAAAACTAAACATCTGTCAATGATTTATCCCCAACTCTAATATTGACTTTTTGAAGCAGCTATGCTATAAATAAAGGTCGTCAAAATCCCAGCTTGTCATCTTGGATTATATGCTAGGGATTTTTTATTTTGACAAATATATATAAAAATATGAAAAAAATAAAGATCAGTGAGGATCTAGTGCCTCTCAGTAGAAGAGAGCGAACAATTGTTAGTTTAATTATTGTTTGCGTCTTTCAGTTTCTATTATTCTTTACTCCTGTTTTAGCAGCGGAAGCTGTTAGTCAGGCAGGCTTAACAGAAGACTCTGTTTCTCTAGCCTTTAGCGCTAAAGGGGAAGTAGATCCAATAGTGGCTGCTATTATTGAACAACAAACAAAACAAGAGAGTTTAGAGATAGTAACAGAAGAAAGAACAGAAGAAGCGTTTATCGGTCCAGAAAATACCACACAAGAAGACAGTGAAGCAAATAAAGTTAAAATAAGAGTGATAAGTAGTAGTATAAGAACTATGACTGCCTATAACTCTCTACCAGAACAAACTGACGCTACTCCTTGTATTACTGCTAATGGTTTTGATGTTTGTAAGCATTGGACAGAAGACACTATTGCTGCCAACTTTCTAAAATTTGGAACCAAGGTAAGAATACCAGAATTGTTTGGTGATCGCATCTTTATTGTTCGAGACCGAATGAATGCTCGCTATAGCGACAGAGTAGATATCTGGATGAAAGATAAACAAGATGCTCGAAATTTTGGAAAAAGAACCGCTAAAATAGAAATAGTTGAAGTCATTGAATAAATAATTTTTAAGTCAAATAAAAACACCTTTGTTTGTAAGAAACAAAGGTGTTTTGTATTATTTCGGTCCTATTAGAATAAGAAGGAAAGAAAACCGCGACGTTTCAATGCTTTTTCTTTTTGGGCTAAATAAACAGTAGTGGGAATAATAGTGTCAGGAATTAAAGAAATGCTATCAATTCCTTCTTTCATCAAAAATTCTGCAAATTCAGGAAAATCACTTGGGCCTTGACCACAAATTCCAACTTTTCTCTTACGCTTTTTAGCAATCTTAATTAAATCTTTAATCATGCTTTTAACAGCTTCATTTTTTTCATTAGAAACACCTTCAATCTTTAGACTACCACCTGAGTCACGATCTATGCCTAAAACTAATTGGGTTAAATCATTTGAACCAATAGAGAAGCCATCAAAAATATCACAAAATTTATCAGCTAAAATTATATTAGCTGGAATTTCTGCCATCATATAAATTTCTAAACCATTTACCCCTCTTTTTAATCCATTTTGCGCCATTATTTCTTGAACCTTTTTACCTTCTTCAACTGTTCTACAAAAAGGAATCATTACTTTTAAGTTAGTTAGTCCATATTCATCTCTAACTTTCTTTAAAGCCTGACATTCTAATTTAAAGGCTGGTAGAAATTGCTTAGAATAATACCTACTGGCACCACGCCAGCCAATCATTGGGTTTGATTCATTAGGCTCATAGGCTTGTCCGCCAATTAAATTAGCATATTCATTACTCTTAAAATCTGACAATCTTACAATAACATCTTTAGGATAGAAGGCAGCTGAAATAATAGCTACACCTTGAGAAAGACGATCAACAAAATATTGGGCTTTATTTGAATAATCAACAGTAAGTTCATCAATTTTCTTTTTAGCTTCTTTGTCTTCTAGTTTTGAATAATTTAATAAAGCCAAAGGATGAATTTTGATGTAATTATTGATAATAAATTCTAAACGAGCTAAGCCAACACCATCATTAGGAATAAAAGAATGAGCAAATACTAAATCAGGGTCACCAACATTCATCATGACTTTAGTTTTTGGTCGTTTAAGATTTTTTATGTCTGTTGTATTTATTTTATATGGAACTTTGCCTTTATAAACAAAGCCTTCTTCACCTTCAGCACAACTAACAGTAACGCTTTGTCCTTTCTTTAAAATACTTGAGCCCTTGTTTGTTCCAACTACACAAGGAATTCCCATTTCACGAGAAACAATAGCAGCGTGACAAGTACGCCCACCTTTATCAGTTACAATAGCAGAAGCAATTTTCATAATTGGTTCCCAATCTGGATCGGTCATGTCAGTAACTAGAACTTGACCCGCTTTAAAGTTATGAATATCTTTTACGTTCATTATTCTATTAACTAATCCTTGTCCAATTTTATTACCAACACTTTGACCTTGAATTAAAACTGTAGCATTTTTTTCTAAGCGATACTCTTCAATCACATTTAAATTACGCATACTTTGAACTGTCTCGGGTCTTGCTTGAACAATGTATAATTTACCATCTTTACCATCTAGCGCCCATTCAATATCCATAGCTCTCCCATAATGTTTTTCAATCGCCATGCCCCACTTAGCTAATTGTTTTACTTGAGCGTCGCTAATAGAAGGTTTTTTTCTGTCAGTAGTAGAAACCGCAATATTTTTAACTGGTGATTTACCTCCTTTATTATAAATCATCTTCATGTTCTTTTTACCTATTGAACGAGATATAATGGCTAGGGTAGGTTTAAATACATAAAACTCATCTGGATTTACTTTTCCCTGAACAATATTTTCTCCTAATCCATAAATAGAATTGATTAAAACTGCATTTCTAAAACCAGACTCAGTATCAATGGTAAACATAACCCCTGAAGAACCTAAATCTGAACGAATCATCTTTTGTACTCCCACAGACAAAGCAATTGAAAAATGATCAAAACCCTTATCAACTCTATACGAGATAGCTCTATCAGTAAACAGAGAAGCAATACATTTTTTAACCGCAATTAATAATTCTTTTTCTCCAGATATATTTAAAAAAGTTTCTTGTTGACCCGCAAATGAAGCGTCTGGTAAATCTTCTGCCGTTGCACTTGATCTCACTGCTACATCTGTAGCCTTACTTTTACTTTCAGCTGACAATTTTTTATAAGCAGTAATAATTTCTTTTTTAAAATCTGCTGGCATTTCAACTTCTAAAATAGCTTTTCTTACTAATTTTCCTCGCATCATTAAATTACGAGTATCCTTAGTATCTAAATCTTTTAGAATATCCTTAATTCTATTTTTTAAACCAGCTTCTTCTAAAAAATAGTTGTATGCAGAAGCAGTTGTCGCAAAACCGTTAGGAACTTTAATACCTTGGCTTTTTAACTTTTGATACATTTCGCCCAAAGAGGCGTTTTTCCCTCCGACTGAGGGTACATCTTTAATAGACAGATCCTCAAAAAAACGAATAAAAACGGGCTTTTTCATAAATTATTTTTTAATTATTTTTATAACGAATTAATATTTTTATTATAACACATTCTTTACATTATTATAATAATAGCATATTATAATTACAGATTAAAATGAGCGGGCGTGGCGGAACTGGTAGACGCACTTGGCTTAGGACCAAGCGGGGCAACTCTTGAGAGTTCGAGTCTCTCCGCCCGCACTAATAATAGCAGTACACATGTTTAATTTTCTGCATACTACAATTCCCCATAGTATTTTTATACAAATAGGACCATTAACTATCCGTTATTATGGTCTATTTTTATTATTAGCTATCCTAGCTGCTCTTTTTTTAATTATAAAAATAGCTTCTTGGTATAATATTAAAAAAGAAACTATTATAGATCTAAGTATTTATTTATTAATTGGCGGAATATTGGGTGCAAGAATTTACGATATTTTTTTAGAATTACCATATTATATATATCATCCATTACAGATGATTCAAGTATGGAAAGGGGGCTTAGCAATTCATGGCGGGCTGATAGGAGGCTTCATTGCTCTTTATATTTTTAGTAAAAAATATAAAATTTCAATATTAAAATTAAGTACTATTATTGTGCCTGGTTTAGCATTAGGACAAGCAATCGGGCGCTGGGGAAATTGGTTTAATCAAGAACTATTTGGATTACCCTCAAATTTAGCCTGGTCAATTCCTATAAGCTATAATAATCGCCCCGACGCTTATTTAAATTACAATTTTTTTCATCCAACTTTTTTATATGAAAGTTTAGCCTGTTTATTATTAGCCTTTTTACTATTTTATTTACACTGGCGCTGGCATAAAAATATTTCTGAAAAAAAACTATTAATAATTATTAGCAGTTATCTTTCTTCTTACGCTTTTATTCGTTTTATGCTAGAATTTATAAAAATAGACCATACGCCTATTTTTTTAGGTTTAAGATGGCCTCAAATAGCCAGCTTAATAATGATTTTACTTTCAATAATAATTATAAGTAAAAATTTTAAATCATCAAAAATATAAACGCATTTTAAATTATGTATAGATACGGTTTAATGGGAAACTTATCCAATTTTCGAATGAATAAAAGTTTACTAGTTCTTTATGTGGCTGGTTTTATCTTAGCTATAGCTACTGCTATCACCTCTTACATTAATTCTAGTTTTATTGAGACATTTGTCGGCTTACAATATACCGGCTTCTTTTTTATTGCCGCTAACATCACCACCTTTTTAGCCATGCTAGCCTTTCCATCAATGATTAAGCGTCTTGGTAATTTTACAACAACCAGAATAGTATTAATTGCCGCTATAGTCTCTGCCTTGGGTTTAATAAGTGGTGTATCAGCTTGGTTTTTATTGCCATTTTTTATAACAATGTGGGCAAGTTTTAATTTATTATGGATAAATTTAGATATTTTTGTAGAAAGTTTTACTAGCAATGCTAATACTGGAAAAACTAGGGCAGTCTTTTTTACTTTTATTAATATAGGAATAATATTTGCGCCTTTATTATCTACTAGATTAGTAGTTAATGGTAATTACTATAACTATATTTATCTTTTATCTGCTAGTGTGCTACTATTCTTTTATTTTCTAATGAACAAGTTTAGAAGCCGGGTTAGCAAAAATATATTTTTTAAACAAAAAAATATTAAACAAACGATTAAAGATTTTTGGAATAATAAAAGTTTAAAAGGTATTTACGGGATCTCTTTTTTCTTAAATCTATTTTTTTCAGTAGTGATTGTTTATATTCCTATATACTTACATCATCAAATTGGCTTTAGCTGGTCTATTTTAGGTTTAATGTTTTCTTTTATGCTGCTGCCTTTTATTCTAATCGAAATTCCTGCTGGCATTATTGCTGATAAATATTTAGGGGAAAAAGAAATGCTCTTTGTTGGTTCTATTATTTTAACCCTTTGTCTTTTCTTATTTGGTACGGTTGGTTTAAAAAGTCCATTTTTCTGGGGATTTTTACTATTTATAAGTCGCATTGGAGCAGCTTTAATTGAATCAATGAGGGAATCAAGATTTTTTAAAATTGTTGACGCTGGTGACGTAAGTTATATTAATTTTTTAAGAACATCTTATCCCTTAGGATACTTAATTGGCACAACCCTGGGGGTAATATTGCTCCAATGGTATAGTATTCCGTATTTATTTGTATTTATTTCTTTTATTTTTCTCTTTAGTTTTTACTTTATTTCTATTATTAAAGATAGTAAATAATAGTCAGCTATTGACTATTTAACCTAAGTTTATATAATAATGCCATGCGGGTATCGTATAATGGTTATTATGTCAGCCTTCCAAGCTGAAGATGGCGGTTCGATTCCGCTTACCCGCTCAAAAAAATCACTGTTTTACAGTGATTTTTAATAATCTCCAAACTTATAATCAACTATCTTCTTTCTAATTGGTCCTTTTATAATAAAGTAAAGACCACCCTTAAACCACTTCCATAAAACATTAACGATACCTTCTTTTTCTAAACGTCTAACTGAAAAATATAACTTAACAGAATTAATCATACGATAACGACCAACTTTAGAGAGTCTTTTTATATAATCATAATCCTCACCAATAAAAATACTTTCATCAAAACCTTTTATTTCATCATGACTACTTTTTTTTACTACAATACCAACACCCACTGAAGCTGGAAAAAAATATTGACCAATACAAGATATAGAATGATATGCTTTTTCAAATATACGATACGCAAAGAAAGGTGAGTTAAAAATTAAATAAAATCCAGCTACGCTTAATTTTCTACAATGAAATTCATGATCAACTTTAATTAAAAAATTTTCAGGAAGTTTAGTGTCTGCATCTAAAAATAAAATAGTCTCACCATGAGCCAATTTAGCACCATTATTTCTTTGTCTAGCTGGAGACTTTACCTTATCTTTAACTACTATCGCTCCGTATGATTTGGCTATCACTTCTGTTCTGTCATCAGAATAGGCATCTGACACAATAATTTCATAATCAAAAAAATTCTGTTTTTTAATTGACTCCAATAAAACAGGTAAATATTTCTCTTCATTTAAAGTAGGGATAATAATAGAAAGCATATTTTTAAAACAATGTTTTGGCTAATTCCCAAAAACTTTTATTATCATGCTGATACTGCCAATACCACCATTCTACGCCCCATAAATATGCTTTGTTAAATTTAGTTTTTTTAGCATAACTAAGATTATCCTTAAACTGATCTAAACTAAAAGAATAATCTGCCTCTTTAGTAGACAAATGAATAATTTTTCCTTGTGGCACCCATGGCTCAGCTTGCAGCTCGGCAATTATTCTTTTTTCTGGAGCAATATTAACTAACCAAGCTTTTAAGCGATAGAAACTTGGTGGAATCGGATAACGAGTATAACCAAGCCAACGGTTCCAAACAACTCTATACATAGTGGTCCCAAAAACATCACCATATTTTGCTTCTTGTCGCCACATATTTAATTCACCAGGGCCAGACACCATAACAGGTCTCCTGTCTAATGATTTGAGCAAAGCTAATTCTTTTTGAAAAAACTCTTCATCGCTAGGAGGGCAAACACCAAAAAAATCTAAAAATGGCTCATTTTCAAGTTGCCAATAAACAATAGATCCGTTATCTTTATATCGATTAATTGTTTTTTCTATCATCACTAAAACACGAGCTTGTATATCAGTAATACCTTCTTGGTTGGTCCATTCAGGAGCATGACACTCTGGCCAACGTGGTAATCGCCAACCAACACTAATTATAAATTTAACATTTCTCTTAGACCCCTCACTTATCATATAATCATAATCAGCATAACTAAAAACACCCTTTTCTTTTTCAATTTCATCCCAATAAATAGGTATCCTTATTTGTTTTACCTGTAAATCATCTAAAATAGCTAAATAAACCTCTCGCCAATCTAAACCTAATTCTTCAGCATATTTTCTGGAAAAAGTGACACCAAAAAAATCAGCATCTTTTACAATTACCTCATCTTTAGTGTTAGAAAATATTTTCATAAAAACTACTACGCTTAAAATTAAAATAAGTAACACTAAAATAATTATTTTTAATTTGTATTTCATACTGTTAACAAATAAAGGCCAATGCTAATAATTAAAATAGCTATTATCTTTTTTATTAATACTAACTTTGAAATATCTTCTTTTAAAATCTTTGGTGCAAATACAGATACTAAAGCTCCTAAAATAATTATCCACACATATTGCACTCCTTGCAAAGCATTAACAATTGCTACAGGCCCTAAATAAATAGCATAGTTTTGTAAAATAAAACCAAAAGCCCCTAATCCTTGATTGATAAATAATAAAGCTTGATTTTTATTTCTTCCAGGCTTTCTTTTAAATAATGCTAATATTTCTTGTCGAGCACGTTTTGAAAATAAAATTATCAAGGCAAACATAGCCGCTCCTAAACGAGTCCATAAGAAAGCACTTAAAAATTCTTGTTCTTGATAAGCTATTTTACTGCCCACAAAAAATATAGCATAACTTAAACCAGAAAGAATGGCTAACAATATACTTAATTTAGGATTGTAATTTTTTAAAGATAGTTTTAAAAATAATTTTTCCCAAAAATTTTTCTTCTGCTTTGGTAAAAAGGCAATAATAAGTAAACCACAAAAAAGCAATAAAATAGCCAATAATTGTTTAGATGATAAACTATCCCCTAGCAACCAAAAAGCTAAAGGAGCTGAAAAGATAGGCGTTGAACCACCTATTAATACTAATACTTGAGAGGCCTCTCCTCTACGTAATGATGCATAGAGAAACAAAAGAGCCAAAGTAAATATTCCACCTAAAACAAGATTAAAAATTAACATTGACCAACCGGGCCAATGAATAAACCATGGAGCTACAACAAAAACCAATAAGCCCATGATAGCTGTTACAAAAGCATAAGCACGAGCGCTCCCTAATACTTTTTCAACTAAAAATTTATCAATTAAATTAGCAATCGCTAATAAAAAATAAGCTGTTAAGGCAACAATAAGCCAGTTCATAAGTTGTTATTTTTAAACACTTCTTTAATAATATTTTTTGTACCATTTTTAGGACTTAATAAATAGGCATTAAGAGCTGTTCTAGCTAAACGTCCATTATCCAACCAATCAAATAACCATTCGTGTACGTATTCAGGATCTAAGCTATCTACACCAGTACCAAGCTCTAATAACCAATCTCTATTGAAGTGCTCTTGAGAACCAACTGGCTCTGACATAATAATTGGAATAGCCAAGCCCGTATAGAAACTAAGCTCGGAGGGTTTAGTCCATAAAATGTCTGTATTTCTTAAGCATTCATTAAATAATCTAAAATATTCAATTTTTTGAGAATGATAAATAATAGTTACATTTTTATTATCTTTAAGGCCTAATAATTCAATACTATTAATAAAGTATCTATTTACATCCTCTCGAACACCAGCTACTAAATTTAATTTTATTCGTCCTTTTAAAATATCTGTTTTTAATTTCTTTAATATAAGTATCCCCAATTCTCTTTGAGCGCCAGCGCCACCAACAGCAAAAGTAAGGGTTAATAATCTATTATTATTTTCAGAAATTAAAATATTATGTTGTTCTAAAAGGCTAGTATAAGTATCTCTAAATTTATGTCTAGGATCTAAATGACTTAAACGTTCAGCTAAATCTTTTTTTAAAATTTCTCTATTCTCTCCTATATTTTCAATTGGCAAAGGAAAACCTGTGATTATAATTTTTTCCTTACTAACACCATACATCATTAAACGATTTTTTACTCTTTCGGTGCTAGCAAAATACACAATACGACTTTGAGCTGGATTAATAGGAGCCCAGGCTCGAGAAATATCAGCATCACAAATAATACAATATATAGGGCCTTTATAATTATAATATTCTGCACTATAGGCCGCCACAAAAAAACTAGTCACAAATGGTAATGGATTATTATTTAATTTTTCAATTAAATTTTTACCAACCCCATTTTTAACTGCTTTAAAAAACATTTTTTGTTGCAAAGTCATTTTAGTTAAAGGGCGTTTAGGATAAAATTTTTGAATACGCTGAAAATAATCCATGACATCAAAAACAAATTTTCCTAAAAATGGAATTTTTTTAAAATAAGAAATTTTTTCGTATGCCCTGCTACTATTTAACCAATAGGCCCTTTCTTTTTCACTGGAACCATCATAATTATTAAGATTAATATTTCCTTCAAAACTCCAAGAAAGTAATGGATAGGCAGCTCTTTGATGACCATAACCCATGTCAACAACAACTAAATGCATTTTTTGATTCATATAATTATTATTATGTCTCCATTATACTATAAATAAAATTTATCTGAAAGTATTTATCTAATAATAAATTAATAAGATATAATCAAAAATTAAATTAACCGTATCTAATAATTTATTTAATATTAGGTAAAATACTTAAATTATACTAATATTAAAGTAAAAAAGTATGTTCTACAAAGAACAAGCTTATATTAATTATATAATTTTTACAACTTATCATTACAGATGTTCTACGTAGAACAATTATATTAAATAAGCATTAAATATAAAAATAAAACCTAATTAGACAAAAGGCTTTATGAAAAAGTAATAAACAACATAAATGTTCTACGCAGAACAATCCATTTGTTTTGATATTTTTATATATTAAAAATAATCTGTTCTACGCAGAACATATGAATTTCTTTCTAAAACATCAAAATACACCTTAATAATCTTCTTTACAGAACAATAAAAAAGATAATTAAACTTTATATAGATTTTTAAATTTATATCAAATAAAAACATGTCCATAAGTAATACAAAATATAACTGTTCTACGTAGAACGATTGTGTATTATGGAAATCTAGTTTAAAAATATAATTTAATTAACAATAAAACTGTTCTACAAAGAACAATTAATAAATTTTAATAGTTTTAATACATAAAAAATAGCTTTGTTCTACGCAGAACAGATAAATTAATTTTTTATACACATAAATTATAGGGTGTAAATGTTCTACGTAGAACAAAATTTAATTAACTCTTTTATTTATTAAAAAAATAAGTCCAGGTTTTTCTGGACTTAAATAATATATCAATTTATTAAATATTTAAATTATAAATTTAATCACAAAATTGTTCTACGTAGAACATTAAAATAATTTAATTATATCTATCTGTTCTACGTAGAACAATTAAATTTTATTTAATATTAGGTAAAAATAATAATAATTCTTTTGTGGACCATAAGGGACTTGAACCCTTGACCTCTTCCATGCCATGGAAGCGCTCTAGCCAACTGAGCTAATGGCCCAAATGTTCTTCAAAGAACAATAGATCTTCTTTTTCATTTGTTCCTCGAGGAACAAATGTCTTTTAAACTACAAAATAATTGAGAAGATTGGTCTTTTCACAATTATTTGATAACAATGTTCTATTATTTATTGAATATTAGCCAAAATATTAAAGTGCTCCCACCAGGAATCGAACCTGGATCTAGAACTTAGGAGGTTCTTGTTTTATCCATTAAACTACAAGGGCGAGGATAAAAATATGATAACTGAAAAAAAACTTTTTTACAAGCAATTAAACAAAGTATATGTTTTTGACAATAATATGATTATGTTCTAATATATGAAAGAAGTTATAAAAAATTAAATTTAATAGCCTGATTCGTTTTGGAGGAAACGAATTGTTTAAGTTTATGTTTAGCAAAGACAATAAATTAGAAAAATTTAAAGATGCCGAAACAATTATTGGTCCCTCTATTAAAGTTAAAGGAAATTTTAGTGGCAAAGGTGATATTGTGGTTGAAGGCATTTTAGAAGGATCCTTAAAAACAGATGCGAATGTTTTTATTGGTGAAAAAGCTAAGGTAAATGCTAATGTTGAAGCTAGTGAAGCTTTTATTAGTGGTGATATTAGTGGCAATATTAAAATAAAAAAATATTTAGCTATTGGTAAAAATGCTCAAATTACCGGAGATGTTCATTGTGGTGAAATATCTATTGAAAGAGGAGCATTAATTAGTGGCCAAATTATAGTATCTGCTGATCAAAATAAAAAATCTGAAAATATAAAAACCATTGAAGATGCGGTTTAAATTTTCGTATGAATGTTTATATATATGATGATTTTTTGAATAAAACTCGTTATCGACGTATCCTTACTAAAATTGAAATCCGCTTAACAGACTTGGGCTTAAATGGCAAAATAATAAGACTTGGGACAATTAAAAATGTTCGCGAAGTTATACAGGCGGAAGTTAAAAATGGGGCAAAAAATATTATAGCTGTGGGTAATAACGAGACCGTAAATAAAGTTGTTAGCGCATTAGTTAGCAATAAAGCTTACGATTTATTTCAAAAAGAAATTCTTTTTTCAATAATTCCAATAGGAGATAATAATTCTATTGCTGACTCCCTTGGCATTAATAAAGGTGAAGAGTCTTGTAATATAATCCTAGCTCGCCGAGTAGAAACAATAGATATAGCCTGGGCAGGAAAAAATATATTTTTAAATAAAGCCGAACTTGTTACTACCTTTGCTGAAGTAGAAATAGATAATGCTTATCAATTAGAAATTAAAAAGAACGTCTTACTTCAAATTATTAATATTAATAATAACAAGAACATTCCTTATTTAGAAAAAATAAATCCCAAGGACCAATTATTAAACATCAGTATTAATAAAGGCAAAGATGAGACTTTTATTGCTACTAATAATATCAAAATAAAAGGTAGTGGTGAATTATTGCTTGATTCATGTATAAGTGAGCCCATACCTATAGAAATAGGTTTATTAAAACAAAAAATAAATATAATAGTAGGCAAAAATAGAAGCTTCAATTAAAAAATCACTGTTAATCAGTGATTTTTTGTATTATATTTTTTAAATTTTAAGTAATTAAACTATCACTTCTCCTTCAACTATTTTATTTTTATCAGAGCTATCTGTATTTTTATTTACTAAAGATTGTTGTAAAATTGTTAAAAGAGTTAGAACAAACCAATACAAAGTAAGTCCACCTGGTAAAGTTATACCAATAAAAATGGTTAAAGCTGGCATAAAGTACAACATTTGCTTACTCATAATAGCAGACATAC
Source organism: uncultured Gammaproteobacteria bacterium (assembly GCA_964435515.1). GTDB lineage: Bacteria > Patescibacteriota > Patescibacteriia > Patescibacteriales > UBA12465. The sequence continues at coordinate 6,972 of CAYSZD010000010.1, read as the reverse complement.
TATCCTCCTTACTTTTTTTATCAGAGCTAACAATAAGCTCTTTTTTCTTTTTATTTTTATTCATCATCATTTTAGCTTGCCAGAATTGAGCGGCTCCTGCCAAGACAGCCAAATAAATAATTGGCTGAGACAAATCCATAAAACCTAAAAATATACTATTTATATTCTCTGGTCTTGAAACAAATGAATATAATAACTCTAAATGACTATCAACTCCATCCCTAAAAACACGAAAAACAGCAATAAAAAATGGTAATTGAATTAATAATGGTAAGCAAGATGAAAAAGGATTAACTTTATGTTCTTTATATAGATTCATTAATTCTTGACCCATTAATTGTTTATCATCTTTATATTTTTTCTTTAATTCATCAATTTTTGGCTGAATATCTTGTAGTGATTTTTGAGATTCAATTGATTTACGAGATAATGGCCATAAAATTGCCTTAATAATTATTGTTAATATAATTATAGCTAAGCCTAGATCATGAAAAGATACATTATTATATAAAAAAATAACTAAATTTAATATTGGTTGATAAAAGATAACTTGAAAAAGATGATACATATAATTTTATTTAAGCGGATCGTTACCGCCTTTATTAAATGGATTACAGCGTAAAATTCGCCAAGTGGCCATTAGACCTCCTTTAATTGGTCCATATTTTTTAATTGCTTGAATGCTATATTCTGAACATGTGGGATGAAAACGACAAAAACCATGAGGATGCATTAGCTTAAAAGGACCATGGTCAAAAGAAAATGTTCTTTGATATATTTTGATAATTACTATCATTATTCTTCCAAATAACTGAGATATATACCTTAACATAAATAATTTATCTTTTTTTAGATAATTTAAGAAATATTTCCATCACTTCAGTTTTTAATTCATCTAAATTAGCTTTTTTTATAGTTGGTAAGGCAATTATAACACAATCTCCAAAAAAATTTAAATTATTTTGTTGTTCTTGTAATAATTTAAATATACGTCTTTTTAAAAAATGTCTTTTAACAGCACTCTTTTCTACTTTTAAACCTAATATAACAGCAAAACGACTATATTCTAAATTATTTTCTTTAATTTTAACGCCTAAAAACCGCCCATATGCACTACGGCCGGTCTTAAAAATTTCATTAAACTCTTTATCTAGATGTATTTTTTGGATTTTTGGCAACATTGCTCAACACCAAATTATTTAGATAAAACTTTTCTTCCTTTATCTCGACGACTTTTTAAAACATTTCTACCATCTTCAGTACTCATTCTCTTTAAAAACCCGTGTGTTTTTTGAGCTCTTTTCTTGTTTGGCTGATAAGTTCTCTTTGGCATATTTACTAATTAATTAAACGAATACCAACAACATAACATTCTTTTTTTGAAAGGTCAAGATTTACAAAGAAGACTTATCAACTTTTTATTAACATCTTTTTAACATAAAACTCTACATTTTAGCTTGTTAATAAGGATTATATAAACTATAATGATACTATAAAAATATGAACAACGAACAAATTTGGAGAGCTGTGTTAGGAGAATTAGAAGTTAGCCTAACAAGGGCTAATTTTATAACTTGGTTTAAAGATACTTTTGTATCTTCTTTTGAAAACGAAAAGGTTATTATTTGTGTTCCTAATGGTTTTGTAAAAAAATGGCTTGAAGAAAAATATCATAAAAATATTATTCATTCTCTAGAAAAAATAAGTAAACAAAAAATTAGTGAAATTATTTATAAAATTGAATTACAAAAACACAATCCAGTTGAAGAAAAAACTAATAATAAAAGTATAAGCGAAAAACCACAAATAAATACAGTTAAAGAAATTAGAATAGAAACCCCCTCAAAATTTGGCTTAAACCCTCGTTATCTTTTTGAAAACTTTATAGTTGGTAAAGGAAATGAACTAGCTCACGCTGCTTGTAAGGCAGTAGTAAATAATTTAGGTAAAGCTTATAATCCTTTATTTATTTATGGTGGTGTCGGTTTAGGAAAAACTCATTTATTACAAGCTATCGGAAATGAGGCTTCAAAATTTACTGACAAAATTCTTTATACAACTAGTGAAAAGTTTACTAATAATTATATTCAGGCTGTGCAAACAGGAAAAGCAAAAGATTTTAAAAATGCTTACAGAAATGTAGATCTTCTTCTTATTGATGATGTTCAATTTATGGGTGGAAAGGATGGTACTCAAGAAGAATTTTTTCATACTTTTAATGAATTACAACAAGGCGACAAACAAATAGTAATGACATCTGATAGGCCGCCAAAATCTATTCCTGCTATAGAAAAAAGACTTATATCACGCTTTGAGTCTGGTATGGTGGCCGATGTTGGTAAACCAGATATGGAAACTAAAATTGCTATTCTAGAAAATAAATCTCTAGAAAAAAACTTTCCCTTAGATAAGGACGTTTTAATATATATTGCTAACAATGTACAAAATAATATTAGAGAATTAGAGGGAGCCTTAAACAAGGTTATTGTCTTACACCAATTAAATAATTCAGTACCAACCCTTAAAAGTGTAAAAACCGCTTTAAGTGATTATGTTTCAGATATCCAAGCTAAATCAATGAATGCAAAAGATATAATTGAAGCTGTTGCTCATTTTTATGAATTAAATATTAAAGAAATTACAGGTAGTAGTCGAAAAAAAGAATTAGTAAAACCAAGACAAATAGCTATTTATTTAATTAGAGAAGAATTAGGTTCTTCATACCCTAGTATTGGTAATGAAATAGGTGGGCGCGATCACACAACCGCTATGCATGCTTATAATAAAATTCTTAAAGAGGTAAAGGAAAATGAAAACGAAAAACTTAAACAAGAAATAGCATCAATTAAACAAACATTAAGCAATCACCCATATTAATTGTGAATAAGTTATGGATAAGATGTTTTTTTCTGTTTATTTCTTGTTATTAAAACTAGTCGGTAATTGTATAAAACTATCTCTTTTAAACACAACTAAAAGTAATACCCAAATCAAGACCCACTAAAACACAGTTAATCAATATAAATACACACAAGAATAATTGTTTAATAATAAGTAAAAAAAGCCCAAAATTATAATTATTAACAAGCCTTATTATTACTATTATTAAATATATATAAATATATAATAAATAATATGAAACTAATCTGTTTACAAGAAAATTTAAAAAAAGGATTATCTATAGTTAGTCATATAAATAATAAAAATATTAATTTACCAATATTAAATAATATTTTAATTAAAGCAAATGATTCAGGACTAGAATTAATTAGCACTAATTTAGAAATAGGTATAACTCACCAACTTCGAGCTAAAGTTGAAGAATTTGGAGAGACAACAGTAGACGCTAAGCTTTTTAGTGATTATGTTAATTTATTACCAGAAGAAAATGTTCAATTTAATGAAAGTGAAAATAATATCTCTATTAAATGTGGTAATTATAAAACCAAAATTAAAGGAGAAGAGGCTAAAGAGTTTCCACTTATACCAAATATTGATAAAAATACTGGTTGTAGTTTAAGTATTTTTGATTTTAAAAAAGCAATTTCATCAGTTGTGTTTGCTGTTGCAAATAGTGATAATAGACTTGAGTTATCTGGTGTTTATTTTAAATTTAATGATACTTCTGTAACCATAGCAGCTACTGATAGTTATCGTTTAGCAGAGGTAGTTGTTAATTTAAAGACAAATAATTTAAAAGAGAAAGAACTTATTGTTCCAGCAAAAACAATTAACGAGGTTTTAAGGATAATATCTGGTATTACAAACGACGCTAAATCAATTGATTCAGATTTAATTAATATATATTTATCAGATAATCAAATTCTTTTTTCTTTTTCATCTGTTGAGCTAATATCAAGAACTATTAATGGTCAATACCCAGATTATAAACAAATAATACCTGAAAAATATAAGACAGAAGTAGAAATAAATAGAAGTGATTTTATAAGAGCAATAAAAGCGGCGGCTGTTTTTTCTAAGAACGGTATTTATGATATTTCCTTGGTGTTTAGAAAAAAAATATTAAATGTTTATGCAGCTTCTAATCAAAGTGGCGAAAGTTCTGTAGATGTACCCTGTGAATTTAGTGGTGAAGAAAATGACATTTCTGTAAATTATAGATATTTATTAGACGGACTTAATGTTTTAGATGGTGATAAAGTTATTTTAAAAATTATTAACAGCAACACACCATGTCAACTGGTTTCAAATAAAGATGATTGTTACAATTATATAATTATGCCTATTAGAAGTTAATTGTTATATGGTTAGAAAAATAAAAATCCACCAAAATTACTGGTGGATTTTTATTTATTATTTTTTATCTATTTAAATTAAAATTTACGATTTTATTTTCACAATTACCAACATCGTCACAAGCTAGAACGTTTAATTTTTGATAACCATTATCTAAACCAGCTAAAGAGATGTTTATTAATTCATCTGAACCTAAACCAGGTAATCTATTTTCATTAATTTGATATCTAATACTACTAATTTCTCTTGGAGCTTCAACTTTTATTTTAACATTTAAAGTATTAGCATTAATTAATTCACCTTCTTCTGGGCTGATAATTGTAATTATTGGTTTATTTTCAGGTTTTATTAAATCAATTTTATTTAGTAAATTTTCATTACTTTCTTGCTCATTTTCTTTACTCCATCTTTGTACTGCATCTTCCCAGGCATTATATTGAGGATCTTTTTCTGGGTTTTTAGGCTCGGGTCCTAGTGGGTCATTTTTATCTACATAAAAAAGTATAGACTTATGATTAAATATTTCTATTTCTTCTTTTAAGTCTTCTGGGGTAGCATCTGTAGCTATAAAACCTGTCTCTTTATCAATAATAATTTTTTTAACATATTCTATGTCTCCATCAATAGCTGCTTTACCGCTTTTTTGTTCTTCTAGTTTATTAAAACCTTCTATTGGTGTCCCAGTTAAAGACCTTTTCATAAACTCATTCCATATTGGAGCAGCCACTATACTACCATCAGCTCCACGGCTCATCTCAGAGCTATCAGTATTACCAATCCATACACCAGCCACCAAAGAAGGAGTATAGCCTATTGTCCAAGCATCTTTAAAATCATTTGTAGTTCCAGTTTTAGCTGCTACTGGACGATCACTTAGTGTTAGCCAATTTTTTTCTCCAAAAATATAAGCCCTAGCTCCATTATCACTTAAAATATCATTAATCATTCTGGCTGATAAGGCACTTAAAACCCTTTTATTTTTATTTTGATATTCTTCTATAACTTTTCCATCTTTATCTTCAACTTTTAAAATAAAGGACAAATTGTGCATTTCGCCCTCTCTAGCAAAAGCACTAAAAGCATTAACATGTTCTAACATTTTTACTTCACCACCACCTAACACTAATGACAATCCAAAACGGCTTCTGTCTGATAATGTGCTATAGCCCATATTCTCGGCCAGGTTCAACACTTGATTGATTCCGGCTAAATATATAGCTTTCACAGCTGGGATGTTTAATGAGCCTGCTAGGGCCTGTCTAATGCTTACTGGACCCAACTCCTTGCCATTGTAATTTTTAGGAGTATAAGAGGCGCCGCTATCAGTTGAAAAATTAGTCACTACATCATAGAGTTTGGTGGTGGTTTTATAACCCTGTTCAAATAAAGAGGCATAAACAAGTGGTTTCATTGAAGATCCTGGTTGACGAGGCCTATCAGTAACATTTACTTGACCATCAATAGAATCATCAAAATAATCTCTTGAACCAACCATAGCTAGCACTTGTCCTGTTTTTGGATCAATTGCTACTAAAGCTGCATTATTGGCTGAATATTTTTCTTGATAATTTTCTGTTTTTTCTTTTATTACTTCTTCAGCTATATTTTGTTTATCCCAATCTATGGTTGTATATATTTTAAAACCACTTCTTTCCATTTCTATTTCTCCATATTTTTCTGACAACAAAGATCTAACCATCATGACAAAATGAGGGGCAAATATACTAGTTTCCTGTTTAGTGAATTTAATTTCATAACTTTTAGCTGCCTCTTTTTCACTGTTAGTGATATATCCTTGTTCGGCCATTAAATCTAAAATATAATCTTTTCTTCCTAAAAGTAAATCTAAATTTGGACCATAAGGAGAATAACGACTAGGTGCTTGAGGAAGAGCGGCTAATAAAGCGGCCTCAGCAACGTTTATATCTTTAACACTTTTGGCAAAGAATTTTTGACTAGCAGCTTCAACGCCATAAGCATTTGATCCATATGGTATTTCATTTAAATACATCTGTAGTATTTCATCTTTACTAAACTTTTTTTCTATCCTTTGAGCTAGTATTATTTCTTTTATTTTTCTGACATAACTTTTTTCTGAACTTAAAATCGCATTTTTAACAAATTGTTGAGTTAATGTGGAGCCACCAGCACGACGATTATATAATACATTAGTAACAGCGGTTCTAAACATAGCCCAAACACTAAAGCCACCATGTTTGTAGAAATTTTTATCTTCTATTGATATGGTTGCTTGTTTTATTTGTTCAGGAATATCTTCTAAACTAATTAAAGTTCTTTTTTCTTCTCCATGAATCTCGTATAATAAATGTTCACCGCTACGATCATATATTTTTGTGCTTTGGGCCACTTCCCTGTCAATTAATTGATTTGGTTCAGGTAGATTGCTAGAGAGTCTAGCTATAAAAATAAAAATTACTAAAATAGCAATTGAAGCAAGAAATAGGGAAAATAATAATATTTTTTGTAACAATTTTTTCTTATTTTTAGGTTTTTTTTGATTTTTTCGCCAAAAATCAGCCTTTGGAGAACTTACTGGCCTTAATTGTTTTATAGGCATAAATAGTTTAATTTAAGAAATTTCAATTATAAATAGACAACTTAAATACATTATAGCAAAAATATTCATTAATTTAAAAAATTGTACTGTTGCAGAATTGAAGTTACCTCCTGGGGATAAGTGTTAAGTACATTAAG
>CAYSZD010000009.1:0-34172 GCA_964435515.1 uncultured Gammaproteobacteria bacterium | reverse complement strand
TGACACTTTCATTTCCAGAAGCATCTATAGCGCTTAAAGCAAAATAATTAAGTCCTTGAGTAAACTGTCGCACATCAAGTTCTAAACTAGTAGCACTATTATCAGAGTCAAACGATTGACCATATTGACCACTATTAATTCCCTGATAAAGACGATAAAAACTAGTATCATCTGTATTAGCGCTCCAAGTTAAACGTAATCTTTGCCCATTAACTACTAAAGCGTTTAAATTTTGTGGACGAGCAGGAGCAATGGCGTCAGTAACAAGAGCTGTTTTTTCGTCAGATAAAGCACTTTCAACTTGATTAGCAGAAATTGCTGAAACTTTAAAACGATAATTAGTATTATTATCTAAACCGCTAATAATTTTCTCACATACATAATTTTGTCCCTCACTAGGAACTAAAGGATTACAAACAGGACTAGTAGTATCAGCCGTAGTTAGTGCACTAGGCTTAACATCTTGAAAAGACCAGGTACCAGAATTTTCAGGAGCATAATAAAGTCGATATTTACCCAGTTGAGCTGCATTACTATTATATATTAAACTAGAATCACCATACCACTGCACGCTAACGCTATGTCCGTCCGTAAGATCAATGGCGGCAGTAATGGCGCCAATACTTGGTTTTGCTTCTCTAAAAAAATATGATTCCTTTAAAATACTCCAAACACAGAAACCATCACCATGGCCATCGCCATTATTATCTGGACCGCAATAAGAACCTAAACTAGAACAGGCTGTTTGTCCCTCACTACAAACCAAAGCTTCATTAACACCAAGAATAAGACCAGGATTAATCATAGCTGGCAGGTCATCAGCTAAACCATCAGCACCATTATCACGACAATAATAGAATTGATAATTATAATTAGCACAATTTCCAGTGGCTCCTTCACAAGTATCATACCAAGGAGACCAAGCTAAAGAACCTGCTTGAATTGCTGGCCAAGGATTTTGACAAATAAATACAAATAAAGGAGTATCAATTTCTAAACCATTGCCATCGTTATATAGATTGCAACAATTATTTAAACATCCCGGTTCAGCACAAACGCAGCTAGGACTACTATCACAACCAGAAGAACTAAAACGACTCATATCAAGTTGCGTTCTCATTACAGTCGAAGAATCAACTACACCACTAACAGCTGAAACAAAAGCCTGGTTAGAACTTAAAGCGTTTAAATTATTAAGAGTAGCAATATTAGTATTTAAAATATCCCAATCCCAATCCCAATAATAAGCCGTGCTTGGTACTAGTAATTGATTATCACTACTATAAGCATTAACCGTAAATAATTTATCACTATCACTAATAGTATCAAAGCTAGCGCTATTTATATCCGTATCATCCTCTTCTAAGCTATTTTCAGTCGTTTGAAATAAATAAGAATTAGGTTCAGTTTTAATATATTCAATAGTACAAACACCACTATTAGTACCTTGATCGGCTAAAGTAGCAAAACTAGAAATATAAGAATTATGAAAGTTTAAATTATTGAAACTAATATTTTCTCCCTCAACATAAGAACCATTACTTAAATCTAAAAATCCTTGACCATTCATCCCTACTGACCAGCTACTCAAAACACCTGTATCACTATTTAGAGTTTCATCACCTTTAACCACTAAATAATAGGTTGTATCCGCTGAAAGCATTTTTTTAGGCTTAAATTCAACCACGCTACCAACACCGCTATTCTTAACCGATATTGACCCTGGAACAGAACAATATAATTTACTATCTGTTGGCAATGAATGAGCTAAAGCTGATTCAGAAATATAATTATTATTAAAAATAGATTTAATTAAATAAAAAGTCTTTTTCAGAGTACTGTTAATACGACTAGCCAACGACGTATTCTCTTGATTGAGCTTGGCTACGAAAGTGCCAGCAGGACAAGGGCCGTCTATGTAATCACGCTCTTCAAACAAAATAATATTATTTTTTAAACTAGTGCTATCCATTAATGCGTCAAAGGGAATAAGAATACCAGCATTACGACAAATGCCATCAGACCCATGTGCTGGAACAAGTTCGTCGGTAATAATATGAGGACGAGTACGACAACATGTACCTGAATCACATCCTAAATTAACCGCATCACCACAATCTAAGTCAGCACTACAACCACAACATAAACCACGATTTTCACCATCACACGGCGTTTGATTCGGCTGACAAACTAAACTGCCGTTACCAATATCAGCACAAGAACTTGGGTTGCCAACCTGACAACAACAAGTACCACAGTCACCTGGAAGTCCTAAACCACCAGCTTCATTTAAACAGGCAAAAGGCGAAGAACAAAAAGAAGTATTACAACTACTAGAAGTATTAAAATTTCGACAATCCTTACCTGCACCACCAACAGAACCAGCTTCACAATTTGCAATACAGCTAGCAGTATTATTATAAGCACCAACCATGCTAGGAATTAAATTACACTGATCTTCATTAGGAGCAGCCTGACAATTATAATAGGCACAATAACCGTCTATCTCACTAATACTATCTCCACCAATGCATTTACTATCACTAAAGTTAAAACAACAATCAGAAGCAGCTGTACAAGAAGCATAATCACCATCATGTTGATTACAAAAATTAAGTCCCGGATTATTAGCACAAGAATCAGTACAGTAATCCTGATTTCTAAAAAGTCCTATTTTTTGAGGATTATCGATATCACACAAAGCAGGATCACCAGTTTCATCTTGACAGTTATAATAAGCACAATAACCATAATCACTACTAGTTGGATCATTTGTTAAAGCCATGCCATCACCACCAACACAAACATCATCACCAATACTATCTGTTCCTTTAGAATCAAGACAACAAGTACCGCTATGATCTATACAAGCTTCTCTTGAAAGACGACTGCAGTCATTACACACTCCAGTAGGCACACTGGTATCACAATATTTACCAGAACTAAGAGAACAATTACAAGCTTGATCAGAAGTAGCAATATCAAAACCTCCGCTACCATTAGAGATAGCACAACCTGAACATTGACCAAAACCAGAATCATCGTCACTGGTATCACTACCACAAGTACCTTCACAAACTAAAGGAGCACAACAATCTCGAGCATCTTGACCTATCTCACAACAACAATCACAGCGAGCAGAGCTACTACTAATGCAAACATTAGCGCTACAACTAGCACCAGAAGGACAAAGATTATCAGTAGCACAAACACCCTGTCCGTTACCCAAGGCTAGACATTCTAAATTATTTTCACACAAAGAACAGCTAGAATTAGTACTACTAGTACTATCAACACAACGATTTCCTGATAATTTTGTCCAACCTGTTGGACAAGAAGTTGGAACCTTGATTCCCCAATGACTTTGATTATTAAATTCACTATATACACTACAGGTCTGTGGCGCACTATAACTTACTCCGTTTAAACTATATTCTAATATAGAACTAGGAGAACAAGTACTAGCGCTTAACAAACAAACATCTCTTTCACTATCATAAATACAAGCTCCGCCAGTACAAGCAGGAATTGAATTACAACTTGCATCACAAGCGCCAAGAGTTTGAATCCCTCCTTGAAAAGGAGAACATTGACCAGCTGAATTTGGACAAAAAGCCCCTACCTGGCAAGCTCCAAGTGAGCTAGCCATACCCTGACAACTATCAAAAGGAGTAGAAGTTCCAACTCCGCCAAAGCCAGTAGAAAAATTCCATTCAAAAACGGAATTAGGAATATTAATATAACATTCCGCCAAAGAATTAACACACTCATTCTGTCTGTAACTACCCGTTGGACAACAAACATCACCACCACATTCACTATTACTATGACAAACACCTACTTCAAAATTCACACTATTACCCCACTCTCCATTTTTCATAACTCGCAAAGGACCGCTGCTAGCACCTAAAGGAACATCAGGCACTATCTTCTGAGCACCTTGTTCAAGACTAATATTTTCAACAACAGTCTGATTAGGAGTAAAGACCGCTAAAGCGCTGCCATTTACATCACCAAAATATTCACCCCAAATATTTACACTTGTTCCTACTTGACCACGTGAAGGAGAAATGCGACAAATACTTGTGTAAAGAGATTGATTTGCGTCTACATTAAAAACATTTGGATTAGCATTTTGAGAAGTGATTTCTTCGTTATTTAACTGAATAGAAATAGGATAAGCACCATCAACTAAACCGGCAGGTACTTTAACAATAATTTGACTATCTTTCCAAATCGAGTCAGCACAAATTTCCGGAAATTCATAATCAGCCTCAACTCCACCAAAATATACCTTAGAAAATCCTTGAGCACCGCCAAAACCACCACCATAAATAGTAACATATTGACCCGCCCTACCAATCGCTGGTTCAAAATAACTAATATAAGGGCCAGCGTTAGGATTGGAATTTTTATAAAAACTCACGTAATTACTTTTTTGTTGATTACCACTAACATCAGCTAGCACAAAACTACTCATTTTACCCTCTTTTACATTAGGGACAGTAGCGTTTCCATCTAAACCAGCTGGATCAATAAACAATGAGTCTAAACCCCTCACATTAGTTTGATAATTACCAAAATAAGCTTCAGCTGAAAATAAATTAAAACCTTGATAAGTAACTTGATCACTTAAAGTACCAGCACTTGGACTCATTAAACAAAGACCAGGGCGCACAATATTATTAACAATAAAATCTGGCAAAACTGGCCCCATATCATCACCGCTACTATCACTTTGATTATCAGCTGTTACCACTGTTATTGCTCCATTGCTAACTCCTGTTGGAACAGCAATTATAATTTGATCATTAGTCCAAGAATTAACACAATTTGGATTTAAATTAGTAGGTTCAACTCCAGGAATATTTACATTAAATAAAACTTGGCTACTAACAGCATTATAATCACCAAAATTTGAGCCATTAATAGTAATAAAATTATTTAGTGCACCATTCGGCACTGTTGTATTACAAACACCAGTACAATCATCATCGTTAACACAACTTTGATTAATATCGTTATCGCAGAAACCTCCCACTGGACTAATGCTACTAATTACCGGAGGTCCATAGCAAGTACAAGTGTCCGGACTACAACTTAAATATTCCGCACATAAATTATCATCAGCTATACAACTTTGATTTTCAGGATCAGCATTACAAGCATCACCTAAATTTCCTTTTGAGACACACTCACAAGAGCTAACTTCACAATATTTATCTTCGGAACATATCTGATCTTCTGGTTGACACTCAGGTAAAGGACTACTGTCACAATAAGTAGGACCACCAGTGCCTCCACAATCGCTATTTAAACAGGGACCCCAAGATCCTTCAGTACAAGTCATTGATCCGCCACAACCGCAAGCAAGCACCTGACCAGTTGTACAAGAAGATCCACCATTTCCGCCACCTCCATTTGTAGCATCCATTAATTTATTTAATACGAACGTAGCAATGCCCCAAGCAGATAAAATAATAACTAGTCCTATTACACCATTTTTAAGAATTTTTTTAGCTTGATCTATTTTATCTTCACTGCCACCACTAGTCATCCAAATAAAACCACCCCATAAAATCAAACCAACCGCTAAAACTCCTAATACCAACATCACAATATTTATTACTCTAGCTGCAATTGCCCGAGGATCGTCACTGCTTAAACTTATATTATCAGCTATCACATCCGTACCCATGTCTACTTGAGCATTAACTGAATAAGCGGTCAAAAAAAGACCACTAAGAAAAAGGAAGGCTAGAAAATAACGTAAAAATTTTTTATTTTTTTTAAACACAAAGCCACGAAAACATCTTAATCAAATTAAATTATTTAATTTGAAAAGACACTTCTTTAATTATTAAAATATATTAAGGACAATTACCATCTAAATCTAACATAGAAGTTGGCACTCCATTACAACAAGAAGGATTAGCAGCATCAGCGCTACAATCTAAACCCGCACTTGGTTTAAAACAATTTTGATAAATATCTTTTAAGCCAGAACCAATCTGAGCTCTATAGCTAACTGAATCTGCAAAATCAGTATGATTTAAATAAACAAAAGTAGTATCAGGTTCTCCGTCTAAAGGAAAAACATCTTTATTATCAGCACTTACCCAATAACCCAAAGGACTTGGAGATGATGTCATAATATTAAGCAAATGATGATTAGACTCTTCTCCTTCGCTACCAATCATCACACTACCAGTGCGCAAACTTTCATTTAACATTAAGGTGTTAAAATTGATTTGTATTGGTGCTTTAGTATCAGCACCACTGACAGCTATTTCTGGATTAATAAAAGTAACTTGAGGAGGATCGGACATAATTTGATCACTAATATAAAAACTCCACAAATAACTATCTTTTACCGTCGCTTGAGGATTATTTTCATTATAAAAAGCTAAAGGTCCTTCAGCAAAATTATTTCGATTACCATCAAAAGAATTAGAAGCAGCATCAACTATGCCATTTAAATTATTTAAATTAGCAACTGGATAATTAACACCATTTTCATCCTGGCAAACATTAAAAGAGTTTGACTCGCCACAAACGCTAAAAGGAGCAAAAGGAGTACAGTCCTCATTACTTTGACATGTCTGCAAATCAGAAGCTCTTAAACGTACCGCTAAGTGACTATTAGCCGGAAGACAATAGATAGGGTCGCCACAAGCATTTTGTCCACACTGTACATCTGATTTAAATTCTAAGGTTTTATACATATTAGAAACTGTAAAACGACCAGACAAATAATCACCTGCACAAATGTTATTAGAACAACTATATGAAGCACATTCAGAATCTTGAGAACAGGCTTCATTAGCAGCTCTAGCATTAATATTCGCATTAACAACTCGAATATTATTTGCTACTTCATTAGCTAAACCAGAAACTAAAACAGGATTAATAGCTTCATTAAAATTAATTTGAATAACTGAGTTCATAGGACGATCAACGCGATGTCTAACTTCTTTATTCACCAACTTATCAACACCACCGCTAAAAGCTTGAATTAATAAAGTTTGCGGATTATTAGTACTTAAATAAATACTATTACCAGAAGAACCGGCCACTTTAGCACTTAACAAAACTGAAGCTCCTTGATTACTGGAATTAACTTCAGGATTGCCACTAATAGCTAAATTAATAGCCGAAGCAACAATACTAGGAGCACAATTTGACGGATTAATAACAATAGAATTATTACCTGCATTCTGAGTAAAAATATAAGAATTAGCCCCTATTGAAATTCGATCAGCTAACACTTCTGGTTGCAAAGATACATTCCAAGAACTACCAGCATCATGACCATCAACTGTTAAATTAAAAAAGTTAGGAAAATTAATTTGATTACCTTGCCAAGTAGCTGCTCCTAAAAGAGATGCTCCAAAAAATAGCTGAGCCTGAGTATTATCAACCGTAGATACAACTGCTAATTGATTAAAACTAGCATGATAATTAGAATCTATTACCGCACTAGCGCTATAATTACCAGCAGTCGACACAACATTAATAATGCTAGCTGCTTGGTAAGTATTAGGACAAGCTTGAACCTGAATAGAAGCAGTAGCAGCCATAGCTGTGCTATTTTGCGAAGTAATATCCATTTCATTATCCGGCAAAGGAAAAATACCATTTACCTTTACCTGTGGAGGAGTAAGATCTAGTTGATTGCTTACTTCAAAATTCCAAACAAAAAAATCATTATTACATGTTTTAAAAATAGATTGTCCATCCGTATTTAAAAGACCATTAGTTAATTTTGCCGAATAAGCAGTATTGCCATCACTTCTTCCTAATAATTCACTAGGTTTTATAATAAAAGTGCGATAATCAGCTGAAGCACTAACAATCGCCCTATTAACATTTAGACTATCATCTGGACAAGTATCGCTTTCGCAACTATCGCCAAAATCTTCTCTAAAAATTCTAATATTATCTGGATTCATTAAATTACAGCTGGCATTATCACAATCACAGGCATCCCCTGACTCATTTTGACAAACTGTATTTAAAGCCAAAGCTTCTTTAAAGCTAATTATAATAGAAGTATTTCTAGCTACATCTTT
Organism: uncultured Gammaproteobacteria bacterium; assembly: GCA_964435515.1. Taxonomy (GTDB): domain Bacteria; phylum Patescibacteriota; class Patescibacteriia; order Patescibacteriales; family UBA12465. Next base: position 26,100 of record CAYSZD010000009.1, on the reverse strand, counting down.
TTGTCCTGGTTCAGGATACACTCTCTCAACTGTACAAGCTCCCAAAGCACCAGTCCCAATTAAACTACCGGAATTAGAAGATGATCCGTTACCGTTATTACCGCTACCACCATTAATTGCCCCCATAAGTTTAGTCAAAATAAAGGTAGCAATTCCCCAGGCTGATAAAACAATAACTAAACCAATGACAGCATTACGAAGAATTTTTTTAGCTTGATCTATCTTATCCTCACTACCACCACTAGTCATCCAAACGAAACCAGCATAAATTATTAAACCAACAGCAATTACTCCCAAAAAGAGCAAAACGATATTAATAATTCTTGTAATTATTATTCGCGGATCAGTAGAGCTTAAAGAAATGGCTGCGTCCACTTCATTAATGCCTAAATCGGGTCCTTGGGCAAACACAAAATTTGCCACCACTAAACCCAGTCCAACGAGCATAAAAGTTGACAAAAAATAGATGATTTTACGTGACATTTTATTTTAATTTAACCACGAACATGGTATAATTTAAAAGCTAAATATATAAATTAATTATAACATAGAAAAATGAAATTGAAAAATACAAATTAGTATTTTATGACTATAGAAAGGATTGTTAAAAAATTTGAAGAAAATCATCCAGGGCAAGATACCAGCATGCTCTATTTAGCTTATGAATTTGCTGCCGCCGCTCATGCTGGGCAAAAAAGAAAAACAGGAGAGCCATATATTCAGCACCCCCTACATACTGCCTATTTATTAACAGAAATTAAAGCCGACCTACCAACTGTTATTGCTGGATTAATACACGACGTACCAGAAGACACTGGACGAACACTACAAGAAGTAAGCTACAATTTTGGTGAAGAAGTGGAAAGTTTAGTGGCCGGGGTCACAAAACTGGGTAAACTAAAGTATAGAGGCATTGAACGTTATCGAGAAAATTTAAAAAAAATGTTTTTAGCCATGACTGGAGATATTAGAGTTATATTTATTAAATTTTGTGACCGTCTTCATAATTTACGCACTCTTGATGGCTTATCACCTGACAAACAAAAAAGAATTGCCCAAGAAACTCTAGAAATATATGCTCCTATTGCCGGCATGCTTGGTATTTGGCGACTAAAATGGCAGTTAGAAGATCTCTGTTTTAAATATCTATATCCAGAAAAATTTGAAGAATTAGAAAATGAATACGAAGTAGAAAAGAAAGCTGCTAGAAATCAACATTTTCAAAAAATCAAAAATCAACTAATGCCACGATTAGATGAAGTGGGTTTAAGCTATGCAATTGAAGCACGTTTTAAACATTTGTATAGCATTTATCAAAAGATGCAACGCAAAGATCGTAAATTTGACGAAATCTACGACGTTTTTGCTTTAAGAATTATAGTGCCTAATATTGATGATTGCTATAAGGCTTTAGGTGTTATTCACACCCTTTGGCGCCCAAAACCTAATAGATTTAAAGATTATATAGCAGTACCCAAGCCAAATGGTTATCGTTCGTTACATACCACTGTATTTGGACCAGATAATAAAGCGACTGAATTTCAAATTAGAACCAAAGAAATGCATGAAGAATCGCTATATGGTTTAGCGGCTCATTGGTATTATAAAGAAAAAGGCATGAAGGGCATTCAACCTCATTGGGTAAAAGAAATTATTGATATTCAAAAAGAAATTTCTGACACTCAAGAATTAATCAAAAATATTAAACTAGATATTTTTAACGACCGCATCTTTGTATTTTCTCCCCAAGGTGATGTTTTTGAGTTACCAGAAAAAGCCACGCCTATTGATTTTGCTTATGCCGTTCATACTAAAATAGGAAACCAAGCAACTGGTGCTATTATTAACGAACACTTAGCTAGATTAGATCATGAATTGAAAAATGGAGACCTAGTTGAAATTATCACTGACAAAGGACGTCTTCACCCAAATAGAGATTGGTTAAAATTTGCTAAAACCCGTAGAGCTAAAGATCGTATTAAACAGTTTGCTAAAAAGGGGCCATTAGAAAATATCAAACGTTTACTACCAAACATTAAAAAAGATAAAAAACACAAAGAACAATAAAGTTTCTAAATAACAAAAAATCACCAATATTACTATTGGTGATTTTTTATAACAAATTATCTATTTTGAGTTTCTTCAAGTTTACCAGTTTTACGTAAGTATTCTTTTTCTTGTTTCATTGCCATACTCTTTAAAGCATAGATTTTCTGTTGTCTTTTACTTTTCTTGACTTCAAGATGTTGTTTAGAACGTGCCTTTTCAAGACGCTTGCTATTACGTAAACCTTTCTTGAATTTACGCAAAAAGCCTTCAAAACTTTCACCTGGTTTTCTTTTAAAATCAGCCATAAATTACACCTTCCTTTCTATTTACTTTTTTTCTTAACTTTTCTTTTATTTTTTTAAACGCCACTGTTTCCTGTACGCCAGATTCCATATCACGTAATAAAATAGTTTCATCCATTACTTCTTTTTTTCCTAAAATTAAACTTACTTTAGGATTAAGACGAGCGGCTTCTTCCATTTGCACCTTTAAACTATCAGTAGAAAAAGATTGGCGAATATTAAAACCCTCTAATCTTAATTCCTCAAATAAAGCTAAAGATTTAATCTTAGCCTGATCACCTAATTGAGCTAAAAATATCATCTCCTCTGGATTGTCAGGAATAATCATTTTATCCTTAGCCTTAGCTAATAACCTTTCCAATCCTATAGCAATACCAACGGCTGGAGTAGGCTTACCACCTAAATTTTCAACTAAATTATCATAACGACCTCCACCTGCTAAAGCTAGTTTAGCTTGAAGTTTGCCATCTTCACTCATTGGCCAAAACTCAAACACTGTATCATTATAATAGCTTAAACCACGAACAAGATAAGGATTAAAATTATAAGGAATATTTAATTCATCTAAATATTCTAAAACTTTAGCAAAATGACCTCTGCTTTCGTCACTCAAACAATCAGCAATTTGTGGTGCCTCGCTCAGTATTTCCTGACAAGCTTCTTCCTTGCAATCCAATAAAGCTAACATGTGAGTAGTAATATTTTTTTTACAATTATTACACAACTTAGAACGTCTACCTCTTTCTTTATAGAAACTTAACAATTTACTATTATACTCCTTACGACATTCAGCATTACCTAAACTATTAATCTGAATTTGAAAAGAAACATTTAGATCATTAAAAAAATTATAAGCTGAAGCAATGAGCAATGCCTCTGCCATTGGCTTAGATTCACCAATAACCTCTAAATTAAACTGGTTAGATTCGCGATAACGTCCAGTTTGCATCTTCTCTTTACGAAATACTGGTCCAATAGAATACAAGCGTACTGGTTGAGGTAATTCAGCAAAATTATTTTCTATATACGTACGAATAATTCCTTGAGTAATTTCTGGTCGCAAAACTGCTTTTTCTCCTTTCTCACAATCAACATAATACATCTCTTTATCGTTATTATAACGATTGGCCTTCTTGTATAAATCAGCATTTTCAATAATAGGAGTTTTAATTGCGTGAAAACTATATAAATCAGCAAAAGAAGATGCTTTATCTAAAATAGCTTTAAAATAACGATGTTCTACCGGATTAATATCTTTCATACCCAAAATACGATCCAAAGCAGAGACACTTTTTCTTTCAACTGGTTTTTTAGCTATTATCTGTTTATTGTTATTTTTTTTCGTAGGCATAAATATAAAATAGATAATTAATTTTGAGTAGATAAATTATAATCCACTGAATCATTAAAAACTTTAGCTCTATCAAAAGGCCAACCTCGAAGCATTACTCGACCCGTAATAAAACTTTTATTAACTGGCCCAAAAACTCTAGAGTCTTTAGAGGCTGTACGATTATCTCCCATCACAAAATATTCATTTGGTCCTAAATCTATTCTATCATCACTATTAGCATAGGTAGGCATATTCTCATCTAAATAGTTTTCCGTCAAGACTAAGCCACCAGGATATTCATCATTATAGATAATCACTTTTGCATCTTTCACTTGCACCCCTTCTCCAGGAAGGCCAATAATTCTTTTAATATAATACTCTTGAGGATTTAAAGGATAACGAAAAACAATAACTTCACCCCTCTCTGCTGGACGAAAACGATAACTAATTTCATCAATAATTAGATATTCATGATCCTGAAAACTAGATTCCATTGACATCCCCTTTACATAAAAAGGTTGAATTAAAAAATAACGTACTGGAATAATAATAGCAAAAGAAATAGCTAAAACTTTAATTCCCTCCCAAGCAAGAATGAGAAAATTTTTGATTTTCATAAAATAATTAAAAAATAAGCGAACTATAGCCTAAAATATAAATATTTTAATAGTTAGCTATAAAAAACAGAACTTAGTGAGCATATCATAAAATTGCACAAAAAGCAAACGCTAAATAATTAATATATATTACTATATAATAAGCATTGCGTCGCCATAACTATAAAAAAAATATCTATTTTTTATAGCAATTTGATAGGCTTTTTTTATATATTCTGGAGCAGTTAAAGAAGAAACTAACATTAATAAAGTAGATTTAGGTAAATGAAAATTAGTAATTAAAGCATCAACTAAAAGAAATTTGTAACCAGGATAAATAAAAATATTTGTAGATCCCTGATAATCAGTATTAGCAATAAATTTTTTCTTATTTAAATCTTGAGCCAAAGACTCTAAAACCCTACAGCTAGTTGTTCCCACTGCAATTACTCTACGTCCTTCTTGCTTGGCTTGAAAAATATGATTTAAAGAATCTAAAGAAACATAAAAATCCTCACTATGCATTTTATGCTTCCTAATATCATTTTCCTTGACTCCTAAAAAAGTACCTAAACCAACATGCAAAGTTAAGGGAACGATAATCACGCCTTGCTTCTTTAAATTATTTAACAACCTTGTACTAAAATGAAGCCCAGCTGTTGGCGCTGCTACTGAACCTCTTTTTTTCTCATCCGCGTAAATAGTTTGATAACGTAAACTATTTTTTTGTTTAGAATCAGGCTTAATATATGGAGGTAAAGGAACCTGCCCGATACTTTCAATTTCCTGCCAAAATTTTTTAGCTGATAAATTAAATTTTAAAAGCCAAGTACCATCATTTTGATCCTCAACTAACTTAGCTGAAAGTTTTTTACTTAATTCCACTTCTAAGCCTAGTTTTGTCTTTCCTTTAATTAAACACTCCCATAATCCACCTATTCTTTCTTGATGTAAAAAAACCTCTATTTTACCACCACTATTTTTTTTATGTCCCAATAAACGTGCAGGAAAAACTTTCGAATTATTAATTACTAAAACATCTCCTGCTTTTAAAAATTCTGATATTTTATCAAAACGACTATGACTAATCTTCCCATTTGCTTTATTTATTACTAAAAGCCTCGCTTGATCGCGAGGATTATGAGGTTTTTGAGCAATTAAATTGGCTGGTAAATTAAAATTAAAATCTTCTAGACTTAACATAAATATCAATTAACTAATCACTATCAAGCTTGCGACCAAGATGCTCATAAGCTAAAGCTGTAACAACTCTACCACGAGGAGAACGATCAATGAAACCTAACTGTAATAAATATGGCTCATAGACATTTTCTAAGGTGTCAATTTCTTCTCCACTAGAAGCCGCTAAAGTATTTAAACCAACTGGTCCGCCTCTAAATTTATCTATAATTATTTCTAAAATTTTACGATCAATAGTATCTAAACCCAAATGATCAATACCTAATAAAGCAAAAGCTTCACTTAAAGAAGCATCTGTAATATGCCCTGCATTTTTTACCTGACAATAATCTCGAACTCTTTTAAGTAAACGATTAGCAATTCTAGGTGTCCGACGAGATCTGCTAGCAATTGCCTGAGCCATGTCTTTAGGTAGGTCTATTTTAAGAATATTGGCACTACGCATAATAATCTTTTCCATTTCATCTGTTTGATAGAATTCTAAATGATAAGAAAGGCCAAAACGATCCCTTAAGGGAGCTGATAAAAGACTGGCCATAGTAGTGGCACCAATAATAGTAAAATGAGGTAAATCCAATCTTAAAGTTCTCGCACTCGGACCTTTACCCATAATAATATCAAGAGCAAAATCCTCCATAGCTGGATATAATATTTCTTCGACAGTTTTAGGTAGGCGATGTATTTCATCAATAAATAAAATATCACCTTCTTCTAGGTTGCTTAAAATAGCAGCCAAATCACCACTTTTTTCAATCGCCGGGCCAGAAGTAACGCGAATATTAGCTTTAAGCTCATTGGAAATTACATGTGCTAAAGTAGTCTTACCTAAACCAGGGGCTCCATATAATAAAACATGATCTAAAGATTCTTTTCTTTGTTGTGCGGCTAAAATAGCGATGTTTAAATTCGCTTTTATTCTTTCCTGTCCCACATATTCTAAAAGGGTTCGCGGTCTCAAAGAAAGGTCTAAATCTTTCTCTTCAATTGTTTCTTGCGGATTAAGCAAGTTTTCTTCTGTTAACATAAGTCAATATTATAATTAATCCCAAGTTTCACGTCCATCACCATTTAAATCAATTAAAGAACCTAAAAAACGAGGCCTAGATTTTAAATTAACATCCAACCACGCTTTTACCTTAGCTAATTTTTCTCTATTTTTCATATAATCAATATTCTGATAAAAACGTTTATCAGCCCTACAACCCCAAGCATCTAAATCAATTCTATTAGCAATATATAAAGCTCTAGCTAAATGAAAATCTTGAGTTACAATTAATAAAGAATCTGCTTGAAAAATATTTTTAGCCCGATAGACACTATCATAAGTATCAAAGCCTGCATGATCTAAAAAAATATCTTCAGCTGGTATATTTTTTTCTAATAAATAATTTTTAGCAGCATTAACTTCATCATAAGCCAATTTACCATGATCACCACTAATAATAATTTTTCTAGCTAAACCAGCGTTATAAAGTTCTATGGCCGTATCAAGCCGATCAGCAAAAATATCACTAATTTTTTCATCCTGATATACAGCTGCCCCTAAAACTAAAACGGCTGGTCTCTGCACCCTAATATCAGCCAAACAATCATTAACAATATAACTATCATAAGCCGACACTCTTTGACCGATTAGCCATATAGTCCAAATACTAAAAATCAAGAAATATATAGACCAACGTAAATAGGAAGATTTTTTAATCATACATTAAGTATTTTTCTGTTTAAACTCACATATTTTATTAAAGTCACAGAATTTACACATCGGTGAAGGAGTAGCTTCAAACTGATGGGCTCTAATTGCTTTAATCTGCTCACTGATATTAGATCGTAATTTATCCTTTTCTTTCTCAGTACTCACAAAAGAAACTATAGAAGCATCTTCTACATAATAGTATTTTAAAGATAAAACCTTTATTTGTAAAACATCTTCTAAAAAGAGCTGATATAAAATTAACTGACGCTTCTCTTTCCATTGAATATCTTTCTTTGTTTTAGGGCTACCTGTTTTATAGTCTATAATTTCAACTCCTCCAGAAACCTTATCTACACGATCAATGGTGCCCTTAATCGTCTCGCCACCTATTTTAAAAGCAAATTTTTTTTCTAAATATAAAGGCTCTGGCCTAGTCTTGCCATCAGGAAAAAATACATTTAAAAATCCTTTTATAGCTATTTGTGCTTTTTGCCAGTATTCTTCTCTTTTTTCATTGCTCTCATAGCCATCGTCCTGCCAACGCTTACGCAATATTTCGTCTAAATTTTTTAAAGTAAATAATTTATTATCAATATTTTTTTGAAATAAACTTGTTTGCCAATCACTGCTTAATGGTTTTAAAAAATCATAAAAAACAGAATGCATGACCCGTCCAAAAATTAAGCTAGGCTTATCATCTGGTGCTGGAATTTTTAAAACAAAAGCATATTTATACTGTAAAGGACAAGTTTCATACGCAGCTAATTGGGAAAAAGAAAACTTATCTGGTAACTTTTCTACACTTATAGCTTGTTCTAAAAAATCGGCCCCTTCTGATTGCAAATCTCTAAGCAATTCATTACTCTCAACATTTAAATTTCTACTTTCACTCTTAAAAGAAGCTTCGTCAATAAAACAAGAAGCTTTTTTTTCTTTTACTCCTCCATAATCTTTAGCGCTAGTAACATATAACTCCCTTTTAGCTCTAGTAATAGCTACATAAAACAAACGTCTTTCTTCTTCAATATGAGCATCTTTTGATTCTACTAAAATTTCCTTAACTAAAAAGTCTGGCATCGGAATCTTATCACTCCTATTAATAGTTGGAAATCTTTTATCTGCTAAATTAACTAAAAATACATACGGAAACTCCAAACCTTTGGCCGCATGAATTGTCATAACCTTAACTGTTTCAGCGTCAACAAAATCTAAATGTAAAGCTCCTGTATCTCCTGCATCCAATTCTAATTCCATAGCCGCCATAAAATCCGGCAAACGCGTATCAGGCGCCCCATCCTCAAGGCGTTTCATTTTTTTATAAAATTGATTTAAATAAGAAAATATTTCTTGATCTTTATTAATATCTAAATCTTTTATTATTCCCGATTCTTCTACAAATTTAAAAAATAAACGACTAGGTAAAGAAGATGCCACCAAAGCAGAATGTTTAGAGATTAAATCTAGTAAACGACTAATAGGGATCTTTGCTTCCGCGCTTAAGTCTGGTACAAGATCAGCCTTAGTTAAAGTTTCATATAAAGACCAAGATTTACGACGAGCAAAACGATTTAAATTAATAATATCAGCATGAGATATTCTAAAGGGTGTGATATTTAAAACTCTAAATAAAGCCGAAGACTCATGATAATTATCCAGTAAACGTAAATAAGCTAAACAATCTAAAATAATTGGCTTATAATACAAACCTCTTAAAGAAACAAACTGATTAGGAATTCCTTTACGTGATAATTCTTTAACAAAATTTTCTGCTGTATCATTAGAGCGTGCTAAAACTGCAAAATCAGACCAAGAAATACCATCTTCAGAGTTTTGTTCACGTTCATAAATTTCCAATATCTTATCAGCCACGAAAGACAACTCATCTTCTTCACGATCTAAATTAATATAAACTGGTGCTTGACCCATTTTAGCAGCACTACCTTTTGCAATTAATTCTTTATTAATACCAAGTTTTTTTTCTAAACGATTAGGATTATTATGTGAAATAAAACGATAGGCAGTATCTAAAATATCTTGACGAGAACGATAATTTTCAATTAATACAACTTCTTCTGCCTCAGGAAAGTCTTCTTTAAACTGCATAATATTAGCTAAAGAAGCTCCTCGAAAACGATAAATCGCTTGATCGTCATCACCAACTACCATTAGATTGTTATTAGGAGCAGCCAACATTTTTACCAATTCATATTGAGCCCAATTAGTATCTTGAAATTCATCTATCATAATATAGATAAACTTTTCTCGATAATATTTTAGTAAACGTGGTCTACTATTAAACAATTTGAGTGTATAGATAATCAAATCGCCAAAATCTAACAAACTATTTTCAAGAAGTAAACGATTATAAGTATTGTATGCGCTAGCCAATTCTTGTAATCTTTCTTTTTCGCTAATTCCTTCATCTTCATCATTGTCCGCTTCTATTTTTGCCACTGCTTCAATATATTCAGTTCCACTTATATTTTCATCTTTAAGTTTAGAAAAATGTTTTAAGAGTTCAGAGATAAACTTAGTTGGATTACCCAGAGGACGATAATAGTTTAAATTAAACTCATCTAAATTCTTTTTTATAAGCATCCATTGTTCAGTGGAATTCAATAATTTAAAATCTGCCGGAATGCCAATATCAAGCGCGTGTTCTCTTAAAATTCTTTCACAAAAAGCATGAAAAGTATTAATCCATAAATCAAGATAACCATAAGGAAGAAGTCTATCAGCTCTTTCTTCCATTTCAGCTGCAGATTTTTCAGTAAAAGTTAAAAGTAAAACTCGATCACTATCTAATTTTTCAGTCTGTAAAATTTCCGCTAAACGCCTTACCAGAACCATTGTTTTACCCGTTCCCGCACCAGCCACAACCAAAAGTGGCCCCTCTCGATGATCAACGGCTTTTTGTTGGGCCTTATTTAATTGAGCTAATTTCTCTAACATGTTAATTAAATTTTAATAAATTTAATAAAGTTTTTTCTGCCTTTGAATTAATAGGACCAATTATAGCTAAATTTAGATTATTTTCTCTAATAACCTTATTAGCTATATTTTTAACATCTTTTACAGTAACCGCTCTTAAGCTTTTTTCTAAATCAATTGGATCTAAGAATTTTTTTCTTAAAATAACCTGACGTCCATACCAACTTGCCACCTCATCGCTTGTTTCAAGTTGCATCAATAAGCGACCAGATAAAATATCTTTGGCTTTTTTAAGCTCAGCTTCACTAACTCCTTCTTCTTTTATTTTTTTATACTCCGCTATGATAATTTTAATAGCAGCTCTTACTTTATCTTTTGGCACACCAGCCTGAGTGCTCATATAGCCAGAATCAGAATAAGTTTCTATACTAGTTTTTACATAATAAGCTAAACCAGAACGCTCTCTCAGCGAGATGAATAAGCGGGAACTCATTGAACCGCCTAAAATAACCGCTAATAATTTTAAAGCCATTTCCTGAGGATGCCCTATTGGAAAAGTTCGAGCAGCTAAAGATAAATTAACTTGATCAATCTTTTTATAAGCCACCTTAATGGCTGCTTTTTTTTGACTCTCTTTAACTTTTTTCTTATCTTGCCAAGCGTTATTTTTTAAAACACCAAAAAATTGACTAGCTATTTTTTTATCACCAGCAGTAATAGCTCCGCTTAAAATTAGGCTGGCGCTATTAGCCCCATATTGACGCTTATAATATCTTAAAAAGTCGTCTCTCTTAAAAGAGCGTATTGTTTCCTTAGTACCAATAGTGTCCCAACCAGCCGGCGTATCACCATACAAACAAGATTCTAAAACATCTTCAATGTGCATTAATGGATTATCTTCATACATATTTAATTCTTCAATAATTACTCCTTTTTCTCTCTCAATCTCTTCAGCATCAAATTTTGAGCCAATAATCATGTCAGCTAATATCTCTAAAGCTGATTTAAGTTTAGAAGAAGCTACTTTTACATAATATCCCGTATATTCTTTTGAGGTAAAAGCATTAAATTCACCACCCAAAGCATCAAGATCAGAAGAAATATCTAATGTATTTGGCCTTTTTTCAGTACCTTTAAAAAACATGTGCTCTAAAAAGTGGGAAAGACCACTTTCTTGACGAGATTCATATTTAGAACCTGTTTTTACCATGAGCAGCGCTGTAACCGTCTGCGTTTCCTTCATTGGAATAAGGATTAACGGCATTTTATTGGACAGAATATCTCTTTTGTGTTTAATCATAATTTTAAATTTATATTTTAAATTTAACACATCTCTGTTATAATTAAAAGCGAAGCTTAATTAAAAGACTTTATCTATAAAAATATGCCCTATAAACTTCAATCAGAAAATAAATTTCTTCAGCATGGATCTGTTTATAAAATAAAAAAAGTGCGCGACATGGCCAATGGTGAGAAGCCACGAGAAAAGATGATAGCGCAAGGACCAGGCGTTTTAAGTTTAGCCGAGCTTCTCGCTATTGTGCTTGGAGTAGGCACAAAAAAAGAAGAGGTTTTTTCTATGGCCTCCAGATTACTTAGAGAATATGGGGAAAAGGCAATCACCATTCAAAAAAATCCTAAAATAATTGCTAAAGATTTAAAATTACCAGAAACAAAAGCCTGTCAAATAGTAGCCTGCTTTGAACTAGGTAGAAGATTATTTCAAAAAAAACCAGGAGGCTTAATTACTATTCGTAATGCCAATCAAGCTTTTAATTATTTAAAAGACATGAGTACTTTGAAAAAAGAACAATTTAGAGGACTCTATCTCAATAACCACTATCAATTAGTACATGATGAAGTTATTTCTATTGGAACCATAGACACCTCAATAGTAAGTGCCCGTGAAGTTTTTAGACCTGCTTTAGAATATGGAGCTAGCGCTATCATTCTTGCTCACAATCATCCTTCTGGAATTATCAAAGCTAGTCACAATGATGCGGAAATTACTAACTCCCTGATTGAAGCTGGCAAGATTTTAGATATAGAAATAATTGACCATTTAATTATTGGCCAAAAGAAATATATCAGCATAATTTAAACATGAACAAAATTAAAAAATATCAAATAAAAAAAATAGAACCAAAAATTATTAAAGACGAAGCCAGCGTACGCTTTCATGTTGATAATAATGACTACTTCGGCACAGCTGCGACTATATTAAAATTACTAAAACAACATTTAGACCGCGCTATCAAAAAAGCACCCAAAGAAGAGAGAGCGCTAATCAATAAAACCTTTAAAAATTTAGAAAAAGATTTAATTATTTTACAAAATAATTATCAAATTAAAGCCAACCAGAAAAAAGGCAAAACAGAAGTTAATGGTAAGCTAAAAAGCCAATGATCAAATAAAGTTAAGATAAAAAATGTTATAAATAATGCCAGTAGCCGATGTGATCGGCTTTTTTTGTAAGCAAAATACCAAAACAAAAAAATAGCAATAAATAAAATAATACCACCTTCATTCAAAATTAATAGGAAATAATTATGTGCTGGCTGATAATTCCAAGAAGCTAAATCTAAATGATTTTTCAAATCATTTTCTCTTATCACTAAAGTGGAATTTGATAAACCAGTACCAATAATTGGATGTTGGGAAAAACTATGCCAGGCACTTTGATTAAAATTCTTTCTTTCATTAAGAGATATTTGTTCTAAACGATTATTTGTTTGTAAACGACTAAATAATAATTCATGATACTGCCAAGAAAAAAGTAAAGCTATTATAACAGAACTAATAAGTAATATAGCCCAAACTTTAATAGCTTTTCTGTTCTCAATAAAAAATACAATATAAGCCAAGGCAAAAGCTAATATAGCTGCTCGAGAAAAAGACGTAAGTAAGGCAAGGTTAAAAACAATAAATAAAACTAGAAATAATGAATGTTGATATCTATTATTAATTCTAATAAACAAATAAGCACTCGCTATGGCCGCTAATGCCATAATTCCCCCAAAAACATTAGGGTGATCAAGTGGACCATAGGCCCTTAAATAGCGACCAGAAAAATTTTCAAGTACAATTGTTCCTGCCTGAGAAGCGTCGTGTAGAGCCATTCCCATCATAGAACTGGAAAAACTAAGCTGCGTGAAAAATTGATGAATACCAAATAAAGCTTGAAAAAAAACTGATAACAACAAAGTAATTAAAATGTAAGCCTGCCAATTTTTCGGTAAATTTCTAATAGCATACAAAGAAATAATAAAAATAATCAACCAAATATATCTATAAAAAGAAAGTAGCGGATCCACTGAATAAAATAAAGATAAAATTAAACTTAATAAAAATAAAATTACCGCCACTTTTAAATAAACGGGTAATCGCCATGACTTTAACTGTTTAAAATTTACAATAAAAAAAACAGCTAAAGTAAAAACGAGGAAAATCATTACCACAAACAAAGATATTTCCCAATAATTACTGGATGCTGATTTTAAAATTAATTTTGTTTGCCAGGGAAGCAAAAAAGCACTAAACAGCCACAAGCTTAAATGCAAACGTGAGCAAAATAATTTATTCATTAAAATATTGATTGACTCTTTCTTCATAACGCAATCTAAATTCTTGACGCCTATCCACTAAATATAATTTTAAAACACCTTCCCTTATAATCACCCTAGTATCCATATTAATTTTTTCTTTTAGATTCTTAGGCATAATCTTTAGCTGAAAAGACTGACTCCAATATTCTAAAATATTAAAAAAACGATACACAAAATTATTATTCAATACTTTTTCTCGCCATGATTTAGAAAGCTCTCTGTATGATTTATTATTCAAAAGAAAATCACCATTTGGCATATATAACTTCAACCAATTATTTTTGTCCATTAAACGATGATAATAGGCACCCATATCATATAAAGGGTATAGTCCTGCTAACCAAAAATGAAAATAATAATCTGTTGGGCCGTCAGTTAAAGAACTTAAATCTAAATGATCTTCATCAATATAAAAACTTAAACAAATTTTATCACGTTTTTTACCAGGACTCGGCCTACGTCTTAATATCTTCATAAGACCAGCGCAAAAAAGACGAGTAAGCCATATTCTATTTTTTTTAGCGATAATAAAGATATCAATATCACTGCCATCACGTAAATTATGGCGACCAATTAAATTACTTAAGGCCACAAACCTCACAGTGGGCAACAATTTAAATAATCGCACCGCCTTAAAAGCAATTTTCAATTTACGATTAGCAAAATGATAGCGCTCTTGTCTGATTCTAACCAAAGATTCTTTAGTTGGTAAAAAATAAAATCCATTCTTTAAAGCTATTAAACCTAATTGTATTAAGCTTTCAAGCTCTTGTCGTACTTCGTCAAAACTAGCCTCAATATTTAAATAACGCCACAATTCATAAGCGGTTAAAGGATGACTAAACAAATCAAAAAAAATTGTAGTATTAATTAAAGCTATCTGTAATTCAGACAACTTTGATTTATTGATATTCATAACTTATTTTGGTCGCTCTATTTTTAGAACTTCAACCTGAGCCTCCCCTCCGGTTATTTTTACCACATCCTTATCAATTTTTTTAAATTCAGAATAGGCCGAATTATAATGATTTACACTGGTAGATAAACTATTACCTAGTTTTTTCAAAAAATCATCATAGCTTAACATATGCCTACCTAATTTCTCAATATTTTTCTTTATTTCTTTAGCGCTTTCTTCTATTTGCATTGCTTTTAAACCTTGCAGCACAGTTTGTAAATAAGCTAAAAAAGAAGTTGGTGAAACTATAATAACTTTTTTATCTCTAAAAGCATATTCAATTAAATCACGGGTATTAACCTTCACATTTCCCACTGAATTAACTAATAAATCATAATAAATAGCCTCAGACGGAATAAACATAAAAGCAAATTCCAATGTGCCCATCTCTGGTAATACATATTTAGCTGTTTCATCTATTCTATTTTTTAAATCTTGTTTAAACTGTACTTCAATTTTTTTACGCGCTTCTGGCTCACTAGTATTTAATAATCTCTCATAATTTTCTAAAGAAAATTTAGCGTCAATAGGAATAATCTTATCTTTTACAAAAACTACTGCGTCTACGATTAATTCTTTCCCTGTCTTCTCGTTTTTACCTAATGAATATTGTAATTGATATGATTTGGGGGGCAAAACATTTTTTAAGGTTTCTTCTAAATAATACTCCCCCAAAACACCTCTTTGTTTAGGATTTTTTAAAATATCTTGTAAATTTTGCAATTGAGAAGAAAAATTAACCACCTGTTTATTAGTCTCATCTAATTTTGCTAATTTCTCTGTCACATCAGCAATTAACTTAGCTGACTGATTGCTAATACTTTGAATTACCTTAGTGGTCTGAGCAAATTGCCCTTGACTAGCCAAATGAGTTTCGCTTAACTTTTTATCTAGTTCGTGTCTCAAATCAGTATTCTGTAAAGCCAATTGACTCAGTTTTTCGGACTGCTGAGCTAGTCTTTCTAGCATAGTTACTGAATTGCTATCAACAATAGGGCTATTTTTCTTTAATAACAAAAAAATAACAGCGGCTAAAGCAATAAAGACTAAGATTAATATAATAATAAAAATAGTTGTATTCATATATATAAAGTATAGAATAATTTTAGCTTTTATGATAGCCTAAAATAAAAAAATAACCGCAATTTGCGGTATTTTTTATAATATCTAATTAACACTTAAACCCAAGTTACACTGGCGACTCGATCATCATCATTCTTAAATCTCATAATTTTTACGCCCTGAGTATCTCGCCCTAAACTGCTAACAGCTTTAAAAGGAGTACGAATCACTTGTCCATACTCAGAGATAATAATTAAATCTCTATTTTCCATTGATTCAGCATTCACTAAAAAGGCGCTAATAATTTCTCCGGTTTTATCTGTTACTTTCGCTGTTTTAATACCACTTCCTCCTCTTCCTTGTACCTTGTATAAAGAAAAATCTGTACGTTTTCCATATCCTTTAGCCATAATGGTAAGAATCTGATAAGTTCTTTGTTTTTCCTTGTCTGTTTTAGCCACACCCATACCTACCATAATATCTCCTTTATGCAACCTAATACCATTAACACCGCTAGCATTACGTCCCATTTCTCTAACATCTGTTTCCTTAAAGCGAATTGTTTGGCCTTTAGCGCTAATAAGCTGAATATGATCCGAACCTGAAGTAGGCTTTACCCAAATCAAACGATCCTCATCACGAATTTTAATAGCAATTAAACCACTGCGACGCACATTACTAAAAGCAGATAGAGCTACTTTTTTCACTAAACCTTTTTCAGTGGCAAAAAATAGATACTTACTACCAAATATTTTATCTAATGGTAAAACCGAAGTAATTTGTTCTCCGCTAATAAGTTGCAAGAAATTAACAATAGAATTACCCTTGGCAATTCGTGATGCTTGAGGAATTTCATGTGCTTTTAATTGAAAAACTCTTCCCTTAGTGGTAAAAAATAAAATATCACTATGAGTAAAAGTGGTAAACATAAATTCCACTGTATCCTCTTCTTTAGTAGAAAGACCTATAACACCCTTACCTCCTCTTGCTTGTACTTTAAATGTATCTGGCTCAAGACGCTTAATATAACCATCACGAGTCATCATTACCATAGTCTCTTCATTCGGCACAAGATCTTCTAAACTAAAGTCTTTTACCCCATGAACCACAACTGCTGTTCTACGAGGATTGTCAAATTTTTCTACCACACCTTGAGCTTCTTCTTTAATAATCTCTCTAATTCTAGTTTGAGATTTTAATATTGCTTCTAATTCTTTAATAAGCTTCTGTTTATCTTTCCATTCTTCTTCAATCTTTAAACTTTCTAAATTAGCCAAACTCTGTAAACGCATTTCTAAAATAGCAACCGCCTGACGTTCAGATAATTTAAATTTCTTAATCAAACTACCCTTGGCAACTTCTTTATCTTTTGAAGCTTTAATGACTTTAATAACATCATCAATATTTTTTAAAGCAATCATTAACCCCTCTAAAATATGGGCCCTATCTTTCGCTTTATCTAATTCAAATTGAGTACGACGACGAATCACATTTTCTCTGTGCTTGATATATTCTTCTAAAATCATCTTTAAAGTCAAAACTTTAGGCTGAATACCGTCAATTAGAGCTAACATGTTTACATGAAAGGTAGTCTGTAAGGTGGTGTGTTTATATAATGCGTTTAGAATCTTTTTTGGATAAGAGTCTTTCTTTAATTCTACTACAATTCTAACTCCGTCTTTATCTGACTCATCTCGAAGAGCTTTAATGCCATCTAATTTTTTATCTTTAACTAGATTAGCAATTTTTTCCACTAAATCAGCTTTATTAACCTGATAGGGAATTTCAGAAATGATAATCTGAAAATAACCACCTTTCTGCTCCTCAATTTCAGCCTTACCTCGTAAAACAATGCCTCCCTTACCAGTAGCATAAGCTGTAAGTATGTCTTTAGAATTATAGATGATACCTCCAGTTGGAAAATCCGGTCCCTTAACGAACTCCATTAACTCTTCAATGCTGGCGTCTGGATTGTCTAAGAGATGATTGATAGCCTGAATTAATTCTCCTAAATTATGAGGTGGTATATTAGTAGACATACCAACAGCAATTCCCATAGCTCCGTTTAATAATAGGGTTGGCAATTTTGCTGGTAATACACTTGGCTCTTTATGAGAACCGTCATAGTTAGGAATAAAATCAACTGTATCTTTATCAATATCAAATAATAATTCTTCAGTGATACCTGCTAATTTAGCTTCCGTATAACGCATAGCAGCTGCACTATCACCATCCATAGAACCAAAGTTACCTTGACCACGAACTAATGGATAGCGCATAGCAAAATCCTGGGCCATTCTTACCATCGACTCATAAACAGCACTATCTCCATGAGGATGATATTTACCCAATACTTCACCAACTACTGTAGCTGATTTACGAAATTTAGCATTTGCTCTCAAGCCAATACTCCACATCGCATATAAAATACGACGATGAACTGGCTTTAGACCATCGCGCACATCAGGTAAAGCACGAGAAACAATAACGCTCATCGCATACTCTAAATATGAACGGCTCATTTCCTCAACTAAAGGCTGATCTTGCACCACACCATATTCAGTATGGTTTTGACCATCTAATAACTCTCTAGGTTCTGATGGCATATTTTCTTCATGTGTATTAGATTTTTTTGACATATCAATAAGCAATTTGCGTTATATTTTCACATCCCTCAGGAATAATACAATTGACTGGCTCACCAATACTTGGCATACAATCGATATATTCAGGACAATTTTTTTCATTTTTTAACTTTTCTTCTAATTCTACTAACATTTTTTTACTATCATCAATCTTATTTGCTTCGTCTTTTTTTAGTTTATCGGAAATATTTACTGACATAGCTTGCAAGAAAGCTTTTTCTTCTGCTTTAACAGCCATTTCTTTTTCTGCTTCTAAATTTTTCTGCTCTAAACTAAAAATATCTTGTAGCTCTTCTTTAACAGAGCTCTCTGTTAAAGATAAAGGGGAATCTTTTTCTATGGAAACATCATTAAAAGAAAAGCGCAGACTAACAATCCAAATAGTAGCTATAATGACAGAAAATACAATCACGCCAATCTTTAAAAATCGACGTTTTTTAAAATCTTCATATTCATCATCGTATTCTAAATTGGACATATTTATATTTATTCCTTAATGCCATCTAAATTTACATCATATAAAATACTTTCAGCCACTAAACGATAACTCATAATTTCTTCTTCCTTAAACCAAAGCTCTATTTCTCTTTTAGCTTCTTCTACTTCATCAGAACAATGAACTAAATTACGTACCGCTCTTTCATCACGATTAGCTAGCTCATATGAATCAAGAGTTAGGTCGCCGCGAATAGTGCCAACATCAGAAGTCGTTGGCTCTGTGCCGCCAACAATTTTTTTCACTACTCCAACCGCTTTATTGCCCTCCCAAATCATTTGCACGACTGGGCCACAAGACATAAAATTTACCAAAGCTCTAATAATATCTTTACCGTATTCAATAGCTTCTTTTTCAATAGGCATGCCCATCTCTTGACGATTCTTTATAGTTATTTCTCCTTTTTTTTGAAACCAAGCCTCATCTTTATTATAATGTTTCCATAGAATGTCTTCTTCGGCAACACTAAATTTAATTGCTATAAGTTTTAAACCAGCTGCCTCAAAGCGTTTAATTGTTTCACCAATTAAACCACGTTGAATAGTATCTGGCTTTAAGATTACAAAAGTTCTTTCTTTTTTCGGGTGCATCATATTATTTATCATTTTTAAATTATTAATTATTTATAAGTATTTTAAAATTACCAATTCCATATCCTCACTAGGCAAATCTCTTTTACTAATCTTTAATTTTTCTTCATAACTAGGAGAAATCCCCATCTCTTTAATAAATTTATCTACTCCTTCAATATCTAACTTTAAATCATCTGTTTTATAGTGCATTGGGATAACTATCCTAGGCTCAATCTGTGAAATAACCTCGACCGCTTGTTTAGCATTTAAAGTGTAGGTACCTCCAACTGGTATAAGTAATATATCAGTACCAGCTAATTTTTCTAAATGAGCACTATCTAAAACATGACATAAGTCTCCTAGATGAACTATAGAGATATCTTCCACTTCAAAACGATAGATAATATTAGAACCTCTTTCTTTTCCTTCTTCTGCGTCATGAAAAGAATGAACACCCTCAATAAGCACGTCCTTTATGTCATACTCTCCAGCACAGTTGATAACAAAAGGATTACCGCGGAGAGCGCTAACATTATTATGATCATCATGATCATGCGAAACGGTGACAATATCGGCTTCACAATTTGGCACCTTTAAACCATAGTCTTTGCCAAATGGATCGGTAATAAGAGTAACACCATCAGGACCAATTTTATCTTGAATTTTAAAACAAGAGTGACCTTGCCAAGTAATAATCATAATATTTAGAAACTATATTATTTATCTAAGAAATAAAAGATTGAAGAAAAACCAATGAATATAACAATAAAAAGAGGTCCTCCAACCTTGTTTTTATTATATCAAAGACTAAGCTAGTGGTCAATTTAGGCGCTTTGTGTATTAAAAAACCCGTCCTTTTTATTAAAAGAACGGGAGTGCATACTAGCGAGCTGTTCCGTACAACTTATCCATGCGCCTAATGCGGATAAGCGGCTTATCACCAGGAACAATTTCCCAAACTGCGAGCCTTTGCACATTATGTGCATCGTAGTAATACCACATGGTACTTTGCGCTGACTCAAAATTTATGGATTTTGAAACCCGTCCTTTACGAAGAGGCTTCAATTTCTTATTTCCTGACTTAGGGTAAAGAGTGACGCTGCCCACATTTTTAAAGCGTATTGGCAAATCTGCCGCTAAGCTAGAAAAATTAAAAAAATCGTTATCGTTAATTGTTATAACCTGTTCAGGGTCAGTTACAAAAAACGCCAAAGCTTGCTGAGCAAGTGTAAACTGCTGCCCCGAAGTAGGACCATCAGACATAATCGCCATCTTATAGATAACGGTCATTTCGGTGAGACCAGGTCTAACCCTCTCCCGAGAGATAATTGTGTCACCAGTTGGAGGCGCCGCTACGCCCGTAAACACACTACCAATAAACAAAATCTCTCCGATACTTTTTGCCTCATTCTTAAGTCTGAGGTGAAAAGACGGAATATCAGCCGTCAGGTTATTAATGTAATTAACCTGTCCCACTTCTGGAGAGTAATCATCATCGGATGATTGAGATTGCATTTTCGTTACCGAAGATACATTGGTTGTAGTATTGCTAGTGCTCGGCTGCTCAACATTAGCATCGGATGACGCTGGTATAAATACCTTGCCATCATAGATATTTCGTTGAATAGAACCATCAACATAGCGTCGGCCCGATTTATATTTCACAATAAAATTCACGGTACCCGAACTAGGAACAAAAGCAAGAATTTTTTTCTCACCCTGTTTAATAAGGACAGGACCCCCTTTATTGGTGGACACTTCAATGTCTTGCTTGAAGCCATGACTGACTTCAGCTTGACCATAAAGATTATTACTGGCGAGTGAAATACTCAAGCCAAGCAAAAAAATAAAAAAAAGTTTTTTCATTTTATGTTTTTTTTGGTTTATACTTTTGTTAACGAACTTAAAACTCTTTGATTGTTTCAAAAAGATTCCTATTAACTTATCACGTTTTATACTTTATGTCAAGTTTTTTAAACCTTATTCTACCTATAAAAAACAAGCTAATGTTAGCTTGTTTTTATGAACTATATTTTATGAAAAATTTTTACATTCTTCTATTCTGTGGCTGCAGCGGCAACATTAAAGATACGCTCACCAGTAAGAGTGGTTTCAAAATCATCTAATGTTATAATGCCTTCACTATTCTTTAAGACAATTTCGTAACCAGTTTCTATTGGGTTAATCTCAGCAATATTGTCGATATCTAAATTTCCTAAATTAATCTCATCAACTCCTTTTTTTACTACATCTTCAATAAATAGTGTCCCTGACTCCATGTTTAAAATGTGGCTACCTTCTTCACCTAAGCTTTCTGCTAATGATCTGGCCCAAGCAAAGTTATTTACAAGAAAATTATTAGCATCTGGTAAATGACCCGCAACATCATCAAGAAATAATAGGTCTAATTTTTCAGCGAAAAATTCATAAATATCAGTAATCTCTTTTCCGTTCTCATTGATTAAAGAACCGCTCACTAAATCACCATCTGCATTGATATATGAATACGCGTTAGTAAGATAATTAATATATATATCAGTATCTCCTATAACTGTATGCAGAACATTTTTAGCACCTTCCACCATTTCAGCACCAAGTGTAAGTAATTTATTAGCACCTTGATCAATCACCTCTTGAGAAGCTACTGACTGAGTCTCAGTGATAGCTTCATTGGCAATAATTTTTGTGCCCTCTAAAACAACTTCTTCCGTAGTTGTTGTTGCAGCTTCCTCAGAAACAGTGCTAGCAACATCTGTACTTGCTTCAACAACGGTCTCAGCTAACATACCTGGAGCTAAGCCATTACCTTGTTCTACTACGACGGCAAAGCCATCACCAACTTTTTCTAAACTAACAATATTTCCTTCAAATACCTTATTAAGAACTTCTCCACTGTTAGCCAAGGCTTTACTAGTTTGTATCTCTGCCCATTGCTTTAAAGCTTCATCGCTACCATCATAACCTAAGCTTTCAGCATTATCTTGAAATATTTGTACAACTGAACGCCAAACTGAATCATGGGCACCATTAAGGCCTTCGTTACTAATAACATCCTTTAAAATAATCTCTCCTGTCTCCTTAACTACTTCCTCTGTCCCCCGAGCTATTGTTTCTTCAGTAGCTTGGCTCATAGATTCATTTGTAGCATTCTCAACCATTGCCTCTATTGACCCTTCAGCGCCTTGAGACGCTGTCTCTTCACTAGTTTGACTTAACGCCTCTTGAGAAGTGGCACCGACTGTAGCTAATCCTTCCGATGTTTTAGTAGCAGCATGGATTGCTTCATCAGAGCCTGCCAACATTACACCAGCAGCACCAATAGCAGCTCCAAAAACTGCCCCAAACATCATTTTATTCACAATATAATCCTTGCGCTTCTTACTTAATTTTGTGTTTGAATCCTTTTCTATTTGTTTAATTAAGGCCTCTGCTCTAGCCTTCATGTCAATTTTGATTTTTTCCCCTTTTCCATTAGAACTATCAGAAAGATCATAACTTAAATCCGCAGATTCATAATCAAAACCTAAGTTAACTATTCTCAACTCAGCCCATCTCAATTTATCATAGAAATCAATCATATTTAGCGCCCTATTATCTATCTCACCAAAATTAACTAAACCTTTATTAGCCAGCTCTTTAGTATAATTTATTCTTCTCTGCAAAGCTGCCATCATTAGAATTTGCTGTTCTGGGGTATTGTTATAGCTTTTATCCACAGCTTGATCTAATTTAGTTATTAAAGAGTCAGATTTTAAAGCTTTCTTGTTTATATTTTTATCTTCAATTTTTTTGAAATCTGCATCTAATTTTTTAAAAGTAGCTACTGCTTTTTGATAGGCGTTAATTTTCTCAGCATCATTTTTATCTATTTGTTCTAAAGAACCAAAAGACTGTAGACTAATTAAAGCTTCTCTACGTTGCTGAAATAGAGCTGTATCTTGTAGTCCACTATTTTTATCAATAAATCTGTCTCGTTTTTTTAACTCTTTTTTGGTTCTAGTATAAGCTCGCCAAGCCCCAATGCTGGCAGTGACCAGAGGAATAGCAGCAACACCAGTAGCGGCTCCAAAAGCACTAGCAAAAAATAAAGGAGCGAGCCTGCGACCCCCAAAACCAGCAGCTAAAAATTTCCAATTATCACGAGCAATCATTTTTCTTAACAAGCCCTTACCCTTGGCCATGTCTTGCCAATCTTTCTGTAAATCAGGATTAGCTCCTAAAAACTGAAGCATATTTACTTTAGCATCAACTTTGGTGATAATCTGAGCGGCCTCTTGCGCTGTGTACTTATTATCCCTAATTAAAACATATGCTAAGTCAGCTTTCGACTGTTCATATTCATCATGTAATTGATATATAGCCATTTCCTTTTCATCTTTTTTGCCGCTAAGGCTAAACTTCTTATTGGCAACATTTTTAAAATCAGTAATGACTTCATGCTTAGCTAAGGCAGACATCTTTAACGCTGCAGTATTAAGTTTATTTGTAATATTCTTAAGAGCTACATTACTTTCATCAATTATTTGACCATCTAAAAAATCGATTTGTTTTTCGCCTTGCTCATTTTCTTTTTCTACAAAATTATAATAACTAGCCCAACTAATAAGTTGTACCAGCGTAGCCCCATGAGCCTCTAAGCCGCCTCGTCTCTGTTTAACTAAAGTTTCTGCATTCCTTTGATTAGTCCCCCAAGAATTAGCTACGCCCTGAAAAAATCTACCCAGCTTACTCTTGCCTTGCATCTTTTTAGCAGCAACTTCTTGAGACTCCTTTTGTGCTTTTTCTAAAGCAGTAGCAGTTAATCCTTTGGCAATAATAGCTTGAGCAAAAACATTTAAATTAGCAAAACCAGCAAAGCCGTCTAAATCTTCTTGGCTAATGCCTAATTTATTAAACATCGCTAATACCTCTTTATCATATTTTTCAACTTCTTGTGATTCAGGACCGTCTTCATTTTCTGTGTTTGTTGTAGTTTCAGCCGATGATTTTTCGTCAAGCTTTTCATTATTAACTATATTTTCTGCCACCACCTCTTTAGCTCTCAACTTCTTCATTAATTCTACATTATAGGTAGCACCGAAGGTATCTTTAAATTCTTGCCTTAATTTTTGTGCTTCTTTTCCCTCGGCAGCTTGAATTCTAGTTTCAAACAATGAAATTTCGTCTAAATAATCACCTAATAATTCAATTTGCACCCTAGAAGCTGGCCTAGCTTTTTTTATTTGACTTAACTTTTCGCTATCAGGTAAGTGTACTACTTCCGTGAATTCTTCACTTGTTTGATTAATTACGCTTTCCGTTTCAGTTTCATTTAATTCAGCGCTAACTTCTTGACTTGGCTCCTCTGAAAGATTTTCATCATTAACTATATTTTCTGCCACCACCTCTTTAGCTCTCAACTTCTTCATTAATTCTACATTATAGGTAGCACCAAATGTATCTTTAAATTCTTTCCTCAATTCTTGTGCTTCTTTTCCTTTTGCTTCTTTAATTCTAGCTTCAAACGACAAAATGTCATCTAACTTATTATTCAATAACTCAATTTGTGCCTTAGAGCCCGGCCTAGCTTTTTTTATTTTTTCTACTTGCACCGCCTCAGATACAAGCTGCGCTTCTGACCAACCAATTACATTGCTAGCATCTTTAATAGTCTTATCAACTACCTGTAGCCTATTTTTATCAATTAATTTACTTTTTTCTTGAAACTCCTCAATATCAGCTACCCCCATATCAACAGCATGTGCAGCTTCTTCTTCTTGATCTTTAGCAACACGCACATTAATAGCAGCACTTTCATTTTTAAGAATCTCTCCGGGATTTTTTTCTACATTTAAACCAGACTCTGCTTTAATTCTTCTTGCTAGTTCGGCTGTATAGGAAATCTGATATTTATCCTTAAACTCTTTTCGCAGATCACGTGACTCTTTCTTGCTTTTAGTTTCTTTAATCAACTGAGAAATTGCTAAAATTTCTTGAGCTTGAGGTAATAGTGATTTAATCTTTTCATCACTTATTTTATTTTCCCTTGGATTAGAATCTAGCTCTGCATTTTTTGGCGTAACAAAAGATACTTCTTGTTTCATATTATTTAAATTTATTGTAAAGCTTTAATTTTTTGTAAAATATCTTCAGCCTCTTTAGCATCACCAGCTTCTTTAAATTTGTTGATGAGTTCCATTTTTTTATGATGCAAAATTAAAAGGGCTCTTTTACCCTCTTCAAAAATTTGTTCGATCTCAGCAATAACTTCATCTGTTGATTTGTTTGAATTCATATAATTAATTTAATATATTTATTATAACAAAATTATATTAAATTGTCATCATTTAAGCCCTAAAAATAGGTCTATTTAAAAGTCTTGACAAGCAAGTATAAATCATATAAGATGTTGATACTGAAATATAAAAAATAAATAGAGTGATGAAAAACAAGGTATTTATTGTATCTCTGTTTTTTTCTGTCCTATCTAAATTAATATTTCTTTCAGAACTTTGACAATTTCAAACTTGGTGAAATAATAATAAAAATTTTGATGCGAATCGGCATCAGTTCGGATAATAAATTAACCAGAATCTTATATTATTATTCTTTTAGAATAATAATCTCTATATATTCATAACAGAGAGTTTGATCCTGGCTCAGGATGAACGCTGGC
>CAYSZD010000008.1:0-39788 GCA_964435515.1 uncultured Gammaproteobacteria bacterium | reverse complement strand
CCTCCTAATTGTCGCGGTCACAACACCACCTTTTACACTTAGCATATATTTAGGGACCTTAGATTGTGATCTGGGCTGTTTCCCTTTTGACCAGTGAACCTTAGCGCCCACGGTCTGACTCCCGAGCTACATTTATGGGTATTCGGAGTTTGATTGAAGACGGTATCCGAAGACCCGCCCTCATCCAGTGCTCTACCCCCCATAATCAGCGCTCGAGGCTAGTCCAAAAACTATTTCGAGGAGAACCAGCTATTGCCGAGTTCGATTACAATTTCTGCGCTAACCACATCTCATCCCCTAGTGTTGCACGGCTAGTGGGTTCGGTCCTTCCTCTGTCTTTCGACAGAGTTCAACCTGGACATGGTTAGATCACCCGGCTTCGGGTCTTGTCCATGCGACGTGTACTTCGCTCTTGACGCACTAATTACTTAATGCGCAAAAGCGAAGCACAATGCGGGCTATTAACCCTCGCTTTCACTACACATACTCTCCGGAGGAGATTATGTAAGCCACATAGAACAAACTCGTTGGCTCATTCTTCAATAGGCACGCCGTCACCGCGCGAACGCGGCTCCGACTCTTTGTAAGTATATGGTTTCAGGTACTATTTCACCTCCCTCTCGGGATGCTTTTCACCTTTCCCTCACGGTACTGGTTCACTATCGATCATAAGAAATATTTAGCCTTGGGTCATAGTCGACCCTGATTCATACGGGATTTCACGAGGCCCGCACTACTTAAGAACAAGCACAACAGAGAAATAATTCTTTTCGCTTACGGGGCTATCACCCTCTCTAGCTGAGCTTTCCAGCTCGATTCTGCTAAAAATTATTTTTTATGACTCTGTCCTGTTAAATCTAGATAACAGACATGCTGTCTTGCAACCCTTGTGGAACATATGGTTCTAGGACCTTCTGATTTCTCCCCAGCAAGCTGGCTTGAAATCTCAGTTCGACAAGTTTAGGCTCTTCCCCGTTCGCTCGCCACTACTTGGAGAATCACTATTGTTTTCTTTTCCTCCGGCTACTAAGATGTTTCAGTTCGCCGGGTCTTCTACCACAACCAAACGGTCGTGGTACCTTCGTTTACAACGAAGGGGGTTTCCCCATTCGGAGATCTGCGGGTCAAAGGTTGCTTGCCACCTCACCGCAGCTTATCGCAGGCTGCTACGTCCTTCATCGCTTTCTTATGTCTAGGCATCCGCCATACACTCTTTACGAGATTTTCCCACACTTTTGCTTTCAAAAGTGTACGCACTTCTTCGCAAGTGCGATTTTTCTTTTCTATCATCCGGAAATTGCAAAATAAACCGATGATAGAAATTCACTTTTCCTTAAAAGTGATAAAATTTTATTTAAGTGTTAAAGTTCATTTAAATATTAGTTTACTACTACCAACATAATTGATAGGAGTAATTAAATATTCAATTTATATTTTAGAGGACAAAAAAACCGCGATAATCGCGGTTTAAAATAATAGCAAAAGAGCAAATTACTTTATAACCGCTTCAGTTTAGTGAATCTAAAATAAGTGTTCATAGGCTGTTTGTAAAAACTGTTAATAATTATAGAGCTTTTAAAAATATTGTCAAGCCCTATAAAATAGGCTAAATTTTTAACCTTTTATTCTAAATTTATTAAGCATCTAATAAATTAGCATCTTCTAAATAATCTAGGGCAACTTGACGGGAAATACTACCCTTTTGATACAATTCTTTTAGATGTCTATCCATAGTCATCATTCCACTTTGACTATTAGTTTCTAGAACAGTTTTTATCTGAGCAATTTTATTTTCTCTAATTAAATTAGCAATAGCACTATTATGCAACATAATTTCTCTAGCAGCAATTCTTCCTCCACTTAAATCAGGTAGTAACCTTTGAGAAATAACTGCCGCTAAAATCATAGATAACTGTGATCTAATCTGACCTTGTTGATGGGCCGGAAAAATATCAATAATACGATCAATAGTTTGGGCGGCGTTATACGTATGTAGTGTGGCTAAAACTAAATGACCAGTTTCAGCCAAAGTAATAGCAGCTGCTATAGTTTCTAAGTCTCGCATTTCTCCGACCATAATCACATTAGGGTCTTGTCTCAAGGCGTGCTTTAAGCCAGCTTCAAAGCTGAGCATGTCTTCTCCTAACTGACGCTGAGAAATTATACTTTTATCAGAATTAAACATATACTCAATCGGATCTTCTAAAGTAAGTATATGACAAGCTCGATGAGAATTAATATGATTAATCATGGCAGCTAAAGTGGTAGATTTACCGCAACCAGTAGGGCCAGTAACTAATACTAAACCCTGATTTAAATTCATTAATTCAATTACTGAATCGGGCATTCCTATTTCTTCAAGACTAGGCTTATTTTCGCGAATAACTCTAGCTACTATTTTTAAATGATCCCTCTCAAAAGAAAAATTTAAACGAAAACGAGTTTTATCAATAGAAACAGCTGCATCTAAATCTTTATCCAATTGCAATCTTTGCCATTGGATATCATCCAAAAGGCTTTTACAAGCCTCCTCTAAATCAGAATCTGACATTTTTAAAGGAGCATAGTTATTTTTAAACAATTTATCTGGAACTGTTTTTAAATTACCATCTTTACGCATCATTGGTGGCAAGTTAAAAACTAAATGCAAATCCGAAGCATCAATTTTAGTAACAGCTTGTAATATCTTTTTAATATCCATACATTTACCAATTTAATTTTTTTAAACCATTACTAGCAGCATCTACCTGTGCTTCTTGTTTTGAAGACCCATTGCCTTTAACTATAAATTCTTCATCTAAATATAAACCAACCTCAAATAATTTATCATGATCAGGACCAGTTTCATTTAATATTTCATAACGCGGAGTAATGCCTTTTTTTTCTTGAGCTTGTTCTTGAAAACGTGATTTAGGATCAAGATATGATTTATTTGCTAAAATCTCTGGCAATTTATTTATCATGTAATGATGCACAAAATCATGTGCCATTGGCATTCCTTGATCTAAATATATTGCGCCAATAAGAGCTTCCACTGCATTAGCTAAAATATAATGTCGAGATTTTTTATTTTTATCCTTTGCTTCTCCTTTAGACAAATATAAACACTCATCTAAATTCAATTCTTCTGCAATAACATACAACATTTTTGAGTTTACCAAAGCTGCTCGCCAATTAGTTAAATCTCCTTCCGGTGTATCTGGATAATTTAAATATAGATATTCAGTAACAATAATTTCTAATACAGCGTCTCCTAAAAACTCTAAACGCTCATTGTGTCCGTTAGCAAATTCTGGATGTTCATTTAAATAAGAGCGGTGAACCATTGCCTGCTTTAAAATTTCCTTGTCTTTAAAATTTATATTAATTTTAGTTTGTAGTTTTTCTAAAGAATTCATAGACATAAGTTCCGCAACGAAATAGGGGCACAATTAATTTATATCAACCACTATTACGTAGCACAACAAAAAATAAAAACCCGCCATAAAAGCGGTCTATAAAATTAAAGATTATCTTTCTTTATATTATCTTCCGGACTTAGAACATCTTCTTTATTAATATTTTTTTTACTATCTTTATCCCAATGATTATCCCTTTTCTGCTTTTCTTCATCTGACCATTCGTTATAGATAGCACCTAAAACGCCATTTATAAATTTACCAGAAGCATCCCCGCCAAAATTTTTAGCCACTTCAATTGCTTCGTTAATGGCCACTCTAGGAGGAATTTCGGTATATAAAAGTTCATATAAACCCAAACGTAAAACATTACGATCAATGGTAGTAATTTGATCAAGTGGCCACTCAGTAGCATAGCGAATAATTGCTTTATCTATTTCCTCTAAATGATCAATGACTCCTCTAACTAATTCACCAACAAAACCACCATCATCAAAATCAGGAGCAAAATTTATAAAGTTATCACGCATTAAGGATTCAGTGTTCTGTCCATTTTTACCATTAAAATCCCAAGCGAACAGAGTTTGTAGAGCAATTGTTCGAGAGAGATGACGATTAGACATAGTGATTATTTTTTAGCTTTTACAGCTTTAGCTGGGGTCTCAACTTGTAGAACCTTACGTCCACGATAGTATCCACAAAATCCACAAGCAATATGAGGTTGCTTCGCTTTACCACATTGAGGACATTTATCAAGAGCAACTTTGCTTAACGCTAAATGAGCACGATTAGTTCTCACAGCACTTTTAGATTTTCTTTTTTTAGGATTAGCCATATTATTTAAACAAATTAGGAGTTAAATTTCCTATATTATATATGCTTTCAGTATAACTAAAAAATAATATTAGTCAAATGTTAGCAGTCTTTTCTAATTTTTTTTATTTTCTACTAAGGCCTCAAACTCTTCTTTCTCAAGAGTTTCTTTCTTAAGCAAAGCTTCAACTACTTTTTCTAATTTATCACGCTTTTCTGTTAAAATATCGTCTGCTTTTACAGTTGCTTTTTTAATATAATTATTTATCTCTTCATCAATTTGTTCCGCAATTTTTTCACTATAATCCCTCTGTTCATGAATTTCTCTACCCAAGAAAATTAATTCTTCTTTTTGACCAAAAGTACGAGGACCTAATAATTCACTCATGCCATAGTCGGTAATAAGGCTTCTAGCTACTAAAGTAGCTCGCCGTAAATCTGAGCTAGCACCAGTAGTAACCTCACCAAACACTTTCTTTTCAATTAAATGCCCAGCTAATAAAACTGCTATTTCATTAACAAAATCTGATTTAGAATGAAAATATTTATCTTCAACGGGCACTTTTAAAGTATAGCCACCAGCTTGACCGCGAGCAATAATTGATACTTTCTGCACTGGATCACTATTGGGTAAGAAATGAGCCACTAAAGCATGCCCTGCTTCATGATAAGCAGTAATCTTCTTTTCTCTATCACTGATAATACGACTCTTTCTCTCAGGGCCGATCATTACTTTTTCAATTGAAGAAAATAATTCTTCCATACCAATAACTTTCTTGTTCTCACGCGCCGTTAAAATAGCTGCTTCATTAAGTAGATTAGCTAAATCTGCCCCAGAAAAACCAGGCGTTCTTTCAGCAATTCTTTTTAATTGAACATCTTTATCCAAAGGTTTTTTCTTAACATGTACCTTAAGGATCTCTTCTCGATCACGTAAATCTGGCTTATCAATTATCACTTGTCTATCAAAGCGTCCTGGTCTAAGTAAAGCTGGATCTAAAACATCAGGGCGATTAGTAGCGGCAATAACTATCACATTTTGACTAATTTCAAAACCATCCATCTCTACTAAAATTTGATTAAGGGTTTGTTCTCTTTCGTCATGTGAACCACCTAAACCAGCTCCGCGACGACGACCAACAGCATCAATTTCATCAATAAAAACAATACATGGTGATTGTTTTTTAGCTTTTTGAAAAAGTGATCGCACTCTGGAAGCACCTACACCAACAAACATTTCCACAAATTCAGAGCCAGACATATGAAAAAATGGCACCTGAGCCTCACCGGCGACAGCTCTTGCAAGCAAAGTTTTACCCGTACCCGGACTACCAAGTAATAATACGCCGCGAGGAATTCGCGCTCCTAAATCTTGAAATTTCTTAGGAAATCTCAAAAACTCTACCACCTCACTTAATTCCTCTTTAGCCTCTTTAGCACCAGCTACATCCTTAAAAGTAACTTTTTCTTTATTATTTAAATTAAAATCTTTAGCGCTAGACTGACCGAAGCTCATTGCTTTAGAATTCATACCTTGAGCACTGCGCATCATAAACATAAAAATAACCACAATCAACAAGAGTGGCAACAAAAAGGGAAGAATAATACCTAGCCAATATGACCATCCCGAAGGATCAATAATACTTATCTCAATATTTTTAATTTTATCTGGGCTAACTTCGAAATTACTTAATAAAGAAGATAGACTTTCACCGCTTTCTTTTTTAACAATTTTTTGACCACCATCTTTCATTTCTACTTTTATTTCATCACCTTGAACCTTTAAAGCTTGAACTTGTTCAGACTCAATGTCTTGAATTAAAGCTTCTATTCCAACTGTTGTAACTTTATTTGAATCACTTAAAGTGCTAAAAATAGCGGCCACAGCTAAAAATACCAGAAAGAAAATTAAGAAATTTTTTACTAAATTTTTCATATTTTTTAATTAAAAAGAGTATAATTATTATATACTGCCTTAACTATTTTGGCAATTATATATTAAGTATTAATCACAAAAACGCTTCCTAAAAATAGAAAGCGTTTTTTGATAAATCTTACTATTTTACTCTTTGGTTTCTTTCTTTACGGTCTTAACTTTTTTTACTTCTTTTTTTTCTTTAACTTCTTCCTTCTCTGTTTCATCTTCTTCTTTTACTTCTTCTTCTTTTTTCTTACTAGTTTTAGATTTTTTTGGCTTTGTGGTAACAATATTTTCATCACCAGCTAGTTTAAGTCCAAGACGATGTTCTGACGGAGATATACTTACTACCTCAAAATCACGCACTTCACCAGCCTTAAATAATTCCCCAATCTTTTCTTTAATACTTAAGCTTAGTTGACTAATATGAGCTAAACCATGAATTTCTTCATCTAATTTTACGAATAAACCAAATGGATTAATTTTAACAATTTCCCCAGATACAACCTGCCCAATACTATATTTAGCACTAGCCTCCTGCCAAGGATCCTTTTGTAACTTTTTAGAGCTTAAGAAAATTTTACTGCCATCTATAGTTACTATTTCTGCTTTAACCCTATCACCAACTTTAAACATTTCATTAGGAGAATCAATTCTTTGCCAAGCAATTTCTGAAATATGGATTAAGCCTTCCATGCCATCGTCAAAATTTAAGAAAACACCAAAATTAGTAATTGCAGTAATTTTACCTTCTACAACCATACCTACTTTATAGCGATCTAAAGCTGGCTTTTGTAATTTATTCCAAATATCTTTTTCACTGAAAATAATTTTATCTTCTTCTTCATTTAAAGTAATAACGCTCACTTCAAAATCTTGTCCAACGTAAGTTTTTAATTTTTCTAAAATTTTACTTTTATCACCTCCGCTAATACGTGGATAATTTTCTGGGGCTAACTGAGAAACTGGCAAAAAACCATTAATTTGACCATAACGAGCCATTAAGCCACCTTTATTAGCATCAACAATACGGATTTTAATGGCAGTCTTTTCTTTAAATGCGACTCGTAATTTCTCCCAAGCTTTTTCTTGACCAACTTGACGAAAAGACATTTCTAAACGACCAGTTTCATTTTCAACATCTATAACAGCTGCTTCAATTTCATTGCCTGGCTTTAAATTAGCATACTCCTCTACTTCGTAATACAATTCTGGACCACGTACGACTCCCATTAAAACTCCTGCTATATCTAAAACCACTTCAGACTTAGAGGCCGTAATAACAGTTCCTTTTACTACATCTCCAACCTGAGGAATGTCTACGCCATTTTTTTCTAATAAGTCAGCGAAACTTAAAGATTGATTTTGTTCTTGTGACATAAAACAAATAATTGTTATCTAAAAAAATAATTGTTTTTAGATAATAAAAAAATTTACTAAACCTTTTCTTGCGAAAAAGCCTTTCAGTCACCTCCGATTATGATAATAATCTTAAAGCTGAAAGAGTTTATAATAGGTGAAATATATAATTGATTAATTACAAACTATCATAATTAATGGAGTAAGTCAATAATTCATGACTCTATAATATACTAAAGACTAAACAACAAAAAAACATAGCAATATTGCTATATTTTTTGTAAAAAACTAAATTTTGTAATTATGTTTTTAAACCTTAATCACTACCGGTAAAACCATTGGCCTTCTTTTGGTATTAGTAAATAAGAATTGACCAATATCGTTTCGTATTTTATTTTTTATAAAATCATCATCAGCTGGCGTCATTGGATTTTTATCTTTGACAATCTTTTTAACTCTCATTCTAGTTTTTTCAATTAATTCTCGGCTTTCTTTCATATAAATAAAACCACGAGAAATAATATCTGGATTACCAATAATATTACCGGTTTTAGAATCTATAGTAGCAATAATTACTATCATTCCATCTCCAGCCATCATTAAGCGATCTCTTAAAACAACCTCAGAAACATCACCAACACCTAAACCGTCTACCATTACATAATCAGAAGGTACTTTTTCTTTAGTTAATTGTCCAATAGATTTTCCTTGAGAATTCTTTTGAAAGGAAACCACTTGACCATTATCAGCTACAAATATTTTACTATCATCAATGCCCACTTGCTGAGCTAATTCGGCATGGGCTCTTAACATATAATGATTAGCTTCAATGGGCATAAAATATTCCGGTTTAATAAGCCTCATCATTAATTTCAAATCTTCTTGTTTAGCGTGTCCACCAGCATGAATATCAAGCATGCGATAATGAATAATTTTAGCACCTTGACGAACTACCATGTCCATTAAATTTTGAATTGAACGCTCATTACCAGGAATCACCGAACTAGAAAAAAGAACTGTATCACCTTGTTTTAAATTAACAATTCGATGTTCTCCATTAACTACCCTACTTAAAAAAGCATTATCCTCTCCTTGGGCACCAGTACCAATAATTAATATTTTATTATCAGGTAAAGAATTCAATTCTTTATCGTCAATTAAAATTTTAGGATCAAATTTTAAATAACCAATCTGATGAGCAATCTCAACGTTAGCATTCATACTTCTACCCTGAAGACTTACTCGTCTACCATAGCGCTTGGCTAAATCTAAAATCTTTTGCACACGACTAATCTGAGAAGCGAAAGTACCGATAATAACCCTACCTTCAATTTTCTCTATTAATTTACCCATTTCTTCACCAATAGCTGATTCAGATACCTGATAGCCAGGATGAGTAGCATCGGTAGAATCAGACATAAGCATCATGATTCCGCTATTACCTATTTTAGCAATTCGCTGTAAGTCGGCTGGTTTATCATTAACGGGAGTAAAATCTATTTTAAAATCTCCTGTATGCATAATAGTCCCTAAAGGAGTTCTAACAATAATAGCAAAACAATCAGGAATAGAATGATTTACGCGTACAAATTCAATATTAAAAGAAGATCCTAGTTTTAGATTTTTATCTTCATCAATTTCTTGTATTTTTAAGACTGGCGCTGTTCTATGTTCTTGTTGTCGACGGCGAACTAAACCAGCGGTCATCTTACCCATAAACATTGGTGGATTGCCAATTTCACCCATAATATGAGGGATGCCACCAATATGGTCATAGTGACCATGAGTAATTATAGCTCCTTTAATCCAATCTTTTTTATCACGTAGATAGGAAACGTTAGGAATAATATAATCAATACCAGGCATATCCTCTTCTGGAAATTGCAAGCCCATATCAATAATAATAATTTCCTTATTGCATTCAATTAAGGTCATATTACGACCAACCTCTTCTAGTCCACCAAGAACTATAACTTTAACATAGTCTTCATTAGTGTTTTTTTGTAATACGGTTTTCGCAGGCGCCACAAAGGGGCGCTTTCTAGGAGTAGCTGTATTTTGGCTACGCACTGCACCGGTATTTGTACCGGATTTATAACGAGTAATCATGAGAATAGTAGATTAAAACAAAATTAAAAATATTTTATTAAAAGTTTTTCATTTTTGATAATCAATAAATTATTATAGAGTAAGTGAAAGAAAATATTCTTTCACTTGTAATTAGTTTTACCAATTAAAACGTTTTTTAGTGCGTAAGTACCAATTACTAATACCGGCAAAACGATCACTAGGAACGTTTATAATATAAGCTTCAAAACCTTTAAGTTTTTTAGCTTGAATATAAGTATATGAAGGAGAATAGAGAAAAATAACAGGCAAATCAGTTATAATTTTCTCTTGAATTGTTTGATATTTTAAGAATCTTTCTTCAAAAACTGTTATTTTTCGAGCCTCAGTTAACAAGGTGTCTACTTCCGTATTTTTATACTGAGCTAAATTTAAACCCTGTTCACCAATTTGAGTTGAGTGCCAAAATGCCGCAATGTCAGGATCTAAACCAAGTAACTGACCATATAACAAAATTTCAAAATCATAACTCTTAATCCTTCCCGACAAATCGGCGGAAGAAATTTTATCTAAAGAAATATTAATTCCTAAATTCTGCCAATCCTGCTGTAAGCTTAAAATAATATTTTCATTAATACTTTCTGGATAAGAAAGTTTAAAATTTAAAACATTATTATCTTTATCAAGCCACCAAAGACCAGTTAAACTTAAATTTTTATCTTGTGCATATTTTTTAATAGCTGCCATTTCTTCACTTAACTCAACTTCGTCAGCAAAATTGCTATCAGTACTGCTCAATTTTTTAAAACCTGCTTCTGATAATAGACTACTAGCCTTTTCTACATCTAAATAAAATGAGTTGGTACTTGTACTAATAAATTCAGGGGCCAAAATAGGACCATCTGCCATCTTAACCTCTTGATTTAAAACATCTTGAAATAAACGATTTCTATCAATACTCCAAGCTAATGCCTGTCTTACTTTTATATCTTTTAAATAACTATTTTTATTTTGATTAAAAAAGATAGAGTTTATCTGTGGTAATTGTAGAGAATAAAAATTTAAAGAATGTTTAGCGAGCAAATCTCCTTTTAAATCATTAGGAACATAACTAGCGCCTTCAATTTCGTTAGCGTTAAGAGCACGTACCACCTCATTAGAGCTTGGATAAAATTTAAAAACAATGTTTTCAATATATGGTTTTACTCCATAATAATCAGGATTAACCGTTAATTGATATTCTTTTAACTCTCCCCCTTTACTCTTAACTAACGATGCAAATTCATATGGACCAGAACCTATTGGTTGTAAGTTGAGTTCAGAAATTATAACTGTTTCAGGACTACTGTTTTCCCAGGCAAACCTAGGCATAATTCCAAATATCAATAAATGTAAAAAGTCAGCATAAGGCTCTACTAAAATAAATCGGACAGTATAATCATCCACCTTTTCTATGTTTACTCCATTTAAAGTGCTTCTAAGAGAAGATTTAAACGCTGGGTTCTTTATAAGATTAACGGTAAACACCACATCATCTGCATTTAAAATATTACCATTATGCCATTTAACATTTTCTTTTAAATGTAAGCTGTATTCTTTGCCATCAGTAGAAACTTGCCAGCTATCAACTAAATCTTCTTGAAGATGTCCTTTCACGTCATAATTAAAAAGACTTGAATATACTAAACGACTAATATCAGAATCAATATCACGATTAGCTGAATATAAAGGATTAATATTTTGAGGATAGGCAGCCGTTCCTTCTCTATAAGTACCGCCACTCCTTGGTAAAGATATTAAATTATTTTGATAAAAATTAAAAATTAAATAAACAGCACTAATAATAAAGAATAAAACTGCCAATTTAAACAAAAGTTTCTCCCTAGGATTAAGTAGTTTAAATATATGTTTTAATTGTTCTCGACGAGGAATTTTGCTAGAAGCTAATGAATAGACTAATTTTTTATCAGTTTGATCAACGGTTATAATACTTGGTTTTTTCTTTTTTAAAACAACAAAAACATGAACAAACAATGCTTTGCTCTTTTTAAAAATCTTTTTTAATTGTTGAGGCAATAAATCCACAAAACAGAAAGGAAACGGGAGGAAATATTAAGCAAGAACACTTGCTAAAGAAACAGCAAAAAAGAGTACCGCTAACACAATTGTAGCGATGAATAACTTTTTTTCCAGACCGCGTTTCGTTAAATAAACGCCACCAGTACCGCCAAAAGCACTACCAAGACCAGTACCGCGATTCTGAAGTAAAATCACTATTATTAAAAGAATTGAGATAATAATTTGAGCGATTTGTAACCAAGACATAGATTATTTCTTAAGCTTCGTAATAATTTCTGCTAACACTTTTTTATTATTAACAGCTAGGTCAGCTAAAATTTTACGATCTAAGGCAACATCAGCTTTTTTAAGAGCATCAATAAATTTAGAATATGAAAAACCATGCTCACGCACAAAGGCATTGATCTTAATCTGCCACAATGCTCTCATATCTCGTTTTTTCTTACGACGATCACGATAAGAATGAGCACCTGCTTTTGTGCTAGCAGTTTTAGCTAATTTAATTAAATTTTTGCGACCCCACTTATAGCCTTTAACTTGTCGCATTAATTTACGACGTTTTTTGACATGGCTAGTACCTCTTTTTACTCTGGGCATATAGGATAATTATAATTTCAAAACCGCATCCTAACGATACGGAGTTAATGTTTTTATTGTTTTTACTAAAGTTGCGTCCGCACTAATATCTAAACGCTTAGCACGCTTTGTGTTACCACTTTCTCTAGCATTAAAATGACCTTGACCAGCCTTTCTCTTTTTTAATTTAGAAGTACCAGTCAATTGAAATCGCTTGGAGGTGGCTTTATGTGTCTTTATTTTCGGCATAAATTTGATAAAAAAACAGGCGCATACACCTGAAGATAAATTAAGAATTTATTTCTTATTTATCAACACTATAGTAAATCTTCCGCCTTGATTTGTCAAGGCTTGTTCTATTTCAATAGAAAAACCTTCATTTTTACGTAATTCATTAATAAATTTTTCTACTATTTCTCTTGCTTTATTAGGGTATTGTCGCTCTCTTCCTCTTAAAATTAATTCCACCTTTAACTTATTCTCTTTAGCTAAAAACTTTTCTGCTTGAGCTAAACGAAAATTAAAATCATGTTCACTAATTCTAAATGAAAGACGAATCACTTTGGTATCAATCTTTTTTTGAGCCATTCTCTGACGATGAAGCTTCTTCTCATGTTCATATTTCATTTGCCCTAAATCTACTATTTTTGCTACTGGAGGATTAGCTTTAGGATTAACCTCAACTAAATCTAAATCTAAATCTCTGGCTCTTTCAGAAGCTTCTTTAGTACTAACAATACCGACATTTTCTCCATTTTCATCAATTAAAAAAACCTCTTCAGAACGAATGTTTAAATTAGCTTTAAAAAATTGTTTTTCTTTTTTCTCTATTCGGTGGAATTTAATACGCATGTTATTTCAAATAATTATTTTTTAAACGGCCAAATTTTACCAGAGGTAAAAATGTCAGATATCTTATTTTTCTTAGCCTTATTTTTTAACTTCACGGGTGCATCTGGGTCAACAGGACGACCCTTTTCATTATATGTAGGGTGATAGGCATTTTTTGGAGCTTTTTTTTCAACTACTTTCACATAACCCGGCGTATGCATACTAATTTCTTGTTTTCCTGTTTTAGGATTAAAACTAATTATTTGATGACCAAAAATCTTTTCAAATGCTCCTAATAATAACTGTTTCTTTTTAGTGTCATTAAGCTCTGTATCTTTGACAATTTTATCATGTATTGGGAAAAAGGCGATTGTTTTATCAAGAAATTGTTCTTTTTCTGTTTTTGGAGTCTGTTCTAAAATATTATTAACCATTTCAATATAACCAAACTTATCAGGGTCCATGTTTTCTTGCTCTTGTTTACGTTGTTCAGTTAATGCCTGCTCAGCATTATCATAAATATCCGATTCCGCCTCTTCATCTACCACATCTTCCGGAAGTTTAAAGCCTCGATCTCCTTTAACAAGAGCTTCCTGATCTTTTCTTGCTGTTTCTTCATTTTCTAAGTTGTATGTATTGTCTTTGTGAAATACATCTTCATTTGTATATTTCATAAAATATTATAATTAAATATTATTATATTCTTTAATAATACATAAAAATAGCTCAAAAGTCAAGCATATCAAATAAAACTATGTTCATTTTTTAATTATCAAAAATAGCCTCTTTCGAGGCTAATTTTCATGTAGTGAGCGGGTAACGAGAATCGAACTCGTCTCTCGACCTTGGCAAGGTCGCATAATAACCACTATACGATACCCGCCGCTCTTAACAATATAAAATATATATCAAATATTTTTCAACTAATCAAGCACTTAATTTGATAAATAAAGTGCCGCGGGCGGGAATCGAACCCGCACTGTATCACTACAACTGGATTTTAAGTCCAGCGCGTCTACCAGTTCCGCCACCGCGGCTTTCTAATGTGGAGATGATGGGAGTTGAACCCATGTCTAATAAGTTTTTCTAGATACTTTTACAAAAGTAGTTCGATTTTTATATGTCGCCAATATCATCAGAAATCGAACAAAAGCGATATTGACCACCCTTCTATTTCTTGATTCTAAGAGGAAGGGACAGATAGAATCAAAGCTTCAATTATGACACCAGTTATCGACGCCGAAGCAACATCGAGCTGATGGTTATGGCTATTTTTTAATTAAGCCATAACAGGAGCGAAACTTGGAACTTTCCAAGTAAACGCTCGGGCAGTTGTTTTGCCATTTGTGTTTTTGAACTATTTTTTCGGTTTAGATCAAACCCGTTTTGAATATCTAGAAATAATCGTTATTATCGATGCCCGGCATCCCCGATCATTATCTACTAAAACGTTTTGTCAAAGTTCTTAGCTGACGATCTACTTCTCTCTTTTTTATACTTTCACGTTTATCAAACTTCTTTTTTCCTTTAGCTAAGGCAAATTCCAGCTTAACAAAACTGCGTTTAGTATACATTTTTACAGGAATTAATGTCAAGCCCTTTTCCTGAATTTTACCACTAAGCCGATTTAATTCCTGTTTTTTTAATAATAACTTTCTTTCTCTCGTTGGCTCATAGTCTTTTAAGTTGCCAGCAAAGCGATAGGCGGAAATATGTGCGCCCATTAAATATGCCGCTAATTTACCTTGTTCAGTTCTTAAAATAATATAGGCCCCTTTGAGACTTATATGACTATCTTTAGCAGACTTAACTTCTTGTCCGGACAACACTAAGCCAGCCTCATAGCTTTCAATGATTTCATAATCAAAACTAGCTCTTCGATTGTTGGCTAGAATCGGCATAATTCCAAGATTTTAACTGAGCAACAACTTTATCATTAAACATCATATTTTCTAAATAACGACGATACTCTGGTGATTCTATACTTTTTAGGGCTTCTGGATTAGCAGCCTGAGACTGCTTTACTTCTTCTAACTTCTTATCAATTTCTTCACGACTTATATTAACTTTTTCTTTTATACCAACTTCTCTTATCACTAAAGCCGTTTTAATTCTTTTAACAGCATTTGGTAACATGTCTAAACGTAATTCCGCTTTTGTCTTTTTCAAATGTTTTAAGTAGTCTTCAAAATTACCACCTTGGCCAACAATATTTCTTTCTAGTTCTGCTAACATATTATCAGACTCTGATTCTAATAATGTTTCAGCTATATCACCAAATTTAGCTTTATCCGCAATTGCTTCTAACATCTTAATCTCTGCCTTAACTTCCGCTTGTCGTTCCCTGTCAGCTAAAATATTATTTCTAATTGCTTCTTTCAGTTCAGCTAGATCTTTAAACTGCATTGATTTGGCTAAATCATCATTTAACTCAGGCAATTCACGCTTAAATACCTTTTTAGCATCTACCGATACTTCAACTAATTTACCAGCCAAAGTATTTAAATGATAGTTTTTAGGATAGTTTAGTTTGAATTCTCTTTTTTCTTCTTTCTTAATACCAATTATTTTTTCATCGAAACCTGGCACCAAATATTCTTTACCAACTATCAATGACATATCATGAGCATGACCATCTTCTACTGGCACCTTATCAAGACTAAGGTGTAGGTTAATAATTACTTTATCTCCTGTTTTTGCTCCCTCATCAGTTTCTACTTCTTTAGCCCTCATTTCTCTTATCTCTTCTAAGGTTTTATTTATATCTTCATCATTAACAGCGGCCTGTTCTTTTTTAATTTTTAAATCCTTATACTCTCCCAGGGTTATAATCGGCAAAAGCGAAATAATCATTTTATATTCTAAAGGATTATTAGGTGCTAACTTAGTAATTTCAATTTGAGGCTGACCAACTGGTTGGCGCCCCTTTAATTGTTCTTCAAAGATTTTATCAATATTTTTTCTAATAGCAATATGAGCTGCTTCTTCTAAAATACTAATCTCTCCCACTTTTTGTTTTAACACTTCATAGGGAACCTTGCCGGGACGAAAACCTTCTATTTTTACTTGTTCAGATAGATGTTTAGCTCCTTTTTCAATAAAAGGACTAAATTCTTCATTGCTTAATTCTACTTTTATTTCTACTTGAGATTTTTCTAAGTCTTTTTTAATAATATTCATATGCTTTTACAATTAGAAGCGAGCTTTAAGGGCTCGCTTATTTTTCTTTTATTTATTATATTTTAGCAGTTTTTACTAAAAAAGCAAGTTGACATAATAATATATAACAATTAATATCTAAGTAATAAATGTTACATTCACAAAAAAATTGACACCATGGAAAACAATATTGCGGTAGAAATTATTAACAAAAAAATTGACGCCAAAGAAAATTTCTCTTTAACCTCTATCAACCAAGAAATAATTGATAGTGGGGGCATTCTGAGAGTAAGTGGCACCACAATAAAAGTATATTTAGGGGAATTAATTGCCTTAGGCATACTCAATTATTTCTCAGGAGAAAATCTGTTTTCTCCCACAGAAATAGCTGATTCACCAGCTAAATGGACAAGAACCAAAGAAAACCCTTTTATTACTGCTATGGACCAAGACTTCTAAAAATCAAAAGCACTCGCTAAATAACGAGTGCCTTTTAATTTGTTTTTATATTAAATTATAATATTAATAATCCAACAATAAGCAATGCTACTATATTTAATACTTTAATCATTGGGTTAATAGCAGGGCCAGCAGTGTCTTTATATGGATCACCGACAGTATCACCAGTAACAGCAGCTTTATGGGCATCAGAACCTTTACCGCCAAAGAATCCTAACTCAATATATTTCTTAGCATTATCCCAAGCTCCGCCACCAGAAGTCATTGAAACTGCTACAAAGATACCAGTAATAATAGAGCCGACTAACAATCCGCCTAAAGCCTCAACTCCATGACCAGCGCCAAAAAAATTAAATCCAAAACCAACCACAATTGGAGCTAAAACTGGAATTAAAGCGGGAAATATCATTTCCTTAATAGCAGCCTTCGTTACAATGTCAACTGTTCTGCCATAATCTGGCTTTTCGCTATAATCCATAATTCCTGGCTTCTCTTTAAATTGAGCTCTAACATCTTCCACCACTGAACCAGCGGCTTTACCAACAGCTTTCATAGCCATAGCACCAAATAAATATGGCAATAGTCCTCCTAAAAATAAACCAGCTAAAACGTAAGGATTATTAATCAAAAATTCTGCGCTACCACCTAAATCTTTAATCTTAAAAGTAAAATCAGCAAATAAAACTAAGGCGGCTAAAGCAGCAGAACCAATAGCGTATCCTTTTGTAACTGCTTTAGTAGTATTACCAACTGCATCTAGAGGATCAGTAATATTACGCACATCATCACCAAGTTCAGCCATCTCCGCAATACCACCAGCATTGTCAGTAATAGGTCCATAAGCGTCAATAGTAACAATAATTCCAGCCATTGATAACATGGCCATCGCAGCGATTGCAATTCCATAAAGACCAGCAAAGGCAAAAGCTCCTAACATTGCTGCTACTATTACAATAATTGGCCAAGCGGTTGATTTCATAGAAACTGCTAATCCAGCAATAACATTAGTACCATGTCCAGTTTGAGATGCCTCAGCAATACTCTTAACTGGTCTAAAAGCGGTTGAAGTATAATATTCGGTAATAATTACTAACAGACCAGTAACAACTAAACCAATAAGAGCAGCAAAATAAATATTTAAAGCTAAGGCTTTATCACCAATAAAAGTTTGAGTAATTGGATAAAAAGCAATAGCTGATAAAAGCCCAGCTGTAATTAAACCTTTATACAAAGCCTTCATAATATTTTTCTTTTTTCCCAGTCGAATAAAGAAAATACCAACAATAGAAGCAATAATAGATACTGCTCCCAAAACTAAAGGAAACAAAATAATACTTTTTTGATCAATAGCTCCATTATTAACAAACATTAAAGAGCCAAGAAGCATAGCGGCGATTGAAGTAACAGCGTAAGTTTCAAATAAATCTGCAGCCATACCAGCACAATCCCCAACATTATCTCCAACATTATCAGCAATAACAGCTGGATTACGAGGATCATCTTCAGGAATATTAGCCTCTACCTTACCTACTAAATCGGCACCAACATCAGCAGCTTTTGTATAAATACCACCACCTAAACGAGCGAAGATGGAAATTAAGGAACCACCAAAAGCAAAACCAATTAAAGCATGAAGTCCTTCGTTATTAGCTAGGTTCTGAGTTAAAAAATAAAAACCAGCAGTACCAAGTAGTGCTAAGCCAACTACTAACATACCAGTAACACTGCCACCTCTCACCGCTACATTTAAAGCTTTCTGCAAGCCTCCTCGAGCGGCTTCAGCCGTTCGCACATTAGCTCTAACTGATACAAACATACCAATATAACCAGTTAAAGCAGAA
This sequence comes from uncultured Gammaproteobacteria bacterium, assembly GCA_964435515.1. Taxonomy (GTDB): domain Bacteria; phylum Patescibacteriota; class Patescibacteriia; order Patescibacteriales; family UBA12465. The sequence goes on along the minus strand of CAYSZD010000008.1, from coordinate 21,288 downwards.
AGGGCAGCCCCTGTTAAAAAGGCAAAAGCAGTATACCAACCCAAAGAAGGTACAAGGGCAATAAGAAAAAATAAAACAACAGCCACTAAAGCAACTGTTTTATATTGCCTGTTTAAAAAAGCTTTAGCTCCTGCTTGAATCGCACGAGCAATCTCCTTCATTTTTTCATTACCCTCAGGTAAGCGTAAAATGAAAGCAATCATAATAGCACCATAAGCAATGGCTATAATAGCGCTAAGAATAATCATCAGTTCAATCAACATAAGATTAAAAATTAAAATTTATAATATTTTATTTATTATTTATCCTCTTTCTTTTTGGCATCTTTTGCTTTAATCTCTTTATCTTTCTTTATTTTAACTTCTTTTACTTTCTCCTTTTTATCTACCTTTGTTTCATTCTTTAATTTCTCATTTACAACTTCTTTTTCTTCCACTATTTCTCCTTCAATTTTTTCATCAACAATAGCTACAACATCATCACTAACAATAGCCACCTTTTCTTCACCATCTTCTGTTGCTTCAATAATGTCTATTCTCCAGCCGGTTAAATGAGCAGCTAAACGAACATTCTGACCACTCTTACCAATTGCTAGAGAAAGTTTATCAGAACTTACTTTTACAGTTGCTTTATGTTCGTCTTCATTAAGCTCAATACTTATAACTTTTGCAGGGGACAGTGAGTTAGCAATAAATTTAAGAGGATCTTCGCTATATTCTATAATATCTACTTTTTCTCCTCCCAATTCGCTAATAATAGTCTGAATACGTGAACCTCTTTGTCCTACGCAAGAACCAACTGGATCAACATTTTCTGCCTCTGTCCAAATAGCCACTTTAGATCGAGAGCCAGCCTCACGAGCCACTGATTTAATTTCTACTAAACCATTGGCTATTTCTGGAATTTCTAAATAAAAAATCTTTTTTAAAATTTCTTCACTTCTTCGAGATAGAATAATTTCGGGACCCTTATGTCCTTCTCTTACCTCTTTAATATATACCTTCACTCTTTCGCCAGGTAAATATCTTTCAGTAAATATTTGTTCTTCTGAAGGTAAAATACCAATAGCTTTACCTAAATCAACAAAAACTAAACGACCCTCTCGTCTCTGAACAACACCGCCAACAACCTCTTTTTCTTTATCTTTAAACTCACTTAACACCATATCTCTTTCCATTTCTCTTAATTTCTGGATAATCACCTGTTTGGCTGTTTGAGCAGCCATTCTGCCATAGCTTTCTGGAATAGGCAATTCAGTCATCAATTCATCGCCAATTTTAGCTCCATGCTTTAAAATCATTGCTTCTTTGAGCTGGATATCTGTTTTAGGGTTAAATTTTTTCTCTTTTTCTTCACCATCTTCAAGAATAACAGGTCTTTCTTCTCTTTCTTCCTTTTTATAACTAGGGTCATGCAATCTTTTTAACATTTCTTCTTCTTCTTCAGCTGGAAGATCATCCACAACTGTTTTTAAGTCATAAATTTGAGAAATAGCTGTTGTTGGATCAAAAATAACTTTAATGTTTTGATTTTTTTCACCATAATCTTTACGGTACGCAGCTGCTAATGCTAATTCTATGGTATTAACCACGGCATTATAATCAAGATTTTTTTCCTCGCATACCTGTTTAATGGCATTAGTTAATTCAGACATAAATATTTATATAATTTATAAATTATTTTATTTAATGATAAACGAAAAGCTAATTGTCATCCAATTAGCTTTATAGAAATATATTAGCAAAAATAAGTTTCTTTGTCAAAATAGCTTAAGTTTATATTCCCTGAGAAGCATCTAATATACGATTAATAATAAAATAACTAATTCCCCAAGAAGCTAAAACTATAATAAGCCCGATAGTTGCCTGACTAATTTGCTTAATTGCCTGCTTTACCTTATCCTCATTACCAGCAGCAGTCATATATTTAAAACCGGCCATAATAATTAAAGCTAAAAAGATAACGCCCAAAACACTTAGAACAACGTTAATTATGCGAACAGCACTAACGCGCACATCTGTCTGAGAACCAAATACAGCCTGAATTTCACTAATACCCTCTTGTTCTTCTAATAAAACACTATTAGCACCATTAGTTTGGGCTCTGGTTGTTAGAAAAAGGCTAAGAAATAAAAATGAAGATAAAATAAAGAGAGAAGCAGCTTTTTTCATATAAATACGCATATATTTTTTATTATGATATAATTATACTAAATATTAATTATTTAAACAATGCTATATCAAAATAGTTTACTCACATGAATTTAAAAAAACAAATATTCAATAATACTTTAGTGCAAGTTATTGGAAAAGTATTAGCTACAACCCTTAATCTATTTGCCTTTGCAATCATGACCAGAGAATTAGGTCAAAGTAGTTTTGGTGAATACACTACAGTTATTACCTTCTTATCTTTTTTTGCCATTTTAGCTGATCTAGGTTTAACTTTAGTAACAGTACAAATGCTTGGAGAGTCTGAAAATAATGAAAATCGTATTTTAGGTAATTTATTTGGATTAAGACTTCTATCTTCTTTATTTTTTATCTCACTAGCCCCAATAATAGTGATCTTTTTTGATTATAGTGAAAATATTAAAATGGGCGTACTGATTGCTGCCGCTTCTTTTATTTTTACTTCCTTAAACCAAATTATGGTAGGTCTATTCCAAAATAGACTAAAAATGAATAGAGCCGCTTGGGCAGAAACTTTGAGCAGGGTGTTTATGATTTTAGGTGTCGTTTTAAGCGTAAAACTAAACTGGGGACTCCAAGGAATGTTAGCATCTTTTACTGTAGCTAGTTTAGCTAGCTTTATTATGCATTTTGCTTTTGCTAGAAAATTTGCCCGAATAAAACCATTATTTGAAATGTCTCAATGGAAAAAAATAATGACATTATCTTGGCCGCTAGCAATTACCATTGCCTTTAATCTTATATATTTAAGGGCTGATACTTTACTTTTATCTATATTTAAAAGTCAATCAGACGTTGGTTTATATGGAGCCGCCTATAAAATAATAGATGTGCTTAGTTCTTTACCTTTTATGTTTGCTGGTGTTATTCTGCCTGTATTAGTATTAGCCTGGAAAGAAAAAGATTTAATAAAATTTAAAAATCTACTACAAAAATCTTTTGATGTTTTAGCAATGGCGGCCATACCCATGGTTATAGGGGCTCAATTTTTAGCTGATGAAATTATTGTTTTAGTAGCCGGTCCAGACTTTAAACAAGCAGGGGATATTCTGCGCTTATTAATTTTCGCCATCGCTGCTATTTTTCTAGGTAATATGATGTCACACGCTGTAATAGCAATAAAAAAACAAAAACAAGTAATCTGGATTTATCTACTTACTAGCGCAACTTCTTTAGGCGCCTACTTATTACTTATTCCAAAATTTTCCTATTTTGGTGCTGCCGCTGTTACCATTTACAGTGAAACATTAATTACCATACTAACCAGTGTTTATATTTGTCACGAACTTAAATTTAAAATAAACTTTAAAGGAATATTAAAAGCAAGCACTGCCTCCTTAATCATGGCTATCTTTTTATGGCTCATCCCTTCATCAACCACTTCTTCTAATTTAGGTTTATTAGGTATTATTGTAATCTCTACTCTAATATATTTTGTATCATTACTATTATTAAAAGCTTTAAACAAAGAAGATATAAAATTAATACTTAGTAAAAACAGTTAAATCTATGAAAGAAATAAAAACAACAACAGGAATTATTGACATTATCTATGAAGATGATGATTATTTAATTGTTAACAAACCGGCTGGTCTTATCACTCATAAATCATACGATGAAAATGAAGAAAGTTTAGCTGATATTATTGTCTCCCATTATCCGGAAATAAAAAATGTGGGAGATGATGACACTAGGCCTGGTATTGTTCATCGTTTAGACAAAGAGGTTAGTGGGCTACTAATTATTGCTCGCAATCAAACATGTTTTAAACACTTAAAAAAACAATTTCAAAAAAGAATTATTGAAAAAGAATATCAAGCAATAGTATATGGCGCACCGGCAAAAGATGAAGCTCGCATATCTTTCTCAATCATCAGAGCTAAGTCTGGCCATAAAATGGCAGCCCTACCTTTAACAAGTGAAGGGAATAAAGCCAAAATATCAAACAGAGAACAAGGAAATGAAAAAGCTAGACTCAATGCTAGAGATGCTATTACTGATTTTAAAGTAGAAAAAAAATGGCCTCATATAAGTTTATTAAGCGTTAAAATTCTAACTGGTAGAACTCATCAAATTAGAGTGCACTTAGCTGCTTATGGTCATCCAATCTTAGGAGACAATCTTTATGGCACCTCTAAGACAATAAGAAAAAATGAAAAATTATCTTTAAACAGAATATTTTTATTTGCCAAAAGACTAAGTTTTACAGATATGAGCGGAGAAAAAAAAGAATTTATTATTAATCTTCCCTTGGAAATGGAAGCTTTTTTAAACAAACAAAAATAGTTTTGACTTAAGTATTAAAATTCACTATAATTAAATCACTTAAATAATAATTAATTAAATAATATGAAAAATATGCACAAATGTATATTTGGCAATAAAAAAATTGTTCAAATTACTATCGCTTCTTTAATAGTTATTGTAGCTATCGTAGTAGCTATTATCTATTCTGCAAAAAAATCAAATGAAATTAGTGCTCAAGAAGCTTCTGCAAAAACAGAAACTTTTATCAACGAATATTTAATGCCTAGTGGTAGCCAAGCTAAGATAACTGAAACAAGCGAGGAATATGATCTATATAAAATGAAAATAGATATTGGTAGTGAAGAACCAGTTGAATCTTACGTGACTAAAGATGGAAAACTATTTTTCCCTCAAGCTTTAGAAATTACTCCTAATCAAACAGCTGATAATAATACCCAAGCAAACAGTACTCCTACCCCAGTCAACGTACCTAAATCAGATAAACCAGAAATTGAATTATTTGTAATGAGTTATTGTCCTTTTGGCACTCAAATGGAAAAAGGGTTGCTACCAGTACTTGAAACCTTAGGAAATAAAATTAATTTTACTTTAAAATTTAATGATTACGCCATGCATGATAAAGCTGAATTAGACGAAAATTTAGTACAATATTGTATTCAAAAAGAACAACCAGAAAAACTTACCGCCTATCTTTCTTGCTTCTTAGAGGCTGGTGATAGTGATACTTGTTTAGCTGCTAACGCTAATGAAAAAACAATTAATAGCTGTGTAGATAAGACTGATAAAGAATTTAAAGTTACTGAAAACTTTAATAACAAAGTAGATTGGCGTGGTAGTTTCCCAGGATTCAATGTTAATAAAGATGATAATGATAAATATAATGTTGGAGGCTCTCCTACTTTAGTGATTAATGGCACAACAGTAAGTAGCGCTCGTGATTCTGCCTCTTTATTAAAAACTATTTGCACTGCCTTTAACAATGCTCCTGAAGAATGCTCTACTCAATTAAACAATCAATCACCTACTTCTGGATTTGGTTTTGATTATAACGCCGCATCCACTCAAGCATCTTGTCTTTAATAAAAAATGAAACAAAAAAGACCATGATTTAAAAACCACGGTCTTTTTTTATTTATCTAAGTTATTTATATAAATTAATATTAAATATATTTTTCTAGGCTTGCTTGTAAATCTTCTTTACTACGCATACCAACGAATTCATCAACTACTTGACCATCTTTAAATAACTTCATATTAGGAATACTTTGGATTTGATACTGAATAGCTAACTCTTGATTCTCAGGATTTTCAGTATCCACTTTAGCAATTTTTACTTTACCCTCTAAAGCGCCTGCTAACTCATCCAAAATTGGTGCCATCATACGACAAGGCATACACCAAGGAGCCCAAAAATCTACCAATACCGGCACCTCACTTTTAAGGACTTCATTTTCAAAGTCTTTTTTTAATACATCAATTGCTTTACTCATAAATTTATTACAGCTTAAATAAATAAGCTGACTAATTAATTATTATTTTTATTGTTTTATTAATTGTTTAATAACAGTTTCCATTCTTTCTTTCTTGCTTTGAGAAAAAGAATTCTCAAGACAACTATCTAATTCATTAGAAAGCATTTGAATACTTAAAGATGAAACAGCGGATTTAACTGCTTTCATTTGAGTTAGAACTGAAAAACAATCATTACCGCTATCTTTTAACATCTTTTTTACCCCCTCTAACTGACCTATAATATTATTTATTCTTTGCTCAGCACTTTTCATAGCTTTTTATATATTCATTATAATATCATACACCCCCTGGGGGTGTCAAGCGCAATAATTTATCTACTCCCAAAAAATGAAAAATAAAGCAACTACTCCTAAGACTAAGCCAATTATTTGTAGACGACTAGAAGATTCATGATATATAAACACACTTAAAAGTACTGCTATAATAGCTGATGAAACCGAAAAAACTACCGCTCCTCGCCCTAAACCAGCGCCATTTTTTAGAGACATTAACCAAAATGTATTAGCAGTGAGATATAACAACAAGCTAATAACCGCTAACCACCAATGTCTATTTAAAGACCAATTTTTAGCAAAAATATCAGCCAATGATTCAAAGACTATTAAAAATCCTAATAAAATTACCCATTTAAACATAAAAATATATTATTATTTACCTGCTACAAACCAAAAATTATAACGATCGTTTAATTCTTCTTCTATTTTCCAACCAGCCTTTTCTAGTTCCTTTTTTAATTCTCTGCGAGAAAAATAATGATAATACCTCAAGGCAGCCGCTTTGCCATTTTGATCGCGCCAATAAAAACTTATATCCCGCCAATCTTTTATATTAAATTTTGCTATACTTTTAAGTAAGTTTCTTATTTTTAAACCATTATAATATGGCCCCTTCATCTTCCAAAAACTGATAACGAGTTTTGCATCTACGGTAGATAGTTTATAAAAAGTAGTTAAAAGATTATTTCTTTCCTCTTTGGATGGTATATGAATAATAACAGCTGAACAAAAAATACATGAAAAATTTTCTTTATTCAAACCTCCTAAATCATGTAAATCATGTTTTAAAAAATTATAATTAGGATATCTTGCTTGAGCTGTTTTAATTAAATAATCATTATTATCTAGTCCTAAATAATTATCTTTATCTACCTCAATATAATCTAATAATCTTCCATTACCACAGCCAGCGTCCAAAACCTTATCATTTTTATTTATTTTTCCAGCTGCCCATAAAAAATCAGCCGCAGCCATTTTAGAACGAGTCGCGTTAAAATGAGCATCAGTTAAATTATATGAATTTTTCACAATTTCTCTTAACTCTTGTTTTCTTTTAAGTTTCATATGCTAATAATTACCCAAATATTCTCGCTTGTCCTTTTTCTTAGGATTTAAACAGTTATCGCAATGCCCACAAGTATGAACATTTTTTTCTCCAAAATATTCTAAAATATGTTTTTGTCGACACTGAGAACTATAGGCATAACTTTCCATTTCGTTTAGTTTATCATAAGCTCTACTAGCCTTTTTTTCTAGAGCACTAAAATCTAATGATAATTCATTAGGATTAACAAATTTAAGAATTCTTATTTCCGTACCTTTAAAAGGTGGCCTAAATTCAATAAGTTCTTGCTCGGCTAATTTTTTAATTGCTCTATTTAAAGCATCCTTTTTAAGTTGTAAAATAACTGCCACTTCTTCAGCTATAAATTGAAAGCCACTAATAATTTGTTGTTCAAATCTTTCACGTAATTTTTCTGCTACTTGTTTTTGAGACTTAGCTCGTGGGCTTAAATTATTAAAAAGATCTTCCCAGCTTTTACTTAATTTTATAAATGAATTTGTAGTTCTTTCATTGGGCCTAGAAACATATCCCTCTTTTTCTAATATTTTAATAACTGTACCAATTGCCATTTCTGGCGTAGGTTCTGATAAGCGCTTAGCTAGCTCTGCATAAGTAATTAAGATGGAAGCGTCTGGTTCTTGATTAAATTCATATTCATCTAACAAAAAACGATACACATCTTTTATTAGATTTGGACTAGGATTATCACCAGCAATAAAAAATTCTTGCAAATATCTATCCGAAGAGGAATAGAAAAGCAAACAAAAACTTTCAATTCCATCTCTACCAGCTCTACCTGCTTCCTGATAATAGGCTTCAATGGTTCCTGGAAGATCATGATGAGCCACAAAACGAATATCTTTTTTATTAATACCAAGACCAAAAGCATTAGTGGCCACCACAATCTTAGCCTCACCGCTCATAAATCTTTCTTGTACCCATTCTCTACTATCATTATCCATGCCAGCATGATACGAAACTGCAGCAATATCATTATCTGATAAAAACTCTACTATTTCATCTACCTTTGATCTGGTACCGGCATAAATTATACCAGCCCCTCCTTCTTGACTATGAACCAACTCTAAAATATATTCTAGTTTTTTAGAATTACTTGTTAGCACAACTGCAAAATTTAAATTAGGTCGAGCAAAACCACTAATAACTGTTTCGTAATTTTTTAAATTTAACTGACGGGCAATATCCGTTCTAACCTCTGGAGTAGCGGTGGCTGTTAAGGCTACCACGATTGGTGATCCAATATTTTTGATTACATCTTTTAAGCGTAAATAACCTGGCCTAAAATCATGACCCCATTGGCTAATACAATGAGCCTCATCAATAGCAAATAATGCTACTTTTATATGTTTTAACTCATCTAAAAAAAATTTATTATAAAATCTTTCAGGAGCCACATAAACCAGACGGTATTGACCAGTTCTTATCTCTTGCAATCTTTTATGTGTTTCGCTTAAAGAAACCGACGAATTAATGAAGGTCGCTGGTATTCCTACCTTTAATAAAGAATCTACTTGATCTTTCATTAAAGCTATAAGAGGCGATACTACAATAGTAATACCATCTAAAATTAAAGATGGAAGTTGAAATATCATTGACTTTCCTCCACCAGTAGGTAAAACCGCTAAAACATCTCGTCCTTCTAAAATGGCATCAATAGCCTGTTCTTGCCCGGGACGAAAAGAACCATAGTTAAAATGGATCTTTAATAATTCTTTGAGTTGTTGTTTCTTAATTTCTTTCATGATGATAATTAAGCGCGCCTCTTGTATATTTCTAAAACATTTTTAAACAAAAAAGCAATGGTCATTGGTCCAATTCCACCTGGAACAGGAGTAAGATATGATAAACAATCTTTTAAATCTTCAGCATCTACATCACCTTGAACTTTATCATCTTTTTTAGTGATGCCTATATCTATAATTGCTGCTCCTTCTTTAACTAATTTTTTATTTATTTTTCCGGGCTGACCTAAAGCAGTAATAATTAAATCAGCTTGTGTCGATTCACTATTAGAAACAATTTCGAAACCTTCTTTTTTTAATAATCTTTTTGTCTCTTCTCCGAAAAGTTGAGAATTATGAAAAACACAGGCTTTCCGACTATCCGTTTTAAAAACAATCTTATCTAAACAAGCTTTTACTGATGCTAATACTGGAGAAATAATATAGTCTGGGTGATTAGGATGAAAACCATCTGCATCTTTTGTGGCTTTAATGCTATTAATAATTTTATTTGTATTAAAATTTGACGGTAAGGGAAGTTGAACTAAAATGCCATCAATTAATTCATCTTTATTTAAAAAATTAATAGCCTCTAATATTTCTTCTTCCTGAGCATCAGCTTCAAATTTATATAAATGAGTATCAATACCTACTCTTTTTCCTTCTCTCTCTTTTAATGAAACGTAAAGCTGAGAATCTGGCCTATCTCCAATTAAAATAATAGCTAAATTAGGTCTATGGCTTTTTAAATTATTTATTTCTTGAGCAATGTCATCTTTTACTTTTTTGGCTATGGCTTTACCATCAATAATCTGATACATATTTTAATAAATAGGAAACTCTGAACAAAGAGTCTCTACCTTATTTTTAATTAATACTAATTTTTCTTCATCTCCCTTTGATTTAATAGTTAAATCAATTAACTGTGCAATACTTTTCATTTCTTCTTCTTTCATATTTCTAGTAGTTACTGCTGGTGTGCCAATTCTTATTCCCGATGGATTCATGGGCGGATTAGGATCATTGGGTATAGTAGATCTTGAGACAGAAATGCCTACAAATTCTAAAAACTTCTCTGCTTCTTTACCGCTAATATCCTGATTTGACAGATCAACGACTAAAAGATGATTATCTGTCCCCCCAGAAACTATTTTAAAACCATAGCCAATTAAACTATTTGCCAGCGCTTGAGCATTTTTTATCACTTGCTTAGAATATATTTCAAAATCAGGGGATAAGGCCTCTCCAAAAGCTACTGCCTTAGCAGCGGTCATATTATCATGAGGACCTCCTTGCATACCAGGAAAAACCGATCTATCAATCTGTTTAGCATACTTTTCTTTGCACATAATAATTGCCCCTCTTGGTCCTCTTAAGGTTTTATGCGTAGTGGTAGAGACCACATCAAAAATAGGAACTGGATTTTTTAATTGTTTACCGGCAATTAAACCAGCAATATGAGCAATATCCGCAAAACTAATCGCTCCTATTTCTTCAGCTATATCTTGAAAAGATTGCCAATCAATCTCTCTAGAATAAGCGCTAAAACCAGCCACAATCATTTTTGGTTTTTCAGCTAAAGCAATCTTTCTCACTTCATCCATATCAATAATATCTGTCTCCGGATTAACTCCATATTGAATAAAATTATACAAACGTCCAGAAAAATTTACACTATGCCCATGAGATAAGTGACCACCATGATCTAGACGTAAACCAAGAACTTTATCTCCAGGCTCTAAAAAAGCCATATATACCGCTGCATTAGCAGGGGAGCCTGATAATGGTTGAACATTAACATGTTCAGCTAAAAATAATTCTTTTGCCCTTTCAATTGCTAAGGATTCAATTTTATCAATAATTTGATTACCTCCATAATAGCGTTTACCAGGATATCCTTCACTATATTTATTTCCTAAAACTGACGAAAGAGCAGTGCGCACTGCTAAAGAAGCATAATTTTCAGATGCTATTAACTCTAAACCTTTGTTTTGACGTTCAATTTCTTGATCAATAATTTCATTAACTATTGGATCCTGAATTGATAGAATATTATTTTTCATATGTTTAATTCTAGGCGAGCAAACTAGTTTTGTCAAAATATTAATTATTTTATATTAAGTTTTTTTACAAGATATGTTTTATTTAATTTATAGCCAAATTTTCTATAATAAGCTCTAACTCCCATTCCTGAAATAACAGCCATTTTATCAGCTTTATTTTTTATAGCTAACTCTTCCGCCTTATGCATTAACATCTTTCCTAATCCTCGATGCTGTACTTTATGTTGACTACCAACAGGTACTAGCTCTCCATAAACATGTAGCTCTCTAATAATCGCCGGAGCAATAGGGCTATTTTTATCTAAACGTAAACGACAAAAACCATATAAAGTTGTAGCATCTAAACTTTCAATACTAATAAAATATTCTTTAGCCAAAGAAGCATTATAACTTATAACTTTAAGCTCATATTCTTTCATTCGCTCTTCTTTAGGTTCGCGACAACGTATACAATGACAAACAACTCCTTTCTGTTGTAATATTTGACGTAAATTAGTTATCTTATTACCAGCGATAATTGATTCAGCAGGAATATCTCTAATTAATCTAATAATTCTTACATAAGGAGGCACTATAGACTTACATTTAATTATTAATTCTTGTAATTCTTCATCTGAATAGGATTTATATTTTCCTTGTTTATACCACTCATACAAAAGACTACCTTCAGTAACAACGGTTGGATAAAATTTTATTTGATCTGGCTGAAAACGTTCATCGTTAAATAATTGTTTAAACATTTCAAAATCTTTCTTGGGATTAGAGGCTGGCAAAGCCGGCATTAGATGATAAGTAATTTTAAAACCATATTGCTTCAAAAGCTTAGTAGCTTCTACAATTTCCTTAACTCCGTGACCTCTTTTATTAAACAATAAAATTTTATCATCTATCGCTTGCACTCCTATTTCTACACGCGTACAAGCAAAAACTCTCATTTGTTCTAATTCTTTTTTATTTATATAATCAGGTCTAGTTTCTAATGTTAATCCAATAATACGATAACGGGCTTTTTCATTGCGTTTTTGTTCTTTAACTAAATTACTTTTTAAAGTCTCTAAACTTAAAGACTCTTTTACTTGCTTATTAACAAATTTTTTTTCAGAACGATAATCATTAGCCGCTTTAACACAATTTAAAATATACCAATATTTATATTTTTCTGGTAAATAGCTCCAGGTGCCACCAATAACAATAAGTTCAATCTTTTCAGGGTGGTGCCCATTATTTTCCAGAGCTCTTAAACGATGAAAAACTTGTTCATAGGGATCATAATGACAACGAATAGCTCTCATAACTGCTGGCTCATTAGATAAATAACTAACCGGGACATCTTCTTGACGGGGACAATAAGCACAAGTACCTGGACAAGGATAAGCTTTAGTTAACACAGCCACTGGCGCTACTCCTGACATTGTTCTAATACTTCTTTTTCTGAGTAGTTTTTCTAAATTAGGCATTTCTTTAATTTTTTTCTCTTTCAGTAGTTTTTTGTACTCTTTAATTAAATCAGCATTTAATATAGAGTCTACTTTATATTTTTTACAAACTAACCTTTTAACGATATCCAATTCGTCTCTAGTTTGTAAAAATTCACCTTTTTTTATTATTTCTTGAATTGCTTGTAACATGTTTTTGGGTTATAATATCTTATATTATAGCAGATAATTGTAATAATTATTTTATGAAAAAAAATCTTTTCTATTTATTTAGCCTATTAACCTTAATCTTTCTTAGTCTACCCTTGTCTTCACAGGCCAGCGGCATAAGGGGCGGAGAAGAAATATACCTAGCTGAAAATGAAACCATCTCCGGAAATATGTATATCACTGCTCAGAATATCATCATTGACGGAGAAATTGAAGGGGATTTAATTGCTTTATCTAAAAATATTACCATTAACGGACGCCTTAATGGTGATTTAATAGCAATTGCACAAAATATTGAGATTAATGGAGAAATTAACGGTAACACCAGGGTTATTGCTAATGATTTATTAATAAAAGGTTTAATTGCTAGAAATGTTAATTTTTTTGGTACAAATTTTAACATTACGAATCAAGCTAAAATAAATTGGGACATCTTGGCTATTACTAATAATGCTACTATTAACGGTAAAACAAAAGGTAACATAGATTTATTTAGTAATAATAGTCAAATTAATGGACAAATTGACGGAAATGTTAAAATAAAAAATAACAAAAACTCTAATATTACTATCTATCCTGAAGCCCTTATTACTGGAGATTTATATTACCATGAAAACTCCAACTTTACGAGACAAGACAAGTCTCAAATATCAGGACTTATTTACAAACTACCAATAAAAACTACTTCCAATAAAAACATTTTCCCTTGGTGGCAATTATTTATTTATAAGATACTTAGCGCTTTTATAATTACTCTAATTATTATTAGAATAAATAAACATTATTTACCTGAATTATCTCAAAAAATATTTAAAAAAGGATGGATAAAATTATTCTGGGGATTATTAATTTTTATTCTATCTCCTTTAATAATCCTTTTGCTCATCTTAACAATTATAGGTATTCCTCTAGCTCTTATTATCTCTAGTTTGTATCTAATTGCCTTCTTTGTTACAAAAATAATAGCCGCTTTCTTCCTAGGCAAAGAAATTTTAAAATATAGCAAATTAAAAAATAAACGTAATATTTATCTACGAAGCATTCTTGGTTTATTAATTTTATTTGCTTTAACTAGCATTCCTATTGTTGGTTGGCTTATATCTATTATTGCCAGCTCTTTTGCTTTAGGGTCTATCTTAATTAACATAAAAAAATAATAATATGTTTAATCCTGAAATTTTCAAAGCCTATGATATTAGAGGTATTTACAATGTGGATTTTCAAGCAGATTTTGCCTATAAGCTAGGGCTAGCCTTTGTTGCTTTAAGAGCTAATGATAAAGGCTCTATTAATAAGCCTTTTAAAATATTAGTAGCTCAAGATATGAGATTAAGCTCTCCTGAAATTAGTATAGAGTTAATTAAAGGATTACAAGCAGCTGGTGCTCAGGTTTACAACGCAGGACTATTATCAACACCTGCTTTTTATTTCGCCGTATCTTCTGTAGAGGCTGATGGTGGAATAATGGTATCAGCTTCTCATAACCCTAAAGAGTGGAATGGTTTTAAAATGGTACGTGATAAATCTAAACCAATTAGTGGAGAAACTGGAATTAATTGGCTTAAAGAAAATATTGATAAAGTAGAAGCCACTACTAAAGAAAAAGATTTTTTAACAGTTATAAATGTAGAAGAAATGGCAGTAAAACAATTATCCCATGACCTTCACTATATTAATACAAATATTAAACCCCTTAAAATAGTTGTTGACGCCGCAAATAGTATGGGCGCTCAATATTTAGAATTATTAGAACAAAAAATTCCAGGACAATGGCATAATATTAATTTTAAATTAGATGGTAGTTTTCCTGCTCATGAAGCTGACCCTTTAAAAAAAGAAAATTTAGAAATGTTAAGTCAAAAGATTATAGAGACTGAATCTGATTTAGGAATAGCAACTGACGGTGACGGAGATAGAGTCTTTTTCTTGGATAACTTGGGTCAAGTTATTAACCCGGCCATAATTAGAGGTTTATTGTCTCAAATATTTTTAAAAGAACGTCCTGGTAGTAAAATTTGTTATGATGTTAGACCTGGTAAAATAACTAAAGACTTAATTTTAGCTGCTGGAGGAGAACCTATTATTACTAGAGTTGGACACTCTCTTATTAAAGATAAGATGTTAGAAGAGAGTGCTTATTTTGCCGGAGAATCATCTGGACACTTCTTTCTAAACTTAGAAATTGGTTGTTTTGAAATGCCAATGATTATGATTGGTAAAATGATTGAATTATTTACCTTACAAAATAAAAGTATAAATGAATTTATTAAGCAATATCAAATATACTATCATTCTGGTGAAATTAATCGATCAGTAACAAACAAAGACATGGTTTTTACTTTACTAGCAGAGAAATTTAAAGATGGAAAAATTACTCTATTAGATGGCATTAGCGTTGAATATGATGACTATTGGTTTAATGTACGCGCCTCTAACACAGAAAATAAAGTTAGACTTAATCTGGAGGCAAATAAGAAAGAAATAATGGCAACAAAAAGAGATGAAATTTTAAAGATAATTGAAAGTTGTTAAATTAACTTAATACCCCTAAATATAAAAAGAGCTTTTAAAGCTCTTTTTTTAATAATATTTTCTAATTATCCTATTTTTTATTAGTTTTGTTTTTCTCTAAACTAGAAAAAATAACAAATAACATTTCTAACTGATTAATCATTGATTGAACAAAAAATTCTTGATCCTTATTTTTTAACTGACCAGGTAAAATAGCACAAGTTTTTAAATAAAAGCCGGATTGATTGGATCTAATAATTTGAACACTGTCTTGTTTATATTTTTCTTTTATAATCTCAGCATTATCAAATTTATTAAACTCAACTTTTTGATTATTTCTAGTATATCTTTCATCTCTTAAGCTATGCATGGTGTTAGTATCTATTATTCTTAAGATTACCCAGTCTACATTTATAATACTTAATATTTTTTCAGCAAAATAATTAAAAGCTGTTTTAATATCCTTTTTGCTTTCAGGATATTTTTTAAAATTTGAAAATGATTCTTTCATTTCTGCCATTTGCAGATTAACAGAACCAATATATTTAAAGGTTTCCTGTAATCTTTCTTCTAAATTTAACTGATAGCGTCTCAAGCGCCTTAGCTCTCTAAGATATAATAAACTTACCACATAAGCTGAACTTAATAGAATTACAACTATTATAAAAATAACTAAATTTTCAGTTATACCAAACAAAGGCTCCCTAATTAAAAGAGGCACCAAAGCAATAGAAACAAAATTAATTGCTAAAATGATAAAAAAGTTTTTTCGCCAATCAAATACTCTTAACATATATTATTCAATTACATTATAGCTGTTTTTATAATAAAACTAAACAAGTCTTTTTTTTCGACTCAAAATCAATACTGCTAAAAAAGTTGAAATTGGCATAGCTAAACAAAGACCAATAACACCCACTAAAGTACGAACAATTTCAGTAGCGATACCCTCATGATTAATCACTTGAGAAAAAGAGACAAATGGCGCGCTTTTAAGGCTAAACAAAAGTACTAAAGGTAAAGAGGCTCCAACATAAGCTAAAAACAAGGTATTAATAATAGCTCCTAAATGAGCACGACCAATTGTAATAGCTGACTTAAAAACTTGTTTTTGACTTTGTTGAGGATTATTTAAAATAAGCTGCTCTACTGCCTCTATTTGACCAATAGCAATATCGTCTAATACGCCCAAAGCTCCAATAATAATAGCCGCTAATAATAAACCCTTAAAATTAATAGCTTGAATGTTATCGCTAATTAAAAATAATGTCTCCTCGCTCGACATACCACTTAAACGAGTTAGATGTACAAAAAGCCAGGATAGAGCAAAAGTAATCAATAATGTAATAAAAATACTAACAACAGCAATATGCGCTTTAGAGTTAAAGCCCTCCGTTATATAAACCAAACTAATAAGAATGAGTAAGGCTACTAATGGACCAATAATAATAGGATTATAACCAGCTAATATTAATGGTGCTAAAGTTTTAAGAATTAAAAAGAAACTCACTCCTAAAGCTACAATAGAACGCCAGCCTATTTTTTTACCAACTAACAATACAATTATTATAAATAAAGCAAAGAGAAAAAATAAAGCTCGCTCTCTAACATAGTCAACAATATAAACATGTTGTTCGCCAAGATCGTTATGTTCAATACTAATAAACACTCGATCCCCCACTACATAGGTTCTGTTACTTATTACATCTATTTCACTAATACCATTATAAACTAATGTTTGTCCTTTACTTATTCCTCCTAGACTTAAAAGTTCAACGTTTTGTTGAGTAGTTACTGCGCCATTTTCTCGTTCAAAACTTTTTTCTTCTAATATTCTTGTTACTCGAGCCTTAACATATTCTGAACTAGGACCATTTTCTTGAGCAAAAACATTTTGACTAAAGAAAAAAATAAATACAAAAGAAAAAATTAAAATATAGCTAACTAGTTTTTTCATAGTTCTTTAAATTAACTTATTTTTTATCATTTCCTCTAAATCACATAAGCCTTTAATATAAAGGTCTTTCATTGGTCCTTCATGAAAAATATCACCCTGAGAATATAAATGCCAATCTGTAATATAAGGTTTTCCTTCTTTATTAATCATAATAGTAGCTTCACTGGGTTTATTTAATATAAAACCAGACTCAGCTGCTTTTTGATAAATTCTTTTTAACCTTACCAGTATTTCTTCTAAAGAAAAGCCTAAATTATCTATTTCTTCCTTAGTTATCATTGATAAATCATAGCCATCAATAAATTCTTGCATAGTTGAACCATACAAAGCTCCCTCGTCAACCGAACCATAATAAGCAGGTATACCCTCTATTCCTTGCAGTTTACTTAAAGCCATGTCTTCATTGTATAAATAATCTACAATAAAACGACTACCTTTATTATCTATTGAAAAAAAATTAAAACGAGGTTCAGAATCTAAATGTGATTCACCAAATAAACCCTCTACTTCAGCTCTTTTTTCCCAATCATGAGTTCTCACAAAACAACGTTCTAATAATGATTTAAGAGAACCGTCTTTATCTTTAAAATTAATTTTATACAAAGGCCCAAAGATGCCATTACTAACTTGTTCTCTTTCGCCTATTAACTCTCTTTTATGCTTTTCTAATACTTCTTTTATTTTGTCTAAACTTGTAATTTGCATATTATCTTCTTCACTCATGGGACCTTCTAGTTCTTCTAATGTTTCTTTGTTAATTCCTTTATCTCCTCTGCGTAAAAGTTCTAAAGTTTTGTTGCCTAAATTAATAATTTTTTTATTCACCATAAGTTTAATCTAATAATTAACTCTTCTCTTAGTTTAACATAGAAAAATAATTTGGCTAGTTAGGGGTATAAAAAAGCCCCATTATTACAATGAGGCTCGTCAGTTTTAAGGAGATTTTTATTATATCTCTTTAAAACCAACATATTGCGGAGGATCACATCCTGGGATAGAAAATCTTCCCGTTGGAGCTCCGACTTTTAGTCGATACTCAGGTAAGGCGCCCGACAGGTCTGGATATATATCCAGAATCAAGCTAACCTCGGCTTTAAACATGTCTGTTTTGCCCACCACTTTTACGGTGGCGACAATATTTTTACCTGCCATATCCCTATCCAGATAATAATTTTTAGTGACAAACCTGTCACCAAATTTATCACCCCGACGATAATGAGAGGCAACATTAATATTTTTCCCGTCCACCAGTATTCCATGACTAGGGAGGAATTTCATATGAGGGTCAGTTAGGGCTGGAACCCTTAGTAAAACCTTATCATAAACCGCTAAGATTTCATATGATGCCTGGACGGCTGTTGCTGTTTTTTTCATGATTATTTGTTTTTGGTTAGCATTGTTTTAATTTCAAAGCCCACTTTATTAAAAATGAGTTTAGAAATTAAAACAAGCACCAAAAACAAATTTTAAGGAACAAATCAACTAAATAATATATCATATTATTTATCTTTTGTCAATACATGTGGGGGTACATTCAAGTTCGAAGTGCAACACCTGTCATTTCATAGAATACCTCATAAGGGGTCTTCCAGCCAAGTCTTTTTCTGGGCCGGGAGTTAATTAGATATTCAATGTGTTTAATTTGTTCGTTAGATACTGTTCTAAAGTCAGTACCCTTAGGAAGAAATCTTCTAATTAGACCATTTAGATTTTCATTAGAACCTCTTTCCCAAGAATGATAGGCATGAGCGAAATAACATTGAATATTGAGATACTTTTCTAGATCAATATGACCTAAATTTTCAGAACCTCTGTCTCTAGTTAGCGTTTTCCTGTATTCAGGTGGAATAGGGATTAAACATTTAGTGACAGCTCTATTTGATTCAGAAATTGTCTTGTCTCTAACTTTTTCGATAAATACTAACCCCGACTTCCTTTCGTTGACAGTCTTGAGGGCTAACTTTGATACCTTAGAAACAATTAAATCATCTTCCCAGTGACCAATACTTTCTCTCTTCTCGACTTCCTGGGGACGACTATCAATAGATGGTAATGGCCCTTTTTCTATGCGATAACTAGCTCTTAGTCCTTTTCTCACTCTCCTTTTCTTGTGTCTAGGCAAATACTGCCTTAAGTCTTCACAGCCAGGTCTGATATAACCATAACCATTTCTATGCACTTGTGCATAGATATATTGATATATAGCTTCATGAGATATCTTAGTGCCAGTCATATCTTCCGCCTTAGCGGCTATTTGTTCTGGCGACCAACCTAGTTTGAGATGTTTTATTACATAGTCTCTAAGACGACTATCTTTAACCATCTTTCTTTCACCTCTGCTTGAGCGACTAGTAATAGCTCTTTCATGAGCCGTTCTGGGGATATAGAACCTTTTGCCGTCTGTGCGACGGTTTTTATTTATCTCCCTTGATATAGATGAGGGGTTATGATCTAATTCTTTCGCAATAGATCTCACAGATTGTTTTTTCCAGAGCATTAACTGGAGCTTTTCTCGCTCCTCAATGCTTAATTGTTTATATTGTTTCATACACTTTGATAATATCTCTTATTATATCAAAGTGTTGCACTTACTTCTTGAACTTAGGGTCTTCTCGTTAGGGGTCTATTAAACCAAAAACAAAAATAACCCCAATATTAGGGTTATTTTTATATACTTTCTTATGGGGTGCCTATCGGGAATCGGACCCGAGATAACAGGACCACAACCTGCTGTGTTACCATTACACCATAGGCACCATTATATTTATTCTATTTATCTCCACAATGATGCGGACAAGAACTACAATCACAACCAAAATCAAAACTAAACATTTCTTCAATTTCTTCTTTTGTTTTCTTATTAACTGGTTTTTTTGTTACTTTTTTTACCACCTCTTTTTTAATTGAAGTAGTTTTATTGTTTTTCTGCATATATAAATAAATGATTGTTAAATAAATTAGTACGCCCAGTAGGAATCGAACCTACATATCCAGCTTAGAAGGCTGGTGTTCTATCCATTGAACTATGGGCGCCTTTTGAGTTATTTTGATAATACAGAATAAAGAATTATGTGTCAAATTAAATTAGAGATAAAATTTGCTCTTATTAGTCCAAATTTCTTTGCCTTTTAGCCTCATAGGCTATAATTCCAGCACTAACAGAAACATTTAAAGAATCAATTCCTTTTTGCATAGGAATAATAATGTTTTGATTAGAATTATTTAACCAAAAATCGCCTAAACCATAGGCCTCAGATCCTAAAATAATAGCCGACGAATTATGCCAATCTATTTTTTCATATGATTTGGCCGCTTTAATACTAGTTGCAAATATCTTTACTTTATTTTTCTTAAACCATTCTAAACTTTTTTCTTTACTAGCAATAACTACCATAGAACTAAAAACGTGCCCCGAACTAGCCTTAATAACATTAGGATTATATAAATCTGTTTGACTTTGATTAATTATCACAGCATCTAAATTAGCCGCATAAGCGGTTCTAATAATAGCTCCTAAGTTTCCTGGTTTTTCCACTGATTCTAAAACTAAAAATAGATAATTATTCTTTTTCTTTATATCTTCTAAACCATAATATTTAGGCTTAGCTGTTGCTAGCCAACCATTTGGATTTTCAGAATAAGCAATTTTTTTAAATACTTCTAAACTAGTAATGGTAATTTCTTGATTAAAGAAATCTGGCTTTTCATTGCTTATTTCTGGACAATAAAAGATATCTTCAAATTCAAAACCATAATCATGAGCAACTTTTATTTCTCTTAATCCATCAATGATAAATAACTCTTGTTTTTTACGTTTAGCTGATTTGCGTAAAGAAACTATATTTTTTATTTTTGGATTTTGAAGGCTATTTATAATCATAAAGATAAATTACCCCATTACCATATCTTTTATTTGACAAAATTTCAACCATCCCTAGACTTGATACATATAGTTTATAATAATCATTTTTTAAATTAATGTGTTACAATTGCAGCAATTAAGGTTACCTTTTGGCTTCCGATCTCATATAATAT
>CAYSZD010000007.1:0-46376 GCA_964435515.1 uncultured Gammaproteobacteria bacterium | reverse complement strand
GAGAGCTGTGGCTAGCAGGAATAGTAAAGGCAGTAACTACAGGAGAATTAATGTCCATAGGAGCCACTAATACACAGCTACCATTAATTAATTGATAAGATATATTACAAGAAACAGGAATACAAGCACTCCAATTTCCCCAAGCACTCTCGCTACAACTTCTAGTCATAATTCCACTTCCATTTTCAATATCACAGTTTTGTACTGATGCACCATTACAAGAAACAGCAACACATTCATTATTTTTTAATTCATAGCCTTCATTACAATTTATTGCCATACACACACTCCAATCATTCCATGAATCAAGACCACAACTACGACTTTGAATACCTTCGCCATTATTAATAGTACAAATCTGAGATGAAGCGCCAAAGCAACTAGACAACAAACACATATTTACTGTCTGATCCAGACTATAACCACTATTACAAGTATTTAACACACAAGCACCCCAAGTAGACCAAGAACCATTTGAGCAAGATCTTAACTGCTCCCCTTGTCCATTACCTAAAGTACAACTTTGCATATTAGGCCCGCTACAACTAGGAGATATTCCTCCGCCTCCTCCACCACCGCCGCCACCAGAAAAGGGTGGAACTATTATAGCAGGCGGCACGATGTTTACATTATTTATGGGTTCTATTAAATTAAATAACTCTTGTTGAGGTCCGACGATGTCCTCTCCTTTATTATCAATAATTTTATCTACATTCACAATATAATTAGAATAAAAACGATTTGACAGAAAAGCTTCTGCGCTAATAATATTTCTATAATTAACACCAGTATAATAATAATAGCGATCATTATTTAAATTATGAATCAATGTACCAGCGGGCAAATCAATGTTATTTAAATCTTCTCCTATTGTATAATCTGTAAAGAAAGAATCCGGTATATCAATAACCCTTTGAGCCCAATTATCACCAAAAATCAATCTTGCCTGCTCTTCACTAATTATCTTTCTCAATAATCCATGAGGTTCCACAGCATAAACAGAGGGGTCTGTCATAATCTTTATTAATTGCGTACCAGCCCTTAAACGAATATTTCCTCCCAAAAGATAAGCTGCTAATTCAGAATCAGACATTATATTAACGCCATTAAAATCTTTATACCAAGAAAAATATATAGCCTCGGAAGGAAATGCATATCTCTTATTATTTTCACCTAAGTAATAAACTGTTGAATTAGAAGATCCCTTAATTAGACTGCCAACACTTGCTGCTTGAACTTCATTAATGCTTAAAATATCAGGAGTACAAATTAATGAAAATATAATTAAAAAATAAGCTAGAGCAAAAAGTGGAATAGGACGTAAGACCGACATTAATGCTTGCTTTAAACTATGTATCATAAATATCTATTCGATAATAAAATGTATTATAATGCTTACAATTTATTATAACATATTTTTCTACAATTCTATCAAAATTAGATGTTTTAACAAGATTTTAATCGATTAAAATATGAGTAATAAAAAAAGAGAATTCAAAAAGAATCCTCAAATATTTTTTATTCGTATTGAAAGCTCATTTGGAGCACAATACTCACAATAACTTACCTCAAAATAAATATCTCGCAAACTGCCAGTAAATTCTTGGCCAGATATTTTTTGAAGTTTTTTCATAGTTTTGCTACTAATTTCTTTAATTGTACCACATTGTTTGCACCAACAACGGCAAACTGCTTCTGTCCACTCCAGGGGCTCAGATAATTTAGACTGATTTAATAATGCGTGGTCTTTTAGCTCTGCGCTCTGGATACTTCCCAGAAGTTCTTTCATATACCCTCCCTTTGTTTTGGTCAATAATATCTTTTATTTTTAAGGCTTCTGCCTTAATTCTCTCAAAAAATTTATCTTTATCAAAAGTTTCTGAATCAAAATCGTATATATTTCGTTCTTGACTGCTAATGTTTATGATTAAATCTACATGACTATTAGTTTTTTCTCTTCCTGTTATATCTAAAGTCGCTCGAGATAGTTCTCTGTTTTCCATGTCATAAAGCTTAAAAAAAGCATCTGTACCATGTTTAGTATCAAGATGAGACCCAACTGCGGTAAAAAATTTTATTTTATACTCACTTCCAAAAAAATTGGCCAATTCTTTACGTAGCGCAGCCGCAAAAAAAACTGTTGGATTTTCAGGATTACCTGGTTGACATTTCTCAACTATAGCCATCGCATCTATATAATTTACAAAAGAATCATCTTTAAAACTTTCCGAATAATCCATTCTCAATTTATCTTTTCTGTTCATCACTCTACACACATCTGCGTCATCATTAACAATATACTCATTAGGATATTTATGTTTATCCACTAATTCTGCGTACTTATGTTTATTTATATCACCAAAATATTCATATTCTAAAACAGAGCCCTTATTCTCAATACCACCTATTTTTTCAAAATAAGCTTGTTTAAACATATAATATCTCCATAAATTAATAATTTAATCTAAGATATTTCAATATATCATTAAATTTAAAATATGTCAATACACACTATTGACACATAACAATATCTATACTATAATTTAATTCCTGAAAGATATTTCTCTTTCTGCTTTTACTGCTTTTAGCGGAGAGAGTAAGAGGGCGCCACAATATGTGCCCTCTTTTTTTATTGTCTTAAGTGGTCGTTAGTGGACTCGAACCACTGACCTCTGCGATGTGAACGCAGCGCTCTAACCAGCTGAGCTAAACGACCATAAGAGTGCCCGAAGGGGGATTTGAACCCCCACCCTCTTGCGAAGACTAGCACCTGAAGCTAGCGCGTCTACCAGTTCCGCCATCCGGGCATATATTAGAAGATTAGCTTAAGCCATAATATTTGTAAATAAAAAACTATTTAACTATACTAATTATATATGTTAGATTTACAAACTGAAAAACAATTATTTAATCAAGGCTATAATATCATAGCTGGAGTAGATGAAGCTGGTCGTGGTCCCTTAGCCGGACCAGTTGTAGCCGCCTGTGTTGCTATTGATAAAAATTTTCAAATAGATAGTGAGGACTTAAAGTTAGTTAATGACTCTAAAAAACTCAATGCCAAAAAAAGAAAAATGTTATTTAAAATAATTAAAAAAAAAGTATTAGCAGCGGAAATTGGAGTAATTAATAACAAGGCCATAGATAGAGTCAATATTCTCCAAGCTTCTTTCTTGGCTATGCAAAGTGCAATTAATAAACTTAAAATACCAATAGATTTTGTTTTAGTGGACGGAAATATGAAAATTCCAAAAATAACACAAAAACAACAAACCATTATAAATGGTGATGCTCAAGTTTTTGTGATTGCCGCTGCTTCTATTATTGCTAAAGTTAGTCGTGATTGGCTCATGAATGAAGCTGATAAAAAATATCCTCAATATGAATTTAGAAAACATAAAGGTTATGGCACCAAACTTCATATGGAAAAAATACAAGCATTCGGCCCCTGTCCTATTCATCGACTCAGTTTCGCTCCATTTACTAAAAAAGAAAAAAAGCGTTCCTAATGAACGCCTTTTATTGCTCAAACAAATTAACAAAACAAGTACTGAGAATCCAAGGCTCTCTCTGTTGTTTTGAAAATATTTTGACATTTGACACCAGCCCGCATAAATTCGCCAAAACTATGCATGCCACTTGTAATAGCGGCAAATGCAAGCTCAGGTTGATGCGCTTTAGCTGCAGCTAAATCATAAGTGATACTATCACCAATGAAAACAGTTCTGTTGGGCCTAAAGCCAGCACCATTCCAAAAAGAACTAAAAACTCTTGGGTCTGGCTTAGACACTCCGGCATCAGCTGTTTGAATGTGACTAAAGAGAGCAGGATCTATTCCCTGTTCCTCCAACCTAAAGACTAAACTTTGGATATCACGATTACTCGCGATTCCCAATTTACATCTTTTAGACATAGCCAGCAACTTGTCGGCCAAAGTTTTTTGCTCAGGATATTTACATTTCAAACTAATATCATGAAATGCATTTAAAATGAGCGGCTCAGAATTTTCAGGCCAATCAAGCTCTTTCTTAAGAGCCGGAATCATCTCACTTTCCAAATGGTGACCCCAAAGAACTTTTACCTGTTTTATACTGGGAACGCGCAAGCGACAAATTTTTGCGGCCTCTATCAGTGAATTAATACCTATCTCCGTTGACAGGAGAATTACGCCATCGGCGTCAAAAATAATGTCTTTCATGCTGCTTTTTTTAAATGAACAAAAAAGATTAATGTCTTTCATTAATCTTTTTTATTTAAACACTATAAATCTTAACTGTCAAATCAAGCAGTAAGTCAACTTATTTACAACTACAATTTAATAACTTTCTCTTCTCCGCTGTTCATATTTTTTAATTTATACACGCCTTGATCTTTTTCATCATTGCCAAAAATAATTACTTTAGTAATTCCCTGCTTATTAGCAAACTCTAAAGCCTTACCAGGTCTTTGTGGTTCAAAAGCAAACAATACATCCTTACCTTCTTGACGCAACTTTATGGCTAATTGTTCTGTCTCTAATAATAAGTCAGCGCTTAAAAGGGGTAGATAATAGCGATCATCTAGAAATTCTGGCAAAAGATTCCAGCTTTCTAAAAATAATTTTGTAGTTTCGTCTCCGGGAGCCACTCCCACCGCTGGGAAAGATTCAACTCCAAAAATTTCTGCTAAACCATTATAGCGTCCACCGCCAAACATGGCTCTTTGATTATCAGGATGATTATCAAAAACTTCAAACACTAAGCCATCATAATAATCAAAACCACGGATAAGAGTTGGGTCAAAAATTGCTTGATTATAACCCAAAGCTTTTAAGGTATCTAGAATAAAATCAATTTCTTTTTTAGCTACCTGTAATGCTTCATTATCTTTAATAGCCTTGAGCAAATTAGTATTTTGCTTACCAGCCATAAAATCAGCTAAACTATTAGCCTCCTTATTTCCTAGCTTCAAAACTTCCAATCGTTTAATAAATTCCTCTTGAGAAAGTTTATGATACTTATCTAATATTCTAAATACTTCCGTTCTATTTTTTAAATCAATGTTAAAAAGAGGTAAAAGGCTATCAAGATACTTGCGACTATTTATACGTAAAGTAAAAGAATTCTCTGGTGCTTTAAAAGCCTGCATGATATCTAAAGATAATTGCATTATTTCTAAATCCGCAGCTAAAGAAGGGCTACCAAAAATATCACAATTAAGTTGCCAAAACTCTCGATTTCTTCCTCTCTGTGGTTTTTCCTGTCGCATAAAGTTGGCAACAGAAAAAAACTTTAAAGGTTTTGGACTGGAAGCGTATATCTTGGAAACCAAACGAGTAACAGAAGGGGTCATTTCTGGCCTAATAGATAATTCCCTGCCTCCCAAGTCTTGAAAAGACACTAATTCTTTACCAGCAATGTCTTCACCTGATTTTGCTCTATATATTTCAGAAGATTCAACTAGTGGTGTGAGATATTCCTGAAAACCATAGCGTAAACAAACATTTCTCCAAGTAGAAAAAATGTAATTTCTTATTTTATATTCCTGGGGCAACCAATCAGAGGTTCCTTTTGCTTCTTGATTACTTAATTTTATTTTAGCCATAAATAATAGTTATATTTATATTATAAAGAAGGATGACCCTCTTGTCCATTATTTAAATTTTATTTATCAACTATTTAAGCTAGGCTTATTTTCTGCCAGTTATAATATAAAGGCTCCAAACTAGAGAGCTTAATATTAATTTTATGAAAATTCTCATCATTGACGATGAAAAAGATATTGTTTCTTTTCTACGTAATGGTCTAAAAAACAAAGCTCATACCATTGATGTTGCCTATAGCGGAAATGAAGGCTGTTTACTGGCCAGTACTAATCATTATGACCTAATTATTCTAGATTACAACTTACCAGAAAAAAATGGTTTAGAAATTCTTAAAGAAATACGAGCGCAGGGCAAAAAAACAGCCGTACTAGCTCTAACAGTCAGTGCTGAACTAGAAATTAAGGGTAAGATGTTTAAATATGGCGCTGATGATTATCTCACTAAACCATTTTTATTAGAAGAATTTCTATGGCGAGTAGACGCCCTGCTCCGTAGACCAAAAACTATTTTATTTGCTAAACCACGCGTTGGTAATATACAGTTAGACTCTAAAAGACAAGTAGCGCTAAGAAATGGTAGACATATTTACCTAACTAGTAAGGAATATGCTCTATTGGATCTCTTTTTTCGCCGTCGAGAAGAAATCTTGTCTCGCAGTCAGATAATGGAAAATGTGTGGGAAAATAATGCCGATCCTTTTTCAAATACCATTGAAGCTCATATAATGAGCTTAAGAAAAAAGCTGAATAAAGTAGGAGAAGTAGATTATATTCATACTTTTGCGGGAAGAGGTTATAAATTTGGACTAAAGAGATTTTAAGAACTTTTGTCCTTTCAATTTTTCTGGTAAATATTCTTGCTCGCTATCGTCCACTAAAGGTGTATATTTATAACCTTTAGCATAATCTAATTCTTTCATAAGTTTAGTAGGAGCGTTACGTAAATATAGCGGCACTGGTAAATTAGCACTCTTTCTTACTTCCGACAAAACATCTTTATAGGCAGAATATACAGCAATACTCTTTTTACTCTTAGCTAAATAAGCTACTACATGAGCCAAATTAACACCGCACTCCGGCATACCTATCTTATGACAAGCTTCATAGGCGGCATTAGCGAGCATCAGAGCGCTATTGTTAGCCAATCCCACATCTTCACTAGCAAAACGAATTAAACGACGAGCAATATATAAAGGGTCCTCACCTGCTTCCAACATTCTAACTAAATAATATAAAGCAGCATCAGCATTATTACCTCTCATTGATTTATGAAGAGCGGAAATAAGATTATAATGCTCTTCTCCGTTTTTATCATACAACAAATTAGGTTTATTAATTATTTCTTTAATTAAATTAATATCTATTTCTTCTTTATAAGCGGCCGCTGTTTCAACCAAACCAATAATCCTACGAGCATCACCATTAGACAGACGAGCACTTAATCTTAAAGCATCTGGCTTTATCTTAATCTTTAATGTTTTAGCTGCTCTTTTAGCTATTTTTATTAAATCATCCTCGCTTAAGGCTTCAAGCACCACTACTTTTAATCGAGATAATAAAGCACCATTTAAAGCAAAGCTAGGATTTTCGGTAGTTGCGCCAATAAGAGTTAATAGTCCATTTTCTACTTGGGGCAAAAGAGCATCTTGTTGAGCTTTATTCCAACGATGTATCTCATCAATAAAAAGAATAGTCTTTAAACCCAAGCGTCGACCAGAACGAGCTTTTTCAACAATAGCCTTCAAGTCTTTAACTCCACTCTCCGTAGCTCCAAGCTCGATAAAATCTGCTTTTGTTTCTTTGGCGATTAAAGAAGCTAGGCTGGTCTTGCCTGAACCAGGCGGCCCCCAAAATATAAGCGAAGGCACTCTATCATTTTTTATAGCCTCAAGCAGCCAAGCATCTTTTTTTAAAATATGAGCCTGACCAACCATTTCTTCTATTTTTTTTGGCCTTAAATAGGCGGCCAATGGTAATCCATCAAACATATACAAATATTGTATAACGAATAATCAACAAGCGCCACCCTTGACAAAAAATAATAATAGTATTGTAATACAAGTAATCAATCGTTCATTCACTTAAATTACAGCCTAATGGAAAAAGCAGAAAGAAAAGAAAAAAATTGGAGCAGGAATCTCCAGCGCATATTAATCATTTTAAGTATTATTGCTAGCGTAACACTAGCAAATACTTATGAAATTATCAGTACGCCAATGAGTATTTTCATCGGCATCTTAAGTGTCTGGTTATTTATTAACCTTTGGCTCTATGAAAAATCAGGCAGTGGAACTTGGTTTGCAATACCGTTATTAGTGATGTGCATTCTAATGCTACTATCAGTATTGTCACTAATAGGCTGGATTATACAAATGCCTGTCTTCGCAGGTTTCTGGGCCGATTTATTTTCCTGGCCCAGCTTCATTACGGCGCTTATTATTACTTTCTATTGTATCGCTTTGCTGGACACTGAAATGCGCCATTCTGTAATACACTTTTTTACTTTAAAAAAGTATTCAAAGGAGGACTTCTCATGAAAATAAGAAGGATTCCCTTTATTATGTTTCTGCTCTGGTTAATGGAAATCAGGAGGAAAAAAAATAAAAAAAAATAAAATCCAAAATAATGGGCTAAACATACAAAAGCGGAACTAAACAAGTTCCGCCTTTTTATTATATCTAAATTATTATTAATGTCTTTTCTTATCTTTTACAAAAGTCATATACATAGTAGGAACAATAAAGAGAGTTAAGAAAGAAGATAACATTAAACCGAATATAACTGCCCCTCCCAGTGCTTGCCACATGGGATTAGATAAGGTAATCGGCAAAATACCAAAAATAGTACAAACAGAAGTAATAACAATTGCTTCCAAGCGAGATTTACCAGCATCAACTATAGAATCTTTAAAATCTATACCACTTTTAATATTTAGATTTATCTTATCTACTAAAATAATAGCGTTTTTTACCACAATGCCAAATAAGGCTAAAATACCAATTAAACCCGGGAAAGAAAGATTAATGCCTGTAATAGCTAGACCAAAGAAAACGCCAATCAGAGCTAACGGAATAGTAACTAATACAATAACTGCCTGACGGAAAGAATTAAACTGAATAATTAAAGTAGCAATAATTAACATAATAGCCACTACCATCGCTTGAATAATGGATAATACTGATTCAGTATTTTGCTCATTCTCGCCACCATAAGAAATTTCATAGCCATCTGGTAACTGATAATCTTTTATTTTAACTTGAAATTCTTTTAATATTTCAGTTGCATTAGCACCACCTTTAACAGTAGCACTTAGAATAACTGTTCTTGATTGATTGATGCGAGTAATAGTTTCCACTGATGGTTTTAACTTTACTTTAGCTACATCCTTAATAAATATAGGCTGACCCTGAATATTAAGAATTTGCAAATTCTGTACCGCTGCTAAATCAGGTATTTTATCTTCCGCAAAACGTGCCATTACCCTTATCTCTTTACCATCTTTAAGAACCGTTGTTACTTCAGTACCTGAAATAGCTAAACGTAGAGCTGAACCAACATAAGCAGCATTTAAATTATACAACTCTAATCTCACTGGATCTAAATCAAAGGTATAATCTGCCGGTGATTCTTTTAAAGAAATTTCACTACTAGCCACATCACTAATAGACATTAGCTTCTTTTCTAAATCAGAAGCGATTTTATCTAAAATTTGTAAATCATCTCCCTTAATTTGTGCCTCAAAAGCAGCACCAGCAGGAGGCCCACTGGAAGGTGATTCCACGGTGATCACAGCCTCTTGTATATCTTTTAAATCATCACGAATAATATCAGCTAAAACATAAGAACTAATATCCCTATTTTTACTATTAGAAAGCTTAACCGTTAGAGAAGCTAAATGAGAAGAACTACTACCGCCACCTAAATCCATAGAAGCAGATGAACCTACAATAGTAGTGAAATTCAAAATTTCAGGATATTCAAACAACCTACTCTCCACCTCAGTTACTATTTTATCTGTTTCTTCCAAGCGTAAACCTGGAGCTGCTTCTAAATTAACATAAATGATATCTGAATCAGATGGAGGAAAAAATTCATTTTTTACTATTCCTAAAGCTGGCAAAGATACGGCTGCAAGAAATACTAAGAAAGCAAACACTAAAGTACTAATACGACGACGTTTGGTGGCTAATAGTCTGCGTAAATATTTTTCATAATAAGGCAAAATACGATCAAATTTTAAAACACCATGCATTATACGATTAAGCCAATTATCATCTTCATGACTGCCCTGTTCACGTAATTTCTTCTTAATCAATTCATCATCACGCCATTCTTCTGCTACTAGATTAGTATTAGTAATGAGTTTCTTTTTGCCACTACGCAGGTACCAACGAATCATAGCTCCGGCAATTGCAAATAGAATTAGAGCCAGGATAATTTTTACCAAAATATTTGGAATAAACAAGGCTGTCACAGCTGATAGCAGAATAAAACCTAAACTAAAAGAAAATATTTTACGGGTAAAACGTATGCGTTCTAAAATAGCCGCTAAAGGATGATTAATAATTAAAGCAATAATTAAAGAAGATGCAAAAGTCACAGATACAGTAATAGGAATTGATTTAATAAATTGCCCAATAATACCACTAGCCATTAACAAGGGCAAGAAGGCCCAAATAGTTGTGAGCGTAGTAGTGAGTAAAACAACTTTAAAATCGTTTAACACTAAAAGAACCGCTTCTTCAGGTGTAAATTTCCCAGTCCGCAGATATTGTTTAGTAGCCGAGACCACTACAATAGCATCATCAACCAATAAACCTAAGGCTAAAATAAGAGAAAACAAAGATAAGAAATTTAAACTAATACCAATCATTAACATAACACCAAAAGTAGCAAAGAAAACTAAAGGAATAGCTAAGCCAGCCACTAAAGCTTCTTTTAATCCAATCACCAAGAAAAGAATAGAAAATACTAAAACTAAAGTAAGGATAAAATCATGAGTTAGCTGATTAAAATCATCATCAATTTGATCAGCGCCATCATAAGTTACCTCATAAGAAATATTAGGGTCCCTAGACACAAAATTATCTAAAACATTTCTAGCATCAGCTGAAATATCAACAATCGAGCCACCTGTTTTCTTTACAATTTGCAAGGTTAAAGCCTCTTGTGTTCCCTTTTCTCTAGTAGTTAGTCTTGAATATACAGATCTTTTAATTGCCTTCTCACTAATTTGTGCTATGTCTTTTAAATAAACAATAGCACCTTCTTCGCTGTGAAATAAAGGCGTATCGGCTAACTCTTGAACAGTGAAAAAACGATTATCAACTCTAATAGGATAAGAGTATTCATTGCCAGCAAAATTACCAGCTGGAATAGCTAAATTAGAGGCAGCTACAAGTTGATTAGCTCTTTCGGCTGAAATGTTAAATAGCGCTAACTTTTGCGGATCATAAGCTATTTCAAATTCCATTTCATCACCGCCAGAAAGAATGACTTCTCTAACGCCACTAATTTTTTCTAATTCATCTTGAACATTTTCTCCCACATTTCTTCTAGCAAAACCTTCATATGGAACCGCTAAAGAAATATTCATAATAGGACTATCATCAAAAGATATTTCTTTTACGATCGGATCATTGGCGTCATCAGGCAACGATCCCTTCAAACCAGTCATTTCATCTCGTAATTTTCTTAATGAATCATCTAAGTTAGCACGAGCATCAAATTCGACTGTTATTGAAGATATCGAATTAGAAGAATTGGAAGTAATTTTATCCACATCCTTAATACCAGAAATCGCTGTTTCAATTTTTTTCGTTAATAATTCCTCAACGTCTGCTGGAGACGCTCCAGGATAAGTAGTAACGACTACAGCTACAGGGATTTTTACCTCTGGAGCAGATTCTCTAGGTAATGAAGTAAAAGACATTATTCCCCAAGCTGTTAAGGCAATAATCAAAAGAATAACCACTCTAAAATTAACAATAAAAAAATTTAACCAGCTGTTTCGTAACTCAGGATTAAACTCTAAATTTTCTAAATATTTCTGATCAGAATTACTAGCAATTTTTTTTTCTTGCTTTTCACTCTCTTCAAGCTTCTTATTTAAATCAATCTGCATATAATTATTGTTTTATTGTAACCGCGTCACCCTCATTTAATAATTTATTGCCACTAATAATAATTAAAGCCTCGCCCGGAGCATCTAAACGCACTTTAGCCGTTTCACCTAACACAGAATCAATTTCTACTGCCATCTTTTTTACCTTATTATCTTCAACTAATGAAATAAAATTACCATTTTGACCGATCTCTATAGCTGATAAAGGTAAAAATATTGAATTATTATCTAAAACAGAATCTTTAGATAAAGATAAATGCACATTAACCACTGTGCCCAATAAAGGTGGATTTTCTAAATTAACTAAACTAGCTTCAACTTGAAACCGTTTAGAAATCATATCAGCTTGAGCAGAAACAGAAGATATTTTACCTATATATTCTTTACCATCGCTATCTATAGCTCTAACTTCTTGTTCTAAACTAATAAAAGCAACATTTTCTGGCTCAACAAAAAATTTTAATTTAATACCATCAGATTGACCAACTACAGCCATTAATTGTCCAGCACTAACAGTATCACCATTACTAACTAATTTTTGAAATACCTTAGCATCAATAGGAGAAACTATGGAACGCGTATCATATAAACCTTGCAAAGCTACAGCCGCATTATTATATTGTAAGTTAGCACTATCCATTTGTGTTTTGGCTGCTAATATCTGTGAATTAATTTTTATCTTTAAATTTTCATATTGATTATCAGCTAAAGAAACAGAAAAAGAAGCTTGATCAGACTGACTTTTATTACCCGCCTTCAAACTACTTAAATTTTGAGAAGCGCTAGCTTCTTGCTTTTTTGCCAAAGCATAAGCTTGATTTAAAGAATCTAACACACTTTCATTTTCTAAATCAAAATTAGCTAAAGCCTGAGAAGCGGATTGAGCCTGGCTTAAAGCAGCATTAAGCTGAGACTGATAACTAGCAGCCGCTGATTGCAATGATGACAAAGAAACACCGACAGCTGAAGATTGAGGCAAGTTAGAGGAAGGAATACTTTTATCAAATAAATATTTAGTTGCATCAGCTAAAGATTTAAACTTATTTAACATATTAATAGCTTTATTCAAGCTAACTTTAGTGTCACTATTGTCTTGTTTTAAATAATCATCATAAGACGCCTTAGCTGCTTGATAAGCAATATCAGCTCTGTTATAAGAACTGGAGTCTAAAGCTCCTAAATTATTACGATAATTAATATAAACAACATTATTATCATCAAGACCAGTAATATTGTTAATACCTGTTAAAACGCTGCCCGAAATATTCAAAGCAGCGCTAGCTGCTAATTTTGCATTAGCTTCAATATTTTTAGAACTCTGCTCTAATTGCTTTTCTCTATTTACTAAACTTAAACGTGCTTGTTCAGCTGCCAATTGAGCACTTTCATAAGCTAGTTGAGCACTCTTAATATTTTCACCACTAGTAGAACCTAAATTATTTAAACTAGAAGATGCTTGCTGACGAGCAATATTAGCCTGTTCTAAATCCTTAGTAGAAGATATTAAAATATTCTCATAATTAGAACGAGCTAATTCATAAGCTGCTTGAGCCTGTTGAGTGGCAATAGCTGCTTGACGAATCTGATTACTATTAGCACCGCTAAAGCTACTAGTATTAGAGCCAATCTCATTAACACTTGCTAAGACTTGTCCCGCACTAACTATATCTCCAACCTGAAAATCAGCACCAGTCACCACTCCAGGCATTTGCGCACTTAAACGAGCCTCCATACCAGCCGAAACAATAGCGGGATAAATAGATTCTTGTTCCAAGTTACGACTATTAGAAACACTTTGCACTTCTACGACCGGAGCTTCTATTTCTGCATTTTGTTCTTCACTTGTTTTTTTACCGCAAGCACTAAGAGTTACCACGGTAAATAACAATAAAGAAAAAATCATGATTTTTTTTATTTTCATATGTGTTTATAGATATGAGACTGACATTTATCTAATCCCTTGTTTAATTGATGTAATAGTTTTAAAAATTCTTTATTTTCTTGTTGACTAAAATAATTTTCAATATGAAGATTATTTTCTTTTACTAATTTACAAGTAATATTCAACTGTTTTTTTCCTAACTGACTAATTTTAGCTATAGTTTTTCGTTTATCATTTTCCTTTCCTCTTGTTAAGCTGATAAGTGATTTTTTGGACAACCAATTTAAACGCTGAGTCAAATTAGATTTACTACTACCCAATATTTCAATCAGCTCAGTGGGAGATTGAGGACCAAAACTAT
The DNA here is from genome assembly GCA_964435515.1 of uncultured Gammaproteobacteria bacterium. Taxonomy (GTDB): domain Bacteria; phylum Patescibacteriota; class Patescibacteriia; order Patescibacteriales; family UBA12465. The sequence goes on along the minus strand of CAYSZD010000007.1, from coordinate 32,426 downwards.
TAAGAGTCATTAAAATTCTAAAAGTAGCAGTCGTTAGCCCTATAGGTTTAAACATAAATTGCTCCGCCATTGACTCTAAGCGAGTAGCAGTAAAAACTAACCAGCCCGCTAATTTATATTCTTCTAATTTATTATAGATAATCTGTTTCATAAATTATTATTATAGCTAAAGAAGTTTATCAATAAACTAAATAATAGTCAAGCCACAAAACTTACTTAATATTAGCAATATTTTAAATTTAATTAAACTTTTTTGCTAAATAAAAAATACCCCCATAAGCATGGGGGTATTTATATATTTTTAACTATTTTTTTGGGAACCAAAGAAACAAGGGACTAGTTCTACGTTTATATTCTTCAAAATCTTGACGTCCTTGATATTTTTTTTCTGTAGGTAGGCCCGAAACAAAAAGTAGAATATATGTAACTGTTAAGGGAGTAATGATAAGCATCCATGATTTAGGTGCACCCCAAATTAAAAAGTATATACCCCACCAAAAAATAATCTCACCCAGATAATTAGGGTGACGACTAAAGCGCCATAGACCAGCAGTAAATAACTTATTAGCGTTTTCTTTTTTAGCTAAAAAAGTTGCCCTTTGCCAATCAGCTCCAGTTTCAAGCATTAAACCAATAGTAGCTAAAATTAAACCAAAATAATTAATATCAAACATTGGTAAAATAATCACACTTAAACTATATGCTAAGGGTAAAGCTGTAATCATCATAATAGCCGCCTGAAACATAAAAACTTGAAAGAAGCTACACAGAGAATATTTACAAGCCCCTCCATTGCGCCACTGATGATAGCGCCAGTCTTCGGTTTGGCGCAGGTTACGTTTAAAAGTATGGAAGAAAAGCCTTAATCCCCAAAGACTTATTAATAAAATAATCCATAAAGAACGATCATCTAGCAACATTTCTCTAAAATATACACTTAAAAAAACAATTAAAATAAAACCTGGACCCCAAGCAACATCCAGAACGTCATAACGCTTAAACTTTAAAGAAATTAAAAACCACAAACTCATGTAAAAGAAAATAAATGCTGGTAAATACCAAAGCTGATTCATATATATTGATTAAATATTAGTAGAATTAATAATTTCTTGTAAAACTAAAAGGGGTAAATTAAAATCACCATCATTTAAAACTAAGGCGTCATAATGTTCTTTATAAACATCCAAGGATTCTCTAATTTTATCATTTAAAAAACCTATCTTTAATAAAACTTGTGCTGAATAATTATTAGCCATGCCGGCATCGGCTATAGTGTCTCCAAAAATAATTATATTAGATCTTTTCTGTATGCCTTTATTTAAATTAAATAATTTCAACAATATTTCATCTTTATTAAATGAATGAAGAATTGGTTCTTTTACCCCAGTCGCCTCTCCGCTAGAAGACCAAATAAAATCATTCGCTAAAAAAATAATATTGTCACTCATGAGTCCACGTTTGGTAAAAAAATATTTTAAAGCAGATGTTCCTAGACCAGTAGCTGAATAAATAATTAAAGGGATATTATGATTTTTTAACATTTCTATAAATTCTGGAACCAAGGGCCTAAGATTAGCCATTTGATTATCAATGGCCAGTGCCATAGTTTCTTGTGTTAAACCAGATTCTATTAATAACTCGAAATGTCGCTTATACCACTCACTCATTAATGCTTTTTTATTTTCTAAATCTAAACTAACATCCATTTCTAGGGGGTGATAATAATCAAATAATGCCTGTGCCTTAGCGCTGTAGCCCTCACTTAAATAATGGCCATCTCGTAAGGCACTAATTAATGAAGGGGCTTTACGACCATTAATAAAATTTGTCGTTAAAGTTCGATCAAAGTCAGAAATTATTTGTAAATGATTTTTTCCTCCCTTAATTAACCTAGCTTTCTGGGCAAGAAAATAATCATAATCACTAAAAACAGTCGCTTCCATATCTCTTTAATTTAATAACCATAAATAATAATTTAAAACTGCGGCAAAAGATACCCATAGTAAATAGGGCGCCAATAAATATACTGTACGTTTATCTATCTCATAAAATTTTATCATCATTGTAATAATAATGATAAGCAAAGCTATAATTCCCAAAAATGCTAAACGAGGATTCTGTAGATAAAAGAAGAAAAAGGACCACAAAATATTAAACACTAATTGAGCAGCAAAAATAACTAAAGCGTTTTTTATTTGTTTGTCTTTTAAATTTTTCTTTAATACTAAAAATACAGCTAAGGCTATTAAAATAAATAATATAGTCCACACTGGTCCAAATAAATAATTAGGGGGGTTAAAAGAGGGTTTAATTAATAAATCGTACCAACTACCTGATTGAGTCACTGTAAACAATGAACCCAAAAATCCAGCCAGCAAACTAACACCCAAACTTACAACTAGAAGAAAAAAATTTTTATAAAACATAGATGAAAATATCTATTTAATTATTCAAGCTTAATAGTTCCTCTATAATAGCTCGATTCTCCGATAGGCGCGGAATTTTAGATTGACCTCCAAGTCGCGATCTATTTTTTAACCAATTATAAAAAAGATTATTTTTCGCCACAATAACAATCGGCCGAGTTAAATTTAAGTCTTTATGTCTTTTAGCCTCATAATCAGAATTTCTTTTCTTTAGCTCTTCGTCTAAGACATCGGTAAACTGATTTAAATCAGGAACTTTATTTTCAAATTCAACTAACCATTGATGACAAGCAATGGCAGTGGTATTGCCATAAAAAGGAGCAGCAGTATATTCCTTCACACCAACACCACACGTTTTAGCGGCCGCAGCCACTGACTCGTCAGCATTTTCAACCACTAATTCCTCACCACAAGCATTGATAAAACTCTTAGTGCGACCAGTAATTACAATTCGATGTGGACTTAAAGAAGTAAAACGAATAGTGTCACCAATAAGATAACGCCATAGACCAGCATTAGTAGAAATGAGCAAAGCATAATTTTTATCTACTTCAACTTCCGCCAACGAAAGAGCGTGTGGCCTATCACAAGCTAATTGCTCTAATGGTATAAACTCATAGAAAATACCGCCATTTAAAAAAAGTAATAAATCTGAACGATTTAAATCATCCTGAAAGGCAAAAAAACCCTCTGAAGCATTATATACTTCTAAATAATTCATTTGTTTTTTGGGTAATAAAGCTTGAAATTGTTCACGATATGGCGCAAAACTAGTTCCTCCATGAATAAATAATTCAAGATTTGGCCAAACTTCATGTAAATTATCTTTACCAGTTAACTCTAAAACTCTTTTTGCTAAAACTAAATTCCATGAAGGCACACCAGAAATACTGACAATATTTTGATAAGCAATAATTTCCGCAATTCTATTTAACTTTTCCTCCCACTCACTCATTGAAGCGATACTAAATCTCGGACTTCTAGCTAAACTAGCCCACCAAGGTAAATTTTTCATTAAAATAACTGAAACATCAGCAATATACTTATTAGTCCCAATTAAATCAGCCTGCCTGCTTCCACCTAAAGCAAAATTACGACCAAGAAAAATATTAGATTGAGGATTGTTGTAAAAATATGAAGCAAATAAACTACGGCCACCTAAATAATGATTATTTTTTAAGGCCACATCACTTACAGGAATATACTTACTCTTAGAAGAAGTGGTACCGGACGATTTAGAAAAATATTTAATTTTATCAGGCCAAAGTACGTAATCCTCGCCCCTTAATTCCCTTTCAATATAAGGCTGTAAAGCATTGTAATCACTAATTGGAACGAGCTGGCGATAATCATCATAATCCTTAATGCTATTATAATTATATTGCTTTCCCCAGGCTGTCTTTGCGCCCTTTTTTATCAAATAATGAAAAATGTGCTCTTGAGATAACAAGGGTTTAGCATGAGCTTTTTGACAAGAATTATAGCGACGAGCAAAAGCTAAACTAAAAATAGATCTTTTATACATATACTTTAACTACCATTTAAATCTTTAAGCTGTTGTCGACGATATTTTTGCCAAGTAGCCCGTTGACCAAGTTTACCACTTTTAACCACCTCAGCTGCCCAAGCGCCACCTAGAAGATGAGGTAAAATAACATAATTAGCGCCAGCTTCATATAACGTTTCCAAATGTTTTTTATGATATAAACTAGCGATCATTATCGCCTTAGGATTAACTTTACGCACAAACTTAATTAAAAGCAACTGGTCCTCTGCTGAAGGAATAGTGGAAATAATATATTTAGCCGATGATAAAGGCAATGATCTTAAAAATTCAATATCAGAAGCATCACCAAAAAATGTTTTAATCCCTTGCTTAGAAAAGGCTTCTAATTTAGCTGGATTAAAATCAACGGCCGCATAATCTATACCTTGAGCAGCTAAGGCTTCACCAATTTTCCAGCCAGTCCGGTGATAACCAAAAACAAAAGCGGAAAATTTTTCTTTTTCATCTTCTACTTGAAGATAACGATCTGGACCTAATTTAGCAAATACTGGTAATAGCCAGTTATATATCTGATAACTATAGGTCATCATATAAGAAGAAAAGAAAATAGTAATAATAGCAGCCAAAGTAAAAATAGCCATTTCTCTCCCTTCAATATAACCAGTGGCTATTCCTGCAAATAGAATAATAAAACCGAATTCACTAAGCTGTCCGGAACTTAAAGCAGCTAAGAAACTATTGCGACGGGTAAAGCGACGTAAACGAAAAAGATTATATAAAATAATCGGTTGAACTATAAGTACAAAAATAGAAAGCAGGATGACTGGACCAATAATAATATTAATATTGTGAAAGTCCGCTTGACTTCCCAAAAGAATAAAAAATAAAACTAAAAAGAAATCACGAAGCGGCTTAATGCGACTAGCTATCTCTTGATGAAAGCGAGATGCACCTAAGCTAATACCAGCAACAATTGCTCCTAATTCTAAAGAAAATCCTATCCAATTTAAAAGAGAGGCTACTCCAAAACACCAAGCAACGGTAAAAATAAATAAAAATTCACCAGACGAAGCGATTCTTTTTAAGAATTCTGGCAAAATATGTTTGGCGCTAATAATGATAGCAGCAAAAACGGCTATCATTTTTACTAACATCAACCAAGAAAATTCTCCACTGACAGCACTTCCTGGCATTTTAAAACTCAACCATAATAATATAACAATAGAAATTAAATCCTGAACTAACATGAGCCCAATAGTATAGCTACCATAGACTGACTCCTCATCTTGTTTTTCACTTAATATCTTTAACACAATAATAGTGCTAGAAAAACAAGAAGATAGAGCCAATAAAATAGCGCTTGGCCAATTGAAACCAAAGTATAAAGCCAGAGGCAAGAACATGCCGAAATTAAAAGCAAACTGCAATAAACCAATAATTGAAGCTTCTTTACCAATTCTTTTTAAATAAGAAAAGTTTAAATCTAGACCAACAATAAAAAGTAGCAACACTACCCCAAAACTAGCAAAAGCATCATACATATGTTCACCAGCATGCATGATGTTGAGAAATAATGGCCCAGCAATAATACCAGCAACTATATAAGCAACAATAAGTGGTTGCTTTATCAATCTAACTAAAAAAGCCACACTCACAGTAATAGCTAATAGAGAGCTAAGCTGTAAAAAAATATTTGCTTCCATAATAAATAATGATTATAATTTTATTATAGCATAAACAGGATTGTATCCAAGCTTTATTGGCTAGCAATGACAAAATAATCATAATATGATACAACTAAAATATAATCTAAAAAAATATTTATGACCTTGCTTTTACATGCCCTTATTATGTTAGCATCTTTTTATTTACTAGCTGTTGTCTGTGATAGGTATTTTGTCTATTCTTTAGACCAAATTGCTGAAAAATTAAAAATGAATTCTGACATGGCCGGTGCCACCTTAATGGCTGTAGGCTCAAGCGCTCCAGAGTTATTTGTATCTTTTATCGCTCTTTAAGCCAGGCAACGAGGCTATTGGCGTCGGAACTATTGTTGGTTCAGCTATCTTTAACATCTTAGTCATTATTGGTGCTGCTGCTATGGTAAGAACTGCCTTTATTGCCTGGCAACCAATTATAAGAGATGTTCTTTTCTATTCACTTAGCATTATCCTACTTATATTCTCCTTCTGGGACGGAAACATTACTTTTTCAGAATCCATCATGTTTCTCATATTATATGTTATCTATGTCTTTGCAGTGTTAAAATGGCGTAAAATTCTGCCATACAAAGAAGAAACTAAAGAACCAGAAGAAATATTAATAGAAGGACTAGAAAAAGAAGAAAAAAAGAAGAGCTTACTAGGCAAAGCCTTAAATGCTATTCACACTGTTTTAGACTTTATTTTTCCCAATAAAAAAAGATATTGGCTTATCTTTTTTATGTCGATTCTTTTTATCGCTGCTCTTAGTTGGGTGTTAGTAGAAAGCGCTGTTATCTCAGCTGAAATATTAGGTATTCCTGCCGTTATCATTGGTCTAACTATCCTAGCTGCTGGTACTAGTATTCCAGATTTAATTTCATCAGTTATCGTAGCCAGACAAAAAAGAGGCGGCATGGCTATCTCAAATGCTATTGGTTCAAACATCTTTAACATTCCTATCGGCTTAGGTCTTCCTTGGGCAATTGTTACGGTTGGCGGTAAAATGGTGCCAGTAGTAACAGAAAACCTAAACAATTCTATTATTCTTCTATTCGCAACCGTTATAGCTGTATTAGCTTTCTTAATAGCTAAAAAATGGAAGATTGGACGTTTTGCTGGTATAAGTTTAATCAGTATTTATATTATCTATCTTGCCTGGAATGTTTGGCAAGTGTTATAAGAAAATACATATATATAAACACAAAAAACTCTCCAAATGGAGAGTTTTTTAATACCTAATAAATACAAACTATTCTGTTCTTAGAGCTGCCACCGGATCTAATTTTGATGCTTGCTTGGCGGGACGATAACCAAAGAGCAGTCCACATACAAGAGAAAAAGCTAATGATACTAAAATTCCTGATAGAGGAAAAATAAAATACCAATCAATACCAAAATATTGAGCTATTAAGCTCAAAACATAAGATACAATCAGACCAAAAATAACTCCCAATAACCACCCCCAAAAAGTAATAAGCAGAGATTCAATTAAAAATTGTTTTACCACATCTTTAGCAGTAGCTCCCATCGCCCTACGCAAACCTATCTCAGGCGTTCTTTCAGTAACGGTTACATACATAATATTCATGATACCAACACCGCCAACTAATAATGATATAAGTACAATCGCCAGTAAAAGATAGGTCACGGCATTAGTAACAGTCCCCAGTGTATCCAACATTTCAGCCATAGTTGATACTCTAAAATCATCTTTTTCAGGATCAGTAATTTCATGGCGATCTCTTAAAATAAGACGTATTTCTTCAGCTGTTTCTTCTGCTTGATTCACATCTTTTAATTGATGCATAAAATACATCGCATAATCAATGCCTAAAATATTTTTATGCAGAGTACGAATAGGAATATAGACAGCTTCATTGAAATCCAAGAAGTTAAATCCCCCGCCCTGTTCTTCTAAAATGCCGATAACCCGAAAACGCTGACTACCCAATCTAACAAATTTATCAATAGCATCTTGCTCGCCAAAAAGAGTTTGGTATATAGCTGAGCCTAAAACAACAACCGAAGCTTGGCTTTTATCATCATCCTCAGTAAAAAAACTACCGGCTGCTAATTTCGTTTTAGAATCAATATCGATATAAGGAGCACTAACTCCAAAAATAAGAGCTTTTTTACTTTCTGCTCCATAAGTAATTTTTTGCTGTCCTAGTGAAGCAGCATAGCTACTTTGTACATTAGCCAATTTATTTATTGCTTCCATGTCATCTAATTTCAAGCTGGTTATTTCAGCCGTCGCAGAAACTTCTTTGCCTGGAACTTTAACCTCTGTCTGAACCACATTAGTGCCATATGACTCAATCTCACCAGAAACTAAACGAGTAATACCATCACCAGCTGCAAAAACGATTACAATAGCAGCTACCCCTATCACCACACCTAACACCGTCAAGCTAGTACGCAAGATGTTAAGGCGCAAAGAACGCCAAGCTAATTGAAAAGCGAGTAATAAACTATTCATAACGTAAGGCTTCAATTGGACTAAGACGGCTAGCTCGTTTAGCAGGGTAATAGCCGAAAATAACACCAATAATAATAGATAAACTAATAGCTACTAAAACAGAAGATACGGAAATCACAAAATCCCATTTATAATCTAATGATTGAACTACTAAGGCAACTAAATATGAAAAAAGAGTACCAAAAAATAAACCGATTAAACCACCAATAAGAGTGAGTGAGATAGCTTCAAATAAAAATTGATTTAACACTTGACGATTTGTTGCTCCCAGCGCCTTACGTAATCCTATCTCCCTAGTTCTCTCGGTGACGCTGACTAACATAATATTCATAATACCAATACCGCCAACTAAAAGTGATAGGGCGGCCATAGCGGCTAAAAAATAACGCAGAGCATCTGTGATGCTAGTTACAAGATTTAAAGCATCTCTAAAACTTCTCACTGAAAAATCATCATCATCAGGATTATCAATATCATGCCTCTCTCTTAATACAGCCTTGACCATACTTAAACTTTCATCAATATTGTCAGGATTATCAATCTTCATTCTGACAGCACTTAAATAATTAACTCCAGATATTTCTTTCTGAACAAATAATAAAGGAGCTAAAACAATGTCGTCATAATTAGAAAAACCAACTTGTCCCCTATCTTTCATTACACCAATAACAGTTAAAAATTTATTTTTCACTTTTATTCTCTTACCAATAGGGTCATTTTCACCAAACAGCTCATTAGCCACACCACTACCTAAAACTGCTAAATGCAAACTAGACCCTAACTCGTCAGTACTAAAAAATCTACCACTATATAACTCTCCTCCATCCACGGTCAGATAGTCTCCAGAAATCCCATTCAAATCAGCGCTATAGTTTTGATCTTGATAGGAAAAAACCACACTAGCGTTATAATAAGCAGCCACCGCTAATACATGTGGAATATTACTTTTTTGGCCCAAGGCTTCAGCGTCACTAAGCTTTAAACTGGTAACCTTTAAACCAAATACCGAAGCAGGCGGGCCATTATCATCAGACTTACCGGGCAATATCCCAATTAAATCACCACCAAAACCATCTAATTGACCTAAAATTAAAGATTGAGCTCCAGCTCCCAGTGACATAATTAAAATAACCGCACCAACACCAATAATAATGCCTAGCATAGTTAAAAAACTCCGGGTTTTATTACTAAGTAAAGCCCGGAAAACTAAAGACATTAATTGACGAAAATTTTCTAACATAACTATTTTAAAGCCTCTCCCTCTGCAGCAAAACGCCTATTTTTTACTTTTTCATCACCAATAATTTTTCCATCATGCATTCTTATTATTCTCTCAGCGTGTTCGGCAGTATAAGTCTCATGCGTAACTAAAATTATAGTCTTACCCTCTGCGTTTAAATCTTGTAGAATTTTCATAACCTGAACACCAGATTTTGAATCTAAGTTACCAGTTGGTTCATCAGCAAAAATAAGGGCAGGATTATTTACCAAGGCCCTCGCTATAGCCACTCTCTGCTTCTCTCCCCCTGAAATTTGATTAGTATAATAATCTAAACGATGACTTAAGCCAACACTTTTTAATACCTTTTTAGCTCTTTCATCCATATTTCTTTTATCAGAAGAATAGATAAGTGGTAATTTTACATTATCCAAAACACTGGTACGGGCTAAAAGGTTAAAAGCTTGAAAAACAAAACCAATTTCTTGATTACGTAAATGAGCTAAAGCTTCATCATCTAAAAGCGATACATTTTGTCCAACAAAATTATAATTACCAGTACTAACTCTTTCTAAAAGACCTAAAATATGCATTAAAGTAGATTTACCTGAACCAGACGGCCCCATAATAGACACAAACTCACCAACATTAACCTTAAAAGACAAGTCTTTTAACACCTGTGTTTCTAGATCACCGCTAACATAGGTTTTAGTTATATTTTCAACACTTAATAGATTCTTAGCCATACGCAAGTATTTATTCTTTAATAAATGTAATAACTTCATCACCCTCTTCTAGCCCACTAACTATTTCAATTAAACCGTCATCTCCGCGAAGGCCAGTAACAACTGGTCTTTCTTCTAGTTCTCCGTCTACTAACACTCTAACAATCTGACGATCGTCTTGAGTAATAATTGTTCGTGCTGGTACTTGTAAAACATCAGCTTTTCTATCGGTGGCAATAGTTACATTACTGGTCATACCAGACTTTAAAATAGAGCTAGGACTATTACTGGCGGCTAAATCTGCATCTAAATTAATGAAGTCAATTTTTACTTTATAATAAACAACATTTTGAATAAGTGTTTGGGCTGGCTCAATAAAACTTACTCTACCTTTTATAATGAGATCATCAGCCAAAGCATCAAAACTTATATCAACAGAATCACCAACTTTTATTTTGCTAATATTGGATTCAGCAATATCAACTTCAACATTAAAACTATTATTGACTAAAATTACTATCATTGGCTTAGCTGAACTACCAAACTGTTCACCAATCTCGTAATTTACCGCAGTAACCACGCCATCTAAAGGAGATACTAAGATACTTTCTTTTATCTGTTGTTCTACACCAGCTAAAGATGCTTGGGCTTGAGAAACTTGCGCTCTAGCTAAAGCAATATCTTGAGAACGAGCAGGAGCAGTGGTATTCCCAAATTGAGCTTGAGCGGACAACAAGCTCTGACGAGCCGCATCTAAACGAGCTTCAGATGTAGCCACTTGCTGGTCTCGGCTAAGCTTTAAATTGTTTAAATTATTTCTAGCTGACAAAATTGCATTATCAAGAAGTACCTTAGACTGTTGCCAAGATTCATTAGCATTAGCAAGAGACACACTACGATTTAAAATAGCATTATTATAAGCTTGAAGTGAATTTTCAATAGTAACACTAGCAGCATTTATTTGAGCAGATTGGCTACTAACTAAATTTTTATAAGCATCAAGTTCATTTTGAGAAAAATCAACACTAGTAATTGTTGCTTCTAACATAGCATAGGTATAATCAAGCATCATACTTGTCTGACGTAAAAGCGATTGTAATTTTTCAGCGGCTATAGCAATACTATTATCATCCAACTTAGCCTGAAGAGCAGCTTTCTCAGTGTCGGCCACTAAGGATAAAGCTAATAAACGAGCATTTTTAGTTTGATTTAAAAGCGTACTATTTTTCACGCTTAAAACATTCTTAGCGTCCTGGTCTTCTAAAAGAGTATTTATATTATCTAAAGCTACTTTAGCCGACAGCATTTTATCGTCAATACTTATTAAAGCTGAGCTCCTAGCATTAGCGACATTAGCATCTCCGGTTTTAGTAGCATTATTCAATGAAACCAGAGCTGAAGCAACAGCCTGTTCTTGAGAAGTTATAGTAGAGGGATTATCAGATTCTAAATCGCTTAAAGTCTTTTCAGCTTGCTTGATACTTTCAGCCGTTGTCTTTTTAATTTTTTCTAAATCAATTTGAGCCGACTCAACACTAGCTTGAGCTTGATTAACCGCAGCCCTACTAACGGCAATACTTTCGCCACTAGCTCCAGCTAAAATTTTAGACAAAGAGGCCTCGGCTATTTGTAAGCCCGCCTGAGCTTCTAATTTACGCGATTGCAAAGAGCTATTATCTAAAGAAGCTAATTCCATGCCAGCACTTACTTCATCGCCTATAGCAACTTTAATATCTTGAATTCTTCCAGTACTTAAGAAATTCAAAGACACTTCTCTTACAGGTTGTAATACTCCACTTTCATTAACAGTCTGGATTAATTGCCCACGTTCAGCTCTAATAGTAGAGTATGAAACATCTTTTTTCTGGCCTGTAAACCACCAGATAGCTGCCGCTATTAATATTAAGATTATTACAATCCACCAAGTTTTTTTCATTTTTTTCATAAAATATTAACAAGTAATTATTGTACTATTATAGCATATTCTTAGCATAAATAAATAAAAAAGAAACTGTTTTAAAGTCTCTTCTTAATATGCCCGTAATTTTTTCCTTAATTCCCTATAATTAGGCAAAGTCCTCTCAATTAACAGCCAAAAACGAGGACTGTGATTCATTTCTCGCAAATGACACAACTCATGAACAACTAAATAATCTACTAACTCTGGCTCCAAATAAACTAAACGATAGTTAAAGTTAAGACCTAATTTATGGGAGCAACTACCCCAGCGAGTTTTTTGATCTCTAATACTCACTCGTTTATAGTTAAATTTATAGAATTGATTAAAATAATTTAAACGAGACAAAACTAATTGACGAGCCTTTTCTTTGTTATTCAAATAATCACTGCGAGAACCTTGTGATAGAAGTCGTGGTTTTTGTTGTTTTAATTTATCAATTTGTTGAAGTATCCAATCTTTCTTTTCTGTCACAAATGCTTTAGCTTTTTTTTCGCTTAGCCAAAAAGGTCTAGTAACGAGCACTCGCCCATCAGCGGCAACTGTCAGTCGCAAATGTTTTGAACGACGAACTCTTTTAAATTGAATATTAAAATCTTCCATAAATACAACTATTTCAGAAATTTATTAATATTCATTAATAATTCTTTATCTTTATCTTCAAAAGAGTGTCGAGCCTCTTTAATTATAATTGAACTATAGTTTTTTTTCTTTTTCAGATTATTATCAAACCACTCTTTTATCTCTATTATTTCTCTATCACGAACTTCATCCTGCTCAGCTAAAAAAATTAATAGAGTTTGATGAACCTTTTTTAAAACTTGAGGATTTTTTTTCGAAGAATAAGAAAATATTTCTTCCCTGCTATTTAAAGTATACAAACTTAAAAAACGTTGAGCAGAAATATAATAAGGCCAGAGACGAGAAGCTAATAAATTATTTTCTTTACCTGCTTGTTTCAATTTATTAGCAGCTTTTAAAGCTTTAAGATAATCTTTATTTTTCACATCAATTGAAGCATAATCACTCATAGGCGCTAATAAAATAGCGGCTTGTATTTTCACTCTAGGCTTTTTAGATAAATAATAGATAATTTTTTGACAACCAGTAGAATGACCTAAAAGAATAATTTTTTTTGCTCCACGCATATGCGCATAATTAATAGCGCCACTAATATCATCTACACAATCAATAAATTTTTCATGAGCCATGCCTGCTAACAAAAATTCTTTTTTTGTTTCACTTTTTTTAACTTTAAACGAATTAATTAAACCAAAGCCACGATTATTAAAACTCAAAACAGCCGTCTTTCCCTGACTAGCTAATAATTCTAAAAGTGATGCACGCGAAAAAAAACTACCACCTAAGCCATGCAAAAAAATATATACTGTGTCTGCTTTATTATCCCCCAGCCAAACACCACTAAGGGCAACTTTTTTAGGTGTTAGAAAAGAAACAAGTATATTATTCATAAATGTAATAATTATTATAATATTATAGCTATAATATACAAAAAAGACTATATCAATAGTCTTTTCTTTATATTTTATCTTATTATTTTTGACTAAATATTTCTAAACCTTTTCTAATAATCACTCTGTCTTTTTCTTTTTCTTCTTCAGACAACTCAATATATGCTAATTTTTGTTCAGCTGAAGCCCATTTTTGGCCATTCTCCAAAACTCATAAATTTATTGTTAATTAATTATAAGTTAATTATAACATTTTTTTAATTTAGTAAAATAAAATTTTTCTACATTTCTTACTTGATCTAACAATTTAAACAATTTCTTATTTATTTATAGAAAATTATCAACAATCATTATTTTCTTTTATATCTAGGAGTAAAAGATTTAGCTTTAAAGTCCGAAGCGCTACGACTCTTCTCTTTTGGCTTAAAGATTGTAGAGCCAGAAGTTCTAACGCCGGTTTTAAAATCGGCTCTAGGAGCTGTCCTTGCAGATTGTCGAGGTTTTTTATCTACATCTTCACTCTTTTCTGTATTAGTCCTTTTCTTAAAATTATTATAAGTTCTTCTTTTTGGCTTAGAAGCTTCTTTGAGTTGATATAGATTTCTTCTAAAAGCAAAACGATTACCACCGTCAAAATCTGGATTATGCATTAACGGTACAAAATCACTGGTATTTTCATCTCTATTTTGCGTAGTGTTCTTTTGATTATTCAAACGAATAGGTCTCTTAGCGGATCTTAGGTTCTTAGGAGTCCTTGCCTTCAAATAATCTGGAGTTGCAGTGATATCTACTTTTTCTGATCTTTTTTTAAAACCAAGGCTACTATTTCTATCATCCCTTGGTGACTGCTTCTCTGTTGTCACTTTTCTACCAAGCGGTCTTTGTCTAGAAATATGTTGCACGCGACCACTTTGATCAAAGTTAGGTTTAGAAAAGGTTTGGCTTTGTATACGGACAGTACCATTATTAGAAGAAGCTATTTTTTTTATTGGTAGATTTTTTCTAATTAATTGTTCAATCTTTAAGATTTCTTTTCTTTGTTGAGGTGAAGCAAAAGAAATAGCTTTGCCCTTCTTACCAGCTCTAGCAGTTCTGCCAATACGATGAACATAATCTTCTGAGTTATCAGGTAAATCATAATTTAACACTAACTCAATATCATTTATATCAAGTCCTCGAGCAGCTACATCAGTTGCTACTAATATTCTATGCTTTCCACTTCTAAATCCAGCTAAAGAAGCCTGCCTTTGAGAAAAAGATAAATTAGAATGAATTTCAGCCGCCTCATATTTTTCTGCTTTTAATTTTTTGGCTAGTTTAGAGGCACCGTGTTTAGTACGGACAAACACTAAGACAGAAGACTTATATTCATTAAGGAGTAATAATAATTGATCCCAGCGATCCTCTCTGCCAACTAAATATATTTCTTGATCAACTAAAGCGGCCGTTGTGCCAGCTGGGGCCACTTCAATTCTGACCGGCGTTTTAAGATGTTTTTCCGCTAATTTCATAACCGCGGTAGGCATGGTAGCTGAGAATAATAAAGTTTGTCTTTCTTTGGGAACGCTTTTCATAATTTCCTCAATTTGAGGAGCGAAACCCATGTCAAACATCATATCAGCTTCATCAAAAACCAAAACAGACACATTATCTAAATTAAGATTTTTGCTTTTTAATAAATCTATTAAACGACCAGGTGTGCCCACAACAATATGAGGCTTACGTCTTAAAGCTGGTAATTGTTTGTAGGCAGGTTCACCGCCAATAACTAAGGCTGTTCTCAGCCCAAGTGGATCACCTAGCTTATGTAAGCTTTTTTCAACTTGTCCAGCTAATTCTCTGGTTGGCAGAACAACTAAACCCCTGCCCTTGTTCATAGCTAATTGCTGAAGCATAGGTATGCCAAAAGCAAAAGTCTTACCAGTACCTGTTTGAGCAATACCGACAATATCTTCACCGCTTAATACAGCTGGAATAGCTTGGCGTTGAATAGGAGTTGGGACATTAAGCCCTAAATTATGGATAACTTTGAGGATAGATTCCTTGATACCCAAATCATTAAAATTGTCATCACTAAGAGATGACAGAGTTTCATCATTTTTTGACATAAAAATAAGCAACTGGAAACAGCCAGCCACTTCTAAAGTTTATTATAAATGGAGAAGAAGATTATTATTATTCTTATCTTACTAAAATGATAACATAAAAATACATAGAGGTCAAATTAGTTTCCCTTGCCATAAATCACCCCTTCCCCTATCATTAAAAGATAAATAATATAATCATATGCGTGTACCCATTAGAAAAGGAGATGCTCGAGTCTTTGCTGCTAAAGACTATCATCTAACCAAAGATAAATATCAAAAAATAGAAGCAGAAATCATTAAACTAAAAAAATATCGCCCTCAATTAGCTCAAGAAGTAAAAAGATTAGCAGAAATGGGTGATTTTTCAGAAAATGCTGGCTATCAAATGGCTAAGGGTAAAATACGTGGGCTAAACCAACGTCTTTTAGAATTAGAGGACAGAATTAAAAGAGCTGAAATTATTGAAGTAAGTAAAGATGTAGAGGTGGTACAGATTGGTCATCAAGTAGAACTCTTAGTTAATAATGAACACAAAAATTATACAATTCTAGGAGGTAGCGAAAGTGACCCTCTTTTGGGAATTATTTCCCATCTATCACCCCTAGGCTCAGCTCTCTTAGGTCTCCGCCAAGGAGAAAGTGTAATGGTAAAAGATAAAGAATATAAAATTATTTCAATTAGTTAATTACATGGCCATCCTCCTTCAAGTACAAAAACTCGCTAAAGAATATAGTGGTGAAAAAATTTTTTCAGACCTATCTTTTAGTGTCGGAGAAAAACAAAAAATAGGCATCATTGGCAGAAATGGAGCTGGTAAATCTACTCTCTTTAAAATACTCACCAAAGAAGAAGAAGCTGACGAGGGCAATATTATTATTCATGAAAATAGCAAAATAGCTTATTTAAAACAACACAATGACTGGAAGATGAATGAAAGCGCCTTAGACTATTTAATGCGAACAAGTAAACAAGAGGAATGGCGAGTAAAACAATTAGCTAGTAAGTTTGAGTTAAAAGAAAAGCATTTAAATCAAACAGCCGAAAGTCTTTCTGGTGGCTGGCGCATGCGTCTCAAATTAACCGCCATGCTTTTACAAGAACCTAATTTATTTTTACTCGATGAGCCTACTAACTATTTAGACCTCAACACTATTCTGCTTTTAGAAAACTACCTACATTCATATAATGGTAGCTTCTTAATCATATCTCACGACAGAAGATTTCTACAAAAAAGCTGCAAAGAAACTATTGAAATATCTAAAACTGGCTGCTATCACTATCCTGGACCAATAGACGCCTATATTTCTTTTAAAGCACAGAAATTAGCGGCCATGATTAAAACGAATGAGAGTCTAGAAAAACAACAAGAACATTGGCAAGAATTTATTGATCGTTTTCGCTCAAAATCATCAAAAGCTAAACAAGCCCAATCTTTAATTAGAAAAATTAGCAAGCTTGAAGAAAAAAGAGTAAAAGTTGAAAATGAAGCAGGTATACACAGAATCAATATTCCCGCAGTTTTAAAAAAAAATAATTTTATTCTAAAAATAAATCATCTAAATATTGGCTATAAAAATATAGCGATTGTAAAAGACATTCAACTTGATTTAAAAGCTGGTGAAAAAATAGCTATTTTAGGACTAAATGGACAAGGCAAGAGCACTCTTATTAAAACCTTAAATGGCAATCTTAGCCCTGTTTCCGGATCATATAGCTGGGCAAATGCTGTTTTTATTGCTTGCCATAGTCAAGAAGAAATGGAAAAAATGAATCCCAAAGAACAGGCCGGAGCTTATCTTAGAAAAATGGCCTCAGCCGAGATTAAAACTGAAGCTGTTTTAAAAATGGCTGGAGATTTTTTATTTAAAGATGAAGAGTTAAAAAAACCTATTAGTGTACTATCTGGAGGAGAGAAATCACGCCTTCTCTTGGCCGGACTATTACTCACTAAGCCCGACGTTCTATTGCTAGACGAAGTAACTTGCCACCTCGACTTTGATACCAACAAAGCCTTGGCTAATGCTTTAAAAGCATATCAAGGAACAATTCTCTTTGCGAGCCACGATCGTACTTTTACGCAAACAATCTCTAATTCCATTTTAGAAATAAGTGAGGGAAAAGCTCAAAGAAAACATAGTGACTATAGTGATTATCTAAAAAAATTAGAAAAAGACCTAATTCAAAAACAAATAGACAATGAAAGTGTTGATACAAGTAATAACAAAAATAAAGAGTTATCTCGTCAGCGTTATTTTGATAATAAACAAAGACAGAAAAAAATCCAGTTTTTAGAAAAAGAACTGGAAAAAATGAATCAATATAAACAAGAATTACTCAACTATTTTCTAGAACACTATCAAGAATACAATAAACAAAAAAATGAAGAATTAGAAGAAATAACCAGAAGAATAGCAGATAAGGAAGAATATTGGCTCAAACTTACTGCCGAGGCGGAAGAATGCGAATAAGCTCATAAAGAACTATCCCAGCAGCCACCATAACATTTAAAGATTTATTAAAGCCGTACATCGGTACCTCACTGATAATATCGGCTTTTTTTAATATTTCTTCTTTTAAGCCATAACTTTCATTACCAAACAAAAAAGCTGCTGGTAAAGTTTTTTCTATCCATCTAAAATCTTTAGAATTATCACTCTGCTCCACGGCAATAATTGGAATTTTTTTCTTTTTTAATTTTGTAATCACCTTAGAAACATCGGGGCAATACTCCCAATCAACTAATTGATAAGTGCCAACTGAAGCCTTAACAATCTTATGATCAGGGGGAAAACTACAAGCACCACAAAGATAAATTTTCTCCGCCGCAATAGCATCTGCTAAACGAAAAAAACCACCAATATTATAAGTATCAAGCACATCGTTTAAAATTATATACACCGGATTGGTTTTTCTCTGCCTACGTAAAGCCTTAGCTTCAGCCCCACTTAAAGTACGTAAAGATTTGGCGTTAAGAACCATATTATTTATCTTGCTTTAAATATAGATTTAAAGCTCCTTGAATAGAACGTAAACCAATTAAAGCACATCTGTGACGTCTCGCACTTATATTGATGCCTAATTGAGATTGAACAAAAGATAAGTCCAATAACATTATTTCATTAATATTTTTTCCTATTAAAGAATCACTTAAAATAGAAGTAGCAGCTATAGCAATCGCGCAACCATGACCATTAAATGTAATTTTTTCTAATATATCTCCTTGTATTTTTACAAAAGCCGTTATTTCATCACCACAACTACTATTTAAACTTTTAAAAGACTCACTGGCACCAGAAAAAGATCCTTTGTTATGAGGATTTTTATAATGATCTAAAATGTTGCGAGCGTACATGTCCATATTAATTAAAAGACTTATATATCAAATTAAGAGCATCAAAAAATTTATCAATCTCTGTTTTAGTATTATAGAAAGCTAAGCTAGCTCTTAAACTAGCAGGGATACCTAAGTGCTTATGCAAAGGCTCCGCACAATGGTGACCAGCTCGAGCGATAATTCCCTGCTCCCCTAATAAATCACAAGCATCATGAGCATGCACTCCATCAAGTAATAAAGAAAATAGTGGCACCCTATTATCTTTTCCTCCTAATAATTTTATCCATGGATATTTATCTAATTGCTTTAAAAAATAAGCAATTAATTCCTGCTCTTTATCTTGTATTATTGGCCAGCCAATTGACTGTAAATAATCACAGGCTACTCCTAATCCAATTGCTGCTTCAATACTAGGAGTGCCAGCTTCGAACTTATAAGGAGAATCATTAAGCCCAAAAGATTGTTCCTCTACAAAACTAATCATACTGCCACCGCCTAAAAAAGCAGGCATTAATTCTAATAACTTTCTTCTGCCATATAATACTCCTAGTCCTGAAGGAGCAAAAAGTTTATGTCCAGAAAAAACTAAAAAGTCAGCATCCAAAATACTAACATCCAATGCTTTGTGCACTATACTTTGTGAAACATCTAATATTGAAACAATATTATTTTTCTGAGCAATCTCTAAGATTGACTTTAAATTATAATATATCCCCAAGACATTCGAAGTTTGAGTAATTGATAATACTTTTACCTTACCCGACTCTATTATTTTATTAAAGCTCTCAAAATCTAAATTTCCTTCAGCATCTAAATCGATATATTTAACAATGATACCAATTTTTTCTTTAAGTTGTAGCCAAGGTACAATATTAGCATGATGCTCAGCCCTACTTAAAACTACTACATCACCAGCTTGTAAATTATTTTCTCCCCAAGAACGGGCAATCAAATTAAAACCAGCCGTAGCGCCACTAGTAAAAACAATTTCGTCTGGC
This sequence comes from uncultured Gammaproteobacteria bacterium, assembly GCA_964435515.1. Taxonomy (GTDB): domain Bacteria; phylum Patescibacteriota; class Patescibacteriia; order Patescibacteriales; family UBA12465. Next base: position 12,519 of record CAYSZD010000007.1, on the reverse strand, counting down.
TGAGCTTTAATAAAATTAGCTATTTTTATCCTTGCTCCCTCATATAACTGAGTCGCTTCTTCAGATAAAAAATTAGGTCCGCGATGAACATTAGCATTGTGTTGAGTATAATAATCTACAACAGCATCAATAACTACTTGAGCTTTTATGGCAGTAGCCGCATTATCAAAATAGACTAACTGATGGCCATCGTACTTACGTTTTAATAATGGAAAATCCAAACTATAATCTTTCATACTATAAACTATTATTAATTAAAGTAATTATTTCTTCTTTAAGCTCATTGTCATTCAAAGCTAAGACAAAATTATTCGCTAAAGAATTAATAAAAAGATGTCTTATCTGCTCCTGACTTAAACCACGACTTCTTAGATAAAATAAATCTTCATCTTTCAGACGAAAAGTACCAGCACTATGACCAGCTTTAACATCATTAGCAGAAATATTTAAACTAGGAATCATTTCACCTCTAGCTTGAGTGTTTTCTAATCTCAGAGTCATATCAACTCTGGTATCACTTTGCTGAGCAGTTTTTAAAACATTAACATCGGAATGAAAATTTACCTCGGCTTCACCAGCAATTAAAGCTTCTGAATTAATACGACCAAAACTAGCTCTACCAATAAAATTATAAATCGCTTTTAAATTAACTTTTTCTTTTTTTAAAGCTAACACTAGAGACCTGCTCTCTATTTTGGCGCCTTCTGCAATATTATGATTAAAAAACCAAGTCTTATGAGACTTATCATTCATAAATAAACGATATGATTTAAGTTTAGAATAACTTTTTAACTCCCAATCTCTTAAAACTTCATCTTTTATAGGAAAATCAACAATCATAAGATAAGACACATTCGCCCCTGATTCTACTTCAAAATATCTTTTATTTAAAAAATCTTTTTGACTGCTTCTCTCAATTAAAAAATCACCATCTTTTAAAATATACTTTTCTGATTCAGTTGAAATAGATAAATTTTTTAGCATAAATATTTAACCAACACTACCTTCCATTTCTAATTCTATCATTCTATTCATTTCCACTGAATATTCTAAAGGTAATTCCTTGATAATAGGTTCAATAAAACCATTTACAATCATCGCTGCTGCTTCATCTTCTTTAAGGCCACGACTACGTAGATAGAAAAGATCTTCGGCGTTAATTTTTCCAGCTGTAGCTTCATGAGCAATTTCAGCACTGGCATCATTAATTTTCATAACTGGCACTGTATCTGATGAAGAAATTTCATCTAATAACAAAGCGTCACATTTTACAGAAACGGCTGCATTTTTAGCGCCAGGCTTAATTTCCACTAAACCACGATATAAAGCCTTGCCTCCATTTTTACTAATACTCTTCATAATAATATTAGAGCCAGTATTTTTAGCAACATGAATTACCTTAGCACCCGTATCTTGGATTTGACCCTCATTCGCAAAAGCTACTCCTAAATGGTCCGCAGTTGCTCCATCTCCCACTAAAATAGAACAGGGATATAACATGGTGACATTACTACCAAAATTTCCACCTACCCATTCCATGTGAGCATTTTTTTCAACCAAAGCTCTTTTAGTATTAAGATTATAGGCGTCCTTGCTCCAACTCTCTACACTACTATAGCGAAAACGTGCACCTTCTTTGACGTATATTTCCACTCCACCAGCATGTAGAGAATCAACTCCATACCGAGGAGCACTGCAACCTTCAATATAATGCGCCTCTGCCCCTTCCTCTACAATAATAAGAGTGTGTTCAAACTGCCCCATGCCTTTCGCATTCATACGAAAATAAGCTTGAACTGGTTCTTTGAGTTTTACCCCTTTAGGAATATATAAAAAAGTACCACCACTCCAAACAGCACCATGCAGAGCAGCAAATTTATGTAAGTCCGCTGGTATCAATTTCATAAAATATGGCTCTACCAGCTCTGGATATTTTTTTAAGGCTAAATCTAAATCTTCAAAGATAACTCCCTTTTTTTTATATTCTGTTTTTAAACTATGATAAATAACAGTAGATTCATATTGCGCTCCCACACCAGCCAAAACTTCTTGTTCAGCTTTTGGAATACCTAATTTATCAAAAGTATTTTTAATATCCAATGGTACATCATCCCAATTCTCAGCTTGCTGTTCACTAGCACAAGCGTAATAGGTAATTTGATCTAAATCTAAATTTTGTAAATTTGGTCCCCAATTTGGAAATGACTTATCTTGATATATTTTAAATGATTGTAAACGCTTCTCTAACATCCATTCTGGCTCTGATTTCTCTTGTGAAATAAAACGAACAATATCCTCATCCAAGCCAGGACGGGATTTTTTCATATAATCTGCTTGATTGTATTCATTCCACAAAGAATCATGGGAATTTATTTCCTTGCTCATAATTAATTAAAAGAATTAAAACCTTCTTTTTCCAAACGATTTGCTAATTCCACGCCGCCACTAGCAACTATCTTACCCTTGGCCATAACAATAACTTTATCAGGTTGAATGTATTTTAGAACTCTTTGATAGTGAGTCACAACTAATAGTGTTTTATTGTTATCCTTAAAACGTTTAATCGCCTGACCAGCTATTTCCAAAGCATCAACGTCAAGCCCAGAATCAATTTCATCAAAAATAGCCAAGTCTGGATTAGTTAAAGCTAGTTGTAATAATTCTGACTTCTTTTTTTCTCCACCAGAAAAATCTTGATTAAGATGACGATTAGACCAATCATCTTTAACACTTAAATTATTCAATTCGGTATCCAATCTATCTTTAAAAGCAAAAACACTTTCAGCTTCTTTTTTCTTAGCTTTTGATAGGGATTTAGAGCTATCAAATAAAAATGGAAAAAGCTCTAAGCCGCTTATCTCTCTAGGCTCTTGAAAAGCTAGAAACATACCCATGGCCGCTCTTTCTTCGGGCTTTAAATCAACAATATTTTTTGTTTTAAAAATTATTTCACCAGCTAAAACACTATAATTAGGATGACCCATCAAAACATTAGCTAAAGTGCTCTTACCGGAACCATTGGGCCCCATGATAACGACACTCTCCCCTTCGTTGATATCAAAACTAATATCATCCAATATGACTTTCTCACCAGCAGCAACAATTAAATTTTTGATTTCTAAAATTTTCATACTATTTTTTTAATAACAAAGAAGACAAGCTACGTTTAGATAAGCTAGTCTTAATATCGTCTAATAATAAAGGCCAGGCACTTTTAAGTCCACATTGTTTATGGTGAGGACAAACATTAGCCTCTCCATGTTTACAGCGAACTTTCATTTCACCAGATAAAGCCTCTAGTATTTCTAAAGCTGTTATCTTATGAGCCGATCTAGATAAATAATATCCTCCTTGTGCCCCTTCTTTACTCTTAATTAAGCCTGCTTTATACAAAGAATTCGCAATCTGGCTTAGATATGAAGAAGACACTCCTAGATTACGAGCCAAAGGAGATAGAGATTGAATTTTATTAGAACTCTTAGCCAAGGTGACCATGATTAAAAGCCCATAATCAGTTTTAGAACTAATTTGAAACATATAATATATATTAACTATAATCAAAAGCATTATAGTTAATATAATAAAAAAAAGCAAGTTATCTAAAACCTGCTTTTTAACTACATAATATAGGGCTAAAAATTAACTGATAGAATAAAATATAAACAGTATATTAGGGCTAAATTTTGTAGAATTAATAAGGGGATACCCAGAAGAAAATACCACTTTTTAGTTTTATGACGAAAAGCAAACATGCCCAGATAAACGCCTAAGGCCCCAAAAATAGTAGCTAAAAAAAATAATTGCCCTTCAGATATGCGTTCATGCTGGGTTAATCGAGACTTAATCTTATCATTTAACATCACCAAAAAAGCTATCAAATTGATCGCTAAATAAGGAATAATGATATAATTTAAGGAAAAAATATTATCCATATTTATCTAATACAAGCAATAAAAAACTTAATTTAAAGTATAGCCGCCATCAACTACTATGGTTTGACCAGTAATATAATTGGCTTTATCAGAAGCTAAAAAACTAACAGCCTGAGCAATGTCTTTTGGAGCACCCATTCTTGCTAAAGGAATGTTCATACTATTAGCTTGCTTTTGCTTATTTGATAAAGATCCGGTTGCTCCGGGTGTATCGATTGCACCAGGAGCGACTGCATTCACAGTAATTTTTTTACTTGCTAATTCTAAAGCTAAAGCTCTCACAAAACCATTCATACCTGCTTTAGAGGCACAATAATGACTTAAACCAGCAAAGCCAACAAGAGAAGCTATTGAAGAAATGTGAATAATTTTAGAATTAGCTTTCATGACTTTTGCAGCTGCTTGAGAGCAAAAAAATGCACTTTTTAAATTAACATTTAAAACCTTATCCCAATCAGCTTCTTCCATCTCTAAAAAAGATTGAAAAGGATAAATACCAGCATTATGAGCAAAAATATCTAAACGCTTATATTTTTTTAAGGCCATACTCACTAAAGCTTGTACTTCCGTTTGCTTACTAACATCACAAATACAAACCAAGGCCTCGAAACCTAAAGCCTTAATTTCACGCACCACCTTTTGACAATCTGATAATTTTAAATCACTAACTATCACCTTAGCTCCCTCTTTAGCTAAGTCTAAAGCTATTCCCCGTCCGATACCTTGAGCCGCACCAGTGACAATAGCGATTTTATTTTTTAATTGCATAAATTTTATGTTTAATAACAATTTTATTAATCTTAGATAATTATATTATAGCAAAAAAAGCGAGAAATTATAAGGAAAAAAGGGGCAACTAGGATTAAATACTAAAACTCTCTTGCTCTTTGCGCCAACTAGAAGTCTTGTCCTTCTTAGCTTCTTCTGATAAAAGCAAAAGTTCTTTATTATAATCTAAAATTTGTGGACTAACTTTATAGGCCATATCATTTAAACCGCTTAAATATAAACCCTTTAGACTAGTTAAGCGCGACAAAGCAACATAACCCATGCCATAGCTGAAAGCTTGGCTTAAATCAATTATAGCTCTATCTAAACTCATACCCTGACTCTTATGAACAGTTATAGCCCAAGCTAAACGCAGGGGTATTTGATTAATACGAGCTAGTACTTGATCTTCATCGTCTATAGTCCAACTGTCAGGACTAACATTTATCACTTGTCCATTATTTAAACGAACTAAAGGGTACTTATTATCATCAAAACCCACCACTAGACCAGAGCTGCCATTTACATAAACAATATCCTCATTCTTAAACTTATTTTTTACAAACATGACATTGGCTCCTTTTTTTAACACTAATTTTTCAGGAGCTAAACAATTCTTTTTTAAAGAAGATACTAAACGCTCTTCACCATCACTGGTCATTTGATAGTGAAATTCTTCTTCATTAATTTTATCAAGCTCTCTTTGATTAATTGCGTCGACATCAACATTATGGGTAAAGAGCTTGATAAGCTGAGATTTAACAGGTAATTTTTTATTTAAACAAGTGGCCAATATATCAGCTATTTTTTTATCTACCTTATCTTCTCTTATCGCTTTTAAAATTAAAGATAGTTTTCTATCATTTTGCCGATGTTGTTCAGCTAAATAACAAATACGGATATCAGCCTCTTGCCAAATATTAGCTTGATAAACAAATTGCGCCTCAGATTGAAAATGACTTATTGGTGGTAGTTGAAAAAAATCACCAGACATAATTAATTGTAAACCCCCAAAAGGAAAAAAATTCTTTTTCATAGTCTGACAAACACTATTGATCATGTCCAAGTGATAGGCGGAGAGCATAGATATTTCATCAATAATCAGAACTTCAGTTTTCTCAAATTGTTTTTTTAAATAGCTTTTTTTAGATAAATTATTTAAATCCTTGTGACTTAAATTATCTTTAATCCCAATTCCTGACCAAGAATGAATAGTACGTCCACCAATATGAGTGGCCGCAATACCAGTAGAGGCGGTTATGGCTACACCAATACCCTGCTCTTTTAAATAAGCAATGTATTTATTAAGTAAATAGGTTTTACCACTACCAGCAGCCCCTGTTAATAAAACATTATGGCCGCTAAGCATTATTTTCCAAGCTTCTTTTTGAGTCATATAAGCTATTATAGTATGAAAAGAAGAATATAAGCAAAAAAATCACTCTTTACTAAATTCATATAAAAAGTCATAATAAACGAGGTGCTTATAATAAATTAATTTATATCAATATGGCTAGAATCATTGCTCGCGGCTATTCTTTTGATGACGTACTCATTGTTCCTAAATATAATCGCATTCTTTCTCGACGTGATGTTAGTTTTCAAACTCAAGTAACAACAAACTATAAATTAGATATACCAATCATAGCCGCTAATATGGATACGGTTTGTGAAAGTGAAATGGCTATTGCCATCGGCCGCCTTGGCGGGCTTGGTGTAATTCATCGTTTTTTAAGTATCGAAAACCAAGTAGAAGAAGTAAAAAAAGTAAAGTCTCATAATTTAATCACTGCCGCTGCTATTGGCGTGAAAGATTATGAAGAAAGAGTAAAAGCTCTTTCTGAGGCAGGTGTAAATATTTTAGTTCTAGATGTTGCTCATGGTCACTCTAAAAGAGTTGGTAAAACTTTAGACTATATTAAAGCCAACTATCCTAAACTTGATGTAATGGTTGGTAATATTGCTACTAAAGATGCAGCTGAATATTTTATCAGCAAAAAAGCTGATGCTATCAAAATTGGTATTGGTCCTGGCTCAATGTGCACTACTAGAATTATGGCTGGAGCAGGCGTGCCTCAATTAAGCGCTATTATGGATGCCTACGAAGCTAGTCAGGGTCGAGTACCTCTCTGCGCTGATGGTGGTTTAAAAAATTCTGGTGATATTGTGAAAGCTATTGGTGCCGGCGCCGACACTATTATGTCTGGCTCATTTTTTTCTGGCACGACTGAAAGTCCAGGCGAAGTGATAAAAATAGAAAATAAAGAGTATAAAGACTATAGAGGCATGGCTAGCTACTTAGCTACTGTTAAAAAAATGGATTTAGATGGTTTTAAAAATGAAGAAGTAGTACACGTAGAAGGAGAAATGACAAAAATTCCATTTAAAGGTCCAGTGACCCCTATCATTAACCGTCTTCTTGGTGGACTTGCATCTGGCATGACTTATGTAGGCGCAAAAAGTATTGAAGCTTTAAAAGGTAAAGCTGATTTTATTGAAATAAGTAGCGCTGGCTATCATGAAAGTCAAGCTCATGGAATGAGAGAAATATAAATAAAAATATAAAAGATTAAAAGATTATTGAAATAATTCTAAACAAAACAGAGCAATTGCTCTGTTTTGTTTTATGTGATTCTATATTTATATCTATTCTATTTAGTATCTTCAGGCAAACCAATAAATGGAGTAGCCCCTCCCCAATATTGTGGGGTCTCACCGTTCCATTTTTCAATCCAACGTAATTCAACCACTTTTGGGTTTGAATTTAAAGCCTCGGCCTCAGTTTTAATAGCCTTAGCCTTACCCTCTGCTTCTACTACTCTCTGATCAGCTTCAATTCTAATTCTTTCTAAATCTCTTTCTGATTTTAATTTAAGCTGTTCAGCTGTCACCTTGGCTTCAATGGCATCATTAAAGGCACGAGAGAAATCAAAAGAGGTAATATTAATCTCTACCACCGCAATATCATACTTAGCCAATCTTTCCATAAGATTACTCTTTATTTCATCCTTAACTATTTCTCTTTTAGTAATTAATTCTTCAGCGGTAAACTTAGCGGTAATTGCTTTAACTGCCTCCTGAATAGCAGGAGCAATAATGCGTTGATTATAATTTTTACCCACCTCTTGCCATATCCTATTAGCTGCTTCTGGAACAATATTATAATTTATCGCGATAGCAGAGGTAACTATTTGTAAATCTTTAGAAGAAGCACTAGCTGATACTTCATCCTTCTGAATTTTTACATCCATTTTCTGTACCGTCTGCACAAAAGGAATGGTAAAATATAAACCCTCATCAATCACCTTATCTTGGACGGCGCCAAATTGTAGTAACACTCCTCTTTCACCAGCACCAATTGTACCAACACTAGAAAAAAGAGCAATTAGAATAATAAAACCTATAATTAATATAGGGGCCCTTTTTTTAATTTTTCTCATCGTTTCTCTTGTTTCTACATCAATTACTTGTGACATATATTTTTATATTAATTAATTATCTGTGTTTATTCTAAGTATTATTAGAATAGCACATAAGACTCTAAAACCCCAATACTTTGACAAAAAATAAATAAAACAATATTCTAGTTATATATGAAAAATTTCTGGCAAGAACTGAATAAACCAATTTTAGCCTTAGCACCAATGTGTGGAGTTACTGACCTCCCTTTCCGCCTAATGGCTAAAAAATATGGGGCTGATTTATTATACACTGAGATGATCATGGTTCAATCACTAGCTAGAAATAATCCAGCCGCCATACGCTTAGCCGAAATTGATGAAAACGAAAAACCAGTTATCATTCAACTTGGAGGCAAGGAGCCCAAGCTCTTTAAAGAATCAGCTAAAATAGCCAAAGAAATGGGAGCCAGTGGCATTGATATTAACTTTGGTTGTCCGGCAAAAAAAATAGCTGGCAATGATAGCGGCGTAGCCCTTTTGCGCAATCTAACTTTATCTAGAGAAATAATTGAAGCCACTTTAGCCGGTGCTGGCAATTTACCAGTATCAATCAAAACTAGAACCAGTATTAAATTAAAAGATGGTAAAGGACATCAGACTAGCCTTGATTTACTAGATTATGTTAAAGACCTACCCATTACTGCTGTCATGATTCATGGTCGCTCATTCGAGGCGCCTTGGATAGAAGAAATAGACTATGAATATATTAAACAAGTTAAACAAAGCTTTAAAGGCATAGTATTGGCTAATGGTGGTATATATGAGCCAGAAATAGCCAAAAAAACACTAGATATTACCGGAGCTGATGGTATTGGTATTGGTCATGGTGTCTATGGTCGTCCTTGGATATTTCAAGAAATTAAAGATTATCTACAAACAGGAGAATATACAGCTAAAAACTGGGCTGAAAAAAAACAAATTGCTTTAGAGCATTTAGCTTTAGTTCATAAAAAAAGAGGAGACCTAGGCCTACCAGAGTTTAAAAAACAATTACTTTGGTATATTAAAGGACTAGCTGGAGCTGCTAGTTACAGAGAAAAAATGTCGCAAATCACTAGCTTAGATGATTTTAAACAAGCTTTACTGGATTTCCCTTATGACTTATAATATACAAACGATTTAATAATAAACTAATAATAGAAAAGATATTATAAAAGACCGCTAAGCGGTCTTTTATTGTGTACACAAAAAATATACAAAATTTAATCTACTTACTAGCCTTCTTTTTTTTATTACTCTTAATCTTACTAGCTCCCGCTAAAACAACTAAGCCACCAGCTATAACGCTTAAACCAGTTATAATCTTCTTTTTAGTGTCAGCATCAACATTATTAAATTTATCCCTTAAATCATTAATCTTGGCAGTAGCATCGTCACTAACCTTTTTAAGCATGCCCATTAAAACTTCAGTGTCTTTTGGAGTTGCTGGCTCATCTTTAACGACTTTTTTAACCGGCTTTTTAATTTTTTTTGTTGTAGCCATATATTTGTTAATAGAAATTAAAAAATAAATATTTATTAATTTCTGATTTTTATTTAATTTATTGTCTACTTATTATTTATACCATAATTGAGAGAAAATAACAAAAAAGCTTCTAACGACATATGGTATTCATTTAAATCTTGTTAATTAAATATCATTAATTACAATAATTACAATGATTTAGATAACATAATTTCATAAAACTTTCCACCAAAGAAATCTTCACCAGCAAAATCGTCCTGCCATTCTCCCTCGGAATTAAGACCAGATAATTTTACAAAAGTAAGGTTATTACCTGACAACATAAATTCATAATAAGCACCGGCAGAATCTTCTTTAATAAATAATTTCACAATATTTCCTTCTTTTTCCCATCTAGAGAATGTTTCACCATTACCCTCCTCACCAACTATTCCATCATTTTTTAAATTTAGTTCATAATTTAATTGCTGCTCTCCTTCAGATTGACTTGGGGTATATTTTAAGATTCCCGTCCATCTGCCAACTATATCCTCATCCCCCATACTAAACTCTGAAACATCTCTATCTAGATCTTCAGCTCCTCCTATTATGGTGTTTTCATCATCTTCTGAACTATCATCTTCTTGCTTAATCATTAAAATACTTTCAATTTCTTCCACTGATTCAGAATTATTATCTATTCCTTGATCTTTAAGCCATTGTTCTAATTCACTTTTCTCTAAAACGGCTGCCTTCGCTGATTGATTAGCTTGTTCTTTGGGTGTGGGTAATTTAATACCAATTACTTTACCCTCCTGAACCGCAGAATTAAATTGATCTAAACCAAAAGATACAGCATTTAATTTATCAATTCCTTTTACTAAATTATTTGGCAGGGTGCTAATCATTAATAGTGATGAAAGAGGTTCACTAACAACACGCGCATGTCCAACTATCACTGAAATTTTATTATTATTACCTAAAGCAATCTTAGCCGAATCGTCAGTAATTTCTAAAACTAAATCTGCCCCACTTACAACAACCGCTGCTTGCCCAATTATTCCACTTGAAGCAATGGCTGAAGTGCCTCCGGTCATTACAATTGTACCAACAAAACCAGTCACTTTAGCAGCGTCTTTAATGACAACTGCTGATGTTTCTAGCTTTTGAAAAGTATCGCCAGCTTCATTCCAGGCATCTGCCTCTACTTGTGCTTGATCGTTTTTAAGTATCTGATATGCTTTTTGAGCATCAACACCTAAATACTTAGCCAAGGTAACTATTTTTTTACCAGCTGGAGCTTTATCAAATATATTAGATATTTCTTGATTATCATAGGCTAGTACAGGGGCAATGAGTTTTAGACTGACTTTCTCTGCTGACATTTCAGCAGCACTGAGTTCTAAACTGACAGCCCTCTCTTCTAATGTTTCCCAGCTCAAAATCAAGGCAGTCATATCCTCATTCCAATCTTCATAACTGGTATAACTGTCTGCATTTATTAAAATATTATCTGTTTGATAGCGTAAAGATATATAATCCCTACTAATATTGTTAGTTTGCTCTAATACTAATTGTTCCTTATCTGTGTCTCGAGACTGATTCAGTAATATAAATGTACCAAAAATCAAAAACAGCAAAACCACCACACTAACGATAATTTTTTTCATAAATTTCTTATAATTATTTTAAATAATAGCTATATTTAAATTATAGCAAAAAAGAAATAATTTTAGGAAGCTTTTCAGTGCTAGCATTACCAGCTATGATTTTTAGTCCCAATAGGGATGTAATTTTTCTTGTCCTCGGCCTGATTATCGGAGTAACTCTGGGAATTCAAATCGTTGAAATCTGGAAAAACAAAAGCTCTGGTGCTTATCATCCAGCACAGATTTTTGTGAGCATAAATTCTTGCTCGTTCTGGTTGATCTATTCAATTATTATGAAAATTTGGGCCATGGAAATTACTAACTCTCTTTTCCTGTTTCTATGGTTTATCCTATTATTCTCCTATTTAAAATTCAGAAAGAATAAATAGTAAGGTCCGTAAAACGCATAAAACCAAGTTGATTACACTTGGTTTTTTTATTAGCACAAAACTATAGATCTAAATATATTTACAACCTAAAATAAAAGACCGTAAATCATTTTATTGTCTTCTATAAATAACACCGAGCTATATTCCCAAAGAAAGCACTATCCTTTCAATATCTTTATCACTTAAACCTAGCTTCAATTTTAAATCTTCATATAACAACAAAGCTTCTTTATACTTTCCTTGTCGTGCCAAATCTCTAGCTTTCATAAACTCATTAAAATCTTCTTCATTTATACTTTTCGCTAACCTAGAATTTGGATTAACTAACTTGAGCCAAGTTTCATAATTACCAATCTCAAGGCTTTTCATTATTAACATAGCACGATCTGCTCCTTCTTGTTGATTAATAACATTATATGTTGTTGTGGCTTGCACTCCAGATAGGCCGGCACTAAAGACAAAAGTAAGGACTGCCATGGAAATTATTATTTTTTTATATTTCATATTTTTAATATTCACTAGCTCTAATATATTATACGCAAAATAGACATTTTTATTCCAATATACAAAAAAAATAGCATAATTGCTATATTTTTATTAAGCACGGGGTCATGGACTGTGTTAGAACTGAAGTTATCATTAAATCGATTAATTTAGTAAATTAATCCACTAAATAAGTCTGTCTAACAATATTATATCCATTAAATTTAGTATCATCCTCCGACTTCAAATCAACAGCCTCTAGGTTTTTTGATAATTCGCTCAGATATTTAAAAAGTACCGGTCTATTACTTGCCGAGCCGCCTGAATGATCATCAATCACAATAGCCACTTTGCGGTTTTCTTTTTCGGCCAAACTTTTTACATAACCTATAA
>CAYSZD010000006.1:0-50863 GCA_964435515.1 uncultured Gammaproteobacteria bacterium | reverse complement strand
TCAAAAAAAGCTCTATTTTCAAGTACCTCGTGCTAGCACGATGTTGCGGAGAGGCAGGGATTCGAACCCTGGGCCGGCTTTCACCAGCGACAGTTTTCAAGACTGTTCCATTAGACCACTCTGGCACCTCTCCTGATTTCTTTATTTTTATACATTTTAAGAAAAAAAGCAAATTACTTTTATTCTTTACAAAAAAATCACCAATAAGGCGATTTCTTAGATTGTGCGGACCGGACGGGGCTCGAACCCGCGACCTCTGCCGTGACAGGGCAGCGCTCTAACCAGACTGAGCTACCGGTCCAAGATTTAACATAATACCGCTTGTAGCGGTACAAAAAAATAGTAGCAGAAAGAATTTTTCTTGTAAAGACTTATAATCAGCCTATTGCTAATTTATGTAAAATACTCAAATAATTGACGATAATGTAATATTTTTGTATAATTGATATTCCTTAGTAATTAATAACTATTTAAATATATGTTTAACATAAATCAATCAGCTCCTGATTTTAAAGGAGTAAAAGCATATCATGGTGGAGAATTCAAAGAAATTAACCTTGCAGATTATAGTGGCCGCTGGTTAGTACTATTCTTTTATCCTCGTGATTTTACCTTTGTTTGTCCTACAGAAATTCGTGGATTTGCCAAGCATGAAGAAGAGTTTAAAACATTAAATTGTGACATTGTAGCAGTTTCTACTGACTCTGAATGGTCACATAAAGCTTGGTTTGAAAGAGATTTACCTGAGGTAAAATATCCTATTTTAGCTGATACTACTCAAACACTAGCTAAAAGCTATGGTGTTTTAAATGAAAAGGATGGTTCAGCTGACAGGGGGCTGTTTATCATTGATCCTGAGTCTAATATTCAGTATGTGGTAGTTTCTCCGGGTTCAGTGGGTCGTTCAGTTACTGAAACCTTGAGAGTGTTAAAAGCAATTCAAAGCGGTGAGCTTTGTCCAATTGAATGGCATGAAGGAGACAAGACGTTGGGAAAGGTTTAATAGAATCTTCTAATATTATATTTATCAAAAAATCACTGCAAAGCAGTGATTTTTGTTTGTTTAAGATTTGTAATTTATTTCTTCTTTTTCTGTTTAAGGATAATAAATATAGCGGTTAAAATGAAGAGAAGAATGCTAAATAGAACAGTGTTAATTATAGTGGGATATTGTCCATTAAATCCAGTCACTGAAGTGTGTTTAAACCAAATACCAAAATAGGCCCAAATAAAGACTAGAAGATAAGGGGTGTTCTTATCTTTTAAAGCCCTTAGTATGCCAATGAAGGCCCCAACAAGAAGAATAACTATCATCCAGCTACTTGGAGCAATTCCCCAGCCATTCCAAGAAAGGCTAACTAATAGAGCGCTTATATTAGCAATGGTGGCCACTGTTATCCAGCCAAAATAAACACTAAAAGGGAGACGGAGAAAAATCTGCTCTTTGATATTTAACTTTTCTTTATTAAACGCATCGGCGATTACTATCAGACTTATTAAAATAACTAGCATTAAGACAACTGATAGAGCTATTAGTCCATAGTGCCAGCAAAAAATCCAAGCAATATTTGCTAAAGATGAGAGAATAAATAGTTTGGATACTTTTTCCCATAAACTTCTATTATTGTTATCTTTTTTAATTAAATAAAAGACAAGGAAAGAGGCTAGCAGAAGATAGATAATTCCCCAAATGGAAAAAGTGATACCAGCTGGGGCAAAAAGATTAGGGTAAGAGTCTGATACTTCACCGGTATTTCTGCCAGCAATGGGGAGAGCGTTAGCTAAAAAATTAACCGCTATCATACCCAAATACGAAACAAGTGTAGCAATTTTAAGCACTAATGTTTGTTTGCTTTTCATAGAATTAAAAATTTAAATTAATACAGTTATTTATAGTCTAGCATGTTTAGTATATTCGAAGAATGTTTTTAATTTTTTATTCTTGCATACTAGTATCTATTTGTCTATTTAAATAGGTGATTGTTAATTGTAAAAAGCTAGCAAAAGAAACCCAGAGTAAGTAAGGAATATTTATATAGACTATCCAATGGAGGTCAGGGGATATGTTCCAAATAGTGTACAGTGCCCAGATTAGAGTTCCTAAAACTAATAAAATATCAATTGCTGCTAAAACATTATTTTTTAGACCAAATTGTAAGAGGCTAAAGGAAAAATTAAAAATCAGATTAATAATAAAAGGTATTGCTATCATCCATGAAATATTTCCCGTGAATGCTTTATAGAATATTGTGCCAAAAGAAAAAGCAATAACGAAGTAGAGGACTGTCCATACCGGACCAAAAAGCCAAGAAGGCGGAGACCAACTAGGTTTAATTAATTTTTTATACCAATTATTTGTATTCATTGTATTGTTAAGATTAAATATATACTTATAAATTCAAAATAATTAGTGCTATAAATATTATAAACCGTACAAGGCTTGAAAATATTCATTATTTTTAACTTCTGTTGTTGCTGTTAATCCTCCCTCTGAATCGTTCCAAATTTTTTGATAATCTTCATTCCATCCGAAAGCTGATTCTGCTATTTTTTTATAATCATCTAAAGTGTAAAAGGTAAAACGAATACCAGACCTAAGTCCATCCTGAATTCGGTCAAGATAGATATATACAGTGCGGCCAAATTTATTAACCGTGGTAAAATCTGGTTCACCAAAAAATTCTCTGACTTGTTTCATTGTTTTTAATTGTTCATCATCGCTTAACTGATTGAATTCTCTAACTCCCATTAATTCATTTTTTTCAATAGTCTTCTTTTCTTCGATTTTTTCTTCCTTAATTGGTGTTACTGAAACTTGATTGAATTGTTTAATGATTTCTTCTACAGTTTCCGTGCTATCAGGAGCGTTATTTTCTTTTTGCCATTGGGGCAGCTCATCTTCAGTTAGACCGGCTATTTCTGTTTTAGTTTCGCCTTTTTCATCGATTTTAATACTAATTCCTAAAATCTTTTTATCCTGAATAACTGATCTAATTTGATCAGCTCCAAGATAGGCAACGCTAAATTTATCTATTGCCTTGGAAAGATTATTTGGCATGCTAGCGATAGATAAAATTCCTGCCGCTGGTTCCGTTACTGTTCTTATCTTACTTACCATACTAGAAACTTTATTTTTATCACCTAAGGAAATCCTAGCCTCATCCTCAGTTATTTCAAGAGCTAAATCAGCCCCAGAAACAACTACAGCTGTTTGAGCCAGAGCTCCAGAGGCAGCTAGTGCTGAAGTTCCTCCAGTAGCGACTATTGTTCCTACAAATACTGTTACCTTGGCGCTATTTTTAATTCGAACAGCACTATTTTCATAAGTAGCTGCGACATCTCCTTCTCCGCCATATGCATCTCTGGACATTTGATCTGCGGTTTGATTAAGGATTAATTGGGCCATTTTGGCGTCAACACCATAATATTTAGCTAGAGTAGAAATTTTTTGAAACTGTGGTGCACTATTAATAATTTGATTGGCTTCTTGCAGGTCATAGGCTAAAGCTTCACTTACAAAATGAAAAGAGACTTTTTCTAAATTTAGTTCATTCGCCTCCTTTTCTAACTTAGCAGCATTTTTTTCTAATTCTCCCCATTCTTGAATAATATTCGTCATTTCTTCTTTCCAGGCATCATAACCTTCATATTCCTTAGCGTTGAGCAAGACATTGTCGCTTTGATAGCGCAAAGAGGCGTACTCTTGAGAGATTTTTAGAGTTTGCTCTAGCACCCTCTGTTCTTCTATTGCTTTTGTATTTTGGTTCTTTAAAAAATAAAATGCTCCAAGAGCTATAACAAACAAAGCAATAACTGAAATAGTTATGATTTTTTTCATAAATTTCTAATTTATTTAATTAAATAATTATCAATTTTTTTAAAAGCGTTATTTAATTATTATATCATACTGCCACAAAGCAAGAAATGTTTTAATTCAATTTGATTTGTATTATAAATAAAAAAGAAGCTTATTTAGAGCTTCTTATAGACTGGCCTGTGGCTTAGTTATTTCTTTTTGCTTTCTTGATTCCTAAAACGTAGAAAACAATTGAAAAAATGTAATTTAATATTAAGCACAGGGTAATAAGCAACCAAAATACACCAATTCTGTCAGGTTTATATAATTCAAGTATATACCTGAGAATTAACGAGCTCATAATCGCGAAAATTAGTTGTCCAACTAGAATTGCGATTAAGCCATGAATAAAAACAAAGCCGTAATGCTTGTATCTGCACAGATTCATTCCAAGGCCATAAGATCCAAGACTAGGGCCAACTAGTGGTACTGCGCTGAATATTGTAAATAACATTGAAAGTACTGTTATTGCAACGGTAAGAAAAATTTTACTTTCTTTTTGTTTCATTTTTTAGTTTTTTTGGTGAATATTTATTTGATTAATTACTAAATGCAACTAATTATAGATATGCTTAGTAATTAAGCAAATAAAAAATTTTAAAAGAACTATTTATATAACAAAAAAGCATACTGTATTAGCATGCTTTTGTCAAATGCTGAGAAAGCGGAATGTGGCTGCAACGGTTTTAAATAAAAATCTCGTTCTATTTTTATAAAACGAGATTGAAGTTTTTTTAGATTCAAGAGCATCAAAAAGCAAAAGAAAGTATAAGCTAATGATTTAAGGAGCTATTTGCGCACAGCCAAGAAACGATAGTCAGAAGCATAGTATTCATAAAGGTAAACTAGTTCAAGTACGCGTTTACTAGAGCGCATTGTCAAAACAGGCATTTGGCGAAAAATATGAGCATCACTCCAAAAACCGATAGCAGCTATTGGAAAGTTAGATTGTAGTTTAGGAAATTTTTTACACAAAGCCAACAATTCTTCTATTCTAGCCGGGCGATAACCATCCTTGTTCATTTTTTTAACAATATCTTCAACTGAAATCTCTTCAAAACTATATAGCTTTGTAAACACTGCCACCTCTTTATTAATTAATTCATCCGGGAAAGGACAATCCTCAAATTCATATAGGTCAAGCTTGCAGTATTTAATCATTTGCTCAAGATTTTGACTGTAGTCTACTGTTAAAATTATTTCATCACTTAGCTCTGGTGAGCTGATTAGTTGTCTTTTTTTACCTTTAATAAGGTAAATAACATCTGAGATAGAGAGTTTTTCACTTTTCATCAATTCAAATAATTCCTGTTTCTGTAATTCTATTGTTTTTGTTTTCATGCTTATTAATTTTAAAGGTTAAACAATTGGATTAATTATAAAACCTACCTACAGAGAGATAAATTCAATAATTAAACCAATTTAGCCTTATTTTTGAATGTTCTATGTAAAAAAATATATCATTTTAATATACTTTTGTCAATCTGCGGAGAGGGGGAGATTCGAACTCCCGAAGGGCTTTCACCCTTGCCGCTTTTCGAGAGCGGTACTTTCAACCACTCAGTCACCTCTCCTCTCCTTATTTACTAAGTTTTTTAATATCTTTTTCTGATAATACTCTCCATTGACCAATATCTAAACCACCTAAACCAAGGGTGCCAATATTGACTCTTTGTAAATCTGAGACTTTAAGACCCATGCCAGAAAAGAGTCTTCTAATATGCCGTTTTTTTCCTTCTCCTAAGGTAATAGCCCAACGATCACCTTCTTGGCGAATGCTTTTAGCTGTCAGAATATCTCCTTCTTCTGTTCTAACTCCTTCTTTAGCTCTTTGGTATAAATCTTTTTCATTTAATCTTAACTCATCTTCCCTAGCAAAACGTACTAAATATTTTTTATCATGTTCATATCTAGGATGAGTAATGTGATTAGCTAAATTACCATCATTAGTTAGAATAACTAAACCGCGACTTTCTTTATCTAGTCTTCCGGCAATAATTAGATTCTTATATTTTTCTGGTAAAAGAGAGAATATATTTTTTTCATTTTTAAACTGACGATTAGTACAAGTATAATCAAGTGGTTTGTGAAGAGCGATAACTAATTGTTTGTTAGCTAAAGAATTATTAACTTTTTGATTACTCACCTTTATTTCTTCGCTGCCTTCAACCATCATACCTAAAAAGGCTTTTTGTCCATCTACTGTTACTTTATTCTTTTTAATTAATTCTTCAGCTTGACGTCTACTAGCTACACCAGCTTGAGCTAAATATTTTGTTAAATAAATCATATTTTTGTTTTTTGTTTTAACTTAACAATTCCCAAAAGAGCAATTAGCAGCCAAAAAAGAATAGCTAAATCATTTTTAAAATAAGGAACGTCTACTAAACCATGAATAATGATAGTGCTCATTGCGCCAATAAGTCCAAGGATAAGATATTTATGTCGGCCTTGAGTATTTTTTAGTAGTTTAAGAGCTTCAAGTAAATAACGAGCTATTAGCCAGGTAAATAATAGGGCTCCAAATAAACCAAGTTCTGTCCAGAAGTTTAAAAAAATATTATGGGGATATAAATATATTTCTACTGGTTGCCAAACTTTTTTACGATATTCTTCGTTCCAGACTACGTGTCGTTGAAATTCAGGGTCATCATTTTTTACAAATATTCCTTCTTGATGAAAGGGTAAAACTTTTTCTTGATATTTACTTAGTCCAGCACCACTTATAATTCTCCCTTCCTTTAACATACTTATTGTCTCTGACCATTGTTGTCTTCTAATTTGACCGCTTAAATCCATAAGGCTAGCTTTTTGTTGCACATATTTCCAAGCCGGTGCATAAGCTATGAGAAATATTATTCCCAGTGCAGCTAAACTAATAGCAAGGCGACGACTTTTTTTATTGGCTAAAATAGCCACAATAAACAGGGCGCCAATTATGCCAATGAGAGCACCTTCTGAGCGAGCAAAAAAGATAGCTAAAATAGAACTTAGAAGACTGATGATAATAAATATTTTTTTAGCAGCTGTAATTAAATTGCTACGTTTGGGGTAGAAGTAGAAAAGAGATATGCTGAGAAAGAAAATAGGAGCTAAAAATAATCCTAGAGCATTAGGATAGGGAAAGACGGATGTTACTCTTCTTGTTTCTAGGGCGGCCCAAAAAGGATTGACTATAAAAGATCCAGTTAGTTGCTGAAAGATGGCAAAGAGACTTAATAATAAAGCGGAGATAGTTAGTGGCCAAAGAAACTTTTTTTCTGCACCCTTACCACAATTGATAATAACTATATAGAGCATGATAGGCTCTAAAAAATAGGCTTTAAAAATTCCCAAAGAACTATTATTAAAGCCCGCTATGGCTAAAGCTATCCAAGCAATGATAAGAATGCCTGTTATTTCTAAATAATATGGATATTTTTTTGTTCTGTCTTGCCAAGCGCTTTTTCTTAATCTCAGCCAAGGCTTACTTTTTATTATCCAAGCGATAAAGATAATAATAATCATCGCCTCTAAAAAGGTAAAGGGAATTGGTCCTAGATTAAAACGAATAAGATAGGCTGGTAAGCTGGCGAGAATAATAAAAAGAGCCCAATCTAATTTTAAAATAGAAATGGCAGTAAAAACTATTAAAGCAATGATAATTAGACTAGACATTTAATAATTATAACACGAAATAAGGACTTGTCGATTTAATGTGATAAGAAAAAATCGCCTTAGTGGCGACCCTTTCACTGTTTTAGTTAACTCTTTCTACATATTCACCAGTTTCAGTATTTATTCTTATTAAGTCTCCTTCTTCAATAAACATCGGAGCATTAATAACGGCGCCAGTTTCAATTTCAATTTGTTTATTGACATTACCAGCTGAATTGCCTTTTATACCAGGAGGAGCTGAAGTTACTTTAAATTCCATTTTTATTGGTAAATCTAAACTTACTGGTTTAGCATTAAAATATAATACATTTACATCAGTCCCTTCTTTTAAAAACTGCACTTTATCTCCTAGTTCCTCTAGAGCGAGACCAAATTGTTCGTAGGATTCGTTGTCCATAAAAAAAGCTTCATCTTTATCTTTATACATAAAGTTAGCTTTTTTTCTTTCTGTTGCAGCCTCTTCAGCTTTTTCTGCTCCCTGAAAAGTGCGTTCTAAAACATTAGCACTAATTAAATTGCGACATTTAACTTTTAATACAGCGCCACCTCTGCCCATTTGATGATGGTCAGCTTTTACAATTACATAAGGCTCTGCATTTAAAAGAATAATGCGACCGGTTTTTATTTCATTAAAATTCAACATAAAATTTATTTATGAGTTGGAGATAATAGAGCCATTACGCGAGCTCTTTTAATAGCTTGGGTTAATTTTCTTTGATGCCAAGCGCAGATACCAGTACGATCTCCAGGCAAAATTTTCATATAGAAATTAATGAAACGACGTAAGGTTCTTACATCTTTGTAATCTACTTCAACTTGATTGACGCAGAAATAACAGTCTTTGTGTTTAGTGTTCATATAAGCTTATTATAGTTTTAATTTTTAGAAAGGAATATTTTCCACACTTATTTCTTCTTCTTCATCAGCGTTGATAGTAGGTAATTCTTCTTCTTGCTGACGAGGAGCATTGTTTTGCTTAGGATTAAAATTACTATTTGAATTATTATTATCGCCAGCTTTATCAAGCATAATCATATTTTCTACAATAATTTCAGTACGATATTTTTTTACTCCATCTTGACCGGTCCAATCACTAGTTTGTAATCTACCTTCAATATATACTTTAGATCCTTTGTGGAGATATTGGCCACAGATATCAGCTAATTTTCTCCAAGCAATAATATTATGAAATTCAGTTTTCTTTTGTTGTTGGCCAGAATTATCTGTCCAGGTTAGGCTAGTCGCAACGCTGAAAGATGCAACGTTTTGACCTGATGGGGTTGATCGCATTTCTGGGTCACGAGTTAGATTACCGATGACCATAGCTTTGTTTAAGTTCATATTTTTGTAGAACTTAACTTTATAAACGCGCTTATAAAATTAAGCAGATTAATTTATATAAGATCTTTGGCACTAATAATGCCTTCTAATTTTTCATCTAAATCTTTAAGGTTAGTTTTTTTCTCATCCTTTTTCTCAATTTTTTCAATTTTATCACTTACTTTTTCAATTTTTTCTTTAGCTCCTTTTTCTTCTTTGCCATCTTTTGCAGAAGCTTCTATTTGTTTTTGTTTCATCTTTTCTCTCTCTTCATTGCTCAATGCAGGAACACTTACAATTTGATGACGTAAAATTTCTTTAGAAAGGCTAAGAAGACGATTTAATTCTAATACATGCTGTCTTTCGGTTTCGAATTCACATAAGCTATAGTAGCCATAGTGATTTTGTCCAATAGGATAAGCAAGTTTTTTCTTACCCCAATATTCTCGGTACACGATAGTAGCATTATTTTCTTCTAATAAAGCTTCGGTTTTACTGATAATTTGTTTAGCTTCATCTTCTGTGTAGTTGTTAGCGATGATAAAAAGCATTTCATAGCGACCTGGGCCACTTTTTTTTGTCTTTGACATAGTGTAACATATTGAGCTTAAAAAGGATGTTATTATTATTTAACATTTTTCTAACACTCATTATTAAATAAAAACCCAAGTATTCTAGAGAATCAGGGTTTTCTAAGAATACCTTTAATTCCGTCTGATAAATAGCGGAATTATTTTGAGACTAGCTCAAAACGTGGGAAAGATATGATAAATATTAATTTATGTATTTAAGTTATCATAATGCTTGAAAAAAAGCAAGACTTAGGGCATAGTAATAGCATATGGATTATATTTTTATTTTAGGTACACATCCTGCCTGGTCAGTGGCAGAAATTAGCTCAGTTTTAGGTGAAAATAACTTATTTTGGCAAAATGAGAGAATTTTAATGAAGCAAAATAGTGAAATAAATGCAGATAAATTAATTAAAAGATTAGGAGGTACTCTTAAAATAGCTGTATTAGAAGAAAAAATGATAGTTAATGCACCTTTTACTGAAATAGCTAAAATTTGTTCAAAACTTTTAATAGCTAAAGCTAAAAGAGGTGAAGGAAAATTAGTATTTGGTCTGTCTGATCAAGGAGTGGGTGGTCGTTTTCAAGCGGAGAAAATAGGTTTACAGATTAAAAAAGAGTTAAAAGCGGCTAATATTTCATCAAGATTAGTTACAAGTAGAGAAAAAGAATTATCTAGTGTGGTTGTGGGGCAGAATAAATTATTAAGCAAAGGAGCTGAGCTTATTTTTTATGTAGACGATAATAATCTTTATATTGCTCTTACATTAGCGATTCAAGATTATAAAGACCTCTCTCGTCGTGATTATGGTCGTCCAGTTAGAGATGATCATTCAGGCATGCTTCCGCCTAAATTAGCCCAGATGATGTTAAATATAGCCTCTCCTAATACACAGGAAGATTTAATTCTTGATCCTTTTTGCGGCTCTGGTACAGTTATTAATGAAGCAATGTTGATGGGCTATACTAATTTGATGGGCACCGATTTATCGGAAAAAGCTATTAATGATAGTCGAGTGAATGCTGAATGGTTAAGAACTTTATATTCTTTAGAGATAAAAGCTAAATTTCATATTAAAAACGCTACTCGTCTGTCTCAATTTATTAAGCCAAATACGGTTGGAACCATAGTTACTGAGCCTTATTTAGGCCCACAACGAGATTTAAATTCAATTTCATCAGTAATTACTGAATTAGAAGTTTTATATACTAAATCCTTAGAGGCTTTTTATCAAATTATGAAAGACGGTGGCAGAGTAGTGATGGTTTGGCCAGTATTTTTTGGTAGAGAATTTTTACAAGTAAATCTAGATAAGTGGAAATTCATAGATCCATTGCCATCAAAATTTAAGGACTTACCTTGGCTTAAAAAAAGTTTACGTAATACTTTATTATATAATAGAGCGGGTCAAAAAGTATGGCGCGAATTAATAATTTTAGAAAAATAACTATATTTTATGAGCGGAATTAATAGCCTGCCAGGAGGAGGCAAAAAATTTAGCGCTAATGCTTTTAACAGTAAGTTTAAATATTTGAGTAAGCAAGGTGGAGATATTGCTAAATTATCTGCAAATCAGGAAGCAATTATGAAGGCCGTAAAGGTCTCGCAAGATTCTATTCGTCGTGGTACTTTTAGTAAATCTCAGCAAAATACCATGCTCCACAGGATTAAAGCTAGTGGCGATTTAAAATCAACTGAGCTTAAAACGGTGCAAAAAATTGTAGATAAATTGGCTAGTGGCGGAGAAATAAAGAAAGAAAAATCTCATGTACGTATTATTAGGGCAGACGATGGTGAAATAGTTACTCCAGGTTTTGCCAGTCAACAATTTAATAGAGGCTCAGGTTTAAGTGATGTATCTTCTCCTAAATCAAGGGTATCAGTTGGTAACAGAGAAACTTCTACATCTATCAGTCAAGTAACTAGTGATAGAAAGAATACAAAATCATCGCCTGTTTCATCCAGCCCTTCTCATTCATCAAGAATTCCTTTATCTCGTTAATATAAAAAAGCACTTAAAAGTGCTTTTTGCTTATTTAAATTTAATTTAGCGATTTACTAAGAAATGACAGACATCTCCATCTTTTATAATATATTCTTTTCCTTCAGTTCTGATTAAACCTTGTTCGCGAGCCTTTGTTTCATTGCCAATAGCAATTAGTTGTTCACAGCTAATAACCTCGGCCCTAATAAAACCTTTAATAAAATCAGTATGAATTACTCCAGCTGCTTCAGGTGCTTTAGCTCCATGTTTAACAGTCCAAGCTCTTGTTTCGTCGGTGCCAGTAGTAAAGAAAGTGTCCAGACCTAATAATTTATAGGAGGCAGCAATTAATTTATCTAAACCACTTTGTTCTAAGCCTAATTCTTTTATATATTCTGCCTGCTCTTCTTCTGGAAGAGAATTAATTTCTGCTTCTATTTTTACATTAACTGCAATTATTTCTCCGTCTAAATTATTTAGATTTGGTATTGTATCTAAGTTATCAGTATTTAAGAGATAGATAATGGGCTTTATAGTTAGTAAATTTAAACTATTAACGTATGGTAATTCTTCTTCAGTAAAAGACAGAGACCTTAAAGCTAAGCCAGCCTCCAAATGTTGATTTATTTTTTCTAATATTGATGCTTGAAAAACTAATTCTTTGTTTCCGCTTCGGCTTTCTTTTTTTGTTTTTTCTAATCTTTTACTAACACTGGCTAAATCAGCTAATATTAATTCGATGTTTATTGTTTCTTTGTCAGATTCTGGATCAATTTGTCCATTAACATGAATAATGTTTTCATCTTTAAAATCACGGATAACCTCACAAATAGCGTCACATTCTCTAATATGAGCTAAAAATTGATTACCAAGTCCTTCACCCTTGCTCGCACCGGCCACTAATCCCGCTATGTCTACAAATTCAATACTAGTGGCTATAATTTTAGCTGGTTTAGACACTTCGGCGAGTTTGTATAGTCGCTCATCTGGCACTTTTACTATCCCGACATTTGGATCAATGGTACAAAAAGGATAATTAGCAGCTTCAACGCTTTTTTTAGTGAGGATATTAAATAGGCTAGATTTGCCTACATTAGGTAGTCCTACAATTGCTATGGATAAAGACATATATATGTTGTATTTATAATAATTAATTTTTAGCAGTAATAGAGAAATAAAGCAATAATAATTCAAGTTTAGTCTTGTTTTTACTAATAAAAAAGGAGCCCAGAACGGGCCCCTCTTTATATAGTATAAAGTAATTATAAATAATAGGCCGCGTCTGAGCTCCAATCCTAGCATACTGTTTCATTGATTTTTATCAATTTTTTCGGCCAGGATTATATTTGGAGCTTGCTAGCTTAAGCTGTTTTCTTTTCACCAATTCTTTGTAAGATTTTCTTTATGATTTCTATTGCTAATTTTATTAAATATATTATTTAATAATTTTGATTAGCTCTGTTTATCCTACTCCATGGACTATTAGTCCTTCTCTCATCATGCTAGCGCTGATGATATTTTCAAGATTTAGTAAAAAGAACTTTATCTAACTATAAGTATTATAGCACATATTTGTGGACAACGCAAGCCCTAATGCTTATTTTGTGGTAATATTAATTATTTTATTTAATTTTAGGCAAAAAATTAAAGAGTTTTTAGACTTAAGTCTAGATATTTGTAGACTAAAGTTTATTTGTTTTACACAGAAATCACAAGTTATCCACAACTTTATTAAAAAACCTTTAAGTAAAACTTAAAGGAGTTTGAGGCTCGAGTGGGATTCGAACCCACGAATGACAGTTTTGCAAACTGCAGTGTTAGACCACTTCACCACCGAGCCTTTATTAATAGATATTTTATAAGATATTGCTAAAAAAAGCAAATTTTAAAATTTTAAATCGCATTTTACATTTAATGTGGAATAATCTACAAAAGCCTTATTTTTTTGCTTATAATATTTAAAATAGCCTGCCGCTGCAATCATGGCGGCATTGTCAGTGGTATAAGCTAGATTTGCTAAGAAAATATTAGTTTTTGGTGATTTTTCTTTTATTTTAGTTGATAAAGTGTTTCTAAGAGCAATATTAGCTGATACTCCTCCCGCTAAAATAAAGCTTTTAGGTTGATATTTAGCTATAGCTTTTAGGCTTTTATGTACTAAAGTGTCAATAATGGCAGATTCTAGGGCAAAGCAATATTCCGGAACCCTATTTTTCCATTGTTTATCTTTTTGTAGTTTGTATAGGAGGGCGGTCTTTAGTCCAGAGAAAGAAAAATCTAAATTATTCGAATTTAACATTGGTCTAGGTAATTCGATTTTACATTCTTTAGCGCTTCGTCTAAACTCTTCTGCATATTTAGCGATAATAGGTCCACCAGGATATGATAGGCCCATCATTTTAGCTGCTTTGTCATAGGCCTCTCCGGCAGCATCGTCCCTGGTTTCGCCAATTACTTTAAAATTATAATGATCGGACATGTAGATAAGATTACTATGACCGCCAGAGATTACCAAGGCTATTAGAGGAAAGGCTGGGTTCGGATTGGTATCAATAAAAGAAGCATAGATATGACCAACAATATGATGAACGGGAATAATTTCTTTTTTCCAAATAAGTGATAGCGCCTTGGCATTTTCAGTGGCAGCTAATAG
Organism: uncultured Gammaproteobacteria bacterium; assembly: GCA_964435515.1. Classification (GTDB taxonomy): domain Bacteria; phylum Patescibacteriota; class Patescibacteriia; order Patescibacteriales; family UBA12465. Next base: position 36,820 of record CAYSZD010000006.1, on the reverse strand, counting down.
AGAACTAACAAGTCCTGGTCCTTGAGTAACCGCAATGGCTTTTAAATCCTTAGGACCTATTTTAGCCTTTCTCAGAGCTTCATCTATTGTAGGCAATATATGCAAAACATGTTCGCGAGCAGCGACTTCTGGAACAACGCCTCCATATTGAGCGTGAATATCTATTTGAGATGCAATGACATTGCTAAGAATTTTAGTTTTAGTGCCTTTAGCTTCTAAAACAGCGGCAGCGCTTTCATCACAACTACTTTCTAATCCTAATATATACATATATAAGTATTGTAAAGGTTTTTAGAATAAAGGCAATATTTGACAAAGAAAAAAAATGTTTATACAATGTTGATGAAATTAGCTATTATTAATTTCATATTTTTTTGTGTACGGTCTCTTCGTCTAGTGGTTAGGACACCAGGTTTTCATCCTGGTAACAGGGGTTCGATTCCCCTAGGGACTACGAATTGAAAAATAGGCATAAAGCCTATTTTTTGTTGCCTGAAAAGCCAAAAGAGGATAGAATAAAATAGTAGTTTATAATTTATGAATCAGAAAAAAATAAAAATTGGATTAGCTTTAGGAAGTGGTGGTCCTCGGGGCTTTGCTCATATTGGTGTCTTGCGGGCCTTCGAACAAGCGGGGATAGATATAGACCTTATTAGCGGCTCGTCTATTGGGTCAGTAGTTGCTTCATATTATGCCTTGCATAAAAGTGTTGAAGGACTCGAGGAAAAGATGTTGAAAGTAGTAAAGATGAATCTTTTTAAATTATTTGATATTCATTTTACCAAAGGCTTAATAAATCAGAAAAAAATTGTAGAGGCGCTTTTTGGTATTATTGGTTTAGAAAAATTTACACATACCAAAATACCTTTATTTATTAGTTCAACTAATCTAGATAATGGAAATAATAAAATTTTTAAAAATTCTTTAATTATTGATGCCGTGCAGGCTAGTTGTTCAATGCCTTTTATTTTTAAGCCAATTAATCATCAAGATACACAATTCGCTGATGGCGCTTTGTCTGACCCTGTTCCAGTTGATATATTACGTAAAGCAGGAGCAGATATTGTGATTGCTGTTAATTTGTATCACGAAAGTGAATTTAAGGCTCAAAGTTTTAATGCTGCTTCTAATTTGTTTAGATCTGGGAGAATTATGATGTATCACTTAGCCCAGGAAAAATGTAAGGAAGCCGACTATGTTATTAATATTAATCTTTCAAAATTTGTTATTTCAGCTGGACTGAAATATCTTTTTTCAAGCGCAGATTCTGCAGAGTCTGTTAATATTGGTTATAAGCAGACAAAAAAGGCGATGAGGAAAATTTATAAAATAATTAATGAAAAAAATGATAAAGAAAAATAGGAAGTTAAAAATAGCGATAGTGTCTAAGTTATGGGAGGAAACTTCTCCTGATGCCAGAGGAGGAACAGGTTCTTCAATTGGCCTGTTAGTTAATGCTTTAGTGGATAAGGGTCATCATGTTACTCTATTTGCTAGTGGCAATTCTAGAACTAAAGCTCAAAAGCTAATTTCTGTTAGAGCTAAACATTATCAAGGAGATTATTCAGAGATTCATGAATATGCTAATATAGCGGCCGCTTTTCGTCTAGCTGATAACTTTGATATTATTCATTGTGCCGTAGAGCAAAAAAGTGTTTTATTTGCTGAATTAGTTAAGACTCCTTCCTTACACTCTATCCGCTATGGTGAATTTTTTGATCATGAATTACAACTTTTGAAAGATTATAAAAATTTAAATTATGTTAGCAACTCTTTGGCTATTAAGAAAAAATTAAATTTTTTGAATTGGCAGGGAGTTATTTATAATGGCATTGATGTTGATAATTTTATTAGAAATAAAAATGCTGGAGAATATTTATTATATTTAGATCGCTTAAGTCCGCAAAAGGGTATTGATATAGCTATTAAAGTAGCTATTAAATTAAAAAAATCTCTTTTTATAGCAGGGAGGATATCTAACACTGATTCTGACTTTTTAGATAAAAAAGTGTATCCATTTATTGATAATAAAAGGATAATATATTTAGGTGAAGTTTTAGGTAAAGAAAAAAAGAAATTATTAGCAGGTGCGTGTTGCTTGCTTCATCCTAATTTAGTTTTTGAGGCTTGTAGCAATACAATTTTAGAAGCTATGGCTTCTAATGTACCAGTAATTGCCTTTGATTCTGGTTCTAATAAAGAATTAATTCAAGATGGTAAAACAGGCTATATTGTGAATAATTTAGCGCAAATGATTAAGGCTACTAAAAGAATAGATAAGCTGAATAGAGATAATTGTTCTGATAGCATAATAGATAAATTTTCTTTAAATAAAATGGCTGATTCATATGAAGAGATGTATTATAGGATTATAAAAAATAAAAAATAATTTTTTTTCATGCATTATAAATTTTATACAACTTCAGTGAAAGCTTGGGATGGTATTTTACGTGAATTAGAAAAAGCTCAGACTTCCATTTATATTGAAATGTATATTTTTTTAGATGATACCAACGAAACACATGATTTTCTTGGAACACTGGAAAAAAAAGCTCGCGCTGGTTTGAGGGTGGTAGTAATTGTTGATTCCTATGGTAGTAGTAATTTAAAAGCAGAATCAGTTGATCGATTAAAAGAGGCTGGGGTAGAATTTATTTTCTTTTCTCGTTGGTTTAAAAGAACTCATCGTAAATTAATTATAATTGATGAGGATATTGCTTTTTTGGGAGGCGTAAATATTTATCAAAAAATATCTAATTGGCATGATTTACAAATTAAGTTAAAAGGTAAGGTGGTGAAGCCACTATTAAGGTCATTTGCCAAAAGTTATGAAAGATGTGGTGGTAAAAATCAGGCTATTATTAATTTTTCTCGTGCTACTTTAGTGAAGAAAATTAAAGCGTGGACTTTAGATTCTTTAGATGGGGCAGATAAACAGTCTTCTTTTAAAAATTATTATCAAAAAAAGATTGCTAATGCAGTTACTTCGATTGATATTTTAACCCCATATTTATTACCACCTCGATGGCTGTTGGCCGCTTTAGATAATGCTGTTAAAAGAGGGGTTTTGGTTTCTATAATCATTCCTGAAAATACTGATGTAAAAATGTTAAATCGTATAAATTATATTAATGCTTGTCGCTTGGCTTCGGTGGGGGTGCAATTTTATTTTTCTAAAGAAATGAATCATGGTAAGGCAATGATTATTGATAATCAAGAAGCTGTTGTTGGCTCGCAAAATTTAGATGTTTTATCTTTTGGCTTAAATTTAGAAATTGGGGTTTTTTTCTCGCAAAAAAAAGAAGTTGAAAAACTGTCTATAATTTTTAAACATTGGCGTGAACAATCTGAAAAAAAGCTATTGGATTTTGAGAAACTTCATTTTTTTGATCGTATCTTAGCTTTTGTTTTACGTCGTTTTTTAAACTTTTTTTAAGATATAAATTTAGATCAGAATAAGTCTTTCTTGTTTTTTTTGAATAATTCCTGTATAATACACACTGCTTTTAAAAATTAATTTTTCTCATCATGTCAGAAAATAATATTAGGATTAGAGGGGCTAGAACTCATAATTTAAAGAACATTAATCTGGATCTACCACGTAATAAACTAGTAGTAATTACGGGTTTGTCTGGTTCAGGTAAATCTTCTTTAGCTTTTGATACTATTTATGCAGAGGGACAAAGACGATATGTAGAATCTTTATCTGCCTATGCTCGTCAATTTGTAGGTTTAATGGATAAACCTGATTTTGATTTAATTGAAGGCTTATCTCCTGCTATTGCTATTGATCAACGCACAGTTGGCAATAATCCAAGGTCTACGGTTGGAACTGTTACTGAGATATATGATTATCTTAGGCTTTTATATGCTCGTGTTGCTTGGCCATATTGTCCACATTGTAAAACTCGTTTAAAAAAAATTAATAAGAAACAAAGAACTAAAAACAAACAAGAACAAGAATCTCCATATTCTTTTGCTTGTACTAGTTGTAGTTTTGTATTAGCACAAATAGAGCCAAGAAATTTTTCTTTTAATTCTAATTATGGAGCCTGTTCTCATTGCAATGGCTTAGGTTATCGCACAGAAATTGATCCGGAATTAGTGTTTAATCTGAAGTTAAGTTTATTACAAGGAGCAATAAAGCCATTAGCACATGCTAATTTAAATGCTAAAAGCAGTTTTTTTATAAATTTAGAAGCTTTGGCTTTGCGTTTTGGTTTTAGTTTAGATAAGCCTTTGTCTGAATTTACCGTTGCGCAAAGGGCGGCTATTTTAAATGGCGATCGTCTTTGGCAAGGTTTAAACTCTGATTTAATGGCAAGATATGAAGAAACAAAATCTAATTTTGTTAAACAAGAAATAGAGAAGTGTATGCGTTTAGCTGTTTGTCCAGTTTGCATGGGGACTCGTTTAAAGCCTGAATTTTTAGCTATCCGCATTAAAGGAAAAAGCATTTATGATCTTACGGAAATGACCATTGATAATTTGCGTATATTGTTATTGGAATGGTTAAACGTGCGCTCTAAAGATTCTGATCAAATTATTGTTATGCCGATTTTGAAAGAAGTGATAAAAAATTTAGAATTTTTAGAAAGAGTTGGTCTTTCGTATCTTACACTTAATCGTCCAGCTTCCAGTTTGTCAGGTGGAGAAGCTCAGCGTATTCGTTTAGCGGCTCAGGTTGGCTCTACTTTAAGTGGAGTACTCTATATTTTAGATGAACCATCAGTAGGATTGCATCAAAGAGATAATGATAAGTTAATAGCAATGTTAAAAGACTTGAGAGATAATGGAAACACTGTCATTGTAGTAGAACATGATGCAGCTATGATGAGGGCAGCTGATCATTTAATTGACGTTGGTCCTGGTGCAGGAGAACATGGAGGAGAGATTATTTTTTCTGGATTACCAGAAGACATTGTTAAGTCTAAAGCTTCTCTTACGGGAGCGTATTTATCTGGTAAATTATCAATTCCTACTAAAAGTAATTTTAGGGCAGGTAATAAATTACATTTATCAATAATAGGAGCGAAACATCATAATTTAAAAAACATTGATGTTGATATTCCTTTGGGTAAATTAATAGCTATAACTGGTGTTTCTGGTTCTGGAAAATCTACTTTAATGTCTGATATTTTAGCGAATGCTTTAAATAAAAAATTCTACCGTGCAAAGGCAGAAGTAGGACAACATAAAGAGATAAGAGGTATAGATAATATTGATAAAGTTATAGACATTAATCAGTCGCCAATTGGACGAACTCCTCGTTCCAATCCAGCCACTTATACTGGTCTTTATACCTATATTCGTGATATTTTTGCTGAATTACCAGAAGCAAAATTAAAACGCTTAAGTCCTGGTCATTTTTCTTTTAATGTTCCAGGTGGACGTTGTGAGCGTTGTGCAGGGGATGGTGCTATTAAGGTTGAAATGCAATTTTTAAATGATGTTTATTTAACTTGTGAAGCATGTCATGGTTTTCGTTTTCAGCAAAAAATTCTTGATATAAAATATAAAGATAAAAATATATACGAAGTATTACAACTTACAGTTAGTGAAGCTTTGCTCTTTTTTCAAGGACATTCAGCTGTCTGTCAAAAACTTGCTACTTTAGAAGAGGTTGGTTTGGGATATATTACCTTGGGTCAATCAGCCACTACTTTTTCAGGTGGAGAAGCACAAAGAATAAAACTGGCAACCGAATTATCACGCAGAGCCACTGGACGAACTTTATATATTTTAGACGAGCCAACAACTGGTCTTCATTTTGCCGATATTGATAAATTACTTAAAGTTTTAAATATGTTAGTTGATCAAGGAAATACGGTTTTAATTATTGAACATAATTTAGATGTCATTAAAGCGGTTGATTGGGTGATAGATATGGGTCCAGAAGGAGGAGAAAAGGGAGGTAGAGTTGTTGCGTCTGGTACTCCTGTGACAGTGGCAAAAAATAAAAACAGTATCACGGGTAAATATCTTAAAGAATATTTTTAAAATTTATAGTTTATTGATGTAATAATTTAAGTTCGATTTTTTTATTAATGGTGTCAAAAATTGCAAAACTAGCTGGATAGAAAATACCTCCTAAAGTACCAGGGTTAGCGATAATTAATCTTTTTTCTATTTCTATCCATGGTTTATGACTATGGCCATAAAAGATATAATTTAGTGATTGCGCTTTTTTTTCTAAATCTTGGCGATAATCTATTTCGTGTATTAATCCAAAATGGAGTCCATCTATAGTAATATCGCCATAGCGTCCTAGGAAGTGTAAATTAGCGCATTTATTCAATGTTTCTGGAAGATATAATTCTCCATTGCCGGCAATAAAATACATATCACCAACGAAACTTTCATTTATAATTGATAAAGTGTCTTGGTTACACATATCGCCACAGAAAAACAGGATTTTAATAGCCTGTTTTTTTAAATATTCATTAAATTTGTGCCAATTAGCAATATTATCATGCAAGTCTGAGGCAATCGCGATAAGCATAATTATTTTTCTTTATGTAGTTTAATGTCATAGCTTATTTGTTCCAATTTTCTTAAATGTCCTCTAGCTTGGTCGTATTTAGTCCTTAAATAACCAGTTAAGTCAAAATCTAATAGTTCCATCATAATCATTTCGGCTTTATTTTTTAAGATAGAAGCACTTTTATAATCTCCTTTGGCAGAGCGATTAGTGGCTAGTCTTACCATTTCGCCAATTAAATCACAGAGCCCACCAATATAACTGTCATAGCCAATTTTTAATCCTTTAATAGTGCTTATCTTTTGTTCTCTTATAATAGCATCTAAAGTTTTTGCTTCAACATACTCTTCTATTGCAGCTTGATAGGGACCTTCTTCTTTTAATCGAAGATAGCCAAAATCTTTTTCCATTTTTTTTAAAGATAGTTCCATTAATTTGAAATTTTCTGCTGATAGTTTCATGTCTTCTCTGTGCAGGGCAAAAATTGTTTTTTTAGCTTGAAATAATACATCATTGGAGCGACTAATAATCTGACGTCTAGTTTTGCCTTTTAATTGATATTCTTCTCTTAATTTTTTTATGAATACTTTGTCAATCATATTGTTATTAATTATTATTATATTACTCTAAATACTTCATCTAAACTAGTTTCTCCTGCTAAAGCTTTTAGAACTGCATCCTGAGCCATTGTTACTGTGCCATTTTTAATAGCTTCTTGTTCTAAGTCATAATCATTAGAGTTTTCGTTTTGAATAATTTTTTGAATATTTGGGGTAGAGCTAATAGTTTCATAAAAACCAATTCTGCCTTTATATCCAAGTTTTTTACACTGGTCACAACCGGCGCCACGATAGAATTCTAATTTTTTAGGAATAATTATTGATGGATTTTTAATACTATCTAATATTTCTTGAGCTCTTTGAATGTAGGCAGGATTAGATTCGTCTATAACTTTACAATGAGGACAAATTCTGCGGGCTAGTCTTTGTCCTATTGAAAATTCTAAAGCGTTAGCTAGAGAAGATTTCTCTACACCTAGTCCAGCAAAACGAGAAATAGCTCCAGCGGCGCTATTGGCGTGAATAGTTGATAAAACTAAATGGCCTGTCATAGCAGCTTCAATGGCAACTTTAGCTGTTTCACTGTCTCTTATTTCTCCGATCATCATGATGTTTGGATTTTGTCGTAATAATGAGCGCATGGCAGCAGCAAAAGTGTAGCCATTTTCTGTGTCTATTTGGGTTTGCATTACTCCTGGCAGCTGATATTCAATTGGATCTTCTACTGTAATTATTTTAATATCAGATTTATTTAATTGATTTAAAATTGCATATAGAGTAGTGGTTTTTCCTGATCCAGTTGGTCCAGTGGTAATAATGATTCCCTTAGTCTTTGTCATAGCTTTGTGAAGCTGAGTATTTGCAACTGAGGTAATTCCTAATTTTTCTAAATCTAAATCAGCGGCAGAGTTAGACAATAATCGAACTACTATAGTTTCTCCGTATCCACCAGAAATAATAGAAAGACGACAATCTATTTTATGATTAGGCAAATAGATGCTAAAGCGACCATCTAAAGTAGCTCTTTTTATATTAGTAGCGAAACCGGCTAAAATTTTTATTTCTGATAATATAGGAAGATAGCTAGTTTTTGGTAGCTCTAAAATATTATGCATAACTCCATCAATACGAAAACGCACTTTAACAGTAGTCTCTGTGGGCTCAATATGGATATCACCCGCGTCACTAGCCACGGCCATTCCCATAATTAATTGAATTAATTTTTTTGATGGTAAATCTGTTAAATTTAAACTTTGTCCAATATTTTGAGTAAGAGTTTCGGCTTTAGTGTATATTTCGGGAGTTATTTTTATTCCCCTGCCAATAGTTTGAGAAATTACTATATCGTATAAGTCATTTACATAGTCAAAATTTCCAATTACTCGATATACTTCTTCTAATGATGAGATGCCGTCTAAACATTTTAAAACACCATCTTGAAGCATGGTAATCATTCCATTCTCAATAGCTTGTTGAAGTATTTTAAATGATGGAGCTTTGTCTATAGTGAGTTGTTTGAGCTTATCATCCATGGTAAATATTTCATAAATTCCAAGACGTCCCTTGTAGCCAATGTCGTTACAATAGGGACAGCCAGCGCCAGCTTTATACATTTTTGGTAAAGTGGAGGGAATGTCAATATTAGCTCGAGGAGAAATAACGGCTAAAATTTTATGTACCTGCTCTTCTTCTTCGGCACTAAGTATGTGTTCAACACGACATTTAGGACATAATTTTCGTATTAGTCTTTGACCTATAACAGCATTAATAGAGGGTACTAAAAAATATGGCTTTACTCCGATGTCAATTAGACGAGGAATAACTCCAGCTGCATCGTTTGTATGAAGAGTTGATAACACTAGATGACCTGTTAGAGAAGCTTGAACTGATATTTCGGCAGTTTCTAAATCTCTAATTTCGCCAACCATAATAATATTTGGGTCTTGTCTTAAAATTGATCTTAAACCATCCGAGAAACTGTATCCTTTACTAGTTTCAACTTGGCTCTGGTTAATGCCTTCTAGTTGATATTCAATTGGATCTTCAAGGGTGACAATCTTGGTGCCAGGTTGGTTTAATTTTTTTAAAATAGCGTATAGAGAAGTTGTTTTACCTGAACCAGTTGGACCGGTAGTTAGTATTAGGCCATTTGGCTTACTAATTTCTTCTTTTAGCTTTTTTAATATTTCTGGCCTAATGCCTAATTTTTCAAAATCTAGAGCTACAGCCTTGGAATCCAAAAGTCTCATTACTACACTTTCTCCAAAAGCGGTAGGCAGAAATGATGAGCGAACATCAATTTTGCCATCTTTGAGATAAATAGTATAACGACCATCTTGTGGCTTATTGCTTACGTTAATTTTTACTCTAGCTAATATTTTCATTCTAGTGACTACTTTTTTCCATTTATCTCTATCGATTAAAGCAGCCTCTTGTAAAACGCCATCAATTCTTAATCTAACCGCTACTCCATGTTCTTCTGCTTCTATATGAATATCACTAGCTCCTACTTTCATCGCTGTGGCTAGAATCAGAGTTACAATGTCGCTAACATTTACTTCATTAATAATTTCAGCTAGATTTTTATAACTTGAAATATCTTTTTTAAATTTCTCTAGACTGAGTTCATTGATTTCTATTCCTGATTGATATTTTTTAATTTTAGGTAGTGTCTTATATACATTTAAAGCTTGTTGTAGGCTATTTTGTGATACAAGATACAGTTTAGCGTCCGTATAATATTCTTCATTAATTCTTTGGATTTCATCAGCAATCTCTTGACTTGGCTTGACACAAGCAATTCTAACATTCTTGCCATCATAAAAAAAACATACAGCTTGTATTTCTATAGCCCTTTCTTCGGGTATTAATATAATAGCGTCAGGACTAACAGGAAAGCTAAAAAGATTAACATAAGACAAGCCTAAGCTGTTTGCCCTTTTTTCTGTTTGTGTTTCAATTTCTTTTAATTTAATCTCAGCTTGCTTGGTGGCAAATTTACCCTGAACACTATCTTCGTCTTGGGCAGATTGAGGATTAATTAAATTTTCTATTGAAGCGAGATCACTCATAGTTCTTTATTAAAGCGCGACCTAAACGCTATAAACAGAGCGCTGGTCGCGTTTTAGATACTAATATAGTTGTTTATTTTTTCTTGGCAAATAATCTTTCTAATTTACTTCTACCCTTTTTATCTTGAAGATGGAGATATAGACCGGTCCAAGTGCTAATCTGAAAGGTATTTAACCAAGATGCTATTACTAACATAGTGCCAATGGATAATACCAGGCTAATAGCTGCGAGAATTGGGGCATAGAACTGTATTGCTATAAATAGCATAGGCATAAACAATAGAGCAATAAAGAATAGGGTTACAATGCCAACAGCAAAATTAATGATAAACAATATTAAAGCCATTTCTAAGCTCACTAGCCAATTATTTTTAAATATCTTTATACCTTTTTGTATTGATGAAACAAAACTAGTGTTTTCTAGCACTCTAGCTGCGATAGCATATTTTATGAGCAATGCTATTGAGAGGGCAATCGGGGCAAAAATAATGAATAATAAGGTATAAGCGATGCTTATTGCTAGAGTGTCAGTGATAATTAAAAATACTAAAGGCAAACTAATTAAAAATAAGCTTAATACAACAATGATATAGCTAAATAAATTTAGACCTAATACTCTCCAAAAATGTGGCTTTGCCTCAGCTAGTCCATCACTGATATTTAAATTATTTTTTTTCTTTTTGTTTAATAAGATTTGAGCACTCTGGCTTACAATGGCAGACTGGGAAAGGATAGCTAAATAAAGCATTATAATTGCTAGGCCTACGGATAATAAGAATATACAAATTACTGCTAAAAAGGCAGCGCTATTTTCTGTAGCCAAACTTACAAAACCTTGATAAAAATCAGGGCTTAATATTATTTGCCAGATAATATTACCATTACTTAAAAAACTGCCGCCTGGCTGTGTCGTTGCGCTTTGGGTTATTAATTGGTATTCTCCACCGATAGAAAGCAAGGAGGCAAATATTCCAAAAAACCAAAGATAGCGATATTTTTTGGTTATATTCCAGGCCTGTTTAAGAAATAGACGATAAGAAAACATAAAATTATTTTAATTTTAGATAATATTATTTAAATAATAGAGAGACTTCTTCAATTGAAAAAATCACTTAAGTCTGCTAGTATTATAACATATTTAATAAATTATTACCAAGCATTTATGACTAAGGGTAAAATAAAAAAAGAACAAATGAATGAAATTCTAAATCGAGGGGTGTCTAATCTGTATCCTAACTATAAAGAGTTGGAACAAAAGTTAGATTCGGCCACGCCTTTACGTGTTTATTGTGGCTTTGACCCTAGTGCTAAGTCTTTACATATTGGCAACGCTATTGCTTTGGTTAAATTAAGACAATTTCAGGAAGCTGGCCATAAGGTAATTTTCTTAATAGGAACTTTTACTGGTATGATTGGAGATCCTACTGATAAAACAGCTACTAGAAAACAATTAAGTCGTGAAGAAGTTCTAGATAATGCTAGTAATTTTAAATTACAAGCTGGTGCTTACCTTAAGTTTGATGGAGATAATGCTGCGGAAATACGTTTTAATCATGAGTGGCAAGACAAGCTTAGCTTTAAAGACTTGATTGCATTAGCTTCTAATTTTACAGTTCAAAACATGATTCAAAGGGATATGTTTCAGAAGCGTCTGCAAGAAGAGAAACCAATTTTTTTACATGAGTTCTTCTATCCTTTGGCTCAGGCTTATGACAGCCTTGAATTGGATGTGGACATAGAAGTGGGCGGTAATGATCAGATGTTTAATATGTTGTGCGGAAGGGATTTACTAAAAGCGGTCAAAAATAAAGACAAAGGTGTGATAACAATGAAACTTTTAACAGATAGCGAGGGTAAAAAAATGGGTAAAAGTGAAGGAAATATTGTTATGCTTGATGAAGATTATAATACTATGTATGCTAAGATAATGTCTTGGCCTGATGATGTTTTAGATTCCGCTTTTGAACTTTGTACTTTTTTAGACTGGCAAGAGGCCAAGGATATACTTAATAACATTAAAAACCCTAGAGACGCTAAAATGCGTTTAGCTTGGGAAATTACTAAAATTAATCATAATGAAGAAAAAGCTGATTTAGCTCAAGAATATTTTATTAAAACTGTTCAAAATAAGGAGATTCCAGAAGAAATTCCTCGTATGGAAATAAAAAAAGGTAATTATTCTTTAGTAGATTTATTATTATTATGTAATCTGTCTGCTAGTAAAAATGAGGCTCGTCGTTTGATTACTCAGGGAGGAATTAAGCTGGGATATGATGATAATTTAAAGATACAGCAAGATGTTAATGAAAAGTTAGAGGTAAATGATGAGTTAATTATTCAAAGAGGTAAAAGGCAGTTTATTAAATTGATTGTTAAATAAATATGTATCTTGAAGATTTAAAAAACAAATTAGCCAAAAAATGTCAGGTCTTAGCTTCTGATTTTATTTATCCTCCTCAAGAAAATTTAGGCGATTTAAGTTTGGCTCTTTTTAATTTAGCTAAAAAGATGAACGCTAATCCAGTAGACTTAGCTTTAACATTAAAACAAAGTTTAGAAAATGATAAAAGTTTAGCGGATGATATTTTAGAGATAAGAGTCGTTGGCCCTTATTTGAATATTTTTTTGAAAGCAGAGAAATTAGCCACAAAAACTCTAGAAGAGATAAAAAAATTGGGAGTAAATTTTGGTCGTTTAGAGTTGAATAACAAAGAAGGTGTAATGATAGAATATTCTAACGCTAACACTCATAAAGAATATCATGTTGGTCATTTACGTAATTTGTTTTTTGGTTCAAGCTTAACAAAAGTATTATCTTTTGCTGGTTATTCTACTATTCCTGTTTCCTATATTAATGATTTTGGTATTCATGTAGCCAAGGCCTTGTGGGCTTGGCAGTTTAGTGAGAATAAATCTAAATGGGAAAAAGCTTTAAAAGACGGAGAAAATAAAGGCTATCTTTTAGGGTCTGCTTATGCCTCTGCTAGCCAGGAATTAGCTGATTATCCAGAGAAAAAAAAGGAGGTAGTTTCTATTATGCAGGAAATAGAGAGTAAAAAGGGGCAACAATATACACTATGGCAAGAAACAAGAAATTGGAGCATCGCTTATTTAGATTCTGTCTATAAAGAATTAAATATTCATTTTGATCATATTTTTTATGAAAGTGAATTTATTGAACAAGGATTAAAAATTGTAGCGGAATTGTTAGAAAATAAAATATTGAAAAAAAGTGAAGGTGCTATTATTGCTGATTTGTCCGAATTTAATTTAGGGGTATTACCTATTATTCGTTCTGATGGTACAGCTCTTTATCCTGTAGCTGACTTAGCTTTAGCTAAGAAAAAATTTCAAGATTATAATATTAAGGAATCTATTTATGTTGTTGATGTTAGACAGTCCTTATATTTTAAACAATTAGCTAAAATATTTGAATTAGCTGGAGAAAAGTTTAAAATTAGTCATCTGACTTATGATTTTGTTACTTTAAAGAGCGGTATGATGGCTTCTCGTAGTGGTAATATTATTAGTTATAATTCAATTTTTGCCGAAGCGAATACTAGAGCAGAAAAAGAAGTTAAATTAAGACATACTGATTGGGAGGAAAAGAAAATAAAAAAGATTGCTACTTCTTTGGCTGTTTCAGCTTTAAAATTTGAAATGTTAAAAGTTGGCAGAGAAAAAGTGATAATATTCGATACAGAAGAGGCTTTACGTTTTGATGGTTTTACCGCTGCTTATTTGCAATATACAGGTGCTCGCTTAGCCAGTGTGCTCAGAAAGGACAAATTAGACAAAACTGGTGTTAAATATGAATTGTTAATTGAAAATAAAGAAAAAGCTTTATTAATATATTTACAAAAATTTTCTGAATTAATAAAACAAGCTAGTGAAAAAAGAGATCCATCTCTTATTGCTCGTTATTTATTTGAGTTATGTCAATTATTTAATGATTATTATCATTCTGTTCCTATTTTAAAAACAGAGAAAGAATTGGTTCAGGTCAGGTTGAGTTTGTTGCTTTCAGTTCAAGTGGTGTTGAAAAGCGCTTTTAATTTATTAGGATTAGAATATTTAGATGAAATGTAATTAAAATATTTATATGAAACAAGAGAAAAATCAAAGTTTAGATAAAATAGTATCATTATGTAAGCGTCGAGGATTTGTGTTTCCCTCATCAGAAATATATGATGGTCTGGCGGCTGTTTATGATTTTGGTCCATACGGCGTTGAGTTAGCTAATAATATAAAAAAGATTTGGTGGAGAGCTATGACTCAGCTTCGTGATGATGTAGTAGGATTAGATGCTGCTATTTTTATGAGCCCAAAAGTATGGGAGGCCTCTGGCCACGTAAAAGGTTTTTCTGATCCTCTGACTGAATGTAATAAGTGCCATACTCGTTTTCGATTGGATACAATGCTAGAGGACGCTGGTATTTTTGCGGATGAAAAAATGTCAGAAGAAGAAATTAATGAAATTTTTGATAAGAATAAAAATAAATTTAAATGTCCTAATTGCGGAGCTCAAAATTTTTCTTCTGGAAAGAAGTTTAATCTATTAGTGAAATCTAATTTAGGAAATTTTACTGGTGATTGGGATAAAGAGGCGGTTTATTTAAGAGGAGAAACCTGCCAAGGTATATATGTTAATTATAAAAACATTTTAGATTCTACGAGGGTTAAATTACCTTTTGGTGTGGCTCAAATTGGTAAAGCTTTTCGGAATGAAATTACTGCTCGTCAATTTATTTTTCGTACTAGAGAATTTGAACAAATGGAATTACAATATTTTATTCGTCCAGGAGAAGATAAAAAATATTATGAAGAGTGGCGTAATATTCGTTGGCAGTTTTATCTAGATTTAGGATTTAAGGAGGAAAATATTCGTTGGCATAAACATGAAAATCTAGTTTTTTATGCGACAGAGGCATATGATATTGAATATAATTTCCCTTTTGGCTTTAAAGAACTAGAAGGTTTGCATGCTCGAGGCGATTACGACCTAAAATGTCACAGTGAAGGCTCGGGCCAAGCTTTGCTTTATCATGATCCTGTAAATAATGAAAAAATTACTCCTCATATTGTTGAAAGCTCAGCTGGTGTTGGTCGTATATTTTTAGCTGCGCTTACAGAATTCTATCGAGAGGAAGAGTTAGAGGGGGAAACGAGAATTGTTTTGGCATTTCCTACAAATTTAGCGCCGATTAAGATAGCAATTTTTCCTTTATTAAAAAATAAAGTAGAACTAGTTGAAAAGGCTAGAGAAATTTTTAATAAATTAAAAATAAATTGGCGTTGTGAATTTGATGATAATGGTAATATTGGTAAACGCTATCGTCGTCAAGATGAAATAGGAACTCCTTTTTGCGTCACTGTTGATTTTGATACTTTAGAAAATAATATTGTGACCGTGCGTCACAGAGATAGCATGGAACAAGAAAAGATAGCCATTACAGAGTTAGAAAAATATTTTTTTAATAATTTATCTCTTTAAAAATAAAAATATATTTTCATAAAAAGAGTTAACACTCTTTTTTTGTTTTTTTATTAAAAAACTATTGCTATAAAAATTTTATCAGAGTATAATATAAGTACTTTAATAAAAAATTATTTTTAAAAAAATTATTTTATTTTTTTAAAAAAAATATAAATGGGAATTTTCCCAGAAAGGAGGTGAATAATATGGCTACTAAAAAGAAGACCGTAAAAAAAGCTGTTAAGAAGGTGGTTAAAAAAGCAGTGAAAAAAGCAGCTCCAAAAAAGACTGTTAAAAAAGCTGTGAAAAAAGCAGCTCCAAAAAAGACTGTTAAAAAAGCTGTGAAAAAAGTCACTAAGAAAAAATAGTTTTATTTTTTAGTTGATTTGAAAATTATACAAAAAGTACCGTTTTTACGGTGCTTTTTGTATATAAGACTTTATTTTATTTTTTAGCTTTATTCAGGATGTTTATGTTATTCTTTATTCATGCGCTTTATTTTTATTATACTAATAATTTTTTCTATAATTTTTTTTGTAAGCTTTGTTAATAAAAAAAGAGCTGAAGTTGTTTTCTTTGATGTTGGCCAAGGCGACTCGTATGCTTTTAGAACGAATGATAATAAAATAATTTTAATTGATGGAGGACCAGACTGGACAAGTTTGCATGGTCTTGGTAGATGGTTAAATTTTTTTAAGCGAGATATTGAAATAATTATCTTAACTCACACTCATGCTGATCATATTAGTTCACTGCCAGAAATAATAAAAAGATATAAAGTAAAAAAAATATATTTACCGGAAAATTTAGATGGTGCTGAAAGTATCGCTTTAATTAATTCATTAAGTGATGAAGTCGAAATAATTTATCCTGAAAAAGATTTGTGTATAGATTTTAATTCTGATTGTTCTTTGTGTATTTTTTCTCCTTCTGAAAAGTTTAAAGGATCTGATGATGATAACGATCTTTCATTAGCTACATATTTTAATTGTTCCGGCCTGACTGTTTTTGGGGCGGGTGATGCTTCGGCTGATAGAGAATTAGATTTATTAAATTCTATTTTTTTTAATCGGGCGGATATTTTAAAAATATCACATCATGGATCAAGTGCTTCTTCTGATAGTAAATTTCTTGATGCAGTGGATCCTAAATTTGCTATTATTTCCGTTGGAACAAATAATATATATAAACATCCAGGCCTAGAAGTTATCAACAGCTTAAAAGAAAGATATATTAGTATTTGGCGTACTGACAGCTCTCATTCTTTGATGTTTTTCTCTAATAATAAAGGAATAATTTATAAACAAGACTTTCCTTAAAAGCTTAGTTTTTACTTGTGTATAAATAGTGTTGACAAACTATTTTTAATGTGATATATTGAATAGTTGCTTAAAAACATCAAAAGGCCAATTTTAACGGGTCAGGCACGACAAGCATGGAGAATTCCTTGCTAGGATTTTTTGGGCCTTTCATTGTCGCTTTATTAAGGCGCTAATGACAGGCTCGGTGATACCTAGAAGAAATTTTCTTGCCTACCCGTTTAAGTTGGTCTTTTTTTATTAAAAAATTCTCTGTTAAAGAGAATTTTTTAATTTAATTATAGTTTTATTCACTAACAGCGTTTGTGCTAGAGGCTTGATCAGTATTAATCTCTATTTGATTTTCTGTTTCACTTGTAGGCTCTTCAGTTTTTTCTCTTCCCACTAGACAAACTTCTTGCCAAGGAACATAGGAGGAGTTAAATCGACGATAGGCTTTAATTTTTTCGCCAGTAGCTTCATCAATTGTAGGATAGATTACAGTATAATCAAAATATGCTTTTGCTCCATTGTGAGCTCTTTCGGTACATTTTTGTTCGCCTGGTTTTAAATTGTCAGTTTCAATTATTTTCTTAGGAGGAGGAGCTGTTATGCTATATATTACTGGTTCACTAATTTCAACTAAACGTCCATCATTCACTCCCCAGAAATCTAAATAAACATCATCACCCTCTATCTTGGCTTGAATTAAAATATCATTACCAGTGTCATTAATAAATTTTACATCTGGCCAGGGATCGTATACAGCAGCGTCTGTTCCTGCTGGTTCGTAATATGAAACTCTATATGAATGATTTTGTCGGGCAGTAATTGGCAAGCCAGATGCTATTGCTCCTCGAAAAAGAGTAGTAGCTACTTGGCAAAGACCACCTCCATATTCAGGGATTGTTTTATCTCCTTTGATAACAAGTTCTGGTAGATAGCCTGTAGTTGCATCAATATCTCCTAAAGCTTTAACTAAAGAAAATTCCTCATCAGCTTTTATTAACAGACCATGTAGGGCTTCAATGCCTACGGCAATATTGTGGCGTCTATTATAGGGGGAGCCAGCGAAGTTAGAATGCCCAACGCCAATAATATCTTTAATATTTAAGCTATCTACTTCTGATGGAGTAATGCTTTCTATACTTAAGAGAGAATTGTTTTGTTGTTTTATACTATAGTCTATTATTATTTGTTTAGCGCTTTCTTCGGTATTTAAAATTTGACCATTTTGGCCTGGTTGCCAATTATGTATTTTGCCATTTTCTATTTCAAAACGATGATTTTTAGCTTCTAAATTAATTTTAGGAGCTAATTCTTTTTCTAAATAATTAGCAATTCTTTCTTGGCTAAATTCTAAATTAATACCTTGTTTATTTTTGTTAATATCTAGCCATGAAGCAATATCAGCTTGTTCTACTGTCCATTTTTGATTTTGATAACTTAGAGAAAGTTGTCTATCACTTAGATTTTTAGCTTGATTTTCTAATCCCAATAAGTCTGAAGAATAGATTTTAGGTTGAACTTCTTCGGTGTAAATATTAGCATTTGCTTGGGAAAAATATTCTAATCTATTATTAATTTCTTTTAATGTTTTATCCCAATTAATTGCACGTCCTATAACTTCAGTTTGTATTTGAATGTCTTTTTGAGAGAAGATAAAGGCTGCGTCTTGAGAGTCCTTTTCTATTTCAGGTAATGAATGATAGATAAATTCTTTGATTCTATTTTCATCAATAAAAAAAGTCGGTTTAATAATAGTTGCCTTTCTTTGAATGGTATTTTTCCAAAAGGCAATAAATGGATTTAAATTTTGATAAGTGGCTAAAGATTTATTTATGCCCTCTTTGTCGCAATAGAAAAGAGTATACGCTAAATCAGCGTCAAAAGAACTAGCAATTGAGGGGAGAGTTATTTTTTGCCCTTGATAATCTAAGTTAATGCCCCTAGCTTCAGTTTTGACGCATTGTTCCGATATGATACTAAAAGCCTCATTTTTATCTAGGCCACTGATATCAATAGATCCAATATATAGCTTGTTAGGTAGACGGTTACTATCTGTATTCATAGTGAAGATAAGTATTCCTGCTATCAAAAAAACCACTAATATAATAGATAGGCTAATAATAGTGGTTTTGCGAGTAATCATATTGTTTGATTGTTTAATGTTTTTCTATGTTTAATAATTCGTTCAGTAATTCCTCGGGGCTAATATTTGGCTTGTCATCGCCAATATTAAAATTTAGTATTTCTCCTATTTCTGGAATTTCTTTTAATTTAGTTTTTGGCCAATAAATAATATTTTTAGTTTCGTCTTCTAGTATTACTTCATCGTCATTAAAATTAATCACTTTTAATTTATATTGCATATTATTTTTGAGATGATACAGATATTTCTTCCGTTTTACTTTTTTGTAGAGTGATAGTAAGAACGCCATTCTCTAGTAGGGCCTCAATTTTATGACTATCTACTTCAGTCGGTAAAATAATTGATCTAGAGAATGGTCCCCAATAGCACTCGCGGTATAAGTAATCCTCGTCAGAAAGTGATTGTGGTTGTTTTCTGGTGCCGTGAATACTTAATAAATCATGGTGAAGGGAAATCTTTAAATCCTCTGCTTTTGCTCCAGCGATAGTAGATTGAATCACAATCTTTTTTGATGTTTGATATACGTCAATTGATAATTGACCATCTTCGTGAGCCTCTTGGTCTATCCATTCATTGATAGAGGAGCTTTCTTCTGAGCTTATTAGTTTTTGTTGACGTCCAGAAAAAAATTTAAGCATAAAATTAAAATATATATAATGTGGGCCCGGCCCGATTCGAACGGGCGACCTTTACGATGTCGACGTAACGCTCTAACCAACTGAGCTACGAGCCCGTTATGCTTTTATTATATTGTATAGCGCTTAAGTTGGCAACAGTAATTAGTTTAAAAAAAATCTAAGCATTTTATTGTCTAATACTTAGAATCTTAATTGGTGCGCCTAGATGGAATTGAACCATCGACCCCCGCTTTATAAGAGCGGTGCTCTAACCCCTGAGCTATAGGCGCAAATTTATTATTACTCTACCTTTTTTGTTATATCATTGACTGATATTTTTATCAAGGCGCAATTTTATTAAGTTAATAATGTCTTCCTCGTAGTTTTTACTTGGAGTTATTTCAGCGATTGCCTGATATTTATTGCTTTTAATGATGTTAAAATCTTGTAAAGCTGTATTGGCAGAATAACCCTTATTAGCAAAGGCGATTAAGTTTAAATTACTATCATCGCTTGTTTTAATGATAATAAGAAATATTTGTATGTTTTGAGAACCGTTAAAAATTT
This sequence comes from uncultured Gammaproteobacteria bacterium, assembly GCA_964435515.1. Taxonomy (GTDB): domain Bacteria; phylum Patescibacteriota; class Patescibacteriia; order Patescibacteriales; family UBA12465. Next base: position 16,598 of record CAYSZD010000006.1, on the reverse strand, counting down.
CTTCAGCTAACTCTTCGAGATGTAGTGATTCATAGTTTTTAAATTTATCATTTGGCCAATCTAGTGTTGACCAAGCTAATTTTTTTGATTCATCATTTTTGAGTTTGTTAAGAATTCCTCCCCAGGCTTTTAATGAATCAAGAGAACGAGATCGATATAAATTTTCTACTATCTCTTCTCGACGGGCACCTATACCAATAAGTTTAGAGCTAGCTAAGAGGGTACGGGGAGTTAAGTTGGGATTTTTATAATTTCTAGTCTTGCTAATTATACCAGTTAGTAAGCAGGTGGCGATACTTTCATCTATTAAGTTTTGATTATATTTTTCAATAAGACTAAACACTAATTCTGCGCAAGAAGCTACATTTAAATCAAGATAGTTTATTTGTCCATATTCTTCGTTGTCAGCTTGATGGTCAATATTAATAATAGGTGTTTTGTAGAAAAATTCTACGTTGTTGTCATAAATTCTTTCTAGAGATTCTAAGTCAGGGGTGTCAATAGTAAATATTAAATCATAACTAAAGCCGCCAGAATAAGAGCGAACATCTTCTGGCTTAAACCAACCTTTCTCTGGAGCAATAATAAAGTTTAAATTTTCACCTTCTAAATTATATTTAATTTGACTAATGGTTGCATTTTTTATATTAACTGAAACAATAAATTTTCTTAGATTATTTAAACTATTTTTGATATTATTATAGCCAGGTAAAAAGTTCCAAACACTCTTTTCTTTTCCTTGTTGATTGTTTTCTTTGTCATAAGAGGCTACAGCCACTTCTTTGCCTAACTTTTTTATAAACCAATATAAAGCTAAGGAAGAAGCAATAGAGTCTCCTTCCCAATTAGAACTAAAAACGATTAAAATGCTTTTAGCTTTCTCTATTTGGTTGATAATTTGTTCTTCTAAATTGAGCATTTTTTATAAGTCATATATTAATAGCCAACCATTTAATATATAATGATTTTTAGCTAGAGTCAAGCTAATTTATAGTTGACGTATAGCCTTATTTTTGTTAATTTAAAAGGTATGAAACAAGAATTAGATAAAATATATAGCCCTTCTTCTAATGAAGATGCTATTTATCATAAATGGGAAGAATCGGGTTTTTTTAATCCTGATAATTTAAAATTGCCCGACTCAACTCCTAGCTATACTGTTATTCTTCCGCCGCCTAATATTACGGCAAAATTACATTTAGGGCATAGCGCAATGTTAGCTATTGAGGATTTAATGGTGCGCTATCATCGTCAACGTGGCTATTTAACTCTATGGCTTCCTGGTACTGATCACGCTGCTATTGCTACCCAGAATATAGTTGAAAAGAAACTATTGGCAGAAAGTGGTAAATCTAGACATGATTTAGGTAAAGAGAAGTTTTTACAAGAGGTTAATAATTTTGTGGACTTAACTCAGGCCACTATTTTAAAACAAACTCGCAAAATGGGGGCTTCTTTAGATTGGTCCAGACTATCCTTTACTCTTGATAATCAACGTAAAAGAGCAGTTCAAAGAATGTTTATTGATATGTATGAGGCTGGGGTTATTTATCGGGGTGAAAGATTGGTTAATTGGTGCCCTCGTTGTCATTCAACTTTAGCGGATGATGAGGTTGAGTATAAAGAGCAAAAAACTACGCTTTATACTTTTCGTTATAGTCAAGATTGTCCCATTATTATTTCTACTACTCGTCCAGAAACTAAATTAGGAGATACTGCTATAGCGGTTAATCCTAAAGATAAAAGATATCAAAAAGAGATAGGAAAAACCTATAAAATTGATTTTTGTGGACAGAAATTAAAATTAAAAGTGATTGCTGATTATAATGTTGATCAGAATTTCGGTACAGGCGCTTTAGGTGTTACACCGGCTCATTCAGCAGTTGATTGGCAAATGGCTGAATTAAATAATTTAGAGAAGAAAAAAGTTATTGATGAGGGTGCAAATATATTAAGTGGTTTTGGTAAATATTCAGGCTTATCAGTACTAGAGGCACGTACTCAAATAATAGATGATTTAAGAGCCAAAGGCTTAATGATTAAAGAAGAAGAGATGCTTAACAATCTTTCTTGTTGTTATCGTTGTGATACGCCCATTGAGCCACTTCCATCACGTCAATGGTTTGTAGCTGTTGATGAACCTTTAGTAAGGCTAGGAGGCAAATCTATGAAACAAGCGGCACTAGAATTGGCAAAAACAGAAGAAATTAAATTTTTACCAGTTCGATTTGCTAAACGTTATCAAGATTGGATGGAAAACTTACATGATTGGTGTATTTCTAGACAAATATGGTTTGGTCACAGTATTCCTGCTTGGTATCGGGGCGATGAAATTTATGTCTCCGAAGATGAGCCTGAGGGAGATGGCTGGATAAAAGATGAAGATACTTTGGATACTTGGTTTTCTTCTGGTATGTGGAGTTTTTCTACTTTAGGTTGGCCAGATAATTATATCGGTGGTATTAAGAAAGGAGATTTAGCTCGTTTTCATCCTACGCAAACTTTAGAAACTGGTTATGAAATATTAACTTTATGGGTATCTCGAATGGTTATGATGTCCCTTTTTGCTTTAGGAGAAAAACCTTTTTCCTTAGTTTATTTACACGGAACTATTTTAGATGAAAAAGGGAAAAAAATGTCAAAATCAAAAGGTAATGGTGTTGATCCATTAGAAGTAATAGATAAATATGGGGCCGATGCCGTACGTTTGTCATTGCTTATGGGGGCTACTCCTGGCAATGACGCTCGTTATAGTGAGGATAAAATTGCAGCTAAAAGAAATTTTATTAATAAGTTGTGGAATATTTCTCGTTTTATTTTAAGTAGCGTAGATGGCAATAAACTTAATACGGGAGTAGAATTAATACCGACAACAGTTTCCCTTTCAGATAAATGGATTATTAATGAAATTGATAAATTAAAAAAGATGGTTACAAGCTTTTTAGACCAGTCGGAGTTCTCAGTTGCCGCTGAAGCCTTGTATGATTTTACTTGGAATAAATTAGCTGATTGGTATTTAGAAATTGCTAAAATAGAGAAAGGCAAAGATGAGTTATTAATTTATTTATTAAAAAATATATTAATAATGTGGCACCCTTTTATTCCTTTTGTTACTGAAGCTATTTGGCAGAGTTTTAATGATGATTTATTAATGATAAGTTCCTGGCCAGTTGATAAAAATGAGGTGAATAAAAAGGATGATAATTCATCCCTAAGCTCTGATTTTATTTTTATACAAGAAGCAATTATTGCAATTCGTAATGCTCGTAGTCAGAATAAGATTGAACCAAGTAAAAAAGTGAAAGCTATTGTTATTGGAGAAAAGGCAGACATTTTAATGTTACAAGCCTCTCTAATAAGTAGATTAAAGACAGGGATTGAGGAAATAAGTGTTAGTAAAATAGCCCCAGAAGGTGATACAATAAAAATTGTTTTAGGGACTACAGAAATATATTTACTTGGTGCTATTGATCCTGAAAAAGAAAAAGCTCGATTACTAAAAGAAAAAGAACAGCTTATTAAATTAATTGCTGGGGTGAAAAATCGTTTGGATAATAAAGAATTTAGCGAAAAAGCTCCTGTGCAAGTTATTAAGGCAGAGAGAGAAAAATTTAATCGCTATGAATTAGAGTTAGAAAAAATTAATCAAGCCTTAGAAATAAAGATTTAAAATAATATGACTTTAAAGAATTATTTAATTGTAATGAGTGTATTAACTATTATGTGTTGGGCTATTTTTGCTTTAATGCTTAATGTGATTAATCCTGCAACTACTAATTATTTAGGTTTTGGCTTATTTTATTTTTCTTTATTTCTTTCTCTTTCAGGAACAGCTGCTTTAGCAGGTTTTGTTTTTCGTTTTGTTGCTTTACGTAAATCATTAGTGTTTCAATCTGTTAGAAATGCTTTTCGTCAATCATTTTTATTTGCTTTATTCATTGTGATTTCTTTATTTCTTTTAGCGTCGGATTTATTTACTTGGCTTAATGTTATTTTGCTATTAATTATTTTTATTGTTTTAGAACTTTTTATTTCTAGCTATAAAAAAGGAAAATAGACAGTAGGGTTAAAATTATGAAAATAAAATTACAAAAATTAAAAGAAGAGTTCTTAGAGGCTTTAAATCAGGTACGCGATTTAAGTAGTTTAAGAGAACTAGAGCTTCGTTATTTATCTCGTAAAGGTGAGTTAAGTAAGCTTTTAGGTGAGTTAAAAGAATTAAGCGTGGAATTACGAAAGGAGACAGGTGAAGCTGCTAATGCTGTTAAAAAAGAATTATACGATAAATTTAATGAACTTAGATTGAGCCTGGAGGATTCAGATACAAAAGCTGAAGTATTTGATCCTAGCTTGCCTGGAGATAAAATAGAATCTGGTTCACTGCATCCTATTACTCAGGTTCAAAGGGAATTGGAGGAATTTTTTAGTGCTTTAGGATTTATAATTCTTGATGGACCAGAACTTGAAAGTGAGTATTATAATTTTGAAGCTTTAAATGTTCCAGCTAATCATCCAGCTAGAGACATGCAGGATACTTTTTATGTTGATTATAAAAATAAAGACGATGGTAATAATTTAACCATGCGTACTCAAACATCAAATACACAAGTAAGAGCAATGCAAAAATATGGAGCTCCTTTACGGGCTATTATGCCCGGAAGAGTATTTCGTTGTGAGTCTACTGATGCTAGACATGAACATACTTTCTATCAACTGGAAGGCGTGATGATTGGTAAAAATATTAATTTCACTCATTTAAAAAGTGTTTTAGAACAAGTTGGTAAAAAACTTTATGGACCTGAGACTAAAATACGTATGCGACCTAAGTTTTATCCTTTTGTTGAGCCGGGTTCTAATGGGGAATATACTTGTTTTTTATGTCAAGGCAAGGGTTGTCGAGTATGTAAATATTCTGGTTGGTTAGAAATACTTGGTTGTGGTTTAATTCATCCTAATGTTATGCGAGCAGGTGGATTAGATCCAGAAATTTATTCTGGCTTTGCTTTTGGTTTTGGTTTAGATCGCTTAGTAATGCTTAAATATAATATTAATGATATTAGGCTATTTAATAGTGGCGATTTGCGTTTTCTAAAACAATTTTAAAATAATTTATGTATCTTTCTCTTAATTGTTTAAAAGATTTTATTAAAGTTCCTAATAAATTAGGAGCAGCTGAAATATCGGAATTATTAACCTTGCACACAGTAGAGGTTGAATCTTGGCGTTTACAAAAAGATGATTTTAATCAAGTGGTGGTAGCTAAGGTAATTTCAGTTAGTCCGCATCCTAATGCTGATCGTTTGCGTTTGGCAAAAGTTGATATAGGAAAAGAAATTTTAGATATTGTTTGTGGGGCGACAAATTTAGCTAAAGGGCAAAAAGTAGCAGTTGCTTTAATTGGCGCTAAGTTAAGTAATGGTTTAGAAATTAAAGAATCAGAGATTAGAGGAGAAAAATCATATGGTATGATTTGTGCTGAAGATGAATTAGGTTTAGGTAATAATCATGAAGGTATTATGGTTTTGTCCGAGAAGGCTAAAACAGGACAAGATTTTGCTGATTATTTGGCTTTAAATGATATTATTTTAGAAATAGATAATAAGTCACTTTCTAATAGAGCTGATCTTTGGGGTCATTATGGTTTAGCTAGAGAATTGAGTGTGTTATTAAAAACACCATTAAAACCGGCGATTCAAATTAGTGATGATTTACTTGAAATAAAAAATTCTGAAAAAATTAGTGTTAAAATAGAGGGCAAAAATATTTGTTCACGTTATTTAGCTTTAAAAATTAATAATGTAAAAGCTGTTGAGTCCCCTCAATGGTTAAAAGATAGGTTATCTGCTTTAGGCTTAAAGCCTATAAATGCTTTGGTTGATATTACTAATTATGTAATGTTAGAACTTGGTCAGCCACTTCATGCTTTTGATGCGACTGGTATTAAAAAAATAGTTGTGAGAGAGTCTAAAAAAGGAGAAAGTTTAGAAACTTTAGACAATAAAGAAAGATTATTGCCCGAAAACACTATTGTTATAAGCGATTCTAATGAGGCTATTGCTATTGCTGGAATAATGGGAGCTTCAAAAAGTTCAATTAATGAAAATACTACTAGTATTATTTTAGAAGCGGCCACCTTTGATGCAGTTTCTGTTAGACGTAGTGCTCAGGCTTTAAATTTACGTACTGATGCTTCTGTTCGTTTCGAAAAATCTTTAGATCCACAATTACCAACTATTGCTTGGCAAAGAGCTTGGCAGTTAATAAAACAAATTATTCCTGAAGCTGAACTAGCTGGAGAACCAATTGATATTTTTCCTGAAGTGCCTGCTGAAAAAAGAGTTTTGCTTGATTTTTCTTGGCTCAAAAAGAAATTAGGATACGATATTAGTCGCAAAGAGGTGATTAATATTTTAGAAAGGTTAGGTTTTCAAGTATTGGTAGAGAAAAATATATTTAATATACTTATTCCAAGTTGGCGTGCAGTCAAAGACGTTAGTTTACCAGAGGACATTTTAGAAGAGGTGGCCAGAATTGTTGGTTATAATAAAATTGTTTCTAGCTCACCTTTGATAGAAATGCATTTTAGACCAAAGTTAGAAGAAAATAAGTTAGAAAAAAAAATTCAGGATATTCTTAGTGGAGCGGCGGCTATGAATGAAGTTTATAATTATTCTTTTGTTGGAGAGCATCTTTTATCAAAATTAAATTTAAGTAGTAGCCATTATTTACGCTTACTTAATCCATTAAATAATAATCATCAATTTTTAAGGCAAAATCTTTTAGTTGGTCTTATTTCTAATGCTCGTTTAAATCAGTCTAATTTTAATCACTTTTCTTTATTTGAATTAGGACGTGTTTTTTTACCTATTCCAGGTATATATGCAAAAAATGCTTTAAAGCCGGAAGACGTTTTACCTTATCAAGGTAAGCGTTTAGCTTTGCTGGTAGCCAACAATGAAGCCGATAAAGCTTTTAGTCGATTAAAAGGTATATTACAATTATTGTTAAAAAATTTAGCACCTAATTATTTGTTAGAATTTGTACCGGTTGAGGATGATTTAAATTGGGCTGATAATAATACTTCTTTAAATGTTATTTGGGATGGTAAAGAAATTGGATTTTTAGCCCAGGTAGATCAAAAAGTAGCAAATAGTTTAGGTTTAAAAATAAAAACAGTGGTAGCAGAGCTTAATTTTCAAGATATATTAAACCTTTTATTATCGTCTTCAGTTGCTTTGTATGAGCCTGTACCAAAATACCCACCAGTTACTAGAGATTTAGCCTTTGTGGTTAATGAAAAAATATTATATAATGATTTTTGGAAGGAGATGATTAATTTTAATCCTTTGTTAAATGTAGTGGAGTTGTTTGATGTATATCAAGGAAACGGATTGGGTGATAATTTAAAAAGCTGGGCTTTTCACCTTACTTATCAAGATCTTTCTCAAACCTTAACTTCAGAAGAGGTAGACCGTGTACAGCAAGAGTTAATTAATCATTTGCAAAATAAGTTTGAGGCAAAAATAAGAAGTTTTTAATAATCATTTTGTTAAACAGGAGGAGGAATCTGCTGTTATAACAATAATAAATTTATGTTGGAAAGCTCAAGAGATTTATTAAATTTAGTAGCAGCTATTTCTATTGCGGTTTTAGTATTTTTTCTATGTTGGGCGTTATTTTATGTTATTTCGAGTGCTCGTCGTACCTTTAGGTTAATTAAGCGAGTAGAGAAAGGAGTAGAAAAAGCAGAGTCATTAATAGATTTGATTAGAGATAAAATTTCTAGTAGCGCTTCTTACCTGCTTTTAATTAGTAATCTGATTAAAAAGGGGATTGAATTTGCTGAAAATAGAAAAGATAATAAACAAGAAGATGATAATAAAAAGTCTAAGCAGGCTTCAAGAAAAGAAAAATAAAATAATAGAATAAAAAAAGATAACAAAAAATAAGCTATTATATTAGCTTATTTTTTTGAACTTTAATTATTTTTTATAGCCGCAACCTTTGTCGCTACATACGATATGGCCATCTTTATCAGTAATTAATAAAGATTCGCAATCAGGACATTTTTCTCCAGTGGGTTTACCCCAGTAAGCATTTTTACAATCAGGATAAGCATCGCAGGCATAAAAAATTCCTCTTTTGCTAAATTTTTTTACAATTTTACCTTTCTTACAAGCCGGGCAAATAATATCTACAGCGTTGTCTTCGTTAATGTTTTTAATGTTTTTACATTTTGGATAAGCGCTACAAGCTAAAAATGGTCCATATTTACCCATTCTAACAATCATATCAGCTCCACATTTATTACAAACCTCACTTTTATATTTATCTCGTAATTCTTCAAGAATAGGATCATCTTGAGCTGTGGTTTTTTCTCCACTCATTTTTTTAATATTTTTGCAATCAGGATAGGCGCTACAGGCTAAAAATTTGCCATATCTTCCTGTTTTAATGAGCATTAAGGCTCCGCACTTATCACATTTTTCTTCAGATTTTTCTTCAGGCATAATATCACTTTTTTTAATATTTTCGTATTTTTTTTCTAAATTATCATGAAAATCAGTATAGAATTCTTTAATGACAGGTTGCCATTCTTTTTGTCCCAGCGCTATTTCATCTAAAGAATCTTCTAATTTAGCGGTAAAGTTATAGTCTACAATTTTAGGAAAATGTTCAACTAGTAAATCGTTAACCACAAAACTGATTGCCGTGGCTTGGAGTCTTTTTTCTAAGTTTCGTTCAACATAATTACGATTAATGATTGTTGCTATTGTGGGAGCATAGGTAGAAGGACGACCAATGCCATATTTTTCTAGTTCTTTTACTAAGCCCGCATCACTATAACGAGCTGGTGCTTTAGTAAAATGTTGTTCGCTTTCTATTTTCTTTAAAGAAACAATTTCATTTTCTTTAATGTCAGGCAGTTCTTGTTCGTTGGTTTTTTCGGGATATATTTTAAGATAACCAGGGAATATCATTATTTGACCACTACTTCTAAAAAGATAGATTTTCTTATTTAGACAGGTCATTTCAGTGTCTATACTAGTGGTATTGAATTCTGCGGCTGGCATTTGGGTAGCGATAGCTCTTTGCCAAATAAGATTATAAAGACGATATTGTCCTTTTTCTAATTTTTTTTCTAGTTCATCGGGGGTATTTTTAGCAAGAGTTGGCCTGATAGCTTCGTGAGCTTCTTGGCTATTTTTATTTTTATTTTTAAATAATCTGGGAGACTGTAAAGTATACTCTTTGCCTAGACTGTTATTTAAGTATTCTTTTGCTTCTTCTAAAAATTGGGCCGACAAATTAACTGAGTCAGTACGCATGTAACTAATATAGCCTTGTTCATATAGTTTTTGAGCTAAAGTCATTGTTTGTTTAGCACTAAAGCCTAAATGTCGGTTAGCTGCTTGCTGTAGGGTAGAGGTGGTAAAAGGTGGATTGGGATTTTTACTAACTTTCTTTTTCTCTAATTTACTAATTTTATTATTTGATTTTTTAGAATCAGAAATTATTTCATTAGCTAAATCTTGGTTAATAGACAGCTTATCAAAGCTTTTATTGTTTATTTTTAATAAATTAGCTAAATATTTTTGTTGATCATTACTTTCATATTGAGCAGATACAGTCCAATATTCTTGAGCGTTAAAAGCTTGTATTTCTCTTTCTCTTTCAACAACTAAACGGATAGCTACACTTTGTACTCTTCCGGCGGATAAGCCTTTAGCGACTTTTTTCCAAAGAAAAGGAGATAATTCATATCCAACCAGACGGTCTAAAATACGACGAGCTTGTTGAGCATCTACTAGATTTTGATTTATTTTTCTTGGTTCTGTGAGTGCATGTAAAATTGCTGATTTAGTGATTTCGTGAAAAACAATTCTTTGGATTTGCTCAGGTTTTAATTTAAGGATTTGAGCTAAGTGCCAAGCGATAGCCTCTCCTTCACGGTCTTCATCAGAGGCTAAAATAATAGAACTGGCTTTATTGGCAATAGTTTTCAGGGCAGTGACATTTTTTTTGCTTTTTGTTGGAATTACGTATGTAGGTTCAAAATTATTTTCAATATCAATACCCATCTTACTACTTGGTAGGTCTCTCATGTGCCCAAAAGACGACTCTACACGATAGTCTTTAGCTAGAAATTTGCTGATAGTTTTAGCTTTTGTCGGTGACTCAACTATTATTAATTGCATAATTTTTTTATTATAGTAATATTTAGTTTACTGTTTATGTGGCCTCTGTCAAGGATATTAATCTCTTTATTCTTGACAAGTACTAAAATATTTACTATATTAAAAGGTTAAAAATCCTTTTAACTGCTTGGACAAAAGTTTCACGTTTAACCACTTTCCTCCTAGAGGTTACTCGTTTTGTTACTTTTTGTACAAGCAGTTAAGGGGGTTTTTATATTAAAAATGATTTTTTTAGATCTTCTAGGCCTTTTGGAATGATATTATTTAAATCTGTTAGTTCTTCTTGATTAAATCTTTGCAGTACAAATTTTTCTGCTGGAATTACATTTCTGAGTAAATCATTTTTTATCCCTATTCTCAGGCGTTGAAAATGTTTAGTTTTTAATTGCTGAATTATTGATTGTACTCCTTTATTACCACCACTGCGAGAATCGGAGCTAATTTTCCAAGTACCTAAGTTTAAATCTAAGTCATCATGGATAACAGCTAAAACTTCACTTAAATCTTGTTCTTTTTTAATAAAAAAACCGAACTGTCTGTTAAGAAGTTGATAGTATTTTAATGCTTGATAGGCGCTTTCTCCGGATCTGTTCATAAAAGATAGAGGTTTGAGGTAAATATTACCACTATCTTTTTTTATCAGAGCATTAAATTTTTTTTCTAATTGCCAATCATTAGGACCAACTAGCTTATCTAGTGCAATCCAACCAATATTATGTCTTGTATTTTGAAAGCGTTCGCCAGGATTGCCTAAGCCGATAATTAGCTTCATATTTATATAAATTATTATTTTATTATAAGCTATTATAGTTAAAATTACGATTAAGAAAAAATAACCGCTAGCTAACGGTTATTTTATTAACTTAAACTTCTCTTACTCCGTGTGTCTTTTTGTTTTTAATAACCCTTAAGTGTATAGGTGTTCCAGTAAAAGAAAATTCTTTACGTAGTCTATTCTCTAAAAATCTAACATAGGAAAAGTGAAGATCATCTCGTGAGCCAATGCGAATATTAAAAACAGGTGGATTGCTTTTTGTTTGTACAATTTCAAATATATGAGGAGCTTTTAAACCTTTACCTTTGGCGGGTAAATGAGTTTTTACTGCACGGGCTAAAAATTTTTTTAATTGTGTTTCGCTGACTTTGGTTTTTCTGGCTTCGGCTACTTCAAGAGCCACATCTAATATCTTGTTAATTTTAGCTCCAGTTTTAGCTGAAATAAATAGAATTGGTGCCCAGCTTGCAAAAGGAAGTTTTTGATAAATAACTTCTTGCCAGTGTTTAGGATTTTTTTCTTCTAGTTTATCCCATTTATTAGCAATTATAATAAGACTTTTATGTCGGTCTACAATTTCTTCAACCATTTTAGCATCTTGATGAGTTAACACTTCGCTAAGATCTAAAACTAAGAGAGCAACATCAGCTTTATGTAGAGAGTTGAGTGACATGGCAATACCTTCTTTCTCTAAACCTTTACTTTTATGTCCATGGCGTGAAATACCGGCAGTATCTATAAGTCGTATTATTTGTTCATTATGTTGTATTTCAATGTCCTGTGATTCTCTAGTGGTATGAGGCTTATCGCTAACGATTACTCTTTCATAGCCTAGTAGAGAGTTAAGAAGCGAAGATTTGCCTACATTTGGCTTACCAACAATACATAAACGAGCAGCAACAATTTGTTCATATTCTTCATTTATATCTTCCTTGCCGTTAATTTTTTCCAACACAATATCTAAAAAGTCTCCAGTACCAGCTCCAGTTTGAGCAGAAAGCGCCACTGGCTCCCCTAAGCCTAGTTTGTTAAAAGAGGCGGCCTCAGTTCTTAGTTTGCCGCTGTCTATTTTATTGACTACCAAAATGGTTTTTTTAAGATATTTAGGATTGCTACGGATTTTTTTAGCTAACGCTTGATCTTCGGGCATAATACCTGCCTTGCCATCAACTAATAAGATTATTAACTGTGATTCTTTTAAATATTTTAGAGCTTGTTCTTGTGCTAGCGTGTCAATATTATCTTTAATAGTATTCTTTTTATTATCAAATAAAGCCAAATCAAACAAACCAGCCGTATCAACTAATTGAAAGACTTTTTTATTCCAATGGACAATACCTTCATTAGCATCCCTAGTTGTGCCAGCAATATTAGAAATTAAAGCTTGTCTTTTTTCAATTAGACGATTAAAGAGGGTTGATTTACCTACATTTGTTCTACCGCATATTGCAACTAATGGCATCGTGTCATTCATATTTTTATTTATTATTGCTTATTTTAGTCAGTTCCGATGATAAGAATAAAATCAGTTTGCTTTGTTTTATTTTTATATGTTTCAAGCCATGAAGGAGCGTCGTAAGCTAATTTTGCTCCACTTATTGCTTGTAAAATTTCTAATGATTTAATTTCTTGACCATAACTTAAATCATAGATTACAGAATTCTCATATTCTCTGGTTGGAGCATTACCTGTTTCCAGGATGGTAAAGCCATACTCTTGTAAGCTTATAGCATTTTTGGCAGCCAGTCCACTAATCCAAGTACCATTCAAAACACTAACTTTTATTTCTTTATCAATGTTTTCAATATCTATTTCTGGCGCTGGTATTAATTTGGCAGGTTTTTCTTCGGTGCTTTTGATTATTTCAGCTGTACCAAAAATATTGTTCACTTCTTCTTTTATTAAATTAAAATTACCATTTTGAGGAATAAGAATATAGGCGCCATCTTCACTGCGACTAGCCATGAGGAAGCCTCCTGGTCCATCATCAAAAACTTTACTGATAATATCATCTTTATTAATGTCTTTATAATCGTTCCATAATTTGAGGATTTCCCAAACATCTAAGTTTGTTTTGATATTTTTGTTTAGCTCAGAAATAATGCGACTAATCATCATTGGTTTTAGAAGGTTGTTGCGTGATAGTAATTTTTCTTTAACAGCGGAAATAATTAATTGTTGTCGTCTGGCTCGAGCAAAATCAGATCCTTCAACTCCAGCAGCATGACGACTACGTGCATATTTTAAAGCTAAAGAGCCATTCATGTGTTGTTCTCCTTTTTCAACGTGTAGATGTTCATAGCGAGCGTAGTAGTCAGAATTGTCTTCTTCTCCTAGAATTGGATAACTATAATCATCAAGAGTATTTTCTACATTAACATCTATGCCACCAAGTTCATCAATAATTTTAATAAATCCTTGAAAATCAAGGCGTATATAGTAATCTATTTGAGTTCCTAAATTAGAACTTAAATTTTCCATCATAGCTGGTCCGCCGCTACCCTCTTCTTGACTTTCAGCAATAGCATGAATGGAATTAACTTTTCGCCAAGTACCATTTGCAGTAGGCACGCTAAGATCACGAGGGATTGATATTAGGGAGACTTGTTTTGTTGAAGGTTTAATACTACTCAACATAATTGTATCAGCTAAATAACCTCCATCATGATTAGCCCCACCTATACCAATGAGTAATATATTAATTCTGTCTTCATCTTCTCCTTTAATATTATTATCATTATTTTCTGTTAAGTGAGTAATTCTATCCCAAAAAGGGTTGTCACTAAACCATTGACTAATACCCTGGCTAGACATAAGGATCTTACCAGATAAAATAAAAGCAATGGCCAAAAATATGATTAGATAATTTTTAACTTTTCGCTTCTTTTTTAAGTCAGCTAAAATTTCTTCTTCCTCATATTGTTGACTTTCTGCATATATGTCCTTATCACTTTCTTCTATTTTTTGCTTAAAATCTATCATAAAATATTAAAAAAATCATCAGCATTGAAGCCTGAATTGTGTTTATTCGTAATTCTATTATATGTATATTTGTGAGTTTAGGCAAATAGATAAAAAAAGCGCTATTGGCGCTATTTTTATAGTCGGGCTGCCCGGAATTGAACCGGGATCACACGCACCCGAAGCGTATATAATAGCCTTTATACCACAGCCCGCTGGGGTGTACTTGAGGGGAATCAAGGTCTTTAGTTCTGTAATGCGAATGTAGTTTTCTAGTGTGTGTCGGGGTGCCGGGAATTGAACCCGGTCTACATGCACCCCATGCATGCGTACTACCGGTATACTACACCCCGTTTCTATTATTGATGGAGAGATTATTTTTCTTCTTCAAAGTCTATGTCTAGCTGTGTGCCGTCAATATTTTTCTTTGAGCTTAATTCAAGTTTTTTATCTGCTTCAGCTTTTAAAGCAGCTATTTCTTCAGGTGTACGACGACGATTTTTATTTTCGGTAGCAAACTTATAGCCATGGTCTTCCAGGTCTTTTTTTAAAGCCTCGCTAATTGGATCTTTACCAGGTTTGTCAAAATTATTCATATATTTTTTTCTTATATTAAGTTAATTAATTTGCTTTGTCAAAGTGAGCTTATATCTTTGATTAGCTGAATATATTGTAGCTGTTTTTATTCTTTTTTGAAAGTAATGGTTTTTTATGAATTTTTTATTTTGACTTTTTGAAATATATCTGCTATCTTGTCATTATCCTAGTGTCTATAAGCTATTTTATCATTATCTCATTTGTGGGAAGTGTAAAAAATAGCTTTTTTTATTTTATTGCCTTTATATTTAAAATGCCTTAGAATAATAGGGTAATTATAAATTTATGGAAAAAGAGAAAATAATTTTTTCAGGGGTACAACCAAGTGGAAGTTTAACGATAGGTAATTATATTGGTGCTTTAAGCCAGTGGTCAGAAATGCAAGAAAAATATCATTGTATTTTTTGTGTAGTTGATTATCATGCTATTACCGTAAATTATGACCCAGAAGTGTTAAGAAAGAGAATTTTAGAAATTACTAAAATTTATTTAGCTGCTGGAATAGATAGTGATAAGTCAATCATTTTTCAACAATCAGCTATTAGTGAACATACTGAATTAGCTTGGATATTATCTTGTAACGGAGCTTACGTAGCAGATTTAAAAAAAATGACTCAGTTTAAAGATAAGGCAGGAGAAAAGCAAGATGCAGTTTCAGTTGGCTTATTTACTTATCCGATTCTGATGGCAGCTGATATATTGTTATATAATACTCAAGCTGTGCCAGTTGGTGATGATCAAAAACAACACGTTGAGTTAGCTCGTGATATTGCTAAACGTTTTAATAATTTACATGGTCCTATTTTTACAATACCTCAGGCAATATTACGTCAAGAAGGAGCTAGAATTATGAGTCTTACAGATCCTTCTAAAAAGATGTCTAAAAGTGATACTAATGTTAATTCCTACATTTATTTATTAGACGATATTGATTTAGCTAAGAAAAAAATTATGAAAGCTGTGACTGACTCAGGTACAGATATTGATTATGATCCTGAAAATAGACCAGCTTTGGCTAACCTCCTTACCATCTATGCCCAATTAGGTAATCGCCAAATTAAACGTTTAGTCAAAGATTATCAAGGGAAGGGTTATGGTGAATTTAAGAAAGACTTGGCGGAAGTCGTGGCTAAGTTCTTAACTGAATTCCAAACTAAATTTAATAAAATTTCTGATAAGCAAGTGCAAGCAGTTTTAGAAGAAGGTCGTATTCAGGCAGCTAAGCTAGTTAAAGTAAAAATGGAAGAGGTGAGGAAAGTTATTGGTGTGAGATAAAATTATTTGTATTAAAAAAAAGAGGACAACTGTTAAAGTTGTCCTTTTATGTTTTAGCAGAAAGATTATTAATTCTGCATAAATATCGGTAGAAAATTTTCCTTTTCTTCATTTTTCTTTTTTTGAGAATAAAGGAAAATATTTAATAGCGGATAATATATGATTATTATCGGCACTTGTTCTGTGCCAAGGATGTGAGCTATAAATAGCCAAGCATTTTGCTCAATCATTTGATTAAGGTAAGTGCTAATTCTGGCTATTCCTTTACTCACATCTGCTCCGATATTAGTTTGCACACGACAGTCGGTATGTACTTGTCTGTGCTCGGGTGGCTTAATATCTGTAATGACTATTCTAATGCGAATAGTTTTGTCTTCTTGCTCAATAAGAGCTGAAGTCTCTATCTTATCAATTAGACCGTTTAACAAGAGCTGCCATTGTTGCTCGTTGCTTTCTAGCCTCATCTTCCCGGTTAGGGCAATTTTTCCTTTCATGGTTTCTGCTTTTTTTGATTGTTAATGAATTAATTAATATAACAATTATTTTGCAATTTGTCTAGAGTGTAACAAAAAACCACCTATAAGATGGTTTTTGTAATTTCAAACTAATAAAAATTTTGAGTCAAATCGGCACCGATTCGAACAATATTGTTTTTGTAGTATTTTCACAAATACTACGCATCTTACCGAAATAAGATGTCGACTATTGCTTGCTTTATCAATGATAAAGAGCAAATTCTCCCTAGAAAGGAGGTGATCCATCCACAGCTTCCGCTACGGATGCCTTGTTAC
>CAYSZD010000005.1:0-80145 GCA_964435515.1 uncultured Gammaproteobacteria bacterium | reverse complement strand
GTTTCACTAGCGGTATTCATAAAACAAGGTGTATAAACTTGTATGAAACCATCACGTAATAGCTGTTCTCTAAAACCTTCTTCCATCTTAGTCCAAACTTCGAAAATAATTTGATGTTCTTTTCGTCTTAAATCAAGGGCTCGCCAATCTAAACGATTATCTAAATTAGCTTCATTATCAATTTTTTGTAAAACTGGAATTGGTAGATTAGCCTCCGCTAAACTTAATATCTCTAATTCAGAACATAATAATTCATAATCTTTTATTCCAGAAGTATCATTCTTTTTAGCCGGTTTTTCTTGAAGCATTCCTTTCAAGCTAACCACGCTCTCTAAATTCAATTTATTTACCAATTCAAAGGCTAATCCAATTTTTTCTTCCACCACCACTTGAATATTAGCACTAATATCTCTTAAATCTAAAAAGGCCAAACCTTTCATTAGGCGAATATTTTGCACAAAACCAGCCAACTCTACTTCGCCCTTAGCTTGTTCTTTAGCTTTTAAAATGCTAATTCTTGACATATTAGTAAAAAAATAATTAATAAATTAAGCCTCGTTAGACTTTTTACACTCTCTAATTCTAGCCTATTTATAGGCTTTTAGCAAGCTAACAAAAGATGATAAAAAAGTTAATAATCCAACCAATTCATCCGTTTTTCATGTAATCTTTCCCATTCTTTCAATAATTTAAGAGACAATTTTACATTCTTTAAATGAATATCAGTATTTCCATCTAAATAGCGCCACAGCTTAATACAATTATCAGAAATATTTAACACTGCTTGATTTTTAGGATTTAAAACTGAAGCGCCATCTTCTACTTCACAATTAGGACATAGTAGTCCTCCTCTGACTAAATCTAATCTATTTCTATCACCTGCCCTAATCTTTTGCTTGCAAAGCACGCAACTATCTAAATTTAAAGCATATCCAAGCAGAGCTAAAAGACGCCAATAGAAAAGCAGTAATCGAAAACGGCCATCGTGTTTATTTAAATCATTATCTCCTTGAGCTTCATTTAAACTAATAAGCCATTTCTCTAGCCAATTAAATAAAGCTTCGTCTTTTTCTCCTTCTTTTATTATACGACTAAAAAAATCTAGAGCCCTACCAGCAAAATACAACTTATTTAAATCTTCTTTTATATAACGAAAAGACTCAGTCATGATAGCTGAGCCTACATAATCAAAGCCCTTACCTTTAATTACCAACAATTGTGCAATAGTAATTGGTTCTAAATGAGCCGCTAATTTTGAGTTAAGCTTACAGGCTCCCCTGGCTACAAGTGACAAGCTGCCATAATCGGGTGTATAAACAGAAACGAGGCGGTCAGCCTCGCGCCAGTTTCTTCTATTTATAATTATTGCTTTAGTTGGAAAAGTATTTTCCATAAAGTATTAAGACAAACTATCTAAATAACTTTGTAATATTATAGTAGCCGCACCCTCATCTCTACTAGCCATATCTTTATTACCAAAACCCAAAACATCAGCTGACTTACTACTCAACCTTTCATCTACTTCCACTATTTCAATATTAATTTGATTCTTTAAATTTTTTAAAAAATTTAAATAATTAGGATTATTAGCTTTGTCACCATTCATTTTTTGTGGATTTCCAATAATAAGACAATTAATTTTTTCGGTCGCTATAATTTCTATAATTTCTTTTAAAGACGAGACAGTTAAAAAAGGCATAGCTATTTTAATCTCCCCATCCGCCAAAGCCAAGCCAATTCTTTTTTCGCCCCAATCTAAACCTAAATAGTTTTTTTGCGACTCAATCATATTGTTTTATAAACTAGTAAGAATATCGAAACCGTTTTTCTCAACTAATATTGTGTGTTCAAAATGAGCACTTAATGATCCATCTGCTGTTAATACAGCATAGCCATTCTTAGCCGTTTTCACTCGATGAGTACCCATATTAATCATTGGTTCAATACAAATCACCATACCTGCTTGTAACTCAATGTTAGCTGAAGATCTGGGATTAATAGCATAATGATAAATATCTGGCTCTTCATGAGCTTGATAGCCCACTCCATGACCAACTAAATCACGCACCACTCCATAAGAAAAACTTTCTGCATATTTTTGAATAACCGTACCAATATCATTTAAAGTTGTCCCCTCTCTAACGACATCTATGCCTAAATCTAAACATTTTTTAGTAACATCCAGCAGCTGTTGTGCCTCCTTGCTTATTTTTCCAACCGCCACTGTTCTACAAGTATCAGTATAAAAGCCTCCTAATTTTGAATGAGGATTAGTAGCTAAGCCTAAGTCCTTTCTCATATCCGCTTTAATGGGCCATTCCATACCAATATCTAAATCAATAATATCACCCTCTTTTAAAATTCTACCTGGAACAGAAGAGCCATGAACTACTTCATCATTAATAGAAGCGCAAATAGCAGATGGAAAAAAAATCCTAGCACCCATAGGATAGTTTTTAAAAGCGGGGCGACCACCAGCCTCAGACACCATCTTTAACATGATATCTTCTAAATCAGCCGTATTTACTCCAGGCGCAACCGCCTTAGCTAGAGTATCTAATATCTTAGCCAAAATCTTAGCACCAGCTCTAATAGCCTCTATCTCAGCCTTACTTTTTATATAATACATAATTATTTTTTAAAACTTTCAATAATTTCTCTAATATGTTCACGGTCACGAATAGTTAAATCATTATCCTTTCTGCTCTGATATAATTTATACATTTCTTTGTTAATTGTATATTGCGAAACACCAACACCAGTTCTAATCTTATCCTTATATTTTTTGACTAAATCTAAAACAATCTCTTTATTCTCTGAACTTAAATTTTTAAAATGATGGTTTTTTCGTACTAGTTCATTTAATTTTCTTTCAATAAGGTAACTAGGCTGATCATTAATATCAGCTAAAAAATCATCTAAATTCATATTTTTAATATTTAAATTATTTATTATTGAAAATAGTAATATAAATATTATAACACAAAAATGTAGCCAGAAAAAGCTACATTTTTATCATCAAGTTTAAATTATATCTTACATGCCGTCGTACTCGCGCATGGTCATCTGCGCCTCAATCTGTTTCACCATTTCTATCACTACTGACACAACGATAAGTAAGCTGGTACCACCAATCGCTAATGATTGATAGCCACTTAAATAACTCATGATTAAAGGCAAAATAGCAATAATACCCAAGAATAAAGCACCAAAGAAAATAATACGATGAGCGGTATATGACAGGTAATCAGCGGTTGGCTTACCTGGACGAATACCAGGAATAAAACCACCTTGTTTTTGTAAATTTTCCGAGATTCTATCTGGATGAAAAACCACTTCAGTATAAAAGAAAGTAAAGGCAAATACTAAGACAAAATAGACAATGCCGTAAATTAATTGATTATTAAATATTTCAATCACTTTAGCGGCCAAACTAGCAATCCAGGTAGTGCGAGCATGAATAAAAAACTGAGCAATCATTGGGGGAAATAAAACTACTGAAATAGCAAAAATAATTGGAATTACACCAGCCATATTAACTCTTAAAGGCAAATGAGTACTAGAACCACCAAAAGCTCTCTGCCCTCTTATTTGACGAGCATATTGAACTGGAATATTTCTCTGTCCCTCATTAATAATAACTACACCAACAACAGTTAAAATAGCTACTACTACAAAACCTATTAAAGTAAATAATTGAATTTGATCAAAAGTAAGAGCAATTTGTTGAATTTGTCTAGGCAAAGCAGCTACGATACCAGCAAAGATAAGCAAGGAAATACCATTACCAATATTTTTTTCCGAAATCAACTCACCTATCCACATAAGGAATACCGTACCAGCAGTAATAGTAAGAATAATGACAAAAAAATCAAAAGATGAAATGCTACCTAAAATACCTTGGCTAGATTTTTGTAAAAGAGTAATCATGCCATAAGCCTGCATGGCTGCCAAAGGTACAGTAGCATAACGAGTCCACATATTAATTTTCTGACGGCCACTTTCCTCTTTCTGCATTTCTTCAATACTTGGAATAATCATACCGAGTAACTGAAAAATGATAGAAGCAGTAATATAAGGAGCAATACCCATCATCACGATGGAAAAATTCTCCATACCACCACCGGAAAATATATTCATTAAACCAAGAATTTGGTTAGAAGCAAACAAACTTTTTAAAGCAGCCGCATTAACTCCGGGAACTGGAATATGGGCTGCTAAACGGAAAATAGCTAACATAGCCATGACAAAAAGAATGCTATTACGCAAATCTTTTATCTTCCACATTTGTTTGATTTTTAACATCATAAAGCTAGACTTATTGATTTAAAAATAAGCAAATCTAAGCACTAATCTGTTCTTTTAAAGAAGCGCTCATTTTCACTTTCTCAAATTTAACCTTAACTGTCAATTTTTCTTTACCCAAAATTTTAACAGATGTAGCAGCACTTTTTACAAGGTCTTTTAAAAATAAGTTTTCAGGATTAACAGTTTCACCATCTTTAAAATTACTATTTATAGCACTAACAGACACAATCTGATTTTTAGCTTGTAAAGATTTAAAGCCTCGAAGTTTTGGTGACTGCAATAACTGTCGGCGCATACCTAAACGCTTTAAATTACTAACACCTGAACGAGCTTTCTGCCCCTTCATACCTTTGGTGCTATAGGTTCCATGCCCAGAAGCATTACCACGTCCAACTCTTTTTCTGTTTTTTGTAGCACCAGTGGCGCGTTTAATGTTATTAAGTGACAACATAAATGTTATAAATTAAATTGCTTCTTTATTTTTTTTCTTCAGTCTTTGCTTCAATCTTTTCTACTTGTTTATCTTTATCCTCAACTATTGAACTAATTTGAACTTTCTTTTTATCTTTTGAGCCTTGACGTAGAGTAGCTAAAGCCGCAATAGTACAACGAGCATTATTGATTTTACTATTAGTACCTAAAATCTTACTGCTAACATTCTTAATACCAGCTAATTCTAAAATAGCTCTTACAACACCACCAGCCATAACACCTTTACCTTGGTTAGCAGGCTTAAACACAATCACTGATGCGCCTAATTTATGACGAATAGCATGGGGAATAGTACCATTTACTACTGGAACTTTTAAAATGTTTTTCTTAGCACGATTAACTGCCTTATTAACTGCCATGGTAACATCAGCACCTTTACCTAATCCAACCGCAACACCATTTTTACGATCACCAATAGCAACACAAGCACGAAAATTCATACGTTTTCCACCAGCCATAACACGAGTAACTCGAGCTATTTCAAGAATACGTTGCTCAAACTCATCGCGCTTTTCATCGCGACCACGACTATCGCGTCTAGATGGACGAGCGCCCCCAGCACCTCTTTGGCGTTTATTCTTGTCGCCATAGACACTTTGAGCAACAACGGCGGCAGCTTGAGTGCTGCTTGTGCCAGTTTCTACTTTTTTGTTATCTTCTGCCATATTTGAAATCTTAATATAAATAACTTAAAAAACCAAGCCTTTTTCTCGAGCACTATCAGCTACAGCCTTAACTCGGCCATGATAGCGATATGAACTTCGATCAAAAACAATTTCTTTAATACCTTGAGCCAAAGCTTTATCAGCAATAATTAATCCTAGAGCTTTAGCTAAATCTGTTTTATTTAATTTCTTGTCTTTTACTTCTTTAGTATGTGCACTAGCTAAAGTCTTACCACTAGCATCATCTATGATTTGTAAATACAAACCACGATTAGAACGAAAAACGCTCAAACGTGGACGACTAGCATTACCACTAATTTTAGCTCGTACTCTATTTTTACGTCTAAGCTCACGAGCTTTTGTTTTTTTAACTTTGTTCATCATATATTTAAATACAAATTGCCTTATTTCTTAGCAGCTGTCTTCCCAGCTTTACGACGGATAACTTCAGTAGAATATTTAACACCCTTCCCTTTATATGGCTCTGGTTTACGAAAAGCTCTTATTTTATGAGCCGTATTACCTAATAGTTCATTATCTATACTAGTTAAAGTAATTACATTAGCCTCAACAATAGCGCTAACATTAGCTGGTAGTATAAATTCAATTGGATGAGAATAACCTAAGCTTAAATTTAATTTATTACCGCTCACATTAGCCTTATAACCAACGCCATTTATTTCTAATTTTTTTGAAAATCCTACGCTAACACCAGTAACCATATTGTTAGCTAAAGCACGATACAAGCCCCAATAGGCACTAGCATCTTTAGCTTCCTGGTCAACTGAAACTATTAATTCCTGCTCAGTAATTGTAACAGTAGCAGGTGCTTTAATTTCTCTTGATAATTCTCCTTTTGGCCCTTTTACAGATAACAAGCCATCTTTAAACTGAACACTAACGCCAGCTGGGAGTTTAATTGGTAATTTTCCTAAACGAGACATATGTTGGATAGCGCGCCCAGACCAAAAAGACTGGACCGCAAATTATTAATACACTTCTCCGAGAACTTCACCGCCAATATTTTGACGACGAGCCTCTTTGTTGGTCATAAGACCGGCTGATGTTGATAAAATAGCAATACCAAAATTATTAAGTACTACTGGTAAAGAATCTTTGTTTACATAAACACGCACACCAGATTTACTGATACGATTAATTCCATTTATATAAGGTTTGCCATTTTTTTGATATTTTAACACAATCTTTAATTGATCAAATTGATTGTGGCGAGTATTCAAACCCCCTACTATAATTTCTACACCACGAACCCAGCCTTCTTTTTCTAAAATCTTGGCTATTTCATGTTTTATTTTACTCATTGGCATCACAACCTCGTTCTTATGAACTAAGGAAGCATTGCGAATTCTTGTAAACATGTCTGCGATTGGATCTGTCATATTATTATACTAATTTAGATAATGAGGTGGCCGGAATTTACCAGCTAGATTTTTTAATTCCAGGTAAATCACCGTTATCAGCTAACTCACGAAAACAGATACGGCAAAGACCAAAATCGCGCATAAAGCCACGATTACGACCACAACGCCAACAACGATTAATTTTACGTGTAGAAAACTTGGGTTTACGTTTTGCTTTTACAATTAGAGCTGTTCTTGCCATATATAATATTAAAATTATTTTTCGTTCTTTTTAAAAGGAAATCCAAAAGCAGTAAATAGTGCTAAACCTTCCTCACGATTTTTAGCACTAGTATTTAATGATATTTCTAAACCGTGTAAATTATCTAAATCAGAAGCTGAAAGTTCCGGGAAAGCAGAATAATCTTTAAAACCAACCGTCATATTACCACTTCTATCAACGCCCTTATCACTAATACCTCTAAAATCACGAACTCTAGGAAAATCTATACTTACCAATTTCTCTACAAAATCATACATTCTTTCGCCTCTTAAAGTAGTCGCTGCACCAATCACCATTCCTTCTCTAACTTTAAAAGCAGAGATTGATTTCTTAGCCTTTGTCATAATTGGCTTTTGACCACTTATTTTAGTTAGGATTGCTTCAATGCCGGCAATTTTTTCTTTCTCTTTAGCTAATTTACCAAAACCAATATTAATAACCACCTTTTGCAATTTAGGCACTAAAGCAACATTCTTATAAGCGAATTTCTCCTTCAAGCTAGGCACTATTTCTTTTTGATATTTTTCTTTTAAACGCATAAAATTGGAATTATTCAATTACCGCCTGACATTTTTTGCAGACGCGATATTTTTTGGAACCTTTTTCATTAGTTACCACTTTTTTAGCCACTCTAGTTTGACGATTACAAGAAGGACATATTAAGGCCACCTTGTTAGCTCGAACAAAAGAAGGAAATTCTATTCTCTGACCTTTTTCTCCTTCACGATTAGGGCGCATATGCTTAACTAAAAGATTTAAACCTTCAACGCTCACCTTTTCTTCTTTAGGCAAAACCTGAAGTACTTTAGCACTTTTACCACGGTCTTTACCGCTAAGCATTTTTACTGTGTCATTTTTCTTAATATTCATATAAACAAATGATTATAAAACTTCAGGTGCCAAAGAAGCAATCTTAGCAAAACCAGCTCGACGCACTTCTCTAGCTACTGGTCCAAAGATACGACTACCTTTAGGATCCTTTTTCTCTTTATCGACTAAAACTACACAAGCATTATCATCAAAACGTAAATAAGAACCATCAGTGCGACGAATCTCTTTGCTGGTACGAACAATAACTGCTCTTACAACATCACTTTTTTTAACAGCTGCATGAGGAGCGGCACTTTTAACAGTACCAACGATAACATCGCCCACTCTAGCATAGCGCTTGCGGTATCCACCCAACACTCTGATGCATTGAATTTCTTTAGCACCGGAATTATCGGCACTTTTTAATCTTGTCTGTACTTGAATCATATAAATAATACTTATACCACCAACTTAAAAAAAGAAGATGGATTAAGCGGCTTTAGTTCGCAATTAAACGCCAACGCTTAGTTTTACTAAATGGGCGACATTCTATAAAAGAAACCTTTTGTCCTTCCTCGGCAACATTCTTTTCATCATGAACTTGATAATTACGACTAACAGAATAACGTTTCTTGTATTTTTTATTTAACTTAACAGATTCCACGCGTACTAAAATCGTCTTATCATTCTTAACACCAACGACTACGCCTTGAAAACGTTTAGTAATTTTTGCTGTTTCAGGCTCCTTAGCCTCAATAACTTTTTTTACTGGCATAATTTTATAATTAAGCTTGACTATTTAAAATAGTAAGTATTCTCGCTACAATAGCGCGACTTTTTCTAATTTCGCGAACATTTTTAAGTTGGCGATTAGAATCTTTAAAACGCATTTCCCTAATATCTTCACGGTATTTAGCCAATAATTTTTGTAAATCGGCTGGGCTTTTGCTTGTAAGTTCTTTGATATCCATATTATTGAATTATATAATTTACAACCACCAGAATTATTTAGAAACAACCTTACACTTAACTGGTAATTTATGTGAAGCTAAAATCATGGCTTCTTGAGCAGTTTTTTCATCTATTCCTTCCATTTCAAACATAACAGTTCCCGGTTTAATAATAGCTACATAATGATCAACCGCACCTTTTCCCTTTCCCATAGGCATTTCACCGCCATGATTGGTTACTGGTTTATCAGGGAAAATTCTAATCCACAACTTACCAGTCTTCTTTGTATAACGAGTAAGAACACGACGAGCAGCCTCAATTTGTCTAGAAGTAACCCAATGAGCAGTTATAGCTTTTAGACCGAAACTACCAAAGCTGACATCGGTCATTCTAGTAGCTACGCCTCCTCGGCGACGTTTATGATCTTTGCGATATTTAGTTTTCTTTGGCATTAACATATCAGTATAAAAATCTTATTTAAATTAGGCGGCAATTAATTCACCTTTATTATCTTGATCTTTCTCAAATACTTCTCCTTTATATATCCATACTTTTATTCCTATAGTACCATAAGTAGTATGAGCAGCACCACGAGCATAATCAATATCCGCTCTTAAAGTTTGAAGTGGCACCTTACCTGATACCAATTTTTCAGTACGAGCGATTTCAGAACCGTTTAAACGACCACTAACTGAAACTTTTACACCCAAAGCACCGCCTCTTTCTACTCTACCAATCATTTGTTTCATTACTTTACGGAAAGGAACTCTTTTTTCTAATTCCAAAATAGCAGTTTGTACAGCTATCTGTGCACTTAATTGAGGACGACTAACTTCTTTAATATTTAAATTAATTTCACCCATTCTAAAATTACGTAAAAATTGATCATGTAATTTTTTCTTTAAATCTTCAACACCTGTTCCACCACGACCAATGATAAGACCTGGTTTAGCTGTCCAAATATCAATAGTAATTTTACTTAAACTACGGATAATTTCCACCTTATCAATTCCAGCTTCACGCATAGTTTTGATTAAGTGTTTGCGAATAGCAATATCCTGTTGGATATTCTTAATATAATTCTGCCCACTTTCAAACCAGATAGAAGGCCAGGTTTTGGTTACGCCGAGGCGCATTACTTTTGGATTTACTTTTTTACCCATACTATTAGAATGCGTAATTAATTGCTAAAAATTTATTTACTACCCGCTTTACGATTAAATGTTTTACTAGTGAAACCTTTACTTGTCTTAGAATCACCCTTAGTTTTAATTTCATTAGTGGCTGTATTTTTTGTATTTACCTTTTTACCTTGTGCCTGTTTCTCTGCTTCAGCGGCAATCTGTTCTAATTTAACTGGTGCTTCTACTTTTACTTTACGTGCCTCTTTTTTACCGCTCTCAACTATTTCTCCTAAAATTAAATGGATATGACAAGATCTTTTGCGCAAAGTAGTAGCCCGTCCATGAGCTCTTGGCATCCAACGTTTAATTGTTGAACCCTCATCAGCTTTTATTTCTTTAATAAAAAGATTATTCTTATCTAAATTAAAATTATGTTCTGCATTAGCAATAGCAGATTCAATTAATTTTTTAATCGGCTCAGCAGCCAATTTATTAATAAATTGTAATTGCTCTAAAGCTTTGTCTATCGGTAATTTGCGCACCACATCTAATACTAATCGCGCTTTGCGAGGAGACATTCTTAAATGATTTAAACTTGCTTTAATTTCCATAAGGTTTGCATGCCGCTAAATAATCAAAAATGATTAATAGCTTCGCTTTATGATTATTTAGCGCCTTTTGCCTGAGCTTTAGCGATTTTACCACCATGAGAAACAAATTTCTTAGTCATGGCAAATTCTCCTAAACGATGACCTACCATATTCTCAACAATATATACTGGAAAATGTATTTTTCCGTTATGAACACCAATAGTATGACCAACCATCTCTGGTACTATCGTACAAGCACGATCCCAAACTTTAATTACAGTTTTATCTCCAGGCTTTAAATCTAGCACTTTTTTTAAAATGCGTTGATTAATATAGGGTCCCTTTTTTAAACTTCTTGACATATGCTTTTATAAATTATTTCTTCTTACCGCGACGTTTGATAATTAATTTAGTTGAAGGATGTTTACGTCTAGTCTTTACTCCTAAAGCTGGTTTACCCCACTTAGTCTTTGGATGCTTTAAACCAATACTCTGTTTACCTTCACCACCACCATGAGGATGATCAACTGGATTCATAGCTGTACCACGAACTGTAGGACGAATACCTAAATGACGACTACGACCAGCTTTTCCTAAAGTAATATGACGTTTATCTGGATTACTAGCTTGACCAACAGTACAAAGAGCTTCTTTCTTTACTAAACGAATTTCACCACTAGGCATTTTTAACTGAGCATACTTACCTTCAACACCCATGACAAAAACTGCATTACCAGCACCACGAGCTATCTTAGCTCCTTGACCTGGTTCTAATTCTACACTACTAATAGCCACGCCGGCTGGAATATGAGCAATAGGCATAGCATTACCAACTTTCACATCAACAAGATTTTTTGAACTTACCACCTTATCACCTACATTTAAACCTAAAGGAGCAATAATATATCTTTTTTCTCCATCAGAATAATTTAATAAAGCTAAACGAGCACCACGATTTGGATCATATTCAATAGCTGATACAGTAGCTGGAATATCAAATTTATCACGTTTAAAATCAACCATTCTAATATAACGCTTAGAGCCTCCGCCACGATGACGAACGGTAATTTTACCCTGACTATTACGACCACTAGCTTTTTTCTTAATAACAATCAATCTTTTTTCTGGAATTGTTTTGGTAATATCTTTAAAATCGTCAAAAGTTGCATGACGTCTTCCAGGAGTATTAGCTTGTACTTTTTTGATACCCATATAAGTGCTTTCTTGTTTGTATATAAATAATTTTAAACGCCTTCGTAAATCTTAATGCTGTCACCCTTCTTTAAAGTAACAATAGCCTTTTTCCAATCTTTACGTTGACCCTTAATCTTTCCGCGAGTTACTACTTTACCTTTCATTGAAATAATATTGACACTCACTGGCTTAATGCCGTAAACAATATTAATAGCTTTAGCTACCTCAATTTTATTAGCTTTATCTGACACAACAAATACATATTGATTATGAGTACTTAAATCAGTTGCCTTCTCAGTTACCAATGGTTTCACCAAAACTCTAAATGCACCATCGTAACGAGAATTAGAAGCTAATTTTTTTGATTTAGTGCTCTTTTTCACTCCTTCTTCAGCATATAAATCCTTCATACTGACATCAGTCTTTTCTTCCTTAGTTTTTACAGCAACATCTTTAACCTCTTCCTTTTTTTTGCTATCTTCATTGTCATCTTTAGTTTTTTTTACTCCAAATAAAGCCATATAATTAATTCAAGGGCTAAGAAATATATCCTAAGCCTCCATTAAACTTATTTTTTTCCGTATTGTTTTTCAATTGCTTTAACCCCAGCTTCGGTAAGCATAACTTGACGATGGGATAAAAGATCAACAATATTAATATTTTCTGGATTAATAATGTCAACTCCTTTTAAATTTCTACCAGAATAAAAAACCTTTGCATCTTTTGTTTCGTTAATAATCAAAAGATTACGACGAACTGGTAAAATTTCTTTTTCAAAAGCAGAAAGTAAGGCATTGAATTGTTTTGTTTTAAAATCTTTCATTTCTAAAGTATCTATAACCACTAAACTGGATTGTTCTAATTTATCAGATAAAGCCATCATAATCGCCTTTTGCTTCATCTTTTTATTTAATTTTTTACTAAAATTACGATCTTTAGTAGGGCCAAAAGTAACACCACCACCAATCCAAATAGGAGAACGACTAGAACCAACTCGAGCACGGCCAGTACCTTTTTGTTTCCAAGGTTTTTTACCTCCACCTCTTACTTCACTGCGATCTTTAGTGTGAGCCAAAACCTGACGCTCATTAGCTTGTTGGGTAACAATCGCTTGGTGTAAAAGATCAGCATTAGCTTTCATGGCAAATACTTCTTTAGAAAGCTCCAAATCTTTTACAGGAGCAGCGCTTTGATTGTATACTTTAACTTTAATAGACATATAATTAAAACATTGATACTTATTTAGGCTTTAACTTCAGCCTCTTTTACCTCTTCTTTTACTTCTTCTTTTACTTCTTCTTTTATTTCTTCTTTAACTTCTTCTTTAATTTCTTCCTTAACTTCCGCTACTACTGGCTCTGATTTTTCTACTACTGGAACTGCTATTTCTACTACTTCATTAACTGATTTAATAATCATTTCCCCTTCACCTTTAATGTGAAGTAAGGAATTAGTAGCACCAGGAACTGCTCCCTGAATATAAATAATATTATTTTCTGTATCAACGGAAGCGATTTTAAGATTTTGCACAGTTACTGTTTCATTACCCATACGTCCACCCATTTTCATGCCTTTAAAAATATGAGCTGGGCCCTTGGCGCCAACTGAACCAGGCATACGTAACTGATCTTTATTACCGTGACTTTTACGACCACCTTGAAAACCATGTCTTTTTACCACACCCTGAAATCCACGACCCTTAGAAGTGCCTGTAACCTGAACAGTGTCTCCGGCTTGAAAAGAATCGGCTTGTATTTGATCGCCAATATTAGCCTCCATATCCTCAACAAGACGTACTTCTCTTACATACATAGGAGAAACACCGGCTTTAGCATATTTTACTTGTTGTGGTTTTTTTAAATTTTTTGCCTTACGATTACCAAAAGCTACTTGTAAAGCAGAATAAGAATCAGCTTTCTGAGTTTTAACCTGAGTAATAGTGCAAGGACCAGCTAAAACTGGAGTAACAGCAATTACTGTATCATGATCCCAAATCTGGGTCATTGTCATTTTTTTTCCTAAGATGAATTTCATATTTTTAAAACAAAAAACTGGTAATTTTACCAGCCTGAAAACAAAATCTAAAAATTGCTAAATACGCCCTGAAACTCAATTTGTGTTTTATTTTCTCGCTGTTTTCTCCTTAAAATATCGCTAATTTACCAGTGGACACTTTCTTAATTAGTTAACTAAGAGTTACCCAATAACGCCTTAGCGACGCTAAAATTTATTTGATTATATTTTACTGCATTTTTATCTCTACGTCAACCCCTGCTGGTAAATTTAAATTAGTTAAATTTTCAATAGTAGCAGAACTAGGATCTATAATATCAATAATACGTTTATGTACTCTCATTTCATACTGATCACGAGCATCTTTATGAACAAAAGTTGAACGATTAACTGTATATTTTCTTTTCTCAGTTGGCAATGGAATAGGGCCAAAAAAATTAGCATCACTGCGTTCAATAGTATCAACGATAGTCTTAGTAGACTGATCAATAATCTTATGATCAAAAGCTTTAATCTTAATTCGGATTTTTTGCTTGTAATCTTTTTCTTCTTTCTTGATTTCGGACATAGAAAATATACTCTTATGTTTTTAAATTAAAATAAATAAACACTACAAGTCCGCCCTAATAATAGAGCGGACCTAAGTATCAACTACTTAATAATCTTTACCACTGCACCAGCACCAACAGTACGTCCACCTTCACGAATAGCGAAACGTTGTTTTTCCTCTAAAGCAACTGGAGAAATTAATTTAACATTAATGTTAACAGTATCTCCAGGCATAACCATTTCAGTTCCTGCTGGCAATTCTACTTCACCGGTTACATCAGTAGTACGAATATAGAATTGAGGTTTGTAACCTTTAAAGAATGGCTTATGACGCCCACCTTCATCTTTAGATAAAACGTAAATCTGAGCTTCAAATTCAGTATGAGGAGTTACGCTTCCTGGCTTACATAATACTTGACCACGTTCAACTTCATTCTTTTTAGTACCACGAAGTAATAATCCAGCATTATCGCCAGCTTCACCACGTGCTAATGATTTGTTAAACATTTCAACACCAGTAATAGTTGTCTTTTTAGTATCATGTAAACCAACGATTTCAACTTCGTCGCCAACATTGATAACACCTCTTTCGATACGACCAGTTACAACTGTACCGCGACCTTCAATAGAAAAAATATCTTCGATAGGCATTAAGAAGTCATGATCAATATCGCGAATTGGATCTGGAATAAACTCGTCTAATTGCTTCATAAGTTCCATGATTGGCTCAGCATCAGGACCATTTGGATTTTCTAATGCTTTCAAAGCACTACCACGAATAATTGGAGTAGTGTCACCTGGGAACTCATATTTCTTTAATAAATCACGAACTTCTTCTTCAACTAGGTCAATTAATTCTTGATCTTCAACCATATCGCATTTATTCAAGAAAACAACAATATGAGGCACACCAACTTGACGAGCAAGCAAGATGTGTTCACGAGTCTGAGGCATAGGTCCGTCAGTTGCAGATACTACTAAAATAGCACCGTCCATTTGAGCAGCACCGGTAATCATGTTTTTAACATAATCGGCGTGTCCAGGACAATCAACGTGTGCATAGTGACGTTTTTCTGATTCATACTCTACGTGAGCAGTAGCAATAGTAATGCCACGTTCTTTTTCTTCTGGAGCTGCATCAATTTCGCCGACATCTTTTTTAGAAGCGCTCATACCATGAGCACCGAATACCGCTAACATAGCGGCAGTTAGAGTGGTTTTCCCGTGATCAACGTGACCGATAGTGCCAACATTGACATGGGGCTTTGTACGTGAAAATGTTTCTGCCATGTTTTTATGCTTACGGCCCCCTAAAGGGGTTTCTTTCCTATTAGAGGAAACCAGCCGTGAAATTAATTAATTATAAAATTTTTTTAAAACTATTTTGTAGGATTATTCTCTGCCTTATTCTTAATATGCGGTGGTATTTTCCAGCGAGGACTATCTTTACTTTCCTCAAGCAAATAGTCCGACTGCTCTTGATTCTTCCAGTCGGAGATTTCGCGATTAATTTTATCAGCTAAATCTTCGTCTGTCAAATTAGTTTGATACACTCTGTCTTTTTTGTTTAATATTGCCGGATCTATAATTTCTTCATAACGATCTAAGTCTAAAATGGCAAATGAATCCTCTGGAGCCTCAGCATCGAAAAACAGAATAGCATCCTTGGTTTTTCTGGCTAGTTTTAAAGCTTTTTTTAATTGCTCACGCATATTATTTAGGCTTTCCTCCAAAAGCTCTTATTTCCCACTCAACAAAGCTACAATATTTTGAAAAACAACTTCTAATTGTGTAATAAGCTCAAATTTCTGTTCATCGTTCATGCTACCATATTCATTAAATTTTTCTCTGCCAATAGAATCTAAATCTATTCTAATTTGCTTAACTATTTTTTTCTGTTCTAATGATAAGGAATATTTTTCTTCTAATGACTCGGCCCAAGAAAGAAATAACATCGGCAATCCTAGAAGGTTAAGATTAAATCGATTGCTAGCATATAACTTAGCCACCTCGCTAAATGAATCTTTATTTAAACTATCTCTTTCCCATTCTCGTCGGGCCGCATGATCTTCATGAAAACTATCGGTAAATGCAGGGCTATGTAAAAAGGTATCAGCCTGTAGTAATATCATCTCGGCTATCACTTTTTCTTCTTCATCCATCATCTCTAAATTATCAGCTAATTTTACTTCACTTTCATTTTTAGTTCCAGTCTTTAAGAAAACTATTGGATTATTAAACTGTCGACAAAAATTACTTAAAGCCTGCTCTTCTCCACTTAAATCTTTTTCCGCTAAACCGCTATCTATATTAAGATGAAGTTTTTCCAAGGACATAAACTATAACTTATTTCTTTTCTTTGATCTGTTCTAAAATATTTCTTGGTACCTCACTATAATGATGAAATTCCATTACATAATTAGCTCTACCTTGAGACATTGATCTAAGAGCGGTTGCATAACCAAACATTTCTGATAGTGGCACTTTCGCGTGAATTGCTTTTATCTTATTAGGTCTATCTGTCATTTCCTCAATTTGTCCTCTCTTTGAGTTAAGATCACCAATAATGTTGCCCATATATTCTTCTGGAGTAGTTACCTCTACCTTCATGAGCGGTTCTAATAAAATTGGCTTAGCTTTTTGACAAGCCTCTTTAAAGGCAAAAATACCAGCCATTTTAAAAGCTACTTCAGATGAATCAACTTCATGATAACTACCATGATATACAGCCACTTTTACATCAACCATGGGATAACCAGCAACAACACCACTTTGCAATCCTTCCTTTACGCCTTTTTCAATAGCTGGAATAAATTCTCTAGGAATAACACCACCTTTAACTTCGTCTATAAATTCATAACCCTTGCCCTCTCCTGATGGTTCAACTCTCAATGCACAATGACCATATTGTCCGCGTCCACCAGATTGTTTAGCATACTTATGTTCAGCTTCAGCAGATTGAGTAATTGTTTCACGATATGAAACTTGAGGATTGCCCACGTTAGCCTCTACTCCGAATTCCCTCTTCATGCGATCAACAATAATATCTAAATGCAATTCTCCCATACCTGAAATAAGTACTTGATTTGTTTCCTCGTCAGTCTCAACTCTAAAGGTAGGATCTTCTTCAGCTAAACGAGATAGGGCAATACCCATTTTTTCTTGATCAGCTTTAGTCTTTGGTTCAACCGCAATTTTAATAACTGGTTCTGGAAAAGTAATAGATTCTAATAATACTTCATTATCTTCAGCACATAATGTATTACCAGTAGTAGTATTTTTTAAACCAATAACAGCCGCGATATCACCTGCGTATATTTCTTTAATTTCTTCACGATGATTTGAATGCATACGAACTAAACGTCCAATTCTTTCCTTATTACCAGTTGAAGTATTAACAATATAAGAACCTGATTGTAAAACACCTTGATAAACACGGACGAAACAAAGTTTTCCCACAAAAGGATCAGTTGCAATTTTAAAAGCTAAACCAATAAAAGGTGCATTATCATCAGCTTTAACAGAATATTTTTTTTCTTCATCATTTACATCATTAGCCTCAACTGCAGGTACATCTAAAGGTGAAGGTAAGTAAGCATTAACTGCATCTAAAGCAAACTGCACGCCAATATTTTGTAACGCAGTGCCACATAAAACAGGATAAATTTCATTATTAATCACTCCTTTGCGTAAAACTTTTTGTAATTCTTCAATGCTAATTTCCTCGCCAGCTAAATATTTTTCCATGATAGCCTCATCACATTCAACTACTTTTTCAACTAGTTCAGAACGATATTTTTCTACCTTCTCTACCATATCAGCCGGCATATCAATCTCGGTAATATTTTCACCAAAATTACCAGCAAAGCTATAAGCCTTTTTTTCTAATAAATCAATCACGCCACTTAAATTATCTTCAGCACCAATTGGTAATTGAACGGCTACAGCCCTAGAATTAAGACGTTGTTTGATAGAGTCTAAACTCATATAAAAATCAGCACCCATCTTATCCATTTTATTTACAAAACAAAGACGAGGAACATGATATTTATCAGCCTGACGCCAAACAGTTTCTGATTGAGGCTCTACACCAGCCTGTCCATCAAAGACAGCAATAGCTCCGTCTAAAACACGCAAAGAACGCTCTACTTCCACAGTAAAATCAACGTGCCCAGGAGTATCAATAATATTAATTTTATTACCCTTCCAAAAACAAGTAGTAGCAGCTGAAGTAATAGTAATGCCACGTTCTTTTTCTTGTTCCATCCAATCCATTTCAGCCGCACCTTCATGTACTTCACCTAACTTATATTTTTTACCAGTATAAAAAAGAACTCTTTCGGTAAAAGTTGTTTTGCCGGCATCAATATGAGCCATGATACCAATGTTTCTTATCTTATCAAGAGAATAATCACGAGGCATAAATCAAATTAAAAATTAGTAAGTAATAAAAACAAACAATAATAAACAAATTATTTAGAACGAGAACGAGAAAAATGAGCAAAAGCTTTATTAGCTTCAGCCATCTTGTGGACAGCTTCACGCTTCTTGATAGCTGCTCCTTCTCCGTTAGCAGCATCTAAAATTTCCGCTGCCATTTTTTCTGCCATTGAACGACCACGTCGAGCTTGAGCTGCGCTGATTAACCAATGACAACCAAGATAGTATCGGCGCTCTCCACGAACCTGAAAAGGAACTTGATAGTTAGCACCACCAACCCTCTTACCACGAACTTCAACTAAAGGAGAAACTCTTTTCATTGCCTTATTAAACACATGACGAGGATCCTGCTTAGTTTTCTCTTTGATAATATGAAAAGAATCGTAGACAATTTTTTCAGCTACGCTTTTTTTACCTTCCTTCATCACATAGTTAATTAACTTAGTAATGTTTTGATCATTGTATTTACTATCCCCGCTTAGTTCTCTTTTAGGGGCTTGTTTTCCTCTCATAATTCTTAGGGTGGTCGCGACACTAGCTATAATTTGACGCGCACCAATTATATAAATATAAATCCTAAATAGGATTAGTTAATAAATTACTTTTTTTCTGTTTTTGGCTTCTTAGCGCCATAAGAACTACGTCCTTGACGACGAGCCTCTACACCAGCTGCATCATATACTCCACGCACAACTTTATAACGTACACCAGGGAGATCTTTAGTTTTTCCACCTTTCACTAAAACAATAGAGTGTTCTTGTAAATTATGACCCATGCCTGGAATATAAGCAGTCACTTCCATACCGTTAGACAAA
Organism: uncultured Gammaproteobacteria bacterium; assembly: GCA_964435515.1. Classification (GTDB taxonomy): domain Bacteria; phylum Patescibacteriota; class Patescibacteriia; order Patescibacteriales; family UBA12465. The sequence goes on along the minus strand of CAYSZD010000005.1, from coordinate 60,550 downwards.
CGTACACGAGCAATTTTACGTAAAGCAGAGTTAGGCTTCTTAGGAGTAGTAGTAGTTACCTTTAAGCATACACCCTGTTTAAAAGGTGCGCCCTTAGCACTAACATTCTTTTTACGATGCAAAGAGTCAAAGCTTGTATGTAACGCTAAAGAAGTGCTACGTACATTTTTTTTCTTACGACCCTTTCTTACTAATTGATTAATAGTCGGCATAATGCTTCAGCTTTAAAAAGACTCGGAATATATTGTTTACCGAGGCGGAAAAGAGAATTTTTATATTAATTAATAATCTCTTTTCATTAATAAATTTTTCTTTTGATAACAAAATATCCTGACTCATCAGGATAGAGTTATTACTGGGATTACTTTATCAAAAGCCTTAAAATAAGTCAAGACAAGATAATTAAACAATAATACTAATCTTAATGAAATATCAGGCTTAAGTTAAAATACGAAATAAATAATCTATAACAGGTAATAATAGAGGGAAAGCAATCCAGGCAAACAAAATTACAAAAATAAAGCCAAAACGTTCTAAACGTAAATAAGATATTTTAGCCTTAGTACTAAGAAAGGCAGCTAAAATTTTAGAACCATCTAAGGGCGGAATTGGCAATAAATTAAAGGTCATTAAAATAAGATTAATATAAATAATTAGACCAATTAAAGCAGTAAAATTTGCACTCACAGAGGGCACTATTCTTAAAAATAAAGCAAAAAATATAGCTACTGCTAAGTTGGCTAAAGGTCCAGCTAAAGCCACCTTCGCCTCTCCCCAGCGCTTATCCACTAGATTATGAGGATTATATGGCACAGGCTTAGCCCAACCAAAAGCAAAGGGCATACCAGAAAGCAACATTAGACCCGGTAAAAGAAAGGAGCCAAACCATTCTAAATGTACAATTGGATTTAAACTGAGTCGTCCAGCTAAGCGAGCAGTTGGATCACCTAAGCGCTCAGCGACAAAACCATGCATATATTCATGGATGACAGCTGAAAAAATTAAAATAATTACTTGAAATAAAATAATCACAGTATTTGACATAAATAATTGAAAAATTTAGTATATCATACTACTTTATTCTAGCATAGCTTGATTAATTTTAAAAATGTGCTAACATTTAAACATTGAAATTATAAATATAACGGCCGTCGAAAAAAGCCCGTTTTTTCGTGCATTCTCTGGCCGTCTTAAAAGCATATGGCAAAAAGATGTGATTTATGTAAGCGCGGTGCAACTAAAGGTGCTAGCCGTTCTCACTCAAAAATTCAAACCCTAAAACGTCAGCATATTAATTTGCAGACTAGAAGAATTGGTGATGTAAAATTAAAAATTTGCATCAAGTGTTTGCGTACCCTTGCTAAGCACGAAAAATAATTTTTTAAAAATTTTAGCTCATCAAAAAACTTCTCAATATTGAGAAGTTTTTTGATTAACTAATATCTAATCTTTTTTGATGACTCTTTTTATGTTTTTGGCTTAAAAATATAAAAAATAATAAAAAAAGGTAATAACATAAAGCTATCTGCCAATTAAAATTATTTACAGTAATAAAAGATAATTTCCAAGAAGATAAAAATCTACAAACTATTAATATATATTCTAAAAAAATATAAGCTGGAAAAAATAATACTAGTGAAGACAAACCAATAAAACTTAAAGCTAAGGCAATTAAGAGACTTAACATTAAAGGACTAAAAACAAAAAAAGCAAATACATTAGTAATAGGCGATATTAAAGACACTGTCCCCATTTGCAAGGCTAAAATAGGCCAAATTAATAATTGGGCCGAAAGAGATAGAAAGAATGAATCAAAAATTATTTGCGCACGAGAGTAATAAAGACTAGAACAATATCTTATCATCAGCTTCTTAAATAGAGGCTGAAGAAAAATTATCCCGATTAAGGCGCTAAAGGAGAGTTGAAAGCCTAAATCATAGAGCCAAAGCAGAGGCTTAAAATATAACATAATCATCGCTGCTAGTAGCAGTAAATTAAAAGAATTTTTGAAACGTCCACTTTGCCAACAATATAAAATGAATCCCCCCATAATTAAAGAACGTAAAGCTGAAGCTTGTAGGCCAGTGATAAAAACATAAAGAATGGCTAATAAAAAAGCTGGTATTAAAGCTTGTTTTTTATATAAACCTAAATAAGTGAGTAGACTTATCATTAAATAAATAAATAAACTAATATGAGCGCCAGAAATAGCAATTAAATGGCTAAGCCCCGCTTTTCTCAAAGCCTCTGATTCTTCTTCGTATAATGTTTTTTTATAACCCAAAAGTAAAGCACTGGCTAAACCAGACTGGGGCTCGGGTAGATAATAATTTAAATAATCTAGTGCTTGTCGCTTAAAACGAAACAATCTCAAACTAAGCACATTAGCCCCAATCCCCTGCTCTACACTTATTACCTTGGGCCAAGAACAAATACTGCTAATACCTTTTATCTTTAAATAAGCCGCATAATTAAAATCTGCAAATACTATTGGTTGCTCTAACGTACAATTTACTTCTAACTTATCTCCATAATTTACACGCGGATACAAAGGCAGATAAGCGATTACCTTCTCTTTCAACTTAATATGTTCATCTGAACATAAATATACAATTTGCTTATCCCAATCAGGCTCAGGATCAGCACAAATCCAAAAATTCCAATTATGATTCTCACCCCAATATTGAGAGAAGTAACTAACTCGATCATAAACAAAATTCATGCGTACAGTAGCCAAAATAAAGAAAGCTATTATTAATGAAATAAAACGCCAATATTTATTACGCCAAAAAATAAAAGCTAAAAAAATAATAATAAATAAAAAGCGCTTATCACAATAATAGCCGCAATAATGAGCAACTAAAAGTCCACTAAAAAAAGAAATGGCATAAGAAAAAAGAGATTTATTCATCTCTTTTATCATAATCTTATTAAATTAACAGCTTAATAACAAAAATATAAAATATTTTTAATGACTGGCATTTAACCTTAAATAGGCAGCAATAAAAGCTTCCAGTTTTCCATCTAAAACACCATCTACATCACTATCAGAATAATCTGTTCGATGATCCTTCACTAAACGATTACCATAAAGCCAATATGAACGAATTTGCTGACCCCACTCTGCCTTAACCTGACCTTTTAAACTTTTAGCTTCCTTATCTTGTCTATCTAATTCTAATTTTGTCAGTTTAGCTCTTAATATAGCATAAGCATTTTCCTTATTTTGGAACTGAGATCTTTCACTCTGACAGCTAACCACTATACCTGTTGGCAAATGCACTAAACGCACAGCGGAATCGGTAGTATTAACACTTTGACCACCAGGACCACTGGAGCGAAAAACATCTAAACGCACATCTTCATTTTTAATATCAATCTCTTGCGCTTGTATTTCGGGCACAATTTCCACTGATGCAAAAGAAGTCTGACGCAAACCATCTGCATTAAAAGGTGAATTACGTAAAAGCCGATGAGTACCATTTTCACTTTTTAAATTACCATAAGCTCTTAAACCGCTTATTTTCATCATCACACTTTTAATTCCCGCCTCATTAGCAATTACTCTATCAAGTATTTCCACTTTCCACCCCTGTTTCTCTGCAAAACGTAAATACATACGCTCTAACATCTGTGTCCAATCTTGAGCATCTACGCCTCCAGTTCCGGTGCTAATGCTTAAAATAGCCGTCCTGTCATCATAGGGGCCATTATACAGAGTGAGTAGTTCTAAGTTATCTAAGTCAGTATTTAACACACTTAAGCTTTTTTCGATATCAAGTAATAAGGTCTTATCATTATCCGCTAAAACCAATAATTCTCTAATTTCAACTAAGGCTAACTCTAAATTATTCCATTTGTCCCAGTCCTTTTGCAATAACTCAGCCTTACGACTTACCTTGGTCGCCTCTTCCTGGTTATTCCAAAAGTCAGGAGCTTGCATTTTATTCCTTAAATCCGATATTTCCTCCTTCTGTTTTTCCAAATCTAAATTGGCCACTAATAATAGTCGCCTTTGCTCTAAGTTGTCTAATTCTTTTGTAATGTTATCAATACTTAACATATTACTAGTATATAGTAGTTTATTTTTAAAGACAATAATAACTTAAAACAAAAACCCTCTAAAATAGAGGGTTTTATAAATAACATAAATATATTTTTAACGCTTGCTCCACTGTGGTCTCTTACGAGCACCTTTAAGACCAGGTTTCTTTCTTTCTTTCTGACGAGGATCTCTAGTCATGAAGCCATGCACTTTTAAAGCATCTTTTAACAATGGATCTAAAAGCAAAAGAGTACGAGCAATACCATGACGACAAGCTTCAATTTGGCCACTAACTCCTCCGCCTTTAACAATAATAGAAAAATTCAAATCACGAACATGACCAGTTGCCTTAAGTGGCTGGATAGCAGTGCTAAGTCCACCACGAACAAAATAATGAGAACCTTTCTTACCATTAATAACAATAATACCCTTACCATCTTTATACATTCTTACTTGAGCCACTGAAGTCTTGCGACGTCCTACTGCTTGTAAATATTCACCCTTAAATTCAAAAGTTTCTAAATTTAACTCTCGACTTTCCTTGCTTTCTTGAAAATCTTGCATTTCATCGATATCTTGAAACTCATCTTTTGTTTCTTTTAAATCTTTAGTAACGACAGGAGCCTTGGCTGGCTTTTTGTCTTTTACTGTTGTTGTTTTCTTTTCCATAGAGAAATTAAATTATCTAATGATTAAACGTTTCATTTGCGCATCTCGCAATTTAGTCGGTGGCAACATCTGCTTCACGGCATGACGTAATACTTCACCAGGATTCTTTTCAAAAACCTCTGACATTCTTTTTGTTTTTAAACCACTTTGATAGCCAGAATAACTAAAATATTTCTTCTGTAACATTTTTTTACCGCTAAACGATACTTTGGTAATATTTATAACTTCAACAATATCACCTTCATCTAAATGTGGTTGAAATTCAGGCTTATTCTTACCGCGCAAGATAATAGCAATACTACTAGCTAAACGACCAATTGCTTGTTCGCTGGCATCAATTTTATGGATTTTTCTTTCGATTTTATTCATATAAAATAAAGGGCTAATTAAACAAGTTCAATCTGAACCATTTCTGCACCATCTCCTTTACGTACACCAAGCTTTGTAGTTCTAGTATAACCACCAGAACGATCTTGATAACGTTTTCCTAATACTTCCATTGATTTTTTAATGGCATTTTTTTGTAATAAAACTTTAATCAGACCGCGGCGAGCATTAAGATCACCGACCTTAGCCGAAGTAATCATTTTTTCCACTAAAGGTCTAACTGCCTGCGCTTTAGCTTTGGTTGTTTTAACTTTTTCGTAAATTAAAATACTAGAAGCTAAATTACGAAGCATAAGCTCACGTGGAGCCTTAGCTCTATCTAAAATTTTATTAGTGTTTCTGTGACGCATATATTAAAATTAGGAATGGCTTATTTTTTAGCCGTCTTTTTGCTAGTTTTTTTAGGTTTTTCTTCTACCTCTTCCTCAATCAAAGTTTCAGCTTCTTCTTTTTGTTCATCTTCTACTATTTCAAGCTCTACTTCTTTTGCTTGAGCTCCTGGTAAAAGAGCAGAAAGCTGTTGAACTAATATATCAGTAGCTTCATTAAAAGCTTCCATTGGACTAATAGTACCATCTGTTTTAATATGAATTAATAATTTATCCCAGTTCGTCATTTTACCAACACGAGCATTTTCAACATTTAAACTAACTGCTAAAACTGGAGAAAAAATAGAATCAATTTCAATAAAACCTAATTCAACATTTTCTCTCTTAGCACCTTCACTCATACGATAACCACGTCCAGGTTGAGCCACAATTTCTACCTCTAAACTTGCCTTATCGTCAGTTAAGTTAGCTATTACTAGATCTAAATTTTGTATTTCAACATCACTATTTTTACTAATATCAGCCGCTGTAACAACTTTTTTACCCTTTACTTTTAATTCTAGACGAACTTCTTCGTCACCATGAATCTTTAAACGTAATTGCTTAATATTTAAAATTATTTCTAAAACATCTTCTTGAACATTTGGTAATGCCATAAACTCATGGCTAGCTCCTTTTATTTTTACACCCACTACTGCCGCTCCTGGCAAAGAAGATAGGAGAGCGCGACGCAATGAATTACCCAATGTCATCCCGTAACCAGGATATAAAGGTTCTACCACTACAACGCCCTCATGGTCATTGGCACCTTTTTGATATTCTACTTTTTTTGCTAAAGCGATATTTTCCATAAAATATTGGCCGCTAATACGTAGTTTTACTTAAATTAATAATAATTTAAGCCTCCTCTACGTACCCTGCGACAGATTATTTTGAATAATATTCAATAATCATTTGAACATTAATATTGGTAGGTAAATCAGTATCAGCTGGTTCGTGTAAAACTTTGGCCTTTAAATCAGCTGCTTGTAGATTAAGCCAAGCTGGAACCTCTGCCTTTTTTAAACTTTCAGGCATTGTTTTAAAATATGGACTTTTACGAATACGAGCACGAACTGCAATTTCTTGACCAGCTTTTACCACAAATGAAGGTATATCAGTTTTCACTCCATTAACTTCAAAATGACCATGATTCACTAATTGTCTAGCTTGATTGCGAGAAGCTGCAAAACCAAGACGGAAAATTACATTATCTAAACGCATCTCTAAAGCACGCAAAAAGTTTTTTCCAGCATCACCACTCTTACGAGCAGCTTTTTCGAAGGTTAAACGAAATTGCTTTTCCATGACGTTATAATATTTCTTAGCCTTTTGCTTTTCTGTTAATTGAGTACCGTAATCACTTAATTTTCTTCTACCTTTAACTGGTCCGTGAAAACCTGGTGGATAATTACGTTTCACCATGGCACACTTTGGAGTATTACAACGCTCACCCTTTAAAAATAGTTTTTCACCGACTCGTCGGCATTGTTGACACTTACTGTCTAAATTTCTTCCCATATGAATTAATACTTAATTAAACCCTTCTTGGTTTTTTAGGACGACAGCCGTTATGAGGAACAGAGGTCGTGTCTTTAATAGATGAAACTTCTAAACCATTAGCATTAAGAGAACGAATTGCAGATTCCCTACCAGTACCAACACCAGATACAAATACACTTACTTCCTGCAATCCATATTCTTCTTTAGCTTTTTGAATAGCAATTTTTGCAATAATCTGAGCTGCATAAGGAGTTGCCTTCTTAGCCCCCTTAAAACCAGCTATACCAGCACTAGCCCAAGAGATAACATCACCATTATTATCAGCAATAGTTACCATGGTGTTATTATAAGTAGCATTGATATAAGCTCTACCGACTTTAACAACTCTAGCAGTTCTTTTTTTTCTTTTTTTAACTAATTTCTTTTTAGCTCTTGCCTGTTTATTCTTTTCCAATTTTTGCTTAATATCATCTGGTAATTCCTCGTCAGCATTATTATCCAGAGAAAAAGCCAGGCCTTCATCCTTATCATCATCTTTAGCACTTTCTTTTATTTCTTCTTTTTTGTTTCCCTTAGATAAAAGCTCAGAGCTTTTAGCCTCTGATTTTTCTTCTTCTGGATTTGATTTCTTTTCTTCAGACATAATTATATAAATTTAATCTATACAAAATATTTAAGTTTAGGTCTTCTGAGCCTTAACTTTACCACTAGCCATGGTATTACGCTTATTACCTCGAACTGTACGACTATTAGTTTTAGTTCTCTGTCCTCTTGCTGGCAAATTACGACTATGACGTTGACCGCGATAACAAGCTATTTCTTTTAGACGTTTGATATTACCTGCAACCTCACGGCGCAAATCACCTTCAACTAGATACTTCTTTTCAATCTGTTCACGTAGAATATTAGCCTCTTCTTCTTTTAAGTCCTTAGCCTTAATATCTTGATCAATTTTTACATCAGCCAAAATCTTTTGAGCACGACTAAGACCGATACCGTAAATATAGGTAAGGGCTATATCAATTTTTTTGTCAGTGGGTATGGTAACACCCGCAATTCTTATAACCATAATAGCAAAATAATTATCCTTGCCTTTGTTTATGCTTAGGATTTTTACAAATTACAACAACTCGCCCTTTACGGCGAACTATTTTACAATCTTTACAGATTTTTTTAGCACTAGCTCTTACTTTCATAGACTATTTAAAAAATTTTATCAACAAAAATATAAAAACACTAAACTAATTAGAGTCGGAATATAATCCGACCTTTAGTCAGATCGTAGGGACTCATTTGCATACGAACTCTATCGCCCGGAAGTAGCTTAATCCTATTCATCCTCATTTTACCAGATAAGTGAGCCATGATTTCATGACCGCTATCTAATTTAACACGAAAAGTAGCAGCCGGCATCAGCTCTAACACTTCGCCTTGGATTTCAATAAAATCCTTAGCGTTTAAAGTTTCAGCACTTTCTTGATTTTTAGATTGATATTTTGACATTAACACAAAAAAATTGATAAAGACAAAAACTAGTCTTATCAAAATTTTTTAGAAATATTGCACTGTAATCATATGATTACTCTCAATGGAAATAGTATATAGAGTCAGCGAAAAATTGTCAAGCATACTAGCTAATCAAATATCTGTAAAATAAGCCTCTATTCTAAAGTTGCTTTTATTCGTCTAACACCGGAAGAAGAGGCCTCTTCTTTGCTTATTTTAAAATGTCCTAAATTTTTTAAACTACTGACATGGGGCCCTCCGCATATTTCTCGAGAAAAAATTTCATCCCAATCTTTATGACTAGCGCCATTATTTTTACCAGCAGTATAAACCTTTACCCTATCACCATACTTAGAATCAAAAACTCCAGTTGCGCCGCTAGCCTTAGCCTCAGATAAAGAAAGTTCTTCAAAATCCATATCCAAGCCAGCACTAATAGCCCCATTAACTAAATCTTCAACCGCCGCTATTTGCTCTATTGTCATTTTTTCTGGATGCGAAAAATCAAAACGCAAGCGTTCAGCTGTTATATTACTTCCCTTTTGAGAGACGTGTTCACCTAATACTTTTCTTAAAGCGGCCAATAATAAGTGAGCAGCTGTATGTAGTTTAGTTGTGGCTTCGCTACTATCTGCTAAACCTCCTTTAAACTTACCAGCCGAAGCCGTTCTGGAAAGTTCCTGATGTTTTCTTAACTCAGTTTTAAAAGCTTCTCTGTCCACCCTTAAACCCTTCTCAGCTGCCAACTCTTCGGTAATCTCTAAAGGAAAACCATAACTTTGATAAAGATTAAAAGCAGACAAACCATCAATATCACGATGAGCTAATTTCTCAAATTCAATAATACCTTTTTCTAAAGTTCGATTAAATTTTTCTTCTTCCTTATCTATTTCTTTTATAATAAAAGCACTATTTTTTTGTAATTCCGGATAGAATGATTGATAGTCGGCTATAAAAACTTTAGCAATTTCTTGTAAAGATTGTTCTTGCCTAATGCCTAATTGACGTCCATAACGAATAGCTCGACGCAGTAAACGACGAACAATATAACCTTGGTCGCTATTAGCTGGACCAACACCTCTTTCATCACCAATAATAAAAGTAGCTGCTTTTAAATGATCAGCAATAACTTCAAAGGCTCTCTTATTATCTTCATATTTTTTACCCGACAACTCTTCAATTTTTAAAATAGCAGCTCTAAATAAATCTGTTTTAAAAATACTATCTGTATTATTTAAAACCATTAAAATTCTCTCTAATCCACCACCAAAATCAACATTCTTATTTTTCATCTCTTTCCAAGCTGACACGTCTTTTTGGTATTGCATAAATACTGAATTACCAATTTCCAAGAAACGACCACAATCACAATTAGGATGACAATGCTCTCCATAAGCTAAATCATGTGGTTTACCAGTATCATAAAAAGTTTCGCTATCAGGACCACCGAGTTCGCCTACAGCATCTCCTCTCTGCCACCAATTCTTATCTACATAAGCAAAAATACGTTGCTTAGAAAAATCTAATTCCTCGCCCGATCCTGCTGCTCCTGGTCCGATAGTAGCTGGCCCCTCCTCTGCTTCAACTTTATATTTTTTAAATAAACGTTTTAAAATATCAACAGATTCTTGATCTTTAGCAATTTTCCCATCAACACTCCCAGCGTAAACAGTTTGATATATTCTCTTAGGGTCTAAAGCTAGTTCATTAAACAAAAATTCAAACCACCAAGTTAATTGCTCTTCCTTAAAATAATCACCAAAAGACCAATTCCCCAACATTTCAAAAAAAGTATTATGGCGACTATCTCCTACCTCATCTATATCCTCTGTTCTAAATGACTTCTGACTATTTACCAAACGATTACCAGCCGGATGCTTCTCACCTAAAAGATAGGGCACCAAAGGAAACATACCTGAATTGACAAATAGTAGACTAGAATCATTTTCTGGCAACAAAGAGGCACTAGGAATTATTGTATGCCCATGACTCTTAAAAAATTCTAAATATTTATTTCTTAACTCAAATGATGTCATAAAATTGTAATTAAATAATATTTACCTCTGCTTCTATTTTAATACCAAACTTTTTTTCTACTCCAGATTGTACTCTATCTACATGTTCTAAAACTTCTTTAGCACTAGCACCACCATAATTAACTAGAATCAAAGCTTGTTTTTCATACATAGCAACATTGCCAAAACGTTTACCTTTAAAACCAGCCTGCTCAATTAACCAGCCAGCCGGAATTTTAATTAAACCTTCCTTTGAGCCAGGAAAATATTTAATCTCTGGATATTCAAGTTGTAGCTTATCAAAAAAAGCTTTAGTTACTTCTGGATTTTTAAAAAATGAACCAGCGTTTGCTAAAACGGTTGGATTAGGTAATTTAGCATCCCTTATCTCTCTAATAATTTCCGCTACTTCTTTTACACTTGGCTCTTTAATATTTTTCTCTTCTAATTTAGCTTTTATATCGCCATAATCTAATTTTAGCTCTGGTTTTTTAGTTAATCTAAGAGTGATAGAAATAATAAAATAGCGACCCTTGGCTTCATTTTTAAAGATGGAATCACGATAGCCAAAATGACAATCCTCTAAACTAAATTCTTTTATTTCACCGCTTTTTAAATCCATCGCTCTCAAACTCTCAAATACATCTTTAAGCTCTACTCCATAGGCACCAATATTTTGCACTGGAGCCGCCCCCACTGTTCCAGGAACATAGAAAAGATTTTCTATTCCCCCTAAATTACGACTTACAGCATAATGCACTAAAGCACTCCAAACTTCACCTGAAGCTGCTTGTAGATATACATTGTCTTTTGTCTCTTTCACAATGCTTATACCCTTCAATTCATTTTTGATCACTAATGCTTGTAAATCTTGCGAAAATAGGATGTTAGAACCGCCGCCTAAAATAAACAAATTTAAATTTTTAGTGCTTGCCAGTTTTATTGCCTCCTGTATTTCTTCTTCTTTTTTAATAACAACAAAATACCGAGCTAAAGCCGGAATTTTTAGCGTTGCATATAAGGCCAGATTAATATTTTCTTCTATATTTAACATAAGGATATTATAGCCTAAAAAATCAATAAAAGTCTAATTAAAACACAACTAACTCTTTAATCTATTTTTTGTAAACCCAAAAGCTTAGCATAAATACCTTTCTCTAATTTAGCCAGCTCTTCATGATTGCCCTCTTCTACTAATCTACCATTTTTGAGCACTAAAATCTTATCAGCCTTCCTGACTGTGCTTAAACGATGAGCGATAATAATAAGTGTTCTTTGCTTAGCCAAACGTTCTAATGCATCTTGAATTAAACGCTCACTCTCACTATCTAGATTAGAAGTAGCTTCATCAAAAATTAATATTTTAGGATTGGCTAACACTGCTCGAGCAATACCCAATCTTTGTCTTTGTCCACCCGATAGTTTTATACCCCTTTCTCCAACTAAAGTATCATAACCTTTTTCTAATTTAGCAATAAATTCCTCTGCATTAGCAATTTTAGCCGCCGCTTCAATTTCCGTCTGACTAGCTTCTGGTCTAGCATAGGCAATATTTTCAGCCACGCTCACGTCAAATATTTCCACCTCCTGAGGAACAATAGCTAAAAAATGACGATATTCAGACAATTTAAAGTTTTTTATATCTTGTCCATCAATTAAAACTTGTCCTTTTTGAGGATCATAATGACGATAGATTAAACGAGCAATAGTAGTTTTCCCTCCACCAGAAGGACCAACTAAGGCCACGCGGCTAAAAGCTGGCACTTTAAATGAAACTTCATGTAAAGCACGATAATCAGATTGCTGATAGCGAAACGATACATTTTTAAATTCTACCTCACCATTTAAAGTTGTAGGACCTTGAGCATTCTCACTTTCCACTATATCACTCTGAGCTGAAAAAAGAGTTAATAGACGACTAACACCCTCCCTACCTTCTTCCATGCGGTCATAGAAACGAGACAAACGATATAAAGAAGAATAGGCTTTTTCACTTAGAGTAAAGGCAAAGATAAGAGTGCCGACGCTCATAGATCCCTGATAGGCTAAATAGACGCCTAAAAATAAAACACTAGCTCTGCCTAAATCAACAATTAAATTTCTCCCCAACCCCATCTTTATCATCCAATTCCACTGTTTATTCTCATTATTCATAATACCAGTTTTCAACTGATCAAAACCTGATAATTCTTTTTTCTCTTGAGCAAATGATTGAACCGCATTGATATTAATAATAGATTGAGCCATCTTACCTGAAGCTTTTTCATAAGAACTATATATTTCTTTTCTAGTAAGATACATTTTGGTATTAGTCCAATAGGTAACAAACATAAACAAAGGCGCAAAAAATATGAAGGATAAGCCGATGCGCCAATCGGACCAAAATAAAGCAGCCACAGTAAAGACAAATTGAATAATGGTGGGTAATACTTCCCAAAAAATACTCTGACCAAGAGTAGATATACGATCAATACCACGTTCAATTTTTACTATCTTAGAGCCCGTATTTTCTCTTTCATGATAACCCAAACTTAACTCTAATAATTTAGCCTGAGCTTTCATGCCTAAATAATATTCTATTTTGACTAAAAAACGCAGAATAAAGCGGTCAATAAAATACTGCAAAATAGAACGCACCTGATCAGAGCCTAAATATAAAACAATCAACCACAGCAAAAAATTTAAATCAATATTTTGAAAATCCGTCAGCGCATCAATCACTAATTTCAAAATATAGGGCTTAGCTAAATCCAGGGCAGAAATAAAAACAATTAATATTACAATACGCAACATTAAAAAGTGGAATGGTTTTAGTAGTTTAAATAAGGAGCGCCAGAAAACACCCCAGCTCAAACTGGGTTTTTCATCTTTCTTGATCTGGTTGTCATCAATTTTTTCCATAAATTAGATAATATTAGCTTTATCATATCATTAGTTATAGCCTTTAAAATAGATAAAATCAAGAGTAAAAGAGATAAAAACAGCACTAAAATTTGACAAAAATTAAAAAATAGGTTTAAATAAGCACAGAACTTTAAAATCTAAAAAATGTCGAAACAAAAAAAAGAAAAAAAGCTAGCTGATATAGCTAGATACCAAGAAGAATTTGATAAAGCTAAAAACATCAAGTTAAAACTAGAGGTTTTTAGTAAAATTAACCAAGAGCTCAACGTTAATTCTAAAGAGCGGCACGATTTCTTTAAAAGAAATTGGTCATCCTTAGTGCCAATAATTTATAATTATGAGCAGGCGCTGCACGTTTTCCTATTTTTTTCCCTTTGCAGCACTCAAAAGATATGGTCAACCGTTATTGCCCTCAAAGGCATTAAACTGTGGCTAAAAAATAAATCAGCCGAGCAAATAACGGCTGAATATAAAAATATGTTGGAGCCTTTTGCCTCGGCTCTATCACAACCTTTGCAAATCATTATTGCAGAGGACATACTCAAGAAACTAGAACAATAAAATAACAGCCCGATCTTTAAAGACCGGGTTTTTTATTTATTTAAATAATCAAGAAGCTATTATTTTTTTAACAACATCTCTCCTATCCTAAAAACATCCCCCGCCCCAAGCAAAACTAAAATATCTCCTTTTTTTAAATCTTTTTTTAACCAATCACTCGCCTGATTAAAATCAGCTAAATATTTAACCTGTTTAATTTTTCTTTTACTAATTTCATTAACTAATTCCAAGGAAGAGATTCCTCCTTGTTTTTCTCGTGCTGAACCATAGATAGAAAGAACCCCTAATATATCAGCCTCATCAAAACTAGTTAGAAAATCTTTAAATAAGGCCTTAGTGCGCGTATAAGTATGAGGATGAAATAAAACAACTAATCTATTATTTTTATAGCGCTCTCTAAAAGCTCGAATAGTCGCTTTTATCTCAGTTGGATGATGACCATAATCATCAAAAATTTTAACCCCCTTATACTCTCCTAACAACTGCGCCCTCCTGGCAGTGCCCTCAAAAAGAGCTAGAGTTGATTTTATCTCTTGAGGATTAATGCCTAAAGCTAAGGCACCAGCTAAAACCGCCAAAGCATTAGATATATTATGACGACCAAATAAGCGAATCTTAAATTCACCTAAATCATTAACTTTAAAGTATTGAAATTTTTCATCTTGATGCAAAGAGTGAGCTAAAAGAGAAACTTGTTTTACATTTTTTCCTAGATTATCACTAATGGCATAAGTAATAATTTTTGCTTTAGTTAAACTTAAAAGCTTTCTCACCTCCCTGTCTTCATAATTAGCAACTAAAAATCCACTAGCTTTTAACTTACTCACAAAATCAGCAAAGACTTGATAGTATGAAGCTTTGGTCTTAAAAAAATCTGGATGATCATATTCAATATTATTTAACACTATTCCATAAGGTTTAAAATATTGTAATTTATTTTGATATTCATCAGCCTCAGCAATAAAGTAATCAGACTTACCAAGAACAGCACTACCTCCTAATTGAGAGACAGCGGCCCCAACTAAAACATTAGGACTTAAACCTAGTTCTTGTAATACAAAACCCAGCCAAGCAGAAGTAGTGGTCTTACCATGACTACCACAAACAGCTATGCCTTGATAATGAGAAAAAACCGAACCAATAGCTTGGGCGTAATTAACAACTACTCCTTGTTTAAATAATTGAGCCGCTTTCACTTCTACATTATTTTCCGAATTATAGGCACTAGAATAAATAATAACAGCCTCTTTTGGCACACGTTCTGCCTTAAAGCCTTTAAACACCTTAATGCCTTCTCCTTTTAAAACCCTATCTGTCATAAAAACATCACTAATATCTGAGCCACTCACATCTTTGCCAAGTTTTTTTAAAAACTGAGCCAACATCGTCATGCCCACTCCTTTGATACCAATTAAATAAAAGTGTTTATATTTAAGCAGATTCATAAATAGTTTGTTTAATAATTTCAGCTCCAATTAAAGCTGCTGCCTTGGGCATTATAAAACTAATATTCTTTTTTAAATCCTCTATTTTCTCTTTATTCTGCCAAAGAGATAAAAGTACTTCAGCTAATTTTTGTCCATTCATTTCTTTCTGCTTTAAATAAATCGCTGCATCTTTTTCAGCAAAATATAAAGCATTATCCTCCTGATGACTATGAGGAATAGGAATAAGAATTAGCGCTTTAGCAAGATATGAAAATTCAGTTAAAGAGCCGAGTCCAGCCCTGCTAATAATTATATCTGCCCTTTGTGTCCACTTAAAAAAATCTCCATGCGAAAAATTTTCAACTGCTAAATAATTTGGCCGTTCTAATTCCCCTATACTTTTACCTTTACCAGTCTGGTGAACAAACTGCCAATTATCAGGCAAATACGGCAAAGCTTCTATCAGTAAACGATTTAAAGCCACTGAGCCACTACCGCCACCAGACAAAAATAATAAAGGACAGTCATCATTATTTTTTTTAAAATTATCCAATTCAATATTTTTAGCATCATCTAAATATGGATTACCTATCCACCGCGCTTTAGAATTATAGTCTTGTAAAGATTTCTCAAAGGCAACACTAATAATATCAGCTATAGGTGCCATTAAACGATTAGCTAAGCCAGGTCGCAAATCTTGCTGATGAACCATTATCTTTATTCTAAGCAGCTTCCCTGCCCACACCAATGGTACGCTAGCGAAAGAACCAGCCGATATAATCATTTTTGGTTTCAATCTAATAAGTAAAAAGAATGATTTAAAAAAACTGTAAATAATTTTAAATAAATCAAAAAAATTATTTAGAGAAAAATAACGTCTCCATTTTCCCGCTGGCAAAGATAAATAACGAATGTCTAATTTTTTAAATAAATCAGCAAATAAAGTTTTCTCTAAATCTGGATTAGAACCAATAAAAATAAAAGAAATATTATTATCTATCTTACTACATGCCTGAGCCAAAGCTAATGGAACAGTACTAGGGCCACCAGTACCGCCACCAGATAAAATAATTAATTTTTTATTATTTTCTGCGACCATATGAAGTTTGTCTACTAATATTTGCCAAAATACCAATCGCCATAGATAAAGCTAACATCGAAGAACCACCTGAAGATATAAAAGGTAAAGGCACTCCAGTCATGGGAATTAAATTTAACATACCACCAATATTTAGGAAAGTTTGGATAACTAACCAAGCCACAATCCCAACCGCCAAAGCTGTACCATAGACATCTGGAGCATGACGAGCAATTTTTAAACCACGATAGAAAAGTAGTCCAAATAAAATTAATAAAATACTACTAAAAATAAAACCAATCTCCTCGGCAATAATCGGAAAAATAGAATCACCCCAAACCTCTGGTAAATACATAAACTTTTGTCTACTTTCCCCTAAACCCCTACCAAACCAACCACCGGAACCAACGGCAATTAAAGACTGATTAATTTGATAACATTCTTTCTGAGTACTATAACTCGGATCTTTATAACATAAAAACCGAGCATTACGATAAGAGGTGGTAGCATAGAGCAATAGCGATATAGCAAAAACAGCCAATAAGATAGTAACTAAAATATGAGAAAATTTACCTCCAGCTACAAAAAAGGCCACAAAAGAAGAAAATAAAATAACAAAGAGAGTGCCTAAATCTGGTTGAGCCAACATTAAAGCTCCGATAATCACTAAACTAATAATAAAAGGCACAATACCACTTCCCGCTTCTTGTAATTGCCCCTTTTTAGCTTCAAGCCAAGTAGCTAAATAAATTAAAAAAGTTAGCTTCACTAATTCCGCTGGCTGAAAAGATTGTCCAAAAATTACAATCCAACTTCTAGCGGTCCCATACTCAGACCTAAGGCCAGGAATAAAAACTAAAACTAAAAGAATAATAGAAGCAAATAAAGCCCAAATAGCAAAACGACGCCAAGTGCGATAATCAATATGATAAAATAAAAAAAAGAAAGCCAAACTAATAACTACCGCTATTAATTGACGAAAAAAATAATGATAAGTATTACCAAAGCTATCATAAGAAACCACCGCTGAAGCACTAGACAGCATAACTAAACCAATAACTAACAAAGCTCCAGATGCAAACAAGAGCCAAGGGTCGGCTGGTCCGAGTTGTTTTGATTTATTTAAAATGCGTCTAAGATATTTAATCATAACAAAATAATATTACCATTGACGATCAATTAAAAAGATAATCAGTGCCAAAATGGCTCCTAAAGCTGATATAACCCAAAAACGCATAACTATCTTAGATTCTGGCCAACCGATTGCTTGAAAATGATGATGAATTGGACTAGAGAGAAAAACCTTCTTCTTTCTTATTTTTTTGGATAAAAGCTGAATTAGGACAGAACAAGATTCTATCACAAATATCAAACCAATAAGGGGCAATAATAGAGCGCTGTTTGTCAGCATGGCAATTACCCCCAAAGTAACCCCCAAGCTCATTGCCCCGGTATCTCCCATATAAAATCTAGCCGGTGGAATATTAAACCATAAAAAAGCTAATAAAGCTCCCAATATCACTCCACAAAAAGCAGCTAATTCATAACGGCCAAGAGCAAAGGCAATAATAGCATAAGAAGCAAAAGCAATAAGTAAAGTACCACCAGCTAAACCATCTAAGCCATCTGTTTCGTTAACTGAAAAAGATGTCGCCACAATTACAAAAACAAAAACTGGTATATACCACCATGATATTTCAAAATTACCTAAAAAGGGTACATGAAAAACTGTCCAATCTAATTTAAAATAAAACCAAGCAGCTCCTGCTAAAGCAATAATAGTATAGATTAATAAACGATGCCTTAACTTTAAACCGCCTCCACCAAACATACCGTGTCCACTAACATCTAACCAATCATCTATTAAACCAATTAAAGCACTAGCAATTAAAACACCTAAAGGTAAAAGGGTTTCAGAGCGAGAAAAGAAATTCAAATATTTAAATATTTCTCCGGGAAAAACATCTGCTAAAAAAGAGAAAAACACCATAAACACTAAAACTGTTCCCCAAATTAATATACCTCCCATCGTTGGTGTGCCAGCTTTATGGGCATGTAACTTACTAAAAATAGGCGTAGCTCCGCTATTCCTTATTTGCTTCCCTAATTTATACTTATATAAAAAATTAGTTAAAATAGGAGTGAGCGTAATTGCAAAAATAAAAGCTAAAGAAGATAATAGTAAAATTTTAACAATGTAAAAAGTTGTCATAATTTAAGCAATAAAATTAATTAAATAAAGAGACATTAAAGATAGCGCCGCTAAAAATTGAATCGCCACCGAAGCCAAACCAATTGCGTGAACTAAAAAATGAAAAATATCTTTACGCCCAAAACGCATTAAAAAAATAAAATTAAAAATAGTGATTATTAAAGTAATAATAGGAACTTCAAACACTCGTCTAGCTGATCCAATACCATCAATACCAAAATCAACATTATAGTGAGACACAAACAACTCTGAACCAGTAAGAGAAAAAATTCGATAAGCAAAAAACCAAATTAAAAGTTGTAAAACAATAATACTAAAAAAATACCAGCGATTAGGCGTGTAGCGCCAATAAGATTGAAAAGATGAACTCAAATTTTTTTTCAAATTATACCAAAAACCAAAAAAAGAAAAAGCCATATAATAAATACTAAAACTATATAAATACATCAATAAAAGCATCTAAGATGTTTTCTGCTCCTATTTTAACATATCCAAGCTTATTTTAAAAATATCACAAATAATGATATAATAATTATATATGCCTCAAAAAACTATTACAAAAATTTGCCGCTATGCCAATGAGCGTGGCTATAAACATTTAAGTTTAGAAAAACAAAACAATAAACTTATCTGTCGTTATAATGAAAATGACCACTGGCAACTCCCAGCTGACGCAGAGGAGCAAATTATTGCTGTTTTTAGGGCTATTTTAGAAGCTCAGGAAAATGAATATATTCGTAATAAACGCTTTAAAATACTAGATGGTTCTAATGTTATTAGTGGTAGGGCTAGTATTACTCCCGCTAAAAACGGTGACAAAATAAGTATCAGTCTTAGTTCTACCAGAGCCAAAATAAAAAGATTTTCCGGACTAGGTCTCAATAGAGCCCAACAACAAAAGATTCAGACTGCTTTAAACAAGAAAACCGGCCTCATCATACTCAGCGCCCCAGAAGAACAAGGACTCACAACTACTTATTATTCCATCCTATCTTTAATTGACAGCCACAGAGCTCTATACTCTATAGAAGATTATCCGCAATATTCTCTAAGTAATTTAAACACCATTAAAGCAAAAAGTTATGGCGGTGTCAGTAGTAGCCTACAACTCTTATCTCGTCTTGATAGCGATGTTATAGCTTGTGATGCTAAATTAAATAAAGAAGATTTAAAAAGCTTGTGGCGAATATCCGCCAGTCGACTAGTAATTGTAGCCCTACCCTATACTTCTGCTGCACAAAGCCTAAAAGCTTTAAGACAAGCCGGTATATCATCAGCTGGCATTGCTGAGCGCCTATTACTCATCACCTGTCAACAACTTTTTCCTCGCCTTTGTCTTCACTGTCTCACAAAATTAAGCACAGATATAGAACTTAAAAAAAATATTACAAAAAAATGGCCATTAGCATCACACTATTGGCCCCGTCAAACATATATCAATAGGATTTGTAATAAATGTAGAAAAAATCCTAAAACAGAAAAAATAGCTGTTTTTGAAATTATGGATTTTGACAAACAAGGAAAACTGGCCAAAGACTATAAACCGCTCATCTTAGAAGCCCTAAAAAAAGCCGAATTAGGTATTATTAGTTTAGAAGAAATTAGCTACCTATCTGAAAAAAAATAAAAATTATGAAGATTGCTTGTGTTATACCCGCTTGGAACGAAGCTAAACATATTGTCAAAGTTATCAACAAAGTAAAAAACTTTGTTGATATTGTCATTGTAGTTGACGACTGCTCTAAAGATAATACCTATCAACTAGCTCTAGAAGCAGGAGCCTTGGCCCTAAGACATCCAATTAATCGCGGCCAAGGCGCCGCCCTGCAAACTGGCAGTGATTATGCCTTAAATCTAGGAGCTGATATTATTGTTCATTTTGACGCTGACGATCAATTTGCAGCTAATGAAATTCCTGATATTATAAAACCGATTATTGATAATCAAGCTGATATTGTCTTTGGTTCTCGTTTTTTAGGCAAAGACTCTAATTTGCCAAAATTAAAAAAATACCTTATACACCCAATAGCTAAAATAGTTAATCGTTTTTTTGGCGTTAAAACTAGTGATCCACAAAGTGGTTTTCGTGCCTATACCAAAGATGTAGCTAAAAGTTTTAGAATAGAAAATAGAGGCATGGCTCATTGTAGTGAGATTCTTATTAAATTAAGTCAAAGCAAATGGCGCATTAAAGAAGTGGCAATTACTGTCAGCTATCACGAATATGGTCAAAAATTTTCTGGCGGTATTAGAATTATTAAAGATTTAATTATTCAGAAAATTGGACAATAAAAAAAGGCGAATAGATATTCGCCTTATAAAAAGTCTTCTCAGCTTAATAAATTACTGGTAAGACCAAATATTCCATTAATAAAATGAGCACCACCGTACCGATGCCATGAAGCAACAAAGGTATGAGCCATTCTTTCTTCTTGTTGATACGATTAATAATTAGCACCACAGAAGTTACAAGAGTGGCCAGAGCCAAGCCAGCCATACCAATCCCCATACCAACAACGCCAAAGTCTCCCCAGCTTAGCCAAATAAAGGCTAATGCAACGAGAACGCTCACAGAAAGTCCCAATAAAGCTTGGTTAGATCTGTAGGCCGTAAACACCAGCCAGGCGCCGGTCATGACACCAAAAAAGATAGCAAACATGCTTGTTTCTTGTAAGGCCAATGCAGGCAAAGATAGAAGTAAACGACTGAGGGCATAAACAATACAGAACCAACCGAGCCCTTTCAGCTGTTTCCAAGTGATGTTTTTCATGATTTCTATTGTTTTAGGTTTATAAATGAACTATTAATTAACATTATATTTAACTATACACACTAACTTTTGTCAATATGCTTCAACAAACACTTGCTCTACTCTTTATCCTTTTCTTTATTATCCGACTTTTTCAACAAAAAAAGAAAAAGCAAATTAATGGTAATGAATTCGTTTTTTGGTTATCTTTCTGGGGACTGGGCGCCATCGCTATTATTTTTCTAAAACAACTAGACCAATTAGTAGAAATACTTGGTTTCTCTGGCTCTGGTATTAATTTTCTTTTATACCTAGCTATCCTTAGTCTCTTTTATCTTATCTTTAAACTAAGATTAAAAATAAATAAATTAGATAAAGATTTAAGTGACTTAGTTCGGCATATTACTCTTAAAAAATAAAGCATCTTATGAAAATAGCTCAAATTGTTTGCGCCTTTCCTCCATATGCTGGTGGTATTGGTCAAAGCGCCTATCGTCTAGAAGAAATATTAAAAAGAGAACACGAAGTACGTACTTTTACCCTAGCTCCATTTCAAGAAAAAAAAGCTAAAATTCCAAAGACTAAACACGGTACTGTCTTTTTAGACCCAGTGCTTCGTTTTGGACATGGAGCCTTTCCTATTTTTCTACCCTTTAGATTGTTAAAATACGAAGTAATATATTTTCACTATCCTTTCTTTGGTGCTGATGCTCTTATACTATTGCTAAAATTAATTAAGCCAAAAAAGAAATTAATTATCCATTATCACATGGATACTCCTTCCCTGCCTGGCTTAAAAAAGATTCTTTCCATCCCTTCAATTGTTATCAGAAAAGCTTTACTTAAAAAAGCTAGCAGCATTATCGTCGCTAGCCGTGATTATGCTGATAATAGTCGTCTAAATTATATTAACAAACACTCACCGCATAAAATAAAAGTAATTCCTTTTGGCGTAGAAACGGATATCTTTAAACCTAAGATCCAAAAAAATTCAAACCCTCTTAGTCAGAAAGCTACTGATATTGTCTCTTTTGTCACTAAAACATTTATTAAAAGAGGCGGACATAGTCTATTATTTGTTGGCGGCTTAGATGAGGCTCACTATTTTAAAGGTTTAAACATTCTCTTTGAAGCCATGACCAAAACTAAAAGTTCAGTTACTTTAAATATTGTAGGAGATGGTAATCTAAAAAATCAATATGAGAAACAAGCTTTAGAGTTAAAAATATTAAAAAAAATCAATTTCTTAGGCAGAGTTAACGAAGAAGATTTAATTCGCCAATATCAAGGAGCTGATCTTCTTATTCTACCATCCATTAATAGTCATGAAGCTTTTGGCCTAGTCTTAATAGAAGCCATGTCCTGCGGACTACCAGTTATTGCTAGTGATTTACCAGGAGTGCGTAGCGTCTTTCAAAACGGCAAACAAGGTCTATTATGTCAAGTAGGAAGCTCGGATGATTTAGCCCAAAAAATTGATGAGATACTTCAAGATGAAAAGAAAAAAGAAAAAATGGCCCATGAGGCCCGTATTTTAGTAGAAGATTATTACGCTTGGGAAAAAATAGCTGATTCTATTTTAGATGAATTTTCTAAATTACAATAAATATGAAGATAGGCTTAGCCAACAATCTATATCCTCCCTACGGCCGAGACAGTGGCGCTGAAATTATTAGCAAGAAAATGATAGATGAATTTGTGACAAATGGCCACGAAGTATTTATCATCACTTCTCGTCCCACAAAAACAAAACGCACAAACGAAAAAAATATATATTTTCTTTCTTCAAGCTATGAATATTTAAATCAATACTCTCTAATTAGAAAATTAATTTGGCATTTTTGCCAATTAATATTTCCTCCCCATCGAAAAGAAATCAAACAAATAATTGAAGAAGAAAAACCAGACTTATTTATAACTCATAATTTATTAGGACTCAGTTTAGCTTTGCCAAAAATATTAAAGCAATATAATATTACTCACCATCACGTCCTTCATGACATTCAACTATTACATCCATCTGGACTAATGTATCTTGGCGAAGAAAAAAAGATAAAAAATATTTTAGCTCTTTTCTATCAATACTTTACTAAAAAAGCTTTCAAACAAACAGCTAAAATAATATCTCCTTCTAAGTGGCTGCTAGATCTGCACAAACAACAAAATTTCTTCAACCGCAGTCTACAAGAGGTAATACCAAACTTTAATTTAAATAAAAAGAAACCCAAAGAAAAACATAGTCCTCTCCGCTTTCTCTTTGCTGGACAAATAGAAAAACATAAAGGCATTGCTATATTACTATCAGCCTGGAAAATGAGCGGACTGACAAAAGATATGGCCCAACTAACTATTGTTGGCCAAGGATCTTTAAGCGACTTTATCACCCAAGAATCAAAAAAATTCGATAATGTAGACTACCTCGGTCACGTAAGTAGAGATAAAATAAATAAAACCATAAAAGAGCACGATATTGTTATTCTACCCTCTCTAATATACGAAAACTCCCCTACTATCATTTGGGAAGCGGCCCAACATGGTCTTAGTGCCATCGCTTCAGACATTGGGGGCACTCCGGAGTTAAAGGAATATCTAGATTTAATTCTTTTTCAAGCAGGCAATATTAATGATTTAAGCCAGAAAATTAGAGAAATGATAAAATAAGAAAATAAGAAAATACTTTAAAAAGACGAACAATTTGTTCGTCTTTTTATATACTATTATTATAAAATTAAATTAAGCCTGAAAACTGCGTAAACGTTTCTGAGCTTTAAGAGCAAATATAGTTTTCTTTAAACCATTTTCTAAGGTTACAACCGGCATCCAAGATAATACTTCTTTGGCTAATTGAATATCAGGCAAAGCTAATTCTTTCATAAACAACCTTGAATCTTCATAAGTAATGTTAGAATTAGACTCAGTCAAACGTATAATCATCATTGCTAAATCAGTAAAGTTAAGGTCAACATCAGAACCTAAATTCATAGGACCAGGATGATCTGATTTCATAAACTTTAACACACCATCAATTAAATCATCGATATAACAAAATGAAGAAGCAAAATTTTCATCACCAAAAATACGTAAGTCTTTACCGTCTATTGCATCATTAATGAAATCAGGAATCATTTGATCATCATTAAGTTCCATCCGTGGACCATATATTCTAAAAGCTCTAACAATTTTAGCATCAATATTATAAATATCACGATAATTACTAACTATTGTTTCAGAGAAACGCTTCCCTTCATCATAGGCTCCTCTTTGAGATAAGTGATCAACTATCCCCATATCACTTTCAGTCATTTTCTGAAAATAATTTTCTTCTCCTCTAGGACCATAGATAACTGAAGAAGAAAAATGCATAAACTTAGCTTTAAAAGCAACTGCCATTTCCAGTAGATTAATAACTACTTCAGAACTAGCTTTAATTGTCATTAAGCGATTTTCTAAAAAATTCTTAGGAGACATTGGGCAAGCTAAATTATATATTTCCTGTAAACCCTGAAACTCTAACTTAAATTTTTCTAAATCATTTAAAGCTAATAGATCTAAAGGCTGAGACAAATCATGATTAATAAAAACAAAATCAGGATTAGATAAAAGATGATCAATATTACTTTCCGTACTACTTAAGAAATTATCAACACAAATCACTTTACAGCTTTTTAACAACTCATCACATAAATGAGAGCCAATAAAACCGGCACCACCAGCGACAAGCACATTCTTTTTTTCAAAAATAACTTGTTTAGACATATATTATATATTAATTGATAAATTGAGC
This sequence comes from uncultured Gammaproteobacteria bacterium, assembly GCA_964435515.1. Taxonomy (GTDB): domain Bacteria; phylum Patescibacteriota; class Patescibacteriia; order Patescibacteriales; family UBA12465. Next base: position 35,342 of record CAYSZD010000005.1, on the reverse strand, counting down.
TATTCCAATATTAACTCCACCATTAAAAGATTCGGGATAGAAATAAAAAGATTCTTGTAAGTCTCCTGTATTACTAAATACACGTACGTGCGGCGTAGCGCCTGCTTTAGCGCTCACTACAATATCAGCTCGACCATTGTTATTTAAATCCCCAGCAGCAAGATTCACTCCTCCTTGCCAATTTTTTCTAAAAGCTAAAAAACTTTTTTTAAGCACTGCTTTATTAGAAAATATTTTTATCTCTGGCTCCCTGCCAGCACCAGGAGCAACAATAATTTCTTCTTTATTACGATCGAAGCGACCGTCAATATTAGCCACACTTACTTGTACACCCCCTCTAAAAGTATTTTCATAGGCTAAAAACACACCTTCTAAATTACCACGACGATCAAATATTTTTATCTCAGGCAAGGCCCCTGCTCCCCTAGCGGCTATTATTTCAGCAGCACCAACACCATCAATATTCCCAGCAGCAACATTTACCCCACCACGAAAAGAATCTTCAAAAGCAAAAAATTGTCCCTTTAAAACTCCTTTATGATCAAAAATACGAACATGAGGGCCACCGCCTGGACCAGCACCAACAATTATTTCTTCCACATTATCGCCGGTCACATCAGCTACCGCCAAACTAAAACCACCACGGAAATTAGCATCATAGACTAAAAATCTACCTCTCAGCTCACCATCAGCTCCGTAAATACTGACATATGGCTCTGCCCCGATGGGAGCAGCTGAAATAATTTCATCATCCCCTTTTCCATCAACATCACCAGCAGCAAAAACCCCACCCATTGCTTCTCCAAAATCAAAATCCTTAACTATTTGACCATTTTTTTCAGTAATAGAAACAGAAGAACTAGCCAGTCTTTCTTTATCACCCGTTGAAGCTGGATTAATAATTAATCTACCTAAATGTGAATATAGCTTTTCCTGAGCTAATAATAGGGCTCTGTCTAAATTAACACGACCACTTCCTAGTTGACCAAGATAATTTGGATTAAGACGACTAATGTTATCACTAGATTGTAATAGTATTTTCACTATTTCCGTTGGCTGTAATTCAGGATTAATTTCAGCAATTAAAGCCAAGGCACCACTCACTATAGGAGCAGCCATGGAAGTTCCTGACCAAAAACCATCATAAATTATATTAGGCTCTAATAAATTACTACCTTTGGGAATGGTGCTAAAAAAGCTAACACCAGGAGCAGTAATGTCTACACAATTAAAACCATAACTAGAAAAATTAGTCTTTTGATCTAAGGCATCACTAGCAGCCACCCCTATCACTATATTCTCACCATTCTTGCCTTGATAACAAGCTGGATAGATAGGATGTTCGTCAATATTTTCACCCTGCCCTGTTTCTTGTTCATTACCAGCCGCAGCTACTACAATAACTCCTGCTTCATAGGCACGTTGTAATGATTCTTGCAGAGCTTGATTATAGCTAAAACCAACAAAGCTAAGATTAATAATATCAGCACCATTATGAACAGCATAATCTATTGCTCGCACCACGCTACTCATCCTACCATCACCTTGATCATTCAAAGCTCTAAGAGGCATAATTTTTGTTTTCCAACTCACCCCACTAATTCCCTCGCGATTATTCCCAGTAGCGCCAATAATACCACTGATGATAGTACCATGAGATAAACCTGACTCAGTCCAATTTTCTTCAAATTTAGGACTAGGATCAGGCAGATTCTCTACAAAATCCCAACCAAAAACATCATCGATAAAGCCATTGCGATCATCGTCTATACCATTATCAGCAATCTCTTTCTGATTTTGCCAAATATTATCACGCAAGTCTGGATGATTAATATCTATACCTGAGTCAATCACCGCTATGGTAATACTTGGGCTACTATTAATCCTTTCCCAAGCGGCCGGAGCCTGAATTCTACTTAAATACCACTGATTATTAATATAAGTATCATTAGGCAAAAAACTTGCACCAGCGCTTGGCGCCAGAGCAATAAAGAGTATAAAAAAAGATGTTATTATTTTTTTCATAACATCTCTAGCATAACATATTTTTTTCAATAATTCAAAACAAAAAATAGATACATTTATCTCTATAAACTCTTAATAATTGCCAAAGTTTCTCTCGCTGCTTTATCCCAACTAAACTGAGAAGCTCTGATTATTCCCTTTTCTATCAAAGAAGTTCTTAATTCTTCATCCTGATAAATTAATTCTAAAGCCCTTAAAATATCTTCACGATCACGAGGGTTAAAAAAGAAAGCTGCCTGTCCTGCCACCTCTCTTAACACTGGCAAATCAGAAATAATAGCAGGCGCATGACAAGCCATGGCTTGTAGAACAGGAATACCAAAACCTTCATGCAAACTAGGAAAAACAAAGGCTAAAGCAGCACTAAAAATATAAGGTAAATCATTTTCTTCTGCCCAGCCTGGAATAATAATTTCATTATCTAAATTATATTCTTCAATAATATATTTAATTTCATCAAAACCAAAACCAGCATTACCAATCATCACCAATTTCACTTTATTATCTGGAAATTTTTCTTTAAATAGAGCAAAGGCTTCTACTAAAGAAGAGGTGTTTTTCTTTTTTTCTAATCTTCCGACATACAAGAAAAAAGGATCTCTAATACCATATTTCTTTAATATTATTTTCCTTTCTTCAATATTATCTTGAAATCGATAAAGACTAGCGTCATAAGAATTATGAACGACTTTTAGTTTTGACTCATAGCGCCTAGAATAAACTTCAATAATTTCATTTTTAGTAAATTCCGAAACAGTTATAATAGCCTTTGCCCTCTTAAGTGCATGAGCAGTTGACCAAAATAAATAATCTAAAGAATGAGAACTATAGCGACCATTGGTAATAATTTTAATAAAACTATTTAACACTTTTTTATTAGCCGGCCTGTCAGTTTTAAGAAACTTTTTTTGATAAAGATGGCGCTCTCTGGCAAACGCAATATCATGAATGGTGGTTATCGTTTTTTTAGGATTAATAAGCGGTAAAGAATGAGCGGGCACAAATAGCACATCCGGACGATGAAATAACATCTCTAGAGATAGTCTTCCCAAGGTCCAAAAAAAAGGCCAAGGCCAAGATAATTTTTTAAAACGCACATTTTTATAAGGACTAAGGGCTTCTTTTAAATCAGCTGCTAGCTCTGTATCGACATATAAAATATATTGGTTCTCTTGATCAACAGCCACTAAATGTTTAATGATATGGAAAGAATACCACTCAGTACCGGTGCGCAATGATCTATTTGCTCGTGAGGCATCTATACCAATAATCATAATTATTTAGTAGCTAAAATACTACGTTTATATGAATCTAAATTATCTAAAGCAATACCTGTTCCTTTGGCGACACAAAGAAGAGCGTCATCAGCAATATAAGCCGGCACACCCGTCGTACGTGAAATTAACTGATCAATATTACGCAAAAGAGCGCTGCCACCAGAAAGAATAATACCCTTATCCATAATATCAGCCGCTAATTCTGGCGGTGTTTTTTGTAAAACTTTTTTAGCTGCTCCAATGATTGCTTCAAGTTCATTTTGAATAGCTTCAGTTACATCATCGCTTGAAACAGTAATGCTACGAGGCAAACCAGTAACAATATCTCTACCTCTAATCTCCATGTATAATTTATCTTCAATGAACAAAGCTGAACCAATATTTATTTTTATTTCCTCGGCTGTTCTCTCGCCAATAGCCAAATTATATTTTTTTCTCACATGTTCTAAAATAGCAGCATCAAATTTATTGCCTCCCACACGCACAGAACTAGAAGCTACAATTCCACCTAAAGAAATAACAGCCATTTCCGCTGTGCCTCCGCCAATATCAATAATCATATGTCCAGTAGCTGAACCAATAGGAATATCAGCTCCAATAGCCGCTGCTACCGGCTCTTTAATAATATAAGCCGCCTTGGCGCCAGCAGCAATAGTAGCTTCAATTACTGCTCTTCTTTCTGTAGAAGAAATACCAGCTGGCACTGCCACCATAACTTCTGGGCGAAATAGTCTCATTCCTCCTAAGGTTTTATTAATAAAATAACGAATCATTGCTTCGGTGGTACGGTAATCAGCAATAACACCATCTTTTAATGGTCTGGCCGCCACAATAGTATCAGGCGTGCGACCTAACATATCACGAGCTTCATTGCCTACTGCTAAAATCTTATTCTCATCAACAGAAACAGCCACCACTGAAGGCTCGTTAATAACAATGCCCCGTTTAGGTAAGTAAACTAAAGTATAAGTTGTGCCTAAATCAATACCAATGCGTTTAATAAACATAAAATAAGCTAAAAACAAAAAAATATAACAAAAAACAGACTCGATAATCTTTTATATTACTAAGAAATCGCTATAATGTCAAACAAAAAAAATTTATTATTATTCATACTCAATTCCCTCTTCTGCCTCTAATTCATCGTCTTCTCTTTTATTTTCAATGATTTTTTTAATCTTTTGACTAAAACTATAGATATCAAATTCATCTTTCAAGAAATATTGATCAGCTCCCATTCCCAGGCTTCTCTCTTTACTATCTTCATCACTTAAATCGGTAAAAATAAAGACTGGTACCTCACTAAGCTCTACTTCTTGCTTGATTTTCTTTAACACTTCAAAACCATCTAATTTTGGTAGAATTAAATCTAAAATAATATAATCTGGATTAAATTCATTAATATTACGAATCAAAGTCTCCATGTCTTCTTCGCCCTCACTAGACTCAACCTCATAGTCTTCACTACTAAGCTCAGCTGATATGCCATAAAGGATATCAACGTCATCTTCAAGAATAAAAATTTTTTTATTTTTCATATTTTTAAAATAGTTATATTAAATAATTCTATTTCTTTAAAGGCCTCCACCAGGCCTCATTGGTTTTATACCACTCTACTGTTTGTTTTAGGCCATCACTAAAATTAATTTGTGGAGCCCAATCCAGCTCACGACTAGCTTTAGTATAATCAATAGCATAACGCAAATCGTGACCCAATCGATCTGGAACATGTTTAATCATCTCCTGACCCTTCTCCATTAAAAATAAAATATTTTCTGTAATTTCTAAATTATTCTTTTCGCTATTTCCTCCCAAGCAATAGGTTTCACCAATTTTACCCTTATGAATAATTGCATCTACTCCACGATTATGATCATCAACGTGAATCCAATCACGCACATTCTTCCCCTCGCCATACACTGGCACTGCTATTCCGTCTATAAGGTTTGTGATAAATAAAGGAATTAACTTTTCTGGATATTGATAAGGGCCATAATTATTAGAACAATTAGAAATAGTAATTGGCAATTTATGAGTATGAAAATAAGCTCGCACTAGGTGATCAGAGGCCGCTTTAGAAGCGCTATAGGGAGAACGAGGGTCATAAGGAGTAGACTCATTAAATTTAGCACCATCTAAACTCAAAGCCCCAAAAACTTCATCAGTAGAAACATGATGAAAACGAATTCCACCCAAACGCTTAGCTTCCTCTAATAATACTCTTGTTCCTTCAATGTTAGTATGAATGAAATCAGAGCTATCTATAATTGAACGATCAACATGACTTTCAGCTGCAAAATGAACCACCAAATCAACACCCTTCATTGCTTCCGCTACCACCTCCTTATCAGCAATATCTCCTTTAAAAAAAGAATAACGAGAACTGTCACTTAAATCTTCTAAATTAGCCAAATTACCAGCGTATGTTAAAACATCAAGATTAACAATAGAGTCAGCTTGATATTTATTTAACCAATAGTGGATAAAGTTGGAACCGATAAAACCAGCCCCGCCGGTAACGAGTAATTTCATATTAAGATTGTAGTTTTTTTAAAACCTCCTCTGCTTCTCCTGTCTGATATTCTTTATGAGGCCAAGATTTTAGACCATCACCCTCAACTCTAGGAATTAAATGAAAATGAAGATGAGCTATTTCTTGACCCGCTGCTTTATCATTATTTAAAATAACATTATAGCTATCAGCTTTTAATTTTTCTTTAATTAAAAATCCCATCTCTTTTATCATCAACATCACTGCTTCCAAATAATCACCTTCTAACTCTTCTAAATTAGCAAAATGTTTTTTAGGAACAACTAAAATATGACCAGGATGGACTGGATTGATATCCAAAAAAGCTAAAACCATTTCATTCTCTTTTATTACATAAGCAGGTATTTCCTTAGCTATAATTTTACAAAATACACACATAAAAAACTATTTTATTTGATAAGGACTATTATTATCTTCCTCCCAACGTATTTCATCTATTTCATCTGCCTTTAAAACACCTTTATATAATTTATCAGGTAAATTAATAGATAGAGCCGCTACTTCAGAAATACATTTATAGCCATGGACCACGCCTGGTGGTACTAAAACTGAACAGGGATGATTCTCTCCTACTTCAATCTCTAAATGTTCACCCTTAGTTTTAGAATTTTCTCGACGATCCCAAAGATATAAACGAAAAGTACCAGGACCAATGAAAATAAAAAAATCACTTTGATAGACATGCTCATGAGGACCTCTGGCTACGCCCGGCAAAGTCAAGCTCACATAAGACATAGCTGGAGATAAATCGACTTCATCGCGACGATATATTTCTGTCAGCCAGCCTCTATCATCATTATATTTTTTTAACTCTTTAATAATAACTCCTTCAATCATATAGTTTAAATTAATTTTCTTAAATCAAGCAAACCACTTTGAGCACCAAAATTAGCAATTTTGGCAGCTGTATTTTTTGAACCCAAATATAGAGCTTTTTGAATATCACCTTTTGTTAGAGAAAGTCCTACAATAAAAGAAGAATTAAAAGCATCACCAACACCAGTCATATCAACCCGTTTTTTTTCTTTTAATATTTTCTGATGATAGAATTTATTTCCATCATAAGCATTAGCACCCAATGAACCATTGGTAATTAACACAATTTCTGGACCCATGCTTTTTAATCTAATTAATAGATTCTTCACATCATCTAAAAGCTCTGGATGCTTACCTCGATATTTTGAATCGCTTAAAACTAATTCAATGGCCTCGTCTTTATTTAAACATAAAACCGAAGTACGACTAAGAAAGAGCTTTAAATTTTTCAATCCAGCTTGATATTGAGAAGAGCCTGGATTCCAAGCTATTTTAGGGCCAGAGAGAGCAAAAATTTTCTTCGCCATATCTTTCCACTTGCCAGACAAAGAAGATAGATAAAGCCAATCTGCCTTAACTAAATACTGTTCTTCTTTTTTACTAATACTCAAATTAGTATTTGCCTGACGACTGGTAAAAATAATTCTTTCCCCTTGTGGTGCCACTAAAATACAAGATAGACCTGTATCACTATTTTTATCAATCTGCATCATCTCTGTAGCAACCCGATTATCTTTTAAATTTTTCATTATTTTATGCCCGCTTTCATCATCACCAACACAAGCCAAACAAGCAGTTTTAAAACCGCTGCGGGCAAAATTAACCGCTGCATTAGACGCTCCTCCACCAAAGAGATTATGAAATTTATCCACCTTTATCTTCGCTCCATATTCAAAAGCTAATAATTGTTGACGCAAGATATCTCGGTGATTGTCTATTAAAATACCATCTTTGGTAAGAAAAGTAATATCTAAAGTAGCTCCACCAATGGTAATAACATTATATTTCATAAATATTATACTTATATAATAACATAAATTATTTTTTGCTCAAAAAGAAAGGTTGTAATTTGCGACTTAAAAGTACAAGAAAATGAAAAGAAAAAATAACAATAAGCAAGCCGGCTAAAATGCTCCAAGCGAGAGATTCCCAAAATACTGCCTTAAATAAAAAGAAACCATTTACTCTTCCTGACCAATCAAAAATAAAAACAAATAGATAATAAATAAAGCGTTCGCTCACAATACCAATCACCGCTAAAAGTAAGAAAGAATAAAGAGAACGATTAGTCAACCAATTCTCTAAAATTAAATATACTATTACAGCACTAAAGAATAATGAAATAATAGCAGCGCCATAAGGTTGAAAACTTAATAAATCGCTAAAATAGCCTAAAGATAAAGCTAAAAGCCAAGCCTGTTCTTTACTACTAATTAAAAACACTAAAATTAAAGATACAATTAATAAATTAATATTATACCAAGGATAAGGCAAGGCGCTGATTAGTGAAAATTGTAATACTACTAAAATAATAGCCAGTAAAATTATTACAACTACAGATAGTATTTTTTTTGACATAAGTCTTTAAGGTAAAATCACTGACACAACTGTCAAATTATAAACTGAGGCTAATGATTCAATGTTTACATCCTGCCAAATCTCATTACTTTGTTTATTTACCTGTGTCACCCTGCCGACCACTAAACCACGCGGTATATTATCACCTAAACCAGAACTAATAACAATATCGCCCAAATTTATTTCTTCTAATTGAGGTATAAAGTCTAATTTAATAGTTAATCCTAAATCTCCATCAGACAAACCAATGGTTCTATCCTGATTTAGAATAGCCACGGCTAAGCGACAGTCAGGAGCAACCGTAAGACATGCCCTAGCACTACCCTCTTGGCTTTCTAGTACCTTGCCAATAATAATTCCCTGTTCATCAACAACGGCTAAGCCAGGCACAATGCCATCCCGCGAACCTCTATCTAAAATAATATCTTGAACCTTATCACTAGCGTCAAATAAATTTTGACGAGCTAAAATATTAGCGCTTAAAGATCTATACTGATGATTATCTAAAAAGTTTAATTGTTCTCGCAACTTATTATTCTCCTCTAGTAATAAAGTCATTTGAGCCTCATCAACAGCCTCTTGCGCCCGCTGTTCTTGTAATACCAATAACTGAGCTTCTAATTCTGACCTTGAAAGTTCTTGATTTGAACCACGCATTGCAATACCTCTGCTATGAAAATATTGATTTACAGGACTTAAGACATTTATCACTAAGTTTTCCAAAGGCCTTAATAAACCAACTGCATGAATAATAAAAATAAAAACTATGGCTATTAACCAATATATAAATTTACGAGATTTTAGAAATGAAAACATAATTATTTTTCTGTCACCACATTAGCTAGAGTCACCTTTGTTAATAATTCGGGATTACTAATCAAAATTCCGCAACCTCTTACCACACAAGTTAAAGGATCATCAACAATCTTAACTGGAATTTTAGCAGCTAATGAAATGGCTTGATCTAAACCTTTAAGTAAAGAACCTCCTCCTGCCAAATAAATACCTCTTTCATAAATATCAGATACTAACTCAGGTGGGGTAGTTTCTAGAATAGTTTTAATATCATCCACCATCTTATTAATAGTCCTACTAATAGCTTCTCTAATTTGAGCATCAGTTACTATCACTGCTTTAGGTAAACCACTAATCAAATCCCTGCCTCTAACCTCCATTTCTTGCACTTCTTCACTAGGCATAGCTGAACCAATAGTGATTTTAATCTCTTCAGCTAATTGTTCACCAATTAAGATATTAAATTCTTCTCTAATATATTCAATAATATTATGATCAAATTCATTACCAGCTAAACGCAAAGATTTCCAAGTCACTACACCCCCTAATGAAATCACCGCGATTTCAGTACTACCACCACCAATATCAACCATCATGGTAGCAGTCGCTTCAGTGACAGGTAAACGAGCTCCCACAGCCGAAGCCATGGCCTCTTCTACTAAATATACTTTTCTGGCCCCAGCTGATTTAGCCGCATCTTCTACTGCCTTTTTTTCCACTTCTGTTAGATCTAAAGGTATGCCGATAACTACTCGTGGACGAGGAAAAAGAGCAAAATTTTCACGATGCACTTTAGCTAAAAAAAACTTTAACATTTTTTCAGTTACCTCAAAATCAGAAATAACACCATTAATAAGTGGTTTAATAGCCTCGATATGAGCTGGAGTTTTTCCCACCATTTTCTTGGCTGCTTCACCTACTTCTAAAATTTCATTAGTTCTCTTGTTAATAGCTACTACCGAGGGTTCATTAATAATTAGACCTTTATCACTCATAACAATCAAAGTATTTTTAGTACCCAAATCAATACCTAAATCATGACTGAATTTTCCCAATAATTTATTAAACATATTTCATTATATCTTTTATATTTATAATCTTAACTTCTTGTTCCCCTCTTTTCTTCAACTCTACTCCTCCAGCAGCTAAAGACTTAGAGCTTATAACTAAACGATAGGGGCAACCAATAAGATCTGCATCAGCAAACTTTTCTCCAGCAGAAACATCTCTATCGTCATAAAGAAGCTCTAATCCTTGAGCTAATAATTCTTGATAAACATTATCGCTTTTTTCCTTCTCACCTAATGATATTAAATGAATTTTAAATGGAGCAATATTTTCTGGCCAAATAAGACCCTTGTCATCATGACACACCTCAGCAATAATCCCCATGATACGACTAAGACCCATACCATAACAACCCATCACCACTAATTTTTTTTCTCCATTTTGGCTTTGATATGATAAATCAAAAGGAGCTGAATATTTTGTTCCTAATTTAAATATATTAGCCACTTCACAAGCCTTCTCTTCCCTTAGCTTATCATTACCACACTTAGGACAAGTAGATTGTTCTTTAATTATTTCTTTATTAACTGCTAATTTACATTTATCACAAATATAAATTAAATCTTCTCCAGCTTCAGTCACTGTTTGAAATTCATGAGAATATTTAGCAAAAGTACCACCAGAAGCATAAGCTAAATAAGTAATATCAGCTAAGCCCAAGCGTTTAAAAATTCGATAATAGGCCTCAATAGCTTGTTCGTAATATGCATCTAAGTCTTCTTGATCAGCATGAAAGGAATATAAATCTTTCATTAAAAATTCTCTACCTCGCAAAAGGCCAGATTTAGCTCTTTTCTCATTACGAAATTTAGTTTGAACTTGAAAAACGGCAAAAGGTAATTCACGATAGGAAGTAATAAATTTCTTAGCCAAGGGAGTCACTACTTCTTCATGAGTAGCATTTAAAGCATATTCTTTTTTATCAGAAGCAGCTATTTTAAATAAAACATCTAAATCATCCCAACGACCAGTCGCTAACCAATTTTCTTTAGGAGCAAAAGCCGGCATACTAACTTCCTGACCATTAATACTCTCCATTTCTTCACTAATGATATGTCTTATTTTATTTAAAACTTTTAAGCCTAAAGGCAAAAAAGAATAGACACCAGCTGCCACTTTATCAATAAAACCAGCTCTAAGTAATACTTGAGCATTATAACTAGCTTCATCTTTTGGCAACTCTTTAACTGTTTTGGTAAATAATTGAGATTGTCTCATATAATTTTATATTTTCTTACTTAACTTTTTTAAAGCTGCCTTCACCCTTGAACCGCTATCTACAAGCTCTTCGCCTAAATTTTGTAAAGCTTGTCTAGCCTCAGATAGGCCATAGCCTAAAGACATCAGAGCGTCTAATTCATCACCAAGTCCAGCCGGGATGTCCGCCTTATCACTACTCACATCAGTATATTTTAGAATTTTAGTTTTAAGTTCAAGCACTAATCTTTCGGCCGTTTTTTTGCCAATACCTGAAACTTTAGTCAGTAATGTTGCATCACCACGAACAACCGCTTCTTTAACATCAGCCACTGAAGCAATAGATAGGACTCCTAAAGCCGATTTAGGACCAACGCCTGAAACAGATAATAGTAATTCAAATAAATCTAATTCTGATACATTTCTAAAACCATATAAATCAGAGGCGTCTTCACGTACTTGATGAGAAACATATATTTCTCTCTCTTCTCCTATCTTCAACTCTGCATAAAAAGACTCACCAACAAATAGTTGATAGCCGATATTATTTACATTTAATATAATATAATTAGTGGCTTTAACTAATATTTCTCCTTTTAAATAGGCAATCATATACTTAGAGTATAGTATATATAAGATAATTATTAAATCTTGACAAAAAGGTCTATATAAGCCCTAAGATAGGCCCCGAAGCTTAGAAATTCTCTCTTCTACTGGTGGATGAGTTTGCCACAATTTATTAAACCAAGAAATGTGTTTTTGCTTATCTAGACTTAAAGGAGAAGCAATATACATGTGTGCCGTGGCTTTCGTAGCTTTTTTAACCGAACCACCATCATATGCGCTAATCTTTTCTAAAGCTCGAGCTAGGCCCTCAGGATAGCGAGTTAGCAAAGCTCCGTCTGCATCCGCGGCAAATTCCCGTTTGCGAGAAATAGCTAATTGTAGTAATTGTGCAAACAAAGGAGCTAAAAGAGCAAAAATAATTGCTAACACACTAATAACTAAAGCTATTCTAGAATCTCTATTATCATTGTCGTTCCTGCCGCCAAAAAAGGACCAGCGCCAAAAAAGGTCTGCTAACAAAACTACAATACCCACCAATATAGTAGCGACAGTGGCAATTAAAATATCACGGTTGCCGATATGAGAAAGTTCATGAGCCACTACACCCTCTAATTCATTCTTCTCTAATTTACCTAAAATACCAGTGGTAAAAGCAATAGCAGCATGTTCAGGATTACGTCCAGTAGCAAAGGCGTTAGGAGCTGGGTCTTGAATTATATAAATTTTAGGCAAAGGCAGACCAGCTGTAATACATAGATTTTCTACCAAACGATATAATTCTTTGTTATTTTCCTGATTAACTAAAGTGGCGCCAGAAATAGATAAAACAATTTTATCGCTATACCAATAACTAATAAGACTCATGAAAATGCTAATAAAAACCGCTCCCGCTAAAATTCCCGGGATATCCATTGCCACTGAAAAAACATAGCCAACTGCGATAATAAAGATGAAAAACCCGGTCATTAAAAACCAGGTTTTTCTTTTATTGGCAGTGCTATATGAATATAGATTAGCCATAGATAATATAATTATTTATCAGTATCCATCTTTTTAGCAAAACCTTCAAAAGCCTTAAGAACTTCTATTGGGGTCATAAAGACGATAGTGTTTGATTGATCAGAGGAAATATCATTAATTGACTGTAAGGTACGTAAATGCAAGGCACCAGGTGCACCAGCCAAAGTTCTAGCTGCTTCGGAGATATTAGAGGCAGCCGCTAATTCTCCTTCAGAATTAATAATTACCGCCCTCTTTTCCCTTTCAGCCTCTGCCTGTTTAGCCATAGTCCTTTCCATGGCTTCTGGTAAAGACACATCTTTTAACTCAACATTATTTACCTTAAGTCCCCAAGCATCAGTTTCTGCATCAACTATATCACGAATTCTTTCAGCAATTTTGTCTCTTTTGCTTAACAACTCATCTAAAGTAACTTCACCCACAATATTACGCATAGTTGTCTGAGCGTATTGAGAAATAGCATATTGAAAATTTTCTACCTCAATAATCGCCTTTTCAGCAGCTGACACCTTATAGTATATAACCGCATTAACCATAACAGGAACATTATCTCTGGTAATAGCTTTTTGATCAGGAACATCTACTGCTTTTACTCTAATATCCACCTTACGAAAACTTTGAAAGACAGGAATAAGAAGTCTCCAGCCTGGATTCATAACATAGGAATAGCGACCCATAGTAAATACTACACCTCTTTCATATTGATTAACCTGTTTTAAAAAGGCCAAAATTAAGACCACTATAACAATGAGAATATACCACATATATTTTAATATCTTATTTACTTTAATTTATTAATTAAAACAAAAAGATGATTAATAATAAAGATTAATTTAAACTAGAATTTTACGGAAACGTTTTCCCTATCACTCTCTACTCCTTCAAAAAACTTATATTTAGTAAAACCAAGTTGTTTGGCAAAAATATTAGTTGGAAAAACCTGTAATTTAGTATTGAAGTCACGAACATTAGTATTATAGAAACGACGTGAAGCCATAATCTTATCCTCTGTGTCAGTTAAGTCTCTCTGTAATTCTAAGAAATTTTGATTAGCTTTTAAATCAGGATAATTCTCTGCTAAAGCAAAAATTGATTTTAAAGTAGAAGATAATTGATTTTCTGCCATTTCCATTGCTTTAGGATCCTTACTAGCTTGAGCGGTCATGGCGCTATTTCTTGCTTCTACCACTTTCTCAAAAGTAGCTTGTTCGTGAGCAGCATAGCCCTTCACTGTTTCTACTAAATTAGGAATCAAGTCGTGACGACGCTTGAGTTGAACATCAATATCACTCCAAGCCTCATCAACTCTATTTTTAGAACGAATAAGAGCGTTGTAAATTGATACTAAAATAAGCAACAATAGTACAATCACTCCAATAATAATCCAAGTAGTCATAGCTTTATTATTTAAATAATTAATTAAATTCTTAGTTATTATAACATTTTTTTAGAATTTTGTCTAAAAAATCACAATTAAGCTAATTTATCTATCGCAACTGTAATTTTCATCTCATCCAGCTTTAAATCTTTACTAACCAAGGATTTTTCTAAAGCTTTTAGAGAAATAGATTCGGCAATTGTCGCTTTTTTTAAATCTTCACCGATAATACTCAAAACAGAAACTAAATCATCGTTTGAAGTTAGAGAAATATTAATTACATCACTAGCGGTAAGAGAGGCATCTTTACGTAAGAGATTAATAGTTCTAATAAGTTCCCTCTTATATCCTTCCAATTTTAATTCCGGTGTAATATTTAAATCAAGTTCAACTTCTAAATTCCCTTCTCCTCCTAACCAAGTAATAGTTTGAAGATTTAATTCATCCATTAAAAGATGAATATAATCTTCTTGTAATTTACCACCTCCTTTAAACTCAGCTTTTGCCAACATCTGTCTAATCTTAATTCCCTCCTTATCTCTAGCTGCTAAAGCCAGTTCAGCTGCCTGTCTGCTAAGTGTCATCTGTTCTAAAACTTCTTTTTCTTCTGTCGATAAAGCTGCTAATTCTGGCCAAGCTTCTAAATGAACTGAAGCAGCGCGATCTTGAAAATTATTAGTTGTTACATTTTGCCATAATCTTTCAGCTATATAAGGCATTAGTGGAGCTATTAATTTGGACAAAGTAATAAAAACAAAACGAATTGTTCCTAAAGCATCCTGCTTATCACTTTCATCCTCACTTTTAAAACGATCACGAGAACGACGAAGGTACCAAGTAGACAGTTCGTCGATAAAGGCAGTCACAGGTCTCATGGCTTTAGGCAAATTATAACTATCCATAGCCGCTCTAAGCTCTTCACTTAGCTCTTTTAATTTTGCCATTATCCAAATATCTAATATATTTTTAGCTTCTAGTTCAACAGCTTGATATTGATCAGCATAAGTTTGATAGAAACGATAAACATTCCAAAGGGTCATGATGTTTTTACGTAAAGACTCTTCAACTCCCTTTTCAGCAAAATTGAGATTTTCTGATTGCATTACTGGTGAAGATAAAAGATAGGCACGTAAAGCATCAGCGCCATATTTTTCCATGACTAAGCTGGGATCAGGATAATTTTTCAAGCGTTTAGACATTTTTTTGCCATCTTCAGCTAAAACAATGCCATTCACAATCACATTCGAAAAAGCATGACTTTCTTTTATACCGCCAGAAATAACATGAAGATAATAGAACCAAGCTCGAGTTTGATCAGCTCCTTCGGCAATAAATTGGGCAGGAAAATTCTGTTCAAACTTCTCTTTATTCTCATAGGGATAATGAAGTTGAGCATAAGGCATAGCACCTGACTCAAACCAACAATCAAGTACATCACTAATACGCTTCATAGGCTGACCACATTCTAAACATTTAAAAGTAATATGATCTACTTTGTCTTTATGAATATCACTAATTGTTTCTCCGCTTAGCTCTTCAAGTTCTTTTACTGAAGCCACTACATGATAGTGACCATTTTCACATTGCCAAATAGGAATAGCGCTAGCCCAAAAACGTTGACGAGAGATAGACCAATCTCTAGCCCCTTCCAGCCAATTACCAAAACGACCATCTTTAATATAACTAGGACTCCAATTTATTTCCTTAGCAGTTTCGAGCAATTTCGCTTTCATTTTAGTCACCGCTACAAACCAAGAAGAAGTGGCATAGTTAATTAATGGTGTATCACAACGCCAACAATGAGGATAACTATGTTCATATTTCTCTTTATGAAACAATAGATTATTAGCGGCTAAATATTTAATAATCTCAATATCTGTGGTCATGTGGTCGCCTTCTGGCTTAACATGTAGGCCAACAAAATCCAGCACTTCGGAACTAAAAATACCATTAAAACCAACGTGTTGGACAAAAGGCAACTTTTTTTCTTTGCCTAATTCCATGTCATCACTACCAAAAGCTGGAGCAATATGAACCACACCGGTACCATCTTCTGTGGTTACAAAAGCGGCCTCATATACCTGCCAAGCATTCTCTCTATTTTCTAGAGTCTTATCCTGAGAATAATAGTTAAATAATGATTTATATTTTTTTCCTACAAGTTCAGTGCCTTTAAAACTAGCTACAATCTCATATTCTTTATCTTTAATTACGTCAGCTAATCTTTCTTTGGCTAGAATATAGAAACTATCATCCATTTTTATTTTTACATACTCAATTTCAAGACCAATAGCTAAGGCCACGTTACCAATAAGGGTCCAGGGGGTAGTTGTCCAGGCTAAAATATAAGTTCCAGCCTCATCTATTAATTCAAACTTAGCAATTACTGACAGGTCTTTAATATCTTTATAGCCTTCAGTTACCTCATATTGAGAAAGAGTGGTTTCACAACGAGGACAAATATGCATTGAGCGATAATCTTGATAGATTAAACCTTTATCCCATAACTGCTTAAAGACCCACCAAACACTTTCCATGAAATTTAAATCCATGGTGCGATAGCAATTGTCAAAATCAACCCAACGCCCTAAACGATTAATCACTTTTTCCCATTCTTCAGCATAGGTCATTACTTTAGTGCGACAAATATCATTAAATTTTCCAATACCCATCTCTTCAATATCTTTTTTACTCTTAGTCTTAAGTTCTTGTTCTACAATATTTTCAATTGGTAGTCCATGACAATCCCAACCCCATTTACGATTAACCCGATAGCCTTTCATGGTCTGATAGCGAGGGATAACATCTTTAATAATACTAGAAATTAAATGACCATAATGAGGTGTGCCGGTAGCAAAGGGAGGTCCATCATAAAAAACATACTCACCTTTGGGTGCTTCTTTAGCTAGTGACTTATCAAATATCTTATTTTCTTGCCAGAATGATAAAACCATTTCCTCGGCTTCAGAAAAACTTAGACTTTTTTCTTGATTTGAATTGTTATCTGTTTTCATATTTTAAATAATTTAATCTTTATCATCATCTTTAATCTCATTATCTTTATCTCTATTATTATCAAATTGGCGAGGATCAAGTCTCAGTTCATCATTTTTATCTTCTAAATATTCGCCAGTAGCCCTATTAGCTCCAGTTGCTTTATAGCGAATAGCTGCTTCAGAATCTGCCTTAGCTTTAGCCTCTGCTGCTTCTTGACTCTTTTTATCATCTTTTTTTCTCTGCCGATACTCTTTAGCTTTTTTTGCTTTCTCAGCTTTCTTAAGTTCAGCTGCTATTTTCTTGTCTTCTGCTAATTTTAGTTGATACGCTTCTTTGCTGCGACGTATCTCTTCTTTGTCATAAGCTGCTTTATATTTTAAATACAAATAAGCTGTATCAATATATTTTGTATCAGCCACCTGAGGATCAACAACTAAGCGATAGGCTCTCTTCCACGCCTCTCCCTTTTCCGCCTTATCTCTAGCCTCATAAAAAGCAGCCATTCTTTTAATATACCAATTAATCTCTAACATAAAAGGGGAAAATTCCGTCAAAGGCACTTCATCGTCAGACCTAATAATCGCCTGTCTTTGTGCAATTAGTTTTTTATCCTTTTCAATAGCTTGCCAATATTTTCTGAGCTCTGGTGACACTAAATCAACTTTATCCTCTTCTTCTTTTTTCTTTTTCGCTGCTAACTCTACTTGATATTCTTTATCCGCTTCATCAAAAATATTTATAAAATTAAGTTGTTTTTCGGACATAAATATAAAATATTAAAAATCATAATTTAAAACATAATCAATAATATCATCAGATAATTCCCATTGTCGCTTATCTATAGGTATTTTTCTTAATTCACTTACATTCTCTAAAAATTTATCTCTCAAATCTTCTCCTATCTCTCCGATAAAAGAATCTAAATATGCATCAACTATAGAGACAGCTTCATCGCGTAATTCTTCAGAATCGCTTTTAGTCGCCTTAGAATAATAAATGGTCATAAAACTATTTATGTGAGCCAATATCTGCAAAGCGCTGCGCTTATCTGCCTCATTATCATGATAGCCAGAATGATCACAAATACGACAAGCCGGACTAGCACTATCTGGATTTTCATAATTATAGATAAGGTTCTCTAACTTTAAATCACCTAATAACTGACCATTCATTTTTTTATATAAACCACCCATAGCAAAAGCCGTCTCACAGGCTACGTTAATAAACTCAGAAATATTTTCCCGCTTCTTATCCATTTCATTAAAATATTGAGCGATATTTTTTCCTGGTAAATATTCTTTTGCAATGAAGCGTTGTTGTCCTTTTCTGCTATCTTTTTTAATGTAAGCAAAATATTTTTGCAGCCATTGATTATCTTTCCCTATTGAATCAGCAAAAACTTCTTTTTCTATAAAAGAATTACTATCAGCATCATCTGGATAATTTTCTAAATCAGCTGATAAGGTAAATTCATAACTATCGCCACCAGCAAAAGAACAGTTAAATCTATCAACGCGACGATTGGTACCTATGTCTAAATCAATACTTTCAGCCTTAATCTCCTTAGCAGATATAATCATCACATTATCAACTGATTCTAAATCTTTATTAATAACATCTAAAATATTTTGAAAAAATATTTCTCCATTTTTTTGTTCGGTCAACAAAGCTGATAACATATCCACGTGAATTGTGCCTGCTTCAGAACTTAAATCAATATTTTTAAAATCTACTTTAGAGATTAGATCTTTATAGTCCGCCAAAACCTTTTCACTTAAACCACAAAGACCTAACTTTTCTTGTAAGAAAAGTAGTTTCTCTTCCTTGCTTTTATTGAGTGATAAAGATTCTAGTGACATATTTTATTTTATTAACTTTTTCTTATTATTATTCAAAAAATTACTATCAGACACAATTGAACGACCGATCTTTCTTTCTATTTGTTTTCTAGCAGAACCAGCAATAGAACCACCGACTCTAGCATCATTTTTTAATTTTATCATGCCTTTAGAATCATCGCTACGATGAATTTCGGCTGTTGTTCTTTCACTAAGCATGGTTAGAATTAACTCAAAATCATCCATGTGATCTCGTAAATTTTCAGCTTTTAATTTTTTCACCTTCTTATACTCTCCGGGTTTTAAACCAAAGGCCGCTTGCGATATTTCCGCTGTCAGTATTTCATAGTCTTTATCTTTCTGCGCTCCTCGTTTTTGCCATTCATCAGTTAAATCCTCTCTAATCGCAATACTTCTCATCCTTTTTTCAATCCAATCTTCTGGATAATCTTTTAATTTATACAATAATCTAGTCCTCTTAGTTGCTAATTCTGGATCATCAATTTCTTGAATTCTTTCATAACCAACTCTAGCCAACCATCTTTTAAAAGGTTCGGCCTTCGGTGATGGTATCGATTGAATAATGCGTAATATTCCTTCAGTATTAGCGCAATCTGTTTCTCTCATTTTTCCATCCTCAGCTATCATTTTCAACTGTCCCCAATTTGGGGACAGTTGAAATTCAGGAAATTCTCTTGTTTTCACTTTTTCCCAATATTGACGAGGAGTTGGACTTTCGCTTAAAACTTGACAAATATCAACGATTGAAAACCACCATTCTTTTTGATGGATCGTCTTTCTAATGGCTTTACCTTGAAACAAGCTAATTGTATTGTCGTGGTTTTTTTTCATAGTTTTAATGATTAATAAATTATACTAATCATTATAACAAAAACATCATGAAGAAAAGTTAAAATTTTGATAAAATAATTTCTTCACTATCACCAATAAAACTTATTTTACCATTTTCCAATAAAAAACATTGATCATCTTTTAAAGGCTTTAAAGGATACTGTAAAGTCTTGGCTCTTTTTATCATTTCCTCTTTCTTATCATCACTGAAGTGACATTTTATTAAAAAGGGGCAGTAATTTAAGGCGGAAAAATCGGTCAAAGCATATCTATCGCGATTAGCCTTCCAAGAAGCAACTTCAATTGTTGGGCACATGATATATGAACCAGAGCTACAGCCAATATAATTTAATCCCTGTTCAAAAAGTTTTTTTAGAATTAAATCAAATTTTACTTCTCTTATAGTTTTTAATAAATAAAAAGCATTGCCACCGACAATCTGAATAACATTACGATCAGTAAAAAAATTAATTATATCTTCCTCTCTCTTATCTTTAATATCAAAGTACTTAAAATTGATTCCAGAAACTTTCATCAATTCATAATATTCGTCTATATAGCTAATATACTCTTGATCCTCAACAACTTTAAAAGCCGTATCAATAATTCCTATTTTTAAATCTTTTCTATCAATACCAAGCAAGTCATAGCCTTTAGTTAATAAAAATTTTTCCTTTGAAGCTAATATTATCTTCATAAATTATTTACCACAACACTTCTTAAACTTCTTACCGCTCCCACAAGGACAAGGATCATTTCTACCTACTGTTTTTCCCGACTCATCTTTAATTCTTTCTCTAACTAAATCAAAATTATCTCTTTTAGAACTTAGTTTTTCCATTTCCTTAGGTGCTCCTTCAAGTTTTAGATTCTTAGGTTGCTCACTCTTGGCTAAATTCATTAAAGCTGATGGCGCCATATTTAAAGCATCACCAACACGATAGATAGAATATACTAATTGTTGACGCACTAAATCTAAAAGTTCATGATACATGCGATAGGCTTCTTTTTTATACTCAACCAATGGATCGCGTTGACCATAGCCACGCAAACCAATGCCTCGACGCATATAATCCATAGTCTCTAAATGGTCCACCCACATCTGGTCGATTGATCTAAGCAACATTCCTTTGGCCACTTCAACAAAATCTACCCCCAGGCTTACAAAACGACTAACAAGAGACTGATATATTTCCTCTGCTTTTGTTTGAAGATATTTGATAATAGCCTCACGACTATCACTTAGACTGCTAACTAAGAGTTTCTTTAATTCTTCTTCTTGATTAGATAAGCTAATCATTGAATTAATTGTTTCTGCAATTTCTTTTAAATTCCATTCACTAGTCTTTTCGGCGCTAGTATGAAAATTCACCACTTTTTCAATTTCTTCTTCTGTCTGCTTCTTGATTAAGAGATTTAACTGCTCTAAAGCGCTTAACTCCCCTTCCTTATTCTCTGCCTCAGACGCTTCCAATATTTCTCGACGTTTGCGATAGATAGATTCTCTATGTTTATTAATTACGTCATCATATTCAACTAAGTGTTTTCTCATGTCAAAATTATTGCCCTCCACCTTCTTCTGAGCTGACTCTAAAGACTTAGAAATCATTTTATTCTGAATTGGCACATCAGCTGGTAGCTTTAGAGTATTCATCATTGTTTTCATTCTATCACCACCAAAAATACGCATTAAATCATCATCAGTAGAGACATAGAATTGTGATGAACCTGGATCGCCCTGACGACCAGCACGACCACGAAGCTGATTATCAATACGCCTAGACTCGTGACGCTCAGTACCAATTACATGAAGTCCTCCCAAAGCTCTTACTTTAGCTTGTTCTTCTTTGGCCTCTTTCATTGCTTCTTCATTATCTGAATCAGGATTACCACCTAAAATAATATCAACACCACGTCCAGCCATGTTAGTAGCTAAAGTAATAGATCCAGCCCGACCAGCTTGAGAAATAATTTCTGCTTCCTTTTGATGATTCTTAGCATTTAACATCTGTGGTCTTAGTCCCTCACGCTCCATCATATTTACCAAGAGTTCGTTCTTTTCAATAGAAATAGTACCAACTAGAATTGGTTGCCCTAAAGCATTTCTCTCTTTAATATCCCTTATCACTGCATTGTATTTATCTTCTTCGGTGCGATAAATTAAATCATTTAAATCTTTTCTTATATTAGGCTTATTGGTAGGAATAACAACGGTTTCTAATTTATATATCTTAAAGAACTCCTCAGCTTCAGTCAGAGCTGTTCCGGTCATACCAGATAATTTGTCATACATTCTAAAGAGATTCTGAAACGTAATAGTAGCCATTGTTTGTGATTCTTTTTGCACTTTCACTCCTTCCTTAGCTTCTATAGCCTGATGGAGTCCTTCGCTGTAACGACGACCAGGCATCATGCGTCCGGTAAATTCATCAACGATAATAATCTCATCATCTTTAACAACATAATCTTTATCGCGCTTAAACAAAACTCTAGCCTTTAAAGCTTGTTCTAAATGATGAACATCTTTTACTCCACCAGAAACATAAATATTACCAACTCCCAACCATTCTTCAATTTTATTAATCCCTGCTTCTGTCAAAGTAGCCGCTCTCATCTTTTCATCAATATTATAGTCTTCATTTTCATTTAAACGATTAACTAATTGAGAAAATTTCACATATTTATCAGTAGATTCTTCAGCTGGGGCACTGATAATAAGAGGGGTACGAGCTTCATCAATTAAAATAGAGTCAATTTCATCAACAATGGCATAGTGTAAATCACGTTGCACTGTTTGCGCTAAACTATAAGCCATATTATCGCGCAAATAATCAAAACCAAATTCATTATTAGTGCCATATGTTACATCACAGTAATAGGCTTCACGACGAGAGATGGGACGAAAATGTCTTAATCTTTCATCGTATTGATTTTCATCACTATAATCTGGATCATACTGAAAAGCAGCGTCATGAACAATTACGCTAGTGCTTAAACCTAAAAGATGAAAAATAGGAGCCATCCAACCAGCACCAACTCTAGCCAAATAATCATTCACCGTAATTAAATGAACGCCTTTGCCACTTAAAGCATTTAAATATAAAGGCAAGGTAGCCACTAAGGTTTTACCTTCACCAGTTTTCATTTCAGCAATTTGTCCTCGATGTAAAACAATGCCACCAATTAATTGAACATCATAGTGTCTTTGTCCTAAAACTCTCTGCGCCGCCTCTCTCATTAAAGCGAAGGCTTCAGGTAGAATATCATCTAAACTTATGCCTTCATTAAGTCGAGCTTTAAATTCGATTGTTTTTTCTTTAATTTGAGCTAATTCTAAGGCTTGCATCTGTGGCTCTAAAGAATTAATTGCTGCCACTGTCTGTCTAATTTCTTTAAGAATTTTCTCATTAGGATCTCCCATCAATTTGTCTAAAATATTCATAATATTATCATTATAATCAATACTAAAATACGCCAAAAGCGTTAATTCCAGTATAGTATGCTTTAGAGATTAAATAAATATTGACTTATTATCTATATTATGTCTTTATTCAAAAACTCACTCTTGTTTAAAGAGTGAGTAATGTATCTATGACTGACAAGACTGACAGTTCTGCAAATCTTTCAAGCGACCAAATTCTTGAGCAGCATTGATACTATGTTGATAATACAGAGTCTTGATACCCAGCTTCCAAGCATACATATAAAGAGCATTTATCTCTTTAGCCGGCACAGATGGATTAATAGCTAAGTTTAGTGACTGACCTTGATCAATATATTGTTGACGAGCAGCTGCTTGTTCAATAATGGCTTTTTGAGCAATTTCTTGAAAAGTTTTAAATACTTCTTTTTCTGACTGAGATAAAAACTCTAAATGCTGAACTGAACCATCATTATCTCTAATACTATACCAAACTTCCTTATCATTTTTACCCTTCTCTATTAATAGTTTCTCTAATTGTTTATTTTTAATAGTCACCTTCATCTTATCAATATCTTTCACATAACAGTTAGACCAAATTGGTTCAATGCTTTGAGAGACTTGACCCAGGATAAAAGCAGAGGAGGTGGTTGGAGCAACAGCCATAAGCGTTGCATTGCGACGACCATAGCCTTTCATAATTTCTGGCTCACCATATTCACCAGCCATTTTTTTAGAAGCAGCATAGGCTTGCTCTTGAATATCTTTAAATATTTGAGTGTTAAGTCTAGCGCTTTCCTTGCTATCAAAAGGCATCATCTTACTCTGTAGCAAAGAGTGCCAACCTAGAACCCCTAAACCAAGGGCTCGATTAGCCACAGCGAAGTTATAGGCTCTTTCCATAAAATGAAAAGCTTCTTGCTTGTTTTTATCATCACTATCTCTCATTGTTTCTAAGCGACTAATAAAATCAGACATCACTGCATCTAGAAAATATACCAGAGTCTCAACTGCGTCTGTATCTTTCCATTCATCATAATGAAAAAGATTTAAAGAAGACAGATCGCAAACAAAGGACCACTTATCATTAGAGGGTAATAATATTTCCGAACAAAGATTGCTAGCCTTAATTTTCAAATTCTTATCTTTATAAACATCAACCGTATTATTATTCACTGTGTCCGTAAAGAAGATATAAGGATAACCCATTTGACTACGACGCTGTAATACTTTGGCCCACAAAGCTCTTTTTTTAGCGTCACCAGCCTCCATCTCTTTCATAAAATCATCAGTCACGGTCACACCATAGGTCATCTCTTGAATAGGATTGCCTTCGGTTCCAATATTTAGAAATTCATCAGCATCAGGATGCTCTAGCGGTAGATAGGGAGCAAAATGACCACGTCTCACCGAGCCCTGACTAACAACATTAACTAAAGTTTCAAAAAGTTGCATAAAATGAACTGCCCCTGAAGATGTGCCATTATCTTTAATCATTGCCCCTCTAGCTCGTAAGTCACCAAAATACCCAGCTGTGCCACCCCCATACTTACTCATCATTCCTACTTCTCCTTGAGTAAATAAAATTTGCCCCATATCATCACCCAAATAAGAAGAAAAACAACTAATGGGTAGGCCTTTAGAGATACCAAAATTAGACCACACAGGAGATGCTAGTGAATAATAGCCCCGAGACATATATTCATAGAACTTATCAGCAAAACCAGGTTTAGCTAATATCCTTTCCGCTGTTTGAGCAATTTCTTTTATTCTATCCTCGGCACTTATACCAGCAGCCAAGTAACCTTTCGCTAAAAAAGAGCGAGAATTATCATTTAACCAATACATAAATTATTTAAAAAATTAATAACAAAATAATAACAAATATAATATTACTAGAACAAATCATCACCAGTAATACTCTGACTACGCTTATTATAATTAATGGAGCGCTTCACAAAGAAATCTCCATGTTTTGTGCCCACAATTTCTTCATCAAACCATTCAGTTTGTTCAACTAGCTTTTCATCAACCTCAAATATTCTAGCCAAACCAATACTATCTAAAGAATTGTTGAGCCGATTTTTAATAAACTCTAAAATTACTTGTTTGGGCAAAAACTCTAATTCTCCTTTCTCTAAAATCCAATCCAATACTTTTGCCTCAGAAGAATAAGCTAGCTGACAAGCACTAATTATTTTTTCTTTAAAACTATCATCAAACCATTCTGGATGTTCGCTTTTAATCAAATTAATTAGTTCAATGCCAAAAAGTCCATGAATTTGTTCTTCTTTAGAAGTGGCTTCAACCGCATTAGAAATACCTTTAAATAAATTACGATGTTTATTAAAAGACATAATCACTAAAAACTGAGAAAACAAAGACACGTGTTCAATAAACAATGAGAACAAAAGTATGGCCAAAACATATTCTTTATTATCCTCACTCTTAGAAGTGCTAATTGATCCTTCTAAATACTTCACTCTTTCAATTAATACTGGAATTTCTTCAATTTTAGAAAACTCTTCATTTAAGTCCATAATTTCTAAAAGATGAGAATAGGCATCCATATGCCTGACTTCACTCTCGGCAAAAGTAAAACCAACGGCTGCTAGCTCTGGCTTAGGCATCTTTTTATAGATATCTCCCCAAAAAGCTTTCACTGCTACTTCAATCTGAGCAATCGCTAACATTGAATTTTGAATTGCCTGTCTTTCAACATCATTAACTTTAGTTTTAAAGTCTTGAACATCACTAACATAATTAAACTCAGTATGAATCCAGTATGAATGCCTAATAGCACTCACATACTCATAGAGCTCCGGATATTCATAGGGCTTTAAATTAGTTCTCTTTTTAAATAAATCTCTTTTGCGCATAGCTGCTCTCTTTTCGCGATAAACGATATAGGCTTTCGCTACTTCTGAAAAATTACTATGCATCAGTTCAATCTCCACTAAATCTTGAACCTGCTCCACACTCAAATCTTTAGAGCGATCTATTTTGTCACTCACCAACTGAGCAATCTTCTCAGCATCTTTTTTCTCACCCCGCCCTACTGCCATCATTGCCTTATAGACCGCGTCGCTTATCTTACTCGCATCAAAAGGAAGCACCTCTCCGCTTCTCTTTTTAATAAAAAACTCCTCATTCATATAATATAAAAGCTAATTGTTAGTAAAAACACTATACTATATATAGTGTCTTAATTATTATCTATTATACTATATATTGTAATTCTAAACAAGTCAGTTTTTTGCTTAAAGATTAAACAAAAAAACCTGAAGCTATTTATTACTTCAAGTTTTTAAATTTGAATTAGGAGTGTAATTACACTTAAAGTACACTCAAAGTACACTCCAGTTATATATCCTTATTTTCCCCTCTTTTTATCTCTTAACTTTTCCTTATAGCTAATAATCATTTCTTCCACATGATCCTTTACTTTATCAATTGCTTTATATAAATCTGCCTCTGTCTTATCAACTCGCAATAACTCTCTAGGAATTTGTAAATTTATTTCAGCTCTGAATATTTCTCCCTTATTTTGACCACCAACTGCTTTTTCCACCTCAAAATCACAATTCACTACCTGAATATCACCTAAATATTTTTCCAGCATATCTATTTTAGTCTGAATGTATTCACTAATAGCTGGAGTTAATTCTAAATTAGTAGATTGAATATTAATTTTCATATAAATAGGATAAGCAACAAGTTATCAAAAGAAAACTTGAGCCAAATTTAATTATTAGAATAAACGAACAATATCTTTATAGGTAACAATTACAATTAAAAGAATAAGTAGCCAAAAACCAATAGTATGAATCCAAGCTTCCACTGATTGCTTAACTGGCTTGCCTTTAAACTTTTCAATAATTATAAATAAAATTCTACCTCCATCTAAAGCCGGAAAAGGCAAAATATTTACTAAGGCTAAGTTAAGTGACAACAGGGCCATGAACTGTAATAAATAGGAAAAACCTAAAGAAGCAACTTGACCGGTTAAGGTAGCAATTCCTACTGGTCCTGCCACCTGGCCACTAACACTAACTCCTATAATCAAATCTCTAATCAGACCATAGAAAGCTAAAATAATCATCCAAAACATCCAGCCGGTTAATTTAATTCCCTCCCAAATAGCAATAAAGAAAGGATAGCGAACTGTGCCGGTAGCATAAATAGAAACACCTATAACCGCTCTTTCATTTTCCTCAGAATATTCAGGGGTAATTTCTACTAGCTCCTCACCCGTATCTTTCTCAACTAAGAAATTAGTAGCTACACCAGCTTGCTCAGCAACAATTGTTTGTAATTCTTCGTTACTAGAAACATGCCTATCAGCCACGCTCAAAATAGTATCACCTGCTTCTAAGCCAGCTTGTGCAGCTGGTGATTCAGGTAAAACCTCCATAATCATTACCCTAGCTTCACTAATCTCAGCACTAGGCCTAATATCATCTAAAGACCCTGGTAAACCAATCATGTAACCAACTGACAATAGAACGGCAGCTAAAATTATATTCATGATTACACCAGCCGAAAGAATAAGGGCTCGTCGCCATAAGGATTTAGCCGCAAAACTATCAGAATCTTGTTTCCCTTCTCCATTTTCTCCTTTAATCTTCACAAAACCTCCTAAAGGCAACCAATTAATGGAATAAACGGTGCTTATCGGTCTCTGTGCTTCTGGCAAAGATTGAGGGTCACGACTACCTTTAAGAAAGCGCCACTTACCAGATTTATCCTTAAAAAAACCTAAAGCTCTAGGAGGAAAACCAAAACCAAACTCCTCCGCCTTAACTCCCAGTTTCCTAGCAGTCCAAAAATGTCCTAATTCATGAACAAAAACTAAAACTGATAAAACTATAATAAATATAATAAAAGTAGTCATAAAATTAAATTTCCATTATATCCTTCTCCCTCTTATCTCTCATTTGCTTTAACTCTTCATTCTTAGCACCAATTAATTCATCTAAATCTTTTATCTCTCTAAATTTTTCATCTTCAGAGATTTCCTTAGCTTCTTCCGCCGCTTCTATCTCGCTTTTTACATCCTCTCTAATCTGTCTTAAACTAATACGCGTCTTCTCCATTTTTTCATTCAATTTCTTCACTGTTTCGCGACGAGTTTCTTCGGTCAGAACTGGTACACTAAGACGAATCTTATCGCCTTCATTAGCAACTCCTAAACCTAAATCTGCCTCAATAATAGCTTTCTCAATATTTTTACCCACACTCTTATCCCAAGGAGTAAGAGTGATGCTGTGAGCATCAGCTAGAGAGATATTAGCAACTGCATTAACTGGATTTAACACGCCATAAGCTTCAACCTGTACTTTTTCTAAAATAGCAGGATTAGCTCTACCGGTGCGCAAATTGGCAATATCTTTTTTGAAAAAATCTAAAGCTGCTTCAAATTTTTCTTGATTATCTTTAACGAAAGTAGACATATATTTTTATTAATTTATTTTTTTAGTACCAAGATAAATAATGTTAGGGTTATCATTATCAACTAATAGCTCCCAACCGGCTTTAGTCGTGCTCAATTTCTTAGTAGACCAACTCACACCACCATCACTAGAGCTATAGAAAGTAGTATTGGTAACATAGTATATTTCCTGAGAATTTTTTGGACTAATAGCAATAGCGTTAATAGTAGCGTCTTTCTCTGTTGGTAACAATTTAATAGCCTCCCAAGTAATTCCTTGGTCAGGAGACCTTACTAAGCCTTGGCTAGTAGCTAACAGCAAAGTACCATCGCTTTTACTAACCACCATTTCTCTAAAAGTAGTACCCAACTTAAAGTCCTTTAAAACTCCACCTAAATCACTCCAATTTTCTACTGCATAATTCTTGTCAATATTTAGTGGATCATTAGGACTGGTTACAGTATTAGAGCTAAAACTATAAACATTATTTTTAGTGGTCGCTACAAATATCAAGCGACTATCTTGAGGAGAAATAAGCAAACTAGCCACACCCTCATCTACTCTTTGAATGGTACGCCAAGAAATACCATAGTCTATACTTTTTATCACTTCTCCCCGAGAAGTACCAATATAAACATTGTCACTATTATAATGATCTATAGCTATGGTGCTAACAAATACTCCTGGATTATTATCATAATATACTTGTTGCCAATCACGTCCACAATCAGAAGAACGATATAATCTATTAGTAATAGCGGCGTAAATAATACATTTATTCTTCGGATCTACTTTAACATCATTAATAGTACCTCGATTTAGACTTTTAAAACTAAACCAACCGTCAGCTAAATTATAGGTATAATATAATCCGTGTTCGACGGTACCTAAATATATAGCGCTACTATCCTGAGGGTCAATCGCTATAGAGCTAATATCAAGACCTCCCAGACTCTGAGCCTTGCCACTTACACTAGGCACCTGTGAGCTTTGTTTCCAAGTACGTCCTTTATCAGCACTAGTCCATAGTCCGCCGTCACTAGCACTAATAATAGCACCAGAACCGACTGAAAAAGAACAAGCCGACAAAGACAACAATAGAAATGATAGGACAAATAATAATTTGAAATTTCTCATATAATTAAAAATATATTGCTAAATTTTCTAAAATATTTTTTAAATTAATAGCTCCTTTAAAATATTCACGAGCTTCTTGTAGGTGCTGTAAAGCATTTAAAGCCTTAGCCTGTAAATCTAACTCTAACATTAATTTCTGCCAAGTGCTAATAAATGCCGGATAATGCATCAGATCGTTTTGCCCTAGACTAACAAGCAAGGCATCGCGCCAAAGAAACTCCCAATTTTCTATATAATCAAAGACTAACTGCCTATCAGGCTTTTCTCCAAAAATATCCTTAATCATTGACATTCTAACTGATAAATCAGAACTAATAAAGAGGAGCGCCTTATCTGCTCTTTCTATCATTATTTGATATAATTTAGGCTCTTCTAAATATCTTAAAGCTCGTAAAGGCCTGCCACTAGCAGCCGCCGCCATATCTTTAACCTGACTACGCTTAGCATCTTTTTGGACACTTAAAAGATAGTCATAAACTACATCAGAACTGACTGGATAAAAATATAAGAGTTGACTTCGAGAAATAATAGTATCCAATAAAGCCTCTGGTTGTTCAGTTAAAAGAATAATTAGAACATTTTCTTTTGGCTCTTCTAAGGTTTTAAGTAAAGCATTCTGAGCATCTAATCTTAGCAGATGAGCCTCTTTGATAATACCAATTTTATAGGAGTTAAAAAAAGAACTAAGACTAAGTCTTTCATTAAAATCTCGGACCTGATCAATGCTAATTTGCTTCTTATCCTCTAATTTCTCTAAAATATATAAATCACTATTTAAACTACCTTCATCTAAAGTTTCTCCTTTATCACCTAAATCTTTATGCCACAGATTACGAGCAAAAGCTAAGGCTAAACTACTCTTACCTAAATCTTTAGGACCACTAAAAATATAAGTCTGAGCAATTTTATCAGCTAAAATACTTTTTTCTAAAAATGAAATTACCTTATCTTGGCCAACTAAAGGCCAATCTAATTGCCAGGAAGTTTTATTCATAAAATTACTGACCAATACTAATACTATTTAAATCTTCATTAGTGATACCAAGACTTAGAAATCTCATAATCTCAAAAGCACTAGCACCATCGCCTAAATAATAGCGCTTTGAATCAGCTGGGTTTACATACCAAGCTTCACCATTTTTTTCCACTTGAAGAAAAATCTTACCCACTTGTTTAGCAGTAAAGCTATTATCATAACTTAAATTACCACTACCTAAAGGATTATAACTATTACGCACTTCCTCTCCGTCTAAATAACCATCCTTATCAGTATCACTATAATATGGATCAGTACCAAGAGCTATCTCTACACCATCTGCTAATAAATCACCGTCACTATCTTTTAAATTAAAACGACTATCAAGTCCAATAGGAATCTTTTTCAAGTCATTGTTGGTAATGCCAACTCCAGCGCTACGCATAATACTAAAAGCACTAGTCCCATTAGCTAAATAATATCTTTTCTTATCTTTAGGGCTCACATACCAAGCCTGACCTTTGTCTTGAACCTGCAAGAGAATACGACCAGCCAAACGATTACTTAGAGAAGATGAAGTATTAGCAGAGACAGTATTAGAACTAGTATTAGAACCCGTAGTAATTATTGAGGCCTGCGAAAGAGCCGGAGCAGTGAGTTTAAAAGCTTGATTAGCGCTAATCTTTTGCGTATTAGAAACTTTTAAATCAATCTTATTTATCTTATTATTCTCCGCCCAAAAAGCAATACCATATTCTTGTTTATCTTTATCAGTATAACTAAGCAAATAAGGAGCTTGAGTTAGCGAAGCTTGACCTTGTCGATTACTACCCAACTTAATAGAGCCAACTTTCTTATCCCGATAAAAAAGACCTTTATTCTCAAATAAAGAATAAACATCGACTGAAGTGCCAGAGCTCATAAGTTCACCCAATGAATTCATTAAACTTACTTGAGTTAAATTCAGATTTAAATTTGCTTTAACAGTTTGCCTATCTTTTATCTCTAAATTCCAAAAAATATTACTTTGTCCTAAATCATCTTTTATCACTAGTGCATATATACCAGCTGGATATTCTAAATGTAAATAGCCACTATCATCTGTACTGTCGCTGCTAAGTAATTCCCCTAAACGATAATTAGAGCCATCTTTTAACTGCTCGTATAATTTTACCTCTTGTTTAGCACTAATTTGTCCTGAAGCTGATTTTAGCGTAAGAGACAAGTCGCTAAAAATATATTCAAAACTAGTGTTTTTATTCATATCAACTGCAATGTTATAGGCATCAAAAACACTTTTTTTATTAGAAACAGAGAAAATATACAAACCACGTTTTGTTTGATTAAAAGGATGGGCGCCGCCGACATAGATACGAGCGCTACCAGAAGCGCCAGTTTTTAAATTAGCAATTAACTTATCCTTATCTTTAATTGCTTCATTATCAGCATTATAGGCTTGTTCATAAATAGAAAAACTAGTATCTTTCTTTAAATTACCGCTAGCATCACGTAAGACAATTTCTAAATAAGGTAAGCTACGACTAAAACTACGATTTTCGCCACAAACAAAACGAATAGCATTAAAAAACCAGAATTCACCTAAATCTGCTTTCTTCTCATATACTCGCACAACATAATTTTTACGAGGGTCTGGTTTAAAAGATGCTTCTGCTTGACCAAAGCTATTAGTACTACCACTGGCCACCTTATTAGCTGCTATTGAGCGACCAAATGTATCTTGACCCTGCTCATAAATCTCATACTTAAAAGCACTTAAAGGCTCACCATTCAATCCAGAAAAACTTAAGGATAGTTGTGATTTAGAACTACAAGTACCAACGGTATTCTGGCCA
Organism: uncultured Gammaproteobacteria bacterium; assembly: GCA_964435515.1. Lineage (GTDB taxonomy): Bacteria > Patescibacteriota > Patescibacteriia > Patescibacteriales > UBA12465. Next base: position 2,564 of record CAYSZD010000005.1, on the reverse strand, counting down.
ACATTCATATTCCAAGTATATTCATTTAATTGAGAATCCCAAATTTCAACATCCCATAAATATTCATATTGATTATTAGAATTTTTATAAGCTAAAACATAGACTCCGGCTGGAGCACTAAAAATCCCATAACCATCATCATTAGTTTCAAAATCACCTACCTCATCTCCTTGAACTTGATCATTATCACCATCAACCGTTTGCTTATATACTTCTATAGCTGTTCCCCCTGGAAATAGCGCCCCTAAAGAATTGCGCACATACACTTTCATGGCGCTAGCACGATAGGTCACACTAGTGGTCTGCCCTTCTGTCACCCTAATATCATACATGGGATAGACTTTACGATCGCGAGTAATTTCTGCTACATAATAGTCACCCTGAGAATTATCCAAACTATGTACACTGCCTTGAGGCACATAAACTTTAGCTGCTCCAGTGGCACCAGTATTTAATTTAGCCACTAAATCCTTGCTTTCTTTAACTGGATTAGCATCAACATCAAGTTTCTGAATGTATATACTCACATCCGTATTATATAAAAGCGTATCATTATAATCACGTACTACAATCTCTATAGCACTAAGCGTTTTCTCTATCGCTAAAGTCTCACCACAAGCAATAGTAATATTAGTATACCAATAACTACTAAAATCTTTTTGAGCTGATTGTAGGCGCAAAACATATTGAGCGCTCTCAACTTCACTGTTTTTAAACTTTAAAGTCGCAATGCCAGTATTATCATTAGCAGTGGCGCTGGTAATTCTTTTACCTGGTTTAGTCTGATTATTAGCGTCAAGCACCTGCTCATATAATTCTGCTTTTAAGTCAGTGATAAATTGGCCATTACTATCACGTCCAACCGCATTTAAATAGCTATAATCACTACAAACAGCCGCCTGAGCATTGTTAGTAATAAACAGAAAACTCAAAAAAAGACCAATGCTAAGAAAAAAAATAGCTCTTATCTTCATAATATTTAAATTATATTTCTTATTTACCTATATTATAACATAGATAAAAAGCTAAGGCTATCACAAAAAACAGCCCAAAGGACTGTTTTTATATCAATATTAAAATACATAATTTATTAAGGTAAGGTCGTAATTTCATCTAAATTACTAATATCAGCCTGCAAAAACATATGATAACGACTACTTTCAATCTTAGCTTCTACTAGATTTAAATTAACAGTTCGACCAGCTTCATAATCTAAGGCATAATTTGCACCTACTATAAGCTCCACTGAGGAAGCAGCTGGAATCCTAAGATAGTGAATATCAAAGATAATTTTATTCCCTTCCATCTTTGGAGCGGAAGAAATTACTTGATTATTATATCTCAAACGAAAAGCTTCTAAATCCCGGCGACCAGCTGAAGCATAATTACGAAATACTAATTCCCTAATATACACATCTTCTTGTCCGCTAGTTTCGGTGATAGTAAAGCTAGCTAAATTCTTATTAGACCCAGCCCTTGATAAAGCGTTCTCTTTTATCTCCACCCGAGCAAAGATATCGCCTGCTTCTACAAATTTAAATTCTGGAGCTAGGATAGGTAAATTAGCACTAACTATGCTAGTAGAGACAATGTCGTCTACTGACTCTAAGCTTAAACGTATATTTTGATTATTTACCCCGCTCATGGCTTTAAAATCTAATTGTATTTGCAGTGTCACCTTCCTATCAGCCGGAATCACTAAAGAGCTATTGTTAAAACGTAGAGTTAATTCTCCATCTCTAAAACTACTAGCCGTACTAACCTCCCTGCCGCTATCAAGCATGACTGCTTTAGCACTGTCTATTAACTCTCGATTATATAAACCCCTAACTTTAAAAGTAATACTACTAACTTCAAGGGTGTCCTCATTAGCTTGTAGAGAAACATTCATTAAAGCATTATTACGTGTACCAGCTACTAATGACAGGCCATTTGGTCCTAAATCTAAATTAAGCTGACTGATAGTTAAGGCGCCATCATTTTGTAGGCCAGCAGCAAGATAATTATCTTCACTTTCATATTGCTCTAATTCAAAATCACTAACAGTGATAAGAGTAAGCTTATCTAAATTATATTTAATAATATCAGCCACACTATTCATTTTTATCTTCTTAGCTGAATTAATATAATATAAGTCATCATTATCAGCAGTCTTAATTAATTTAGCTTCTGGCCATTTAGCCAAGACTTCTTCACTAATTACTCTGACGTCACTAAAAGAATTGCCATAATCTAAAAATACTGCTTCATTAACATAAGCTTTACGTTGAAAAGTGCGGTAATCTAGATAATAGACGGTATTTGAACTAGCTGTTTTTACCTGATTAAAGTCCGGACTTAAGGCAGAAGCACTGTTTGCGTCCACAAAAAAGAAGGCTGTTAGGATGACAAACAGACTTGAAATAAGATAGATTTTTAATTTTTTTCCTAATTTAAGCATAAAAAATATAAATATAGACACTTTCTACTCCCAGCAACTATAGCACAGATTTAAATAGATGTCAAGGGTTTTAGGTAATGTGCACACACATATGTCGGTTTTCAGAACAATATGCCAAAATATG
>CAYSZD010000004.1:0-88464 GCA_964435515.1 uncultured Gammaproteobacteria bacterium | reverse complement strand
AGATGGTTTTAATGAATAATTAAAACCGCCAAATGTGTGTACCTAAAACATTTAAAAAAGCCCATTATTTGTAATGAATGGGCTTTTTCTTATTTTACTTACTTTACAATAAATATTATATTATTTTGTTTCAGCAACTTCTATTTGTCTAATATCATTATTAGAGATACCAAGCGCTAAATTTCTCATTATCTGATAGGCATCTTCTGGGCGACCAAGATAATAACGTTTTTTAATTACAGGATCAATATACCAAGCTTCACCATGACTTTCTACTTGAATAAATATTTTACCTTTTTGTTTATTAACAAAATTTAAATCAATATTCATTTTGCCTTTATTTAAAGCACTGTAATTATTCATAACTTCTAATGCGTCTGGGTAGCCGTCACCATCGCTATCTTTATTATTTGGGTTAGAGCCTATAGCTGCCTCTAGACGATCAGATAGACCATCGTCGTCAGTATCTTTATCTGTGCTCGAAATATTATCTAAAATACCAATTGGTATTTTAGATAGAGATTCATTAGTAATACCTTGACCAGCCGAACGCATTAATTGAAAAGCATTACTTGGTCTACCTAAAAAAGTTTTTTTGCCATCACTTGGATTTACATACCAAGCCTCACCTTTCTCTTCTACTTGCAAAAGAATGCGACCAGCAAGACGTTGAGTTAGGGCTTGATTAATTGTTTTATTTAAATTCTTTTCTCTTGCTATCACGCTCATTTCCGTTTCAGTACTACTTGCTATTGATTCAGCTTTGTAGCTAGAGTTATTCAGAGTGATGGAGCGACTAATAGTATCCGAAGAATGACCAGAGGGAGAATAATATTTTAAATAAATAGGATAAACTCCATTAATATTAGGAATAGAAAAAGTAGTATGGTCAGTATAGGCTTGAATAGCCGCATTATTAAAGTTTTGATTTAAAGAAATTGCATAGCCATTAACAGTTCTAGGATCTCCATTCATGGAAATATTAAGTAACGATGAATCTGTTATATCTTCGTTGTTATTTATTGTGAAAGAAAGTGGTGTTAGAGATGAATTATCAAGTTGTATAGCCGTCGGTATAATAACGATACTGCCACTACCTCCTCCATTTTGAACTGTTTGAGAGCCACCATTATTATCATCTCCGGTACTTGGTATTTTAGTGGCCACATACACTGAGGCTTTAGTAGCACCAAAGCTACAAATACCATCAGCTACTACACAAATATTAGGGCTCACGATGCCTTCATTTGTCCAAGAACCAGAACCATCCGTTGATCTCAAAACATTAAGAGTTTCACCATTTAAATCAGTACCTACATAGATATTAACATTTATTGCTTGGCTGAAGTTTAAGCTAGATCCTTCTAATCCCCACTGTAAAGAGCCATATGCCATCTCATCTACAGGTAATTCTCCTAAAGTACTAGTAGCTACAGTATTTAAGGCGAGATTATAGATACTCATATTCTGTAAATCATTACGACTAATATTGGTTCCTAGTGGTAAGTTTACAGAACTAGTGCCACCATTATCACTAATAGCAACAATTACATCTTCGGCTGTTGATATTACGCTAGCATCATCAAAATCTTCATTATCACGAATAATAATAGATCCAACATCAAAATAATTAGATAGTTCGCTTAGATTAGTATTAAGTGTACTTAAAATACTTAAATCTTCATCGCGATAGAAGGGGCGGTAGAAGATTGGACCAGAGATAGCTTCATTGTCTGCTATAGATATTAAATCACCAATACCATTTGTATTGCTTGTAATTGTTGGACCATTATCATTTCCCCACCAATTATGAGTTATATTTAAAGTGGTGGAATGATCAGAGATTAATATACCTGATGGCTCAAGGCCTGGTGGCCCTGGTGCCCCCATTTCACCAAAGGCTTTAGTATTGTTATAAATCTTGTTGTAATTTATATTAATTTTATTAATATCACCATAAATCATTAGGCCCATACTATTATCATGGATATCATTGTTTGGTCCAATGCCTATAGGAAGAGTGTCGGAATTAGTAGCCATTACACCAAGCCCGCCGTTATTATCAAAAATTTCATTATTAGAAATTTCCGTCCCCCCTAAGTCTCCGCCAAACATAAAGCCAGTTATAATACCAAATTGAGCATTTGATTTTATGGTATTACCGGTAATTAAATGAGTTCCATTACCTGTAGTTAATAATCCCATTGCGCTATCTCTAAGAACATTGTTTCTTATTGTAGCAGACAGGGATACTGTTGCATCTGGATCATTAAAAATTATAATGCCGATACCGTCAGCGCTGGCAGTAATATCATTATTTTCAATAATTGATCCATCAACATTCATGGAACCTAATACGTAATCAAAGCCCCTACCGCTGGTTTAAAGTAGTTCTAGGTATAGACCACTGATAGTTACGTCATTAGCGACAATTGTTAGGTTATTAGTTGCAGTAAAAGAAAAAGTTGCTCGTTCAGCTTCATCCTCATTAAAACCAGGACCAATAATACTGATTCCCTCTTTTGTGATATTAATCGGATCATCTTCAACCGCATAGTCACCAGCGGCAATATTAATAGTACCATCAACGGCTACGGCAATTAAAGCGTCTTCTAAATTATCATAAGCATCTATTCCCCAACTATGTCCCCCGGCTGAAGCTTCGCTATAATCATCATCGACATATACGGTAGGTATGTTTAAAGAAAATTCTTTTAAAGTGGGATAAGTATATGCGTCTTCTTGCCAAACACTTCTAAAATCCCAAATTGCAGTACCATCTTCTTCGGCAAAAGGAGGATTAGTAGTGTTGTTTATAAAATAAGTAGCATCTGATCCGCCGACATTAACACCCGTAACGCCATCGGCAAAACTAGCTCCTACGGTCGGCATGTCAACATGATTAGATTGATCATAAAAAACATTATTTAAAGAAACGTCTGCTTCGTTACCGCTACCAATAACAACTGCTTTTGTAGTTGAAGCGTATAACAGTGGGCTAATGATAAAGGAATCATTTATTTCACCAATTACGTCCCATGAGCCTACTAGACCGCCAGCTAAGCTCAGAGAAGCGACTGCGCCAGCTACATAGTTTCTATTAATGTATAAGAGTGGATAAGTCTTATAATTATCCATAATAGCCCCAATAAGACCCCCGGCTTGATCGCGGCCATAGACAGTATTTTGATAATAATTGTCAAACATATTTACTGAAAAACCATTATTATTTATTAAATCAAGATTAATTCCCCCTACTAAACCACCAGCTGTTCCATTAACACCATTAATTATACTTGTTGAATGGTTTTGGAATATATTGATAGCGCCAGATAAATTAGATTCGTCATACACTTCTATAATACCAATTAAACCACCAATCCCATTAAAGCCTTTAATTTCTGGCTGCACTTCATTATTAGGACCAAGATTTATTGTTAAATTATTAGTGTCAGAATAGTTTTCAATAGCAAGAACGCCAATTATACCTCCAATGCCTTCGCCTTCCCAACCATCGTATCCGCTTACACCTTGATTATTATTATAAGAAATAGTGTTATTAACAAGATTAAATTCTCCATTAAGGTTAGAACTATCGTCAGCAAAACTAAGGATAGCGCCGCCAATTAAGCCACCAATAGCCTCACCTTTGCTTTCTTCGTCTACAGAATAAACCGCAGCATTAATTACGTTATGAGATATATTTAAATTAAAGGAGTCAGTAAAATAAGTTTCTATAACTCCAATCAAACCACCCACGCCCATTAAACCAGAAACATCACCGCTTATCATGCAATTAGTAATATTAAGACTATCTTTTTCACCGTAATACATAGCAATTAATCCGCCAACATAATTTAAGCCATCTATATTGATATCACTTTGAATATTAATAATAGTTACATCATCGCTAGCAGAGGTGGCGATCAAAGCAACATTATTGCCACCGTTAACTTCTCCAGAGACAAAATTAATATTCTTCACAACAGCGCCTTCTCCTAATGCTTTAAATAAAGCAATATTATCGCTACCCGAATAATCTAAGCTAAAGTTAGAAATATTGTATCCTTGACCGTCTAAAGTGCCGGTAAATCCGTTATATTTTAATTCCCCCGCCGCTTGCGCTATCGGAGTTTGTAAGGGTGTATTAATAAGACTAACTTCATCTTCCCAGCTTAGTGGCTCAAAGCTTATTCCAGAACAATCTAAATCATTAGTTATAACGTAGGTGTCATAATCAGTGCCGATATTAGGTAGGTTAGCCAAGTCAGCACAAGTGCTAATTGCATGTGTGATAGGATTATCAGCATTTGTTTTATTTATTGGTATAACGGCAAATACAGATACCATTAAAATAAAAATTAATGTGTAAATTTTTGTTTTCATAATTTTTTTAATATTTTAAAATAAAAATAATGCATCAATATAAAAATAACTCTTTAATCATATTTTATCACTTTTTTATTTTAATAACAATAAATTTAAAAAAGGCCACTTTTTTAAAAGTAGCTTAGGATTTTATTATAATATAATTTATTATTTTTGCTAATTGTTTCTAACCTTTATGCTTCTTTTTCTACCAAAATTAGCAAATCTATGTGCCTCTTCCCTTACTCGTAATAGTGTTGGTTTTAAAACAGAGGCTAATTCTTTAAAGTTCTTTTTAACTCCTTTAGGAAACACTAATTTATCTCCTCCATATTTAGATATACCAACTAGCGGCAATTCAATGTTTATTTTTGCTAGTTCATGACTAAGAAAACTTATTTGAGGACTGCCGCCATCAATCATGATAAGGTCTGGTTTTGCCCATTCGGTGTGTTTAAATCGTCTGACAATAACTTCCAGCAAGGCTCTTTCATCATCAGCGGCCGGAGCTTCTTTGATTTTAAATAAACGATACTCTTTAGTAGCTTTTAGTCCATTTTCAAAAACAACCATAGAGGCATAGGCTTCTTTTCCTTGAAAATGAGAAATATCGTAACCTTCTATTCTTTGAGCTCCGCCTTGGTTTAAAGAGTTTTCTTTTTCTAACAGTGAAACATCTTGAATGTGATGTAGGGCTTGAGCTTGTTCTGGATTTTCTTTTTCTAATTTTTTAAGCAATTTCTCTTTTTTACCTTCTAAAAAAAGGATTAGATTTCTAATATTTTTTTTATAATCTTTACTACTTATTTCATTAATACAGCTTCCAGGACAAAGACCTATTTGATAATCAAAACAAGCGCGTTCTTGATTATGACGGCAAAGGCTGTAGGGAAAAATACGACGTAGTATTTGTAAGGCTTTGTGTATGAGATAATATGATTGATATGGCCCAAAAATCCTATAATTACTAGAGGGAAATTTTTTTAAATCATTAGCTCTAATAAGGATGGGTTTAGGGAAATCTGCTTTAATATCAATAACAATGTAGATAAAAGAGCGATCATCACGATCAACAATATTATATTTTGGCCAATATTTTTTAATATTTTTTGCTTCTAAAACTATAGATTCTAATAGACTATCACAAACAATATAGTCGATATGATTAGCTTGCGCTACCATCTCTGATATTCTATTATCAATATTTTTTAAAAAATATTGTTTTAATCTATTTTTTAAATTAATTGCTCTGCCGACATATAGCACTTCATCGTTTTTATACCAAAAATATACCCCTGTTTTATCTGGCGCACTCTTAACTATTCCTTTTAATTTTAATAAGTCTTTATTTGACATTTAACTTAAATTTACTTATATTAGTGATAGGGTTTTTTGTTCTGTTTCCTGAGCCGGACTTGTATAAATAATATACAAGCTCCGGCTTTTTTCTATTCTTTAATTTTGATAGCAGTTTTGTTTAAATTTTTGATATGTTCCTTAAGATACTTGCCGGTGAGACTTTTTTCATTAACAGCTACTTCTTCGGGTGTGCCAAAAGCTACTATTTTGCCTCCTTTGTCTCCTCCTTCTGGGCCTAAGTCAATAATATAATCCATTGACTTAAGCATGTGTAAATTATGCTCAATTATTAAGACAGAGTTCCCTTTTTCAACTAATTTATTCAACACATTTAAAAGCATTTCAATATCATAGTAATGTAATCCAGTAGTCGGCTCATCGAGTAGATAAAGGGTACGTTTGCCAAGGGTATGTGTTAGCTCTTTACCAATTTTTACTCTTTGCGCCTCTCCACCAGAAAGAGTGGTGGCTGATTGGCCTAATTTAAGATAGCCTAAACCGACTGATTGTAGAACTTTTAATTTATCAGCAATGTAATAGTTTTCGGAAAATAATTTTACTGCTTCATCAATAGTTATATCCAATACGTCTGCAATATTTTTGCCTTTATACTTTACCTGAAGTGTTTCACGATTAAATCTCTTGCCTCGACATACTTCACACTCCACTAATACTGGTGGCAAAAAATGCATTTCAATCAAGTTTGCCCCTGCTCCCTGACAGGCCTCACAACGTCCACCAGGACGATTAAAGGAGAAACGTGAAATACTATAACCTCTCTCTTGCGAGGCGGGCAAAGAAGCATAGAAGTCTCTAATGGGGGTAAATATGCCAGTATAGGTAGCTGGGTTTGATCTAGGAGTTCTACCTATTGGTGATTGATCTATAATTACTATCTTATTAATATATTCAGCTCCCTTCACTTCTTTAGCGCCAATTATTTTATCTTTTTTACCAGGATTATTTTTAAGATAGGCTAAATTTTTATACACTACATTATATAAAAGCGAAGATTTACCGCTACCAGATACACCGCTAATGCCGACTAAACGACCCAAAGGAATATCAACGTTAGCGTTTTTCAAATTATTAACCCTTGCTCCTCTAATTTTTATGCTGCCATGATTTTGGTGTCTTCTTTTTTCTGGTAAATCAATTCTTTTTTTTCCTATTAAATATTTCAGAGTCATTGAGGCCTGTTCTGGATTTTCTTGTGCTTGTTTAAGAAGTTTTTTAGTCTCGCCAGAAGCAATTATTTCACCACCATGTACTCCTGCTAGCGGACCTAAATCTACTAAGTAGTCAGAGGCTAATATAGTTCTTTCATCATGCTCTACAATAATGACAGTATTATTTTTATCCCTTAAGGTTTTTAAAGTTTGAATTAATTTGTCTGTGTCTCTTTCATGTAGGCCAATAGTTGGTTCATCTAAAACATAGAGAGTACGAGAAAGCTGAGAACCTATTTGTGATGACAATCTAATTCGTTGAGCTTCTCCGCCAGAAAGACTTTCCGCTGGTCTATCGAGTGATAGGTAGTCTAGACCGACTTGATTGAGGAATTCTAAACGATTAATTATTTGCGAAATGACATTATCAGCAATTTTTAATTGTCGCTTATCCATTTTTTGGTAATATTTCCAAAAGAAGTTATAGGCTTTATCTAAACTAAGATGGCTGACTTCGGCAATATTTAATTTATCTAGTCGTACTGATAGTGATTCTTTTCTCATTCTTTTCCCTTCACATTCAGGGCAAACTTTATTTGAGTGAAAGCCAATTTTACCCAAACCTAAACATTGGGGACAAGCACCGTGGGGAGAGTTAAAAGAAAAAAGCCTGGGTTCAACTTCGGGAAAAGAAAAACCATCATTAGGACAAGTCCAATTAGAAGAGAGAAGAAATTCAGATTTACTAAAAGCTACCGTCACTAGACCTTGACTATGACTCATGGCAGCTTCTACGGCTTCAAATAGACGACCTTCATCACTTAATGGTACTCGGTCTATAATAATATCAAGACTATGTTTTTGTTTAGGATTTAATTTCACCTTTTCTCTTAATGGATGGATTGCACCATCAATTCGCACTTCATAATAACCTAAAGAAAGATAGTCATACATCAGTTGATAGTATTCTCCCTTCCTATCTCTTACGACTGGACTCATAATAATGGCATACTCTTCTTTTTTGTCTTTAGCTCTATTTAGAATAATATCAACCATCTCCTCTAGGGATAATTTTTCTATTTTTGTGCCGCATAAAGGGCAAAAAACTTCAGCAATTCTAGCATATAGCACTCTAAGATAATCATGAATTTCAGTTAGAGTGCCAACAGTGGAACGAGGATTATGTGATAGTGCTTTTTGGTCTATTGAAATAGCTGGAGCTAAACCAATAATCTCATCCACATCAGCTGGTTTTTTTTGACCTAAAAATTGTCGCATGTAGGGAGATAGTGATTCAACATACTGTCTTTGCCCTTCAGCAAAAATAGTATCAAAAGCTAGCGATGATTTACCGCTGCCAGAAACACCAGTAATAACAGTGAGACTATTATGTGGTATTTCTAAGTTTATATTTTTTAAGTTGTGCATGCGTGCACCCTTAATTATTATTTTATCTTGCATGTATATAGTATGTTAAACTTTATTATTTTTTTTGTTTTTTGTTTTTTGTAAAATATTTATTTTCTTCCGTTTCGTTTTCCATATCCAGCATACTTTCAATCTTCTTAATAATAGTCTTGGCTTCAATATTATATTTCTTGTTATAGGCTAATTGCTTAATTCTTCTACGTCTTGATTCGTCCATGGCTCTTTTCATGGAATCAGTTATCTTATCAGCATATAAAATAATTTGTCCAGACACATTTCTAGCGGCTCGACCCATAGTTTGAAGCAATGAAGTTTGACTACGCAGGAAACCTTCTCTATCAGCATCTAAAATAGCCACTAAAGTTACTTCTGGTAGATCTAAGCCCTCTCGTAATAAATTTACGCCAATTAAAACATCAAAATCACCTTGTCGAAAGGCTTTTAATATCTCTGTTCTTTCAAAAGTTTTAATATCAGAGTGTAGATAATTGGCTTTCAGGCCTTTTTGATTTAAAAAAGTGCTTAAATCTTCAGCTTGTTTTTTAGTGAGAGTGTTAATAATAACTCTTTCATTTTTAGCTGCCAATCTCTCTGCTTCAGCCATAATATCATTGATCTGGCTATAGTTTTTCTCTTTATTAAACACAGGACGTATTTCTATCTCTGGATCAACTAGACCCGTTGGTCTAATAACTTGTTCAACAATCTGTTGAGAGTTTTCTTTTTCATAGTTTCCGGGTGTGGCAGTGGTGCATATGACCGCGCCTACTCTTTGTTGAAATTCTTTAAACTTTAGAGGACGATTATCAAGAGCACTAGGTAGTCGCCAACCGTATTGAACTAATGTTTCTTTTCTTGACCTGTCACCATTATACATGCCTCTTATTTGAGGAATGGTAATATGTGATTCGTCTATAATCGTCAAGAAATCTGCTTTACCGTCTTTTATAGGAAAATAGCTAATTAATGAATCCGGGGCTGAACCAGCTAACTTGCCTGACAAATGACGAGAATAATTTTCAATACCGTGACAATAACCAAGACTGCGCAGCATTTCTAAATCATAACGAGTACGTCTTTGTAGTCTCTCGGCTTCTAAAAGAAAATTATTCTTTTTAAAATACTCTAATCTATCATTCAATTCTTCCTTAATCGCTTGAATCGCTTTTTCAATTTCAGGAGCAGTAGAGAGAAAATGTTTAGGTGGAAAAATAATAATTTCCTCTAAGTTTTCTAAAATATTTTTAGTTGTATTATCTATAATAGTTAAATCTTGAATATTTTGTCCATTTAAATCAGCTCGATAGATGATATTTTCTGACATTGGCCTGATTTCAAAAGCATCTCCTCTCACCCGAAATTCTCCTCGCTTCACATCCCCATTTACCCTTTTAAATTGCATTGACACAAGCTGAGTAATTAAATCTGATCTGGTCATTACTTTTCCCTTTTCTAAATGCAAAGAAGCCTCTAAATAGTTTAAAGGCACTCCTAAGTTATAGATACAAGAAACAGAGGCAACAATAATAACATCTTTGCGACTTAAAAGAGCGGAAGTGGCTCCATGACGCAGTCTATCCATTTCTTCATTAATCATTGCTTCCTTATCAATATAAACATCAGTAATTGGTAGATATGCTTCTGGTTGGTAGTAGTCGTAATAGGAAACAAAGTAGTGAACAGCATTTTCAGGAAAGTAATTTTTATACTCTCGATATAATTGAGCTGCTAAAGCTTTGTTCGGAGCAATAACTAAAGTAGGTTTATTATATTCTTCAATTATTTTAGCCGCTGTGAAAGTTTTACCTGATCCAGTCACGCCTAAAAGAGTTTGATAATCAAAACCTTTCTTAAGTCCTGCAAGTAGCTTTTTAATCGCTTGGGGTTGATCTCCAGCTGGCTCATATTCTGCTTTTAACTTAAATAATTTATTCATATATAATGCTTTAGGCAACAAAATCGGAAATTTCTTTCCGATCTCATCTCTGGGCAAAAAATAATTATTTATTTTTCTTTATTTTTTTAATGATTTTTCTGCTTTTTCCAGCTGTATGGCTGATTTACGTAATAGTTTCTTTTCACTAGCTGATAGTTTTAAATCAAGTTCTTTAATTACCCCTTTAGCGCCAATCACAGCGGGCAGGCTTAAAGATATACCATTGATACCAAAACGTCCATCGGCAGTATGAGAAATAGTGTAGACAGTCTTTTTATCATAAAACACTGCCTTAGTTAATTTAACTAATCCGGCGGCAATAGCATAATAGGTAGATTGTTTACCACTGATAATACTATAGGCGGCATTTTTAGCTTGTTCAAAAATTTCTTTTTTTTCTGTTTGATTGAGTTTATAGAATTTATCTAAAGCAGTATTACCAACAGTAGCCGTGCTCCATAGAGCTAATTCACTATCACCGTGTTCACCGACGATATAGGCATGAATACTCTTAGGATTAACATTCATCTTTTCACCTAATATTAGACGAAATCTAGCAGTATCTAAAATGGTGCCGGAACCAAAAATTTGTTGTTCTTTTTTAGGAAACATTTTAATCGCAATATTGGTCAAAATATCAACAGGATTCGTAACCATTATTACTATTGCCTGAGGATTTTCTTTAAATATTTTAGGCATTATTTCTTTAATAATCTTGGCATTTTTACTGAGTAAATCTAATCTAGTCTCCCCTTCTTTTTGAGCGCTGCCACAAGTAATAATCACCACCTTGCTATCTCTAATATCTTTATAGTTCCCTACTTTCACCTCAGTATAACCCCAAAAAGGAACCGAATGTTGCAGATCCATTACCTGAGCTTTAACTAATTTGTCATTTAAATCTATTATGGCAATCTCTTCAGTAATATCAGAGGCAATTAAACCATAGGCAGCTGTACTACCAACCATGCCCGCACCAATAATTGTTACTTTATTTTTCATCATAAAATTATTTTAGTTTTCTTCATAACTATAATATTAACATAAATAAACTAAATAATCTAGATAAAAATAAAATGATATATAAAAAAACAAGCTCTATTTATTATAAAGCTTGTTGCAAAAAGAATTTTCTGGTTTTATCCAATATATAGCCATATAGCCAGCCTAAAACTAGATTATCAGCTAAATAGATAGCAGCTGCTAAGAGAATTGAATGAGGATCTATCCCCATGATAAAAGCAGCGCTAGTATAAATTGGAATTTGATAGCATGATAGAGCGGCTGCGTCAGCTAAACCTTTAGGTAGATGCTGACGAAAGAAATCTATTAAGTAATCAAGCACAAATAGAAACGTATAACGAATAGTGATATATATTCCTCTTGCGCCCATCCATTCGCCCCAATTCAAACCGAGAAGATATTTCTCGTAGAATATGGTCAAAGCGAAGGTAATGAGGCCGTAGATAATAGTGGCCACAATGTTATCCCTTGACCGGGACAAAATGGTTTTTTTCATAATTTAATTGTTAAGGTAAGAATATATTACATCATAAAAAATGATAGTTGTAAAGAGCTAGTAGTTATTAAAAAGACGGAATATTCCGTCTTTTTTATCTATTGCTAATCAAATGTAGTTATTATTCTGTTGTCACTCCATCAAATTCTTCATCATTTGCCTCAGCTTCTTCTTTTGTGGCTCTAACAATACCATCTTTATGGTGAGCTGGAGAATAGATGGTGTAAAGCTTTAAGTTTTCAGTTAAAGAGAGATTGATAACATTATGTTCTGCTCCAGCTGGAACAATGATAGCATCACCATCTTTAACGGCATATTCATTACCATCAATTACGACTTGACCGTCACCTTGTTCAAAACGAAAAAATTGATCATTTTCCTTATGCACCTCTAGGCCAATATCTTCGCCTGGTTTGAGTGACATTAGTACCAATTGACTATTTTTAGCAGTATAGAGAACTTTACGAAAATTATTATTTTCTAAAGTTTCTTTTTCTATTTTTGAATAAAATCCTTTCATATATTTTTAAATTAATTATAAGTATTATTTTTTAGAACATTTTTGGCAAAGTCCAAAAAATTCCATGCTATGATCACTAATATTACTAAATCCTGATTGCTTTAATACCGATTTACTAATATTATCAAATAAACAGATATCTATGGCCTTAATAACACCACATTTAGTACAGATAATATGATGATGGTGACAATTATTATTTAATTCATACAATCTTTTTCCTTGTCTTAGGTCTATCAAGCGGATGATAGCTTTATCTTGAAGAAAGTTAAGGACTCTGTAGGCAGTGGCTTTATCTAGTTTACTTTTAGTAATAATCTCTTCTGCGCTAATAGGTTTTTTATTTTTCTCTAATAATTCTAAAACCATTAATCTTGCCTCAGTAGCTTTTTCTTTGATTGAATTAAGTTGTTTTGTCCAATTTATTTTATCTTTCATATAGCTATAATATCATTTATATTAGATCTAATCAACGTGATTATTTAAAGCGTAAAAACAATTTTTAGCAATATCTTTAGTTTTTAAATGATGTAAAAAATATTGCCTAGCTTTAAATGACTTATAATTATCTAACATATATTCAATTCCCAGTTGAAATTGATTTAAACTCATTAGTTTACCTGTCATTTTATTTATCAAATGGCCGCCACCTGTAATTTCCTTATTAACTAAGACTGGTGTGTCGCAAGCTAGGCTTTCTGTTAGGGCCCTAGGGTTAGCATCAAGTTCGCCACATTGAACGCTAAATTTAGACTGATTTAATATTTTAGCGACTGTCTGGGTCTTAACTTGATTAAACAAATCGGCTTTAATCTCATATTTGTTTAATAAAACTTTTAATTCATCTAAATTATCATTTAATTTACCAGCTAAAGCTATGTTTAATATACATTGATGCTTTAATTGATATTTTCTAATCGCACTAAAGAGCTGATTGTGATTTTTCCAAGGCCTAAAATTAGCTATGTAACATAAATCATATCTCTTTTTTATTTTTATAGGTCTATAAATTTTTTCATTAACACTTTTATCAAATACCATAGACTTAGCTCGTGGATATTTTAGTTGAACAATGCTTTTTTGTTGTTTGTTGTCAGTAAAAATATAGTCAAAAACATCTTTTTTGATATAAGTAGGCAGAAATTGACTATCAGCAGCATAAAAATATAGCAGCTTATAATTTAATCTTTTTAAAAGTGTTTTATGCTCTTGCCAATTTCCACGAATAAAAACAGCTAAATATTTTTTATTAAGATATTTATTAATATTAGTTAGAGAGTCTATGATTAACTGATTATCTTTTATTTTTATCTTATCTTTATTGTTGTTATATAAGAAAATAGCCTGATCAATATACTTTAAATCTATTAAACTTGAGGCAAGCAGTGTATAAGAATCTTGATAATTATTATCTGTTGTAGCTGGGTTTAGAGGGCCCATTAAAAAGAGTATAGTTTTTTGCATAGATTTTAAAATAAAAGAAGCTAAGGGATTCTCAGCTTCTTGTATTTTATCCTTTATTTCTTTTTTTAGCCTTTTCTTCCAGCATTACTCTTTTAATTTCTAAACGTTTTGCTGTTTTGTGGGATTTGGATTTTTTACCCTTTCCTACCCCAGTGCTTCTTTTTGCCATATAAATTATGTTAAATATTAATTAATCTAAAGCAAGCATAGTATGGATTATAGATTTTGTAAAGATTAGCTATAATTAGCTTACTATTCTTTTAGTAATTCAAACGAATCAATAAATACTTGGTCTTCATTAATATAAAAGATAGCTTTGGCTTCTAGGGCGATATGCCCATCTTCATAACTCACAATAGCTGAATTATCATCAATAAAATTAATCTTAGTCACGTAAAAAGTACCACCTAATACAGCTTCCTCTGGAGAGAGGGTGCTGATATGATCTCTAATATAAGTTGCAACAACCTCCTTGTTTATTTCTTCTGTTCCTGCTTGATTCATTGCGTTAACCTTAGCTTCAAGACTGTTGTCCTTAGTATTGTAATTAATGGCTCTTGATTTTGATTGTAAATAATAGAAGCTGACAATGGCGACAATAATAACAAAAATAGTGGCCAATATTATTTTAATTTTTTTTTCTTTCATATACATTGAGTTAATAATAAAAATATGGTAATAGTTTTTTAAAAATCAGGATTAACTTGTTTAACTCTATTATATAATTGTTGAAATTCATTTTCTCCGCCATCACGATAGATTGTATGTTTAAAATTTTCTAAAGTATCCTTCATTAAAATCCAGAGTTTATTATCAACCGCAATAGCTTTTTTCCTGGCTACCCAAAGATGAGCAGGGATTTCTGTAGCCTCTTTATGATCTTCCAAATATTCAATGATTTCTAAAAAACCATCAAAAGAAAAGTGTCTCTGGGGAATGTATTCATTTTTAATATCATTTTGAATATTTATTTGCTCTGCTATTTTTTTAAAAATCATTTCTCTAATTTTGATATCTTTAGTTAATTCCATTTCTCCCTGTCCGGTTAGTATTTTTATTCTAAAATCAGGTACTTTTTCAAAACTTACATTATTCTTCGTTGGATGATATATGGAAATAGTCGTTTCCCATTTTTTACTATCATCATTAGGGCTGGGTATAGTTAGTTTGTAATTATAGCAATTGGCCAAATGATTAGAATCTTTAAATTCATCTTTATCTAAATTTTCAGAAATAAATTCAACTATAAATTTACCTGATAAAATATTTTGCACCACCGTTGATTCTTCTTTAATTTTATTAGCTAATAGGGATTGATCCACTTGTTCAAATTTCATATATTAATTATTATTTAATAATTATCTCATAATCTTGAAGCATGCTAGAGACAATCAGTTCTACTAATTTTATTGAATCTGCCTTAGCTTCTTGAAAAATACTTTCATCAGCAATTACTTGCGATTTAGCGTTAGTAATAATAGTTTGCATGGCTAGATTATAGTCATCATTTTGACTATCTTTAAAGATATCTTTCAATTTCTCTACTACTGCCTTATCTTCATCAATATTTAATTCTCCTGACAAAGAAGCATCTAAAATCTCAGCTTGAGGTAATGAAATAGTAACTGTTTTATTACGAGCATCAATGAGGATATTCTCTGTCTTCATGTTTTTCATTTCTAGCCCAACGTCAATTCTAACTAATCCAGATACAGTCATTTTTTTACCAGTAAATAAATCGGTCCAATTATTATTTTTAGCTGTTTCAATCTCTGCTCTACTATCAATAAAAACTGTTTTTGTGACTAAAAAATATTGATCAGTAATACGCTCTAGAATTGTTTGGGAAGTAATAACTGGCAGTTGTGCTTTTGTCAATTCCGTTTTCTTTCCCAGATAGCGACCATAGAAGAAAATAGCAACTAAGACAACTAAGGATAATAAAATTAGGATTAAGATTTTTTTAAAACGATTCATATAATTTATATTTAATTTATATCCCAATTAACGGGTAGTGTTGCTGTAACTGGCTGAAGTCCAAAAATAATATCTGCTATACCTGTTCCCTCGCTTCCGGGGAGCCAAGCAGCTAGTGTAGCGTCCCAATTATTTAGCTCATCTTTTATATCTAATGGACGACCAGAAATAATAATAACAATAATTTTTCTAGAATTTTTCTTTAATTTTTCAATAATTGCTAAGTCTTTTTTATCTAAAATTAAATCTTCTTTATCTCCCCAACCTTCAGCATAGGGTTTTTCTCCAATAACCATAATGCCTATATCAGCTAGTCCTTGATTTTTATTAAAGTTTCCTTCTTTTTCATATATTAAGTTAGTGTTAGGGGAAATTACTTCTTTAATGCCAGCTAAAATAGTTGTGCCTGGGGTCCAGTTGCCATCTATCCCTTGCCACTCTACTGACCAGCCACCTAATTGCATGCCTAAATTATCAGCAGCATTGCCAGCAAGGTATATTTTTTTAGTTTGAGGAGAGATTGGTATTAATTGTTCATCATCTTTGAGTACTACTACCGATTTACTAACAGCTTCCCGAGCTAAAGTGCGATGTTCATCTGAACCTATATCTTGTTGAAATTCAGGATAATAGTCAATTTTCTCAAATAATCCAATTTGAAATTTTACTCTTAATATTCTGCTAACTGCATCATCTAACCTTTCTTCGCTAATGTCTCCATTTTTAAGGGCTAGAAGCATATCATTCATAAATCTTTCGTATTCAAATGGTAGCATCACCATATCAATACCAGCATTGATAGCGCTAACAGTAGATTTATATTTATTATCTTCAATTTCATACACACCGTACCAGTCAGATACAACAAAACCTTTAAAGCCTAACTCTTCTTTTAATACATCGCTAATTAAATATTTATTAGCTGATAGTTTTTGATTTTCCCAGCTATTAAGGCCAATCATAACTGTAGATACGCCAGCCTCTACTGCCGCCTTAAATGGAACTAAATGTCGATTGCGTAATTCTTCTAAGCTCATATTTGATTCTCCTTGATCAATCTCAAAATTCTTATTATATGAGCTTCCCCACTCCATTGCTCCAGCCCCAATAAAATGTTTAGCGGTACCAATCGGATGATATGAGCTGGAGTTATATGCAGATATACCATCTAGATAGGCAATTCCTAGTTCAGCTACTAATTCTGGACTATCTCCAAATGATTCAAAAAATCTTCCCCACCTCTTATCACCTAAAATATCTAAATTAGGAGAAAAATTCCAATAAATGCCGCTGTCTGCTAATTCTTCAGTTGTGGCTAAAGCGACTCTTTTTACTAAATCACTATCATGACTAGCTCCTAGGCCAATAAAGTGAGGAAAAACAGTGGCACTACTTAAATTAGCATGACCATGAATGGCATCAACTCCATAAAGAATAGGTATTCCTAGCCTGCTAGTACGACTAATGCGATCATATTCTCTCGTCATTGCTAACCAAGCTTCAGCTGTATTGCGTGGTGGCTTAGAGCCCATACCACTCAATAGTCCTCCTAGTCCATATGCCGCAATATCATTTTCACTTTTGAGACTTTTTCTTTCAATGAGCATCATCTGTCCAATTTTTTCTTCTCGGGTCATTCGTTTAATTAAATCATCCACTCTTTCTTCTATAGGTAGACTGGCATTATTATAATCTAAATTACTAATTTCACATCTATTGATATCACGATTCTGACAAATTTCAACTAAGTCTGTCTTTTTTTCCCTAATACCAAAAAAATATAAAAGAGTAAAGAAAATAAAAATTACAATTAAGAGATGATAGTATTTCATAGATTATTTATTTTTTAATAAAACCCAATCTGCTTCATTAATATTTGGTGAAATATATAATAGCTTATTATCAATTATTTCTTTTATAATATCTTTTTTCATATAGAATTATTATAACTTAAATATCACCAACATTTTATAACATCTTCACCAATCTTATCTTGTAAATACTTCTCTACTTCATTAATACCACCAATTTCATCAATTAGCCCATTATCTTTAGCCATCTGACCAGGCATTGATGAACCGTCAGCCAATTCCCTGACTTTAGTAATTTCTAAATTGCGATCAGTGGCAATAGTTTCAATAATACCATTATGAATAATATTTAAATCTCTCATTATAAGAGCTTTTTCCTCATTGCTTAAAGCTTTATCAGGATCTCCATAATCTTTATACTTCCCTGCGCTCAGTGAATTATAAGTTAAACCTGCTTCAGCGTTTTGCTTGGTATAATCAAGGTAGGACATTGTAACGCCAATACCACCAATATCTGAATAAGGTGAAGCAAAGATAGTATCAGCAGCTACAGCAGCCACATAGGCGCCAGAGGTGGCAGCTGTGCGCACTAACACCATCACTGGCTTAGTAGTATTTTGATGTAAGGCTTGATTAATTTCATTAGAAGCAACTGGTGAGCCACCATAAGAATCAATCTCTAATATAATTCCTTTAATATTATCATTAGCCTCAGCTTCCATAATAGCGGAAATAATATATTCTGAAGATGTTTCATCTCTCAAAGGATATCCGTCAGCATCTTCATAATCAGGAATTGTGTAAGTAACTATGTCACCGTGTAATTCAATCCCCAAAACATTACAACCTGAATTATCATCTTCGCTATAAGCATAGTAATCATAATAGTCTCCAAATTGATATTCATATTCATCTTTAAGGGTAATACAGGCTGCTAAAAAGATAGCTAAAATAACTAAAAATATAACTATTTTCTTTAAAGATGGTCTTTTTCAATGTTTGAAGTTCAACTTTTTGTAATTCATTTCAGCTTTACAGATTTTAAATTGTAGAATTTTGTTAAACAGATTAGACATATTTTTAAATTATTATTTTTATATCAAAATTAATATTTAAATACTTTAATTAATATCCAATAATAATGAAGCGCCTTTAGATAAATAAATGATAAATTAATAGTCCGGCACCCCAACTAAGGAAAATGACTATTATAGCAATTAGGCCATGTTCTAAAATAATCGGGCCTGGTCGTTTATTATTAGATTTAGCAATATGATAATTTAAAGCAACTAAAACAACTATGCTCCAAATAATGGCTACATAAATAGCTGAGCGCATAGATAAGAAAAGAACGGGTATAAGAAATGTAAGAGCAAAAATAAATTTATATAAAAAAGTTGAAATAGTAGCCTCTAATAATTCTTTATTACTAAAATTACCTTCAGATTCTTTAGCTAAATGTACTCCAAAAGCATCAGAAAAAGCATCCGCAATAGCAATAGTTAAAATACCGGCAGTGACTGCTATCTTAGATCCAGTACTAACCCCTAAGCCAATCATTAAACCTAAGGTTGTAATTGTTGCCGAAGTTAATCCAAAGCTAATTCCTATTTTTTGTGCTTTATTCATATAGATAAATTATACCATATCTTACAATCAAAAACAGGCCTTTTACAACCTGTTAGTTCATCGATGCTCGGGGACAGGGACTCGAACCCCGATAGCCAGGACCAGAACCTGGAGTCCTACCGTTAGACGATCCCCGAATTATAGCTTATAGCCTGAATTGACTATCGCTATTATAATAAAGACTATATTATTTTTCAAGTTTATTATCCTTTTTTACTTTAATATCTTTCTTTTCTGCTATCTTAGGCCTCATCAATGGAAAAAGAGTCGTTTCTCTAACAGGTTTATCAACCATAAAAGCAAAAAGTCTTTCACCAAAACCAAAACCACAAGTAGGCGGCATGCCATGTTCTAGCATTTCTACAAATTCCCAATCAGGCATCATTGCCTCTTTATCTCCTTTATCAATTAATTTTTGTTGTAATTCAAAACGTTGTCTTTGATCAATTGGATCATTTAACTCAGAAAAACCATTACCCACCTCACTGCCAGCAATAATAATCTGAAAACGTTCGGTTAGCTCTAAATTATCTGTTTTAGCCTTAGAAAGAGGAGAAACTATCTTAGGATGATTAATTAAAAAAGCTGGACCAGCAATACTTTTACGACAATATTTCCATAAAGTATCCATCAATCTTTCTCTATTATCCCCTTCATATTTCACCTTTAATTCTGCTAATTTAGCCTTCATTTCTGTCTCACTAGCTTTTAAGACGTCTATACCAGTTTGCTTTAATATCTCTGTTTGATAATCAATTTTTGGCCACTCGCCCGCTAAATCATATTCCATTCCCTTGCTCACAAAATTAGTTTTAGTAAAAACTCTCTGAGCAATCTCTTGATATAGTTCTTGAGCTAAAGCCATACCATCATTGTAATCAGCATAGGCCCAATAGAATTCTAAGTTGGTAAATTCTTGCAAATGATCAGGACTAGAACCTTCATTTCTATATACACGTCCTATTTCAAAAACTTTTTCAAAACCAGCTGCCATCAATCTTTTCTGCCATAATTCACCAACAGATATGCGTAAATATACATCTAAATCATAGTCATTATGTTTGGTTTTAAAAGGATTAGCCTCAGCTCCACCGGTAGTTGTTTCAATAGTTGGGGTTTCTACCTCAAAAAAGCCTCTCTTTTTCATGAAATCTCTAGCTACTTCCCAAAATAGAGCCTTTTTTATAAAGATTTCTCTTAATTCTGGGTTTAATAATAGGTCTAAATAACGTTTACGATATCTTTCATCTTCATCCTTTAGACCGTACCAAGCATCAGGAATTGGAGCAATTGCCTTGCTCAGTAATTGCCAATCAGAGGCCATAAGAGTTTTAGCTCCTTGATTACTTAAAAATAATTTACCACTAGCTTCAATAAAATCAGCACTATCAATTAATTTTACCAATAGTTTATATTTTTCATCTCCTAATTCTTTTTTTGAAAAGGCTAATTGTAATCTTCCGGATGAATCTTCTAAATCAATAAAACTCAAATTACCATGACTACGTAAGCCACGGATACGACCAGCTACAATAACTTGTTTTTCTTGCTCTAGCAAGGAATCAAAAGCTTCAATAACTTCAATAATTTGATGAGTCCTATTACAAGAAGCTGGATATGGGTTAATTCCTTTTTCTTTAAGCAAGTCTAATTTACATAAGCGCTCTTCCCTTTCATTTCCTGGCGCTTTAGTATTTGTGTCCATATTGATATATGAATAATTAATTTACTTTAACAATCTTATATTCTACCACTCCTTTAGGTGTCTCAACTTTAACAGTTTCTCCCTTTTTCTTACTTAAAAAAGCTAATCCTAAAGGTGATTCATTGGAAATCATGCCATTTAAAGGATCAGCTTCATTGAAACTCACAATTTTATAACTTTTTTCTTTGTCATCACTTTTTACAGTTACCACTGAACCCATGCAAACTTCATCTTTAGCACAACGACTATCCACTAAAGTTACATTTTTTAGAGTATTGGTTAATTCCAATATTCTACCTTCATTTAGCCCTTGAGCATCTTTAGCCTCACTGTATTCAGCGTTTTCACTTAAATCCCCTAATTCTTTTGCTCTTTCTATTCTTTCTGCTATTTCACGACGTTTAATTGTGGTTAGATGATTTAATTCGGCTGTAAGCTTGTTATAGCCTTCTTGAGTGATGATTTGCTCAGACATAAATATTTATTTTATTAAGCGTCAGCTTTTGACAAAGCTTAAAACGCAACAATTAGTATATATTATATAGAATTTTTTCTAACAAAACAAGAGCTTAGTAATAAGAAAGCTAAGCCAAGAGGATGGTTTAAATAGGGAGTAAAGATGTTTACTATCATTAAAAATAATAAGCCGACCGCTAGGGCTAATAATAGATAGCTATCCGTTTTTAAACTATTACGCCATAAACTATATAATATTTTAACTAACAACATAATATATAATATAAAACCAAATAGACCCAACTTTAAAGCTGTGTCAAGATAGGCCCATTCAAAAGCATAACTAGTATATAATCCATCAGGATTATTTTCTAAAACTCTTGGATCCTTTGAATAATAACTTACCGTTGCCCCAAAGCCGCTACCCGTAATAGGTCTTTCTTTTACTCTCTGCCATAGTGCTGGTAAAAGAGCCCATCTAGAAGCGGCTGCCGCTTCATCACTATTAACTACCAGTCTTTCACTTAAAGCACCCAAAGAAACATCCTGGCTTTTAGGGTAAGGAAATTTAACAATTAAATATATGATTGAAATAGCAAATATCAAGGCTACAGATATATAGGCAAAAGCTTTTAAATAAGCCCACCAATTATTTCTAAAGATAAATATTGCTCCAATAAGTCCAGTAAGGGCCATGGCTAACCAAAAACTTCTAGACATGCTTAAAATAATCACTGACAGAAAAATAATTAGTAATGCTAAATATCTTGTATCTAAATAAAATAGAGACTTTTCCCTTACTGCTTTAAACAAAACAAAAAAACTAGCAATCGCAATATAAACTTGAGACTGAATAAAAATACGATTATAACCACCACCCATAGCAGTAATTTCACCCACTCCACTTCTTCTAATCCATAAATATAAATCAGGCATAAAAGCCAAATTATGAGAAAATACAAAAAGGAAAAAAAGAGTTTTTAAACTTAAGAAAATAAGAGAAATGGCTGATATACTGAGTAATCTAGATTTTTGTTTATCCGTACTATGAGGTAAATAAACTAAACTTAATGGTAATAATAAAGCAATAAAAAACCAAGCATTTAAATCATTAAAAAGATAATTTAAACTATTATGTAAAAAATATCCATTAATAGTTGCCAAGAAAATAAAAAAAGCTAATAACAATATATAGGGCCAGAAGCTATAATATTGCAGCTTCTCATAATAGATTTTTTTCAAACCCTTTCTGTAAATGTAATACACACTAGCTATTATCAAGGCTAAAAAAATAACTAAGCGCAAAGACAAAGAAATGCCAAAAATATCAGCTGACAATAAATGTCCTTTAGAACCAATAATTAACTCGCTAATCATTATCAAGATACCATTCTCTAAAGAAAATAAAGAAACAATTAAAACAATAATAAAGACAAGGGCTAAAAGATATATCTGCAAGCCAGGTAGAAAATAAGCTAAAAAGGAAATTGATTCTAATAGTAATAGAATTAAACTAGCAAATATTAGAGGATTGCTTATTTTAAATTTAAACATAATTATTGCCAATTAACTTCAGTTCTTACGCCAATTTTACAAGAACGGCTTAAACCACCCTTTATCTCTAAAACTGCCTCGACGGGCGTCCCACTCTCATAGGAACGTGTTGGTTCGCTACCTTCTGGGGTGAGATTATGAAAAAGGTTCACCACTTTAGAGTCGCTAATAAAAATAATATCGAGCGGGAAATGCATATCACGCATCACAAAACTCCGGTCTTGCTTATCTTGAAATAGAAAAAGCATAGCCCTATTATTATCCATATCTTTTCTATTAGATAAACCTTTATAATGCTCAGCATTGCTATTAGCTAGCTCTGCCTTAAAGGAACAATCAC
Source organism: uncultured Gammaproteobacteria bacterium (assembly GCA_964435515.1). GTDB lineage: Bacteria > Patescibacteriota > Patescibacteriia > Patescibacteriales > UBA12465. The sequence continues at coordinate 65,229 of CAYSZD010000004.1, read as the reverse complement.
CAATCTTAACAGTTTTTAACTCTCTGCTTGTCTGAACTATATAAAGAATTAAAGTAATGGATAAAATGAGCAATAATACTCTAATGAGTCTTTTTTGCCTACTACTTAATTGTTTTAATTTATTAAAGTAATTCATGTTTTTGTTTAATGATAGCCATGGCCTCATTATATTTTTTTACTGCTTTTAAAAAAGGAAAAAAGCGATAAGCAAAAGATGGTAACCAGGAACTTATAGTCCCCCCAGGGGCAATTTTAAATAAAACTTGATTTATCCAAATACCAGTCTTACCAGACTCTAACATTGTTAACCATAAATCCCAATCTTGAAACTTCTTTATCTTTTCATCCCAAGCACCAATTGGTAAATCTGAGCGACGAATAAGAGACATGGTATGAATATATGGTCCTTGTTTTAATTTTTCAGCATCAAATGGACCTACCTTAAATAACTTATTACCCCACATAAAAGAAGAATAAGCATAGGATGCTTGGCTATTGTCCACCAAGGCTTTAAGTAATAACTCTAAAGCTTCTGGCTTTAACTCAGCATCAGCGTCACAAAATAAAATATAATCACCATGTGCTTCTTTTAGACCTCGATTACGAGCAGCCGGTGCACCTTGGTTATCTTGATTGATAAAAAGAAATTTATTAGCTACTTCTACCGTCTTACTAAACTCAGTAAATATAGTTTCTGGATTATCTTTAGATCCATCATTTACAATAATTAATTCCCAATCTGTCTGAGTTTGATTAACAATACTAATTAAAGTTTTTTTTAACTTCTGTGCTTGATTATAAACAGGAATGATAATAGAAATCATGATAATACTTTTAATTTATTAAATAATTTTTTAGCTAAGACTGTCCAATCAAATTCTTTAAGAGCTCGTTCTTTACCCTGCTCTCCTAATATTTTAGCTAAATCAGGATTAGAAAGTAATTTATCTATAGCAGCTGCAATTTCATTATTATCTTCTGGATTAATTAATAAGCCATTATAATTATTAACTACTGCATCTCCAACTCCACCGCTAGCACCAGCAATAACCGGACTACCCATTAAATTAGCCTCTAAATAAACAATACCAAAACCCTCAAAATCACCATCAATATTACGTGAAGGCATTATAAATATATCACACAATGCAAGCCATGACCACTTCTCTTGTTCTGAAATATTGTCTATAAAAATAATATTTTTGACATAAATACTCTTTATAGCTAAATCTTGTAGATACCTTTTTTCCTCTCCTTCTCCGCATATAATATAAACAAAATCATTTCTATCTAAGTTATCTAAAGATTGAATTACTCGATCAAAACCCTTTCTACGTACCAAACGACCTAAAGAAAAAATTATTTTTTTATTTTTAATATTATATTTTAAGTCTAATTCATCTCTAGACATTATATCTAATTTACTTGGCTTGGCTCCGGGATTAACAATTTCTATCTTATTTTTAAACTGAGGACAAAGTTTTAACAACAAACGGCTAACCTCAGAATTAGCACATACTATAATTTTAGCCCTTTTTAAAATAAGCTTGGTTAATGTTTTTTTAAAAGGACTCCTTACCGCTAGGCTATAATCTAAACCATGAAAAAAAATACCAAATTGAAATTTTGATAACAAGCTTAAAATTAAAGCAACAGTACCAAGCGGCAATATTTGGCCAATAAGAGCTATATCTACTTGATTTTGTTTATAGGCCTCATTTATACTTCTAATTGATTTCAACCAAGGAAAATATCGACGCTTTGCCAGAAGTAAATCAGCACTATTATCAAGAATGATAAAATTTTCCGGTTCCGGCCAAGCACTTTTTAAATTAGCATAGTAATTAGCCACTCCGCCTACCTGAGGCGGATATTCAAGGGTAGCGAGTAGAATTTTCATAGCTTATGTTTTTTTAAAAGACTGAATAATGCTTAATATATCGGCTTTTTTAAAACCTCCTAAGATATATAATACGAAAAAATAAAATATTCCCGAAATAGCAACCGCAATAAATACGTGAACATAATGTTTAATAAAATAAATAAGAACTGCCATTATTATAGCCGCAAAAAGTGCTTTAGCAAGTAGTTTTAAATTATTAATAGGGTTATAACTAATTAAACCTCTTAAAGAAAATAAACCTAAAATCAGCATTAGAGCATTGCTTATAAGCACTGTAATGCTAGCGCCAAGTGCCTGCCACAAAGGAATAAAAATTATATTAAGCAACACACTAACAAAAGTAGCAATGCCCATATTCCAAGTATTTCTCTTTTGCCTGTCACAAGCATTTAATAAAGAGCCAACTGGAAAATTTAAAAAGATAAATAACAATGCTAAAATAGCAATACGCAAAGGCCAGACAGCCTCAGGGCCAGCTTTAAATAGAGGAGTTATTTTATCAGCCAAACTAAACACCCCAAAAATAATTGGCAAGGCTAATATTAATAAATAATTTAAAGCTCTTTCAAAAGATACTTTTAATTGTTCACGATTATTTTGCCAATATGCGCTCATGGCCGGGTATAAAGAGGCGGTAAAAGCCATGGGTAAAAATTGTAGAGCAAAAATTAATTTAAAAGCTATTTGATAAATTCCCACTTGAGCGTATCCAGATAAAAAACCTAACAACAGTGAATCTAAATAAGTAAAAAGACGCTGAAAGATATTATACAAAGCAAAAGGCCAACTAATTCTAATTATTTTTATGGCCATCTCTTTATTCCAAATAGGTGCTATTTTGATATTCATTTTTCTTTTTAAAATAAACATTGAGAATAAAAAGTTAAAAAAACTAGCCAAGGCAATTACTGCTATTAATATAACTAAGGGAGCCCCTAGCTTAATAACCACTAAGCCAAAAATAACTACAATTAATTGAAAAAGTACAGAAGCAATGCTTTCATATTTAAGATTATGAAAACCTCTGATAACCGCAAAAAATGTCGTAGTAAAAGAATCTAAAACCATGGAAATGGAAGACACTATAATTAAGGCGAAAAGAAAAGGATTATAAACAAAAAAAGCAATTACTAGGGCAACTAATAAAGTAAGAGCTGCTAATATTATCTTGATAGCCACAACCACCCTTAACCACTGAGAAGCTCCATCCTGATCTTTAGCTACTTCCCTGGTTAAAGCATTAGCAAAGCCCAAATCTATAAAAATGGCAAAAACAGTAGTAAAAGCTAGGGCCGTATAATATTGCCCCAAAGAGTCCAAACCTAAAAATCGAGCTAAAAGTATAAAATAGCCAAATGAGATTATCTTTTGAATTACCAAGGCAATAGTGAGATAAGAAGTATTTTTTGCAATATTAGCTACCTTTAGCATAATAAAAAAGCCATAAAAATTATAAAAATAGTATATCAGGTATTGATTAATTTTAAAAGTTATGATATTCTAGGCATATTAAAGAAAAAAATCATTTTCTTTTTTTGCGCCTTTACCGCAAAAATAGAAATAACATCAAAGGCAGTTTCCGCCTTTTAATCTAATATGAAAAAAGATATTCATCCTAAATATTATTCTGACTGCCAAGTTACTTGCGTCTGTGGTAATACTTTTAGTACTGGAGCAACTGTACCTGAAATTAAAGTAGAGCTTTGCTCTCAGTGTCATCCTTTTTATACTGGTAAACAAAAATTAGTAGATACTGCTCGTCGAGTTGAAAAATTCAGCGCTAAAGTAGCTGCTAAAAAAACTGTTGGTGCTGATAAGAAAGGTAAAAAGCTAAAGAAAGCTGCTCGAGCCAAGGAAAAAGCTAAAAAAGAAGTAGTTGTGAAAACAAAAGATATTAAAAAGATTGCTCAAGTAACTCTAGGAAAAAACAAATAACATAAGAATTCTCATAAATAATCAGCTGTCGCTAACTGTTGTTTTCATAAACTATAGTTATCGAAATATCGGCTGATTATTTTATATACTTTTATGTACGAAGATTTAAAAGAACAATTTAAACAATTAGAGGCTCAATTATCCGATCCTGAACTTAGTAAAAATAATGCTGAGATGATTAAAGTTGCTCGTAAACATTCAAGCTTAAAAGAATTAATCACTTTCATCAATGAAGAAGAAAGATTGGAAAAAGAAATTGAAGAGAGCAAAGTTCTCTTAAATAGTAGCGAAGAAGCGGAAATGAAAGAATTTGCCGAACAAGAACTAAAAGATTTAGAACTTAAATTAACTGACATCAAAGAAAAAATCGAAGAAGCTCGCCATCCTCAAGGCCCTAATGATCACAAAAACGCCATTATTGAAATTAGAGCTGGAGCAGGTGGCGATGAAGCCGCTCTCTTTGCTGGAGACTTATTTAAAATGTATATCAGATTTTGTGAAAGACAAGGCTGGAAAAATGAAATGATTGATTCTAGCGTTATTGGTATTGGTGGTTTTAAGGAAGTTATTTTTCTAGTAAAAGGTATCGGTGCCTATGGATTACTGAAATATGAAGCTGGCACTCATCGTGTTCAAAGAGTTCCTGAAACAGAAAAGCAAGGACGAGTACACACCTCAACTGCCACCGTAGTAGTTCTACCAGAAGCCGAAGAAGTTGATATTGCTATTAATCCGGCCGATATTAGAATAGATACTTTCTGTTCTAGCGGACCAGGAGGTCAAAGTGTAAACACCACTTATTCAGCTATCCGCATTCTTCATCTACCAACTGGCCTGATTGTTAGCTGCCAAGATCAAAAATCACAACATCAAAATAAAGAAAAAGCCCTACAAGTACTTCGTTCTAGACTGTTAGCTAAACAAGAGGAAGAAAGAATGGCCTCTGAGTCCAGCGCCCGTAAAAATCAAGTAGGTACTGGTGATAGGAGTGATAAGATAAAGACATATAATTTTCCCCAAGATCGCTTAAGTGATCATCGTTTAGGAAAAAATTGGCACAATCTGAATGCTGTAATGGATGGAGATTTAGAAGATATTATTAAAAGCGCCAAAAAGGAATTACGTTCATAATATGACCGTCAAGGAAGTTTTAGCCACACTAGATATTAAAGAACAAAAAAAAGCTCTATCTCTTTTAGAGTTTTTTTTAAATAAAGAAAAAAGTACGATTTTAGCTCATCCAGAGCTACGATTAAGTACCAAACAATATAAACAGCTACACAAAAGTTTAATTAAATTAAAAACTGGCTATCCTCTTGCCTATATTATTAAAGAACAATATTTCTATGGTCGAAAATTTATAGTTAACAAGAATACTCTCATACCTAGACCAGAAAGTGAAGAAATTATTAATATTATTCTCACTAAAGCAATTAAAAATCAAAATAAAAATCTATTTATAGACATTGGTACTGGCTCCGGAGCTTTAATTATATCAATGGCTCAAGAATTAGCTCTAAAACATAAAAACAGCTATCAAAATTCTAACTTTCTAGCCAGTGATATTTATAAACCAACAATAAAGACAGCTAAGTTAAACAGTAAATTATACAATCTGCAAAATAAGATTAAATTTAAAACTGGTCATTTAGCTATTCCCTTTTTAAAAGATATTCACAAACACTCCGATAGCATAATAATTATAATGGCTAATCTTCCCTATCTCACAGCTCTAGAACGTAAATCTGAAATTAGCATTCGTTTTGAACCAGATAGAGCTTTAATAGGCGGCAAAGATGGTTTAAGCTATTATCGACAAATGTTAAAACAATTAAAACAAATAAATCACTCTCATAAGTTTTTTATTATCATGGAAATAAATCCAACTCAAGCTAATAAATTGATTGAAATTTGTCAAAAAGAATTTACTGAAATAAAGATAAAAAAAGAGTCTGACCTTAGCGGTCAAACTCGTTTTATCACTATATCAAATATATAATTTAGACTTAGTAGACAATTTTAGTATAACTATCAGCTAATTCAATCCAGCTTATCCCTGGATTGAATTTTATTTCTTCATTATTTTCTGAATTATAATATCTAGTTCTATTATCACCTTGTTTCTGCCAATAAGCATCCTGACAAATACCATCAATACAAGCCATGGCCTTTCCTTCCCCTCTAACATCAATAGCTAAACGACCTAAGCTATCCAACACTTCACTATCAACTATTTGAATAATAACGTTTTTAGCTTTTATTTGCGCTTCCTCATCTCTAGCTTCTTGTCCGTTAAAAAAACGTAAATATTCATTATTTTCTGAATCATAACGCCAACTTGCCTTAAAATTTATACTAAAAATAATATCAATATCAGGACTTGTTTCTCCTTTCGGCTCCTCCTCTTTAAATAACCAAGCATCTGCTTGTCTTTCATTTAAACCACGAGCATCTAAATAGCTTTGCCATTTTTCCTGATTACTAAAAATATAATGTGGCGCTGGTAAATTATAGTCCCGCCAAAAATACTTCTCATTATAGAACTCATTTAAATCATAAAGCTTAGCTGCGTTAATTAAAGTTAATGCTTCTGGACTACCACCAACATGCATATACAGAGCTTTTAATTCGTCAGCAATGGCCACAAAATAAGGACGAGCACTTCTAATTGGCCCTATTTTAGCAATATCCATATCAGCAGTATAAATAGCCATATATCTAGTTATGCCGCCTTCTACTGGCGCTTCATAGACAAGCAGAGCCTTTGATAAAGCTGGTTGTGGTCGAGCTAAAGGATCGTTATCTATCATAATTGCTACTGGAAAACTTTCTGCCTTTTCCTTAGCCACACTTAAACCATCTAACCAACGATTAGCACAATCTAGACATAATTCAACTGGCTTTTCATCTACAACTACAGCTGTTACTGGTGGTATATCTTCTTTAGCTTTCAATAAATCTAAAAAATTCCAATCAGGACTAAATATGAGATAATATAATCCCCCGGCTGATATAATTATTATAAAAAGAGAGGCGATTAAAATCGCCTTTCCTTTTGTAGATATTTTTTCAAAACGCATATTCCTCATAGCGTTAAAATTTGTATTATTTTTTCTCTTCAGCTTTTTCTTCTTTCTTATCTGTTTCACCAGCTTCCTTCTCTTCTGCAACTTCTACTACTTCAACCTTCTCCTCTACTTTCTTTGGCTCTTCAGCTACACAGATAATTTCATGTGATTCATGAAATAAATGAATACCTTTTGGCACAGTAATATCTTCAACCCTAATAGCATCACCAAATTCTTGCAAAGATGAGATATCTATTTCAATGTGATCAACTAAATCACTTGGTAGACACTCTACCGATAATTCATCGATGTTAGTGATAAAGACTGCACCTAATTCTTTTATTGCTCTAGCTTCACCTGAGAATTTAACTGGAATATCTGCCTTAACTTTTTCTTTCATATTAACTTTGTAAAAATCAATATGAATATATGTATCTTTAATTACGTCTCTTTGAATAGCTTTAACTAAAACTGGAAAGCTTTTATCTCCTAATTGTAATGATATTAAATTTGATTCACCGGCCACGGTAAATAATTTATCAAATTCATTGTAATTTAAAGTTAAAGATAATGCTTCTTGATCGCGACCATATAAAACGGCTGCTAATTCTTGATCTTTTATCTTTTCTTTCTTTTCTCTGATTTTCGCTGATAATTTTAATTCCATATTAGCTGCTTAGCGCGCCTGCTCCTGGAAATCATCCTGTCGGAGGCGACTAATAATTAATTTTTGATTTAATAATAATATTTTGAATAATACCGGTTAAGACAAAGAGTGAAATAATTGCACTACCGCCATAACTAACAAAAGGCAGAGCAATACCCACTACAGGCATAATTCCGATGTTCATACCAATATTAATAAACATTTGAATAAAAATCAAGCCCACTGCTCCTAAAATGAAATAAATGCTGAAATCATTGTGTAAATTTCGTATAGCAATAATACAACGACCAAAAAATAAGGCAAAGAACAATAACATTAAGCTAGAGCCTAAAAATCCCAATTCTTCAGCGATTACTGCAAAAATAAAGTCAGTTTGAGCTTCTGGTAAAAATTTGAGTTGTGATTGAGAACCAAAGCCAACCCCTTTACCGTGCCAATTACCAGAACCAACAGCAATAATTGCCTGAGACACATTATAACCTTCAGCTAGTGAATTTTCACCAGGATTTAGAAATGTAAGGATACGATTGCGTTGATAATCCTGAAAAAAGAAAGACCAAGCCAAAATAAATAATACCATCACAATACTTAGAATTGAGAACAGATATTTTTTAGGAAAATCTACCACTAAAACTAAGACTAACCAAATTGAGCCTAACATTAAGGCTGAACCAAAATCAGGTTGAAGTAAAATTAAAAACATTAAAAAAGCAGTAATTAACATGGAGGCGATAAAGTGCCGCAAGGACTTAACTTTAGTAGCTAAATCGGCAAAATAACCAGCCAAAAATATAAGTAAGAGTACTTTTACAATTTCCACCGGCTGTACACCAAAACCAGCAATATCAAACCAAGCCTTTGAGCCCCTAATAGAAGAGCCTAAAAGTAAAACCGCGCCCAACATTAAAACTGCTAAAGCGTATAAATATTTTCGAATACTTTTTAAAAACCTATAATCAATAAAAGCAAAAATAAATAAAAATATTATACCAATACCAATAAATACTAATTGTTTATAGAAATTAAGTAGATTTTCGCCACCTTGACCCAAGGCTACGCTATATATCTCAGTTAAGCCAAAGGCAGATAATAAAACAACGGCCGCCATTAGCGGCCAATCAAAAGCTTTAAGGTATATTTTTAATTGATGCCTCATAAGCATTAACCTCGATAAGGTAAAAATACATTTTCGTCCAAAATGTTTACGTCCGGAACTATCTCTACGCTACTAGCTCTTTCACCAGCAGCTGGCCACGAAATTCTTAAATCCCTAGTTTCAAGTGACATAAAATTGTTTAAATTATAAACATTAACACCACTAATTGAACTGCCGTTAGAAAGTATAATATCTAATGGTAATTTAGCAAAATGATAAGGACTATTATTTTTAATCGTAAAAGACACTTCGTGCAAAGGTGTACGAGCATTATAATCTGGCTTTGAATAAACTAAGTTGCTAATAGTTATATTTAAACGTTCTTGCAAATAACTATTCCAATCAGGAATTTCGCGATAATTCAATCTTTGCCAATAAACGTTAACCGCCTGAAAACTTAAATTGCTAGTATTTTCTTTAATATCTTGTGATGTTAAAATTAACTGTTTTTCTGAATTAGGCAAAATAAAACTACTAGCACAAGCAATGTCATTTTTTTGTGAATCCTGTAAGCAATAATCAAACACTCCGTAATAATTTAAATTAGAATTTTTTAAAGACACGACAAAATCCTTTTTACCATTAACCGAAAAACTATTTACTTGTCCAGCCGATATAATCTGCGGAGCTGTCGCTTCTCTATAACTTTGCATATCAATAAGATTTTCAGCTAAAGAAGCGGCTAATTTTTTATCAGCTTCTCTGCCATAGAGAAAATAAACAATATAATGATAACTAGAATAAGTAAAAAAACTAGCTGAGCAAATTATTAAAAAAATAATTATAATTCTAGTTAATCGACGCCTATTAGTAGAGAGCCATAAACCAAGTTTCATTTGTCCTAAACTTAAACTATTCTTGGTTTTATATTTTTTTAAATCAACTCCTGCTTTTGAACTTTCTTTCTTCTTCATAAATATGATATAATTATATTAATCAATTATAGCATAGCTTTTAAAAATTTTAAAAGAAAATAACATTCAAGAAAAATATGAATAAATTTATCATCCCCTTGTCAGTTCCAAGAAATAAACGAGGCGAATTTAAAAATAACTATATTTTGGCCACTAAAAATACTGGTAAATTATTGCTTTTTGCAGGGGACCAAAAAATGGAACATTTAAATGATGATTTCTATGGGCCAGGCATTAGCTTAGAAGATAATAAACCTGAACATCTTTTTAAAATTGCTAGTAGTATTCCAGGGGCTATTTTAGCAACTCATATTGGATTATTAGACAGATACGGCAAGGACTATAATAAAATACCATTTATTCTAAAAGTAAATGGAAAAACTAATTTAAATGACTCTAAAGATGCTCCCTATAGTGCTCCTAATTTAGATATAGATAAAATTATTAATTTTAAAGAACAAAGTAACTTAAAAATAGTAGGCTTAGGACACACTATTTATTTAGGTAGTAAAGAAGAGGCTAAAATGCTACAAGAAGCAGCTAGCACAATTGAAGCGGCTCATAAAGCTGGCATGCTGGCTATTATTTGGATGTATCCTCGTCACCCAAAAATAAAGAATGAAGATGATCCACATCTTGTTGCTGGAGGGGCTGGAGTAGCCACTTCCCTTGGAGCAGATTTTGTTAAAGTAAAATATCCATACAAAACTGCTAATACAGACAAAAAAGCCAGCGAATTTCAAGAAGTAATAGAGGCAGCCGGTAGAACTCAAGTAATATGTGTTGGTGGCAGTCGTCAAAAAGCTGAGGACTTACTTAAACACTTAGACAGACAATTAAAGAACGGCTCCTCTGGTTTAGCTATCGGTCGCAATCTGCACCAACGCTCATTAAAAGAGGCAACATCATTAGGCAGAGCTATCAGCGCCATGATTCATCATCAAGCTAGCTATCAAGAAGCTCTAAAAATATTAAAATCTAAGAATAAAACTACTAAAAAAGTAAAGACTAAAATTTTAGGATTTCTCTAAAAAAGTAAGGAATAAATTTCTATAAACAAAAAAGATGTCTTAGACATCTTTTTTAATACTAATTACTCTTAATATTTATTCCATTACTTCTACCTTTATTCTATCAGGTAATATAGGAGCTGATTTAATAAAACTAGGGAAAAACTCTAAACGATAGGAATCTATTTCTGCAAAAGAACGTAAATACTCAGCTATCTGTTCTTGATTTAAACCAACTAATTGTTTTCTATCAATAATATCTGCATCCGTTCTAAGAGACATATTAGCTTTAAAAGAAGCACTAACACTAGCACTATTATCATCTTCATCATAAGCTTCTAGGCGATAAATAATGGAAGATGTTTGAAAATCACTTAATCGCTTATCTTCGGGTAATAGAAAAGATAATTTTGCTTTTACTAAAGCCTCTGCTTGTTCCTTGGAAAAACTAGCTACTATTAAATTATTTTTAGCTGATACTGTAAAACTATTTACCTCTTCTCCTAATTTAGCTCCTAATTCAATTTCTATACTATTATTATCAAGCAAATAAGCAATTTGCTCGCCACCAGCTTCTAAACTTTTAATATTTTGTTCTGACTTTTCAATTAAAACATTTTTTATATCGATCATTGCCTGATCAAGATCACTCTGCTTAACATAACTTTTAACTTGATGTCTGTATTCAAAATTACTTTCACTAGTAGCATAAATTCTATCCTGAAGACCTAGCCATAAACCAGGAATACTGAAACGACTAGCACCAATAGCCATTTCCTGACTAGGCTGATCAGCATAAACAGCCGCTGTGATAGTCGAGTTAGCAGGAATATTAACAGATTCAGTTAAACGAAATAACTTATTATCTTCACTTAATAAACGAGTATTAATCACTAGAGGTTGATCACGATTATATTCATTGTGTAGCGTCACTTTACCAACAACCTCTTCACCTAAAACCTCTTCACCTTTTGCTTCATATACTTTTTCAGCGCTGATAGGAATGACTACTAAGCTACCCTGAAGATTACGAGAACTTGAAGCTATCACGCTGTCTACTTTAGTATCTTCACTAGAAACTCTAAATGAAAGACTATCGGCCACAGCTTCAAAATTAGGACGAATAGCTATTTTTAAACTAGGCACTAAAAAATAGCCTACCACTAATAGCAGAAAAAGCGTTAAGACAATTGACTGTAAGGCCATGCGACGATATAAACGCAATGACTTACGCGGAGCAGTCTTAGGTCTAGGTTCACTAAAATCAATATCAGCTCTTAAAGGTAAATCACGATTCTCTTTTTTGTCTTTCATTTCAGCTACTAAATCAGAAAAGAATTTTTTTTGCACATCTAAATTATCTCGATCCTCTACTGCTTCCATTTCTTCTTCTATTGGCTCTTGAAATAAAACATCCTCATTGTCAGCTATAACATCAATAGTAATAGCTTGTGCTCCTATTGGAGCTGAGGTTTTTTTAGTTGAACTTTTTTTAGAGCTGGTTTTTGAAGAAGTTTTTTTAGTTGAACTTTTTTTTATTTTTGTTTTCTTCTTCTCCTCCTCTTTTTTTGTTTTAGGCATAAGCTTGTTTCCTCCGGACAAGCCGGACTAATACTAATGAGAAAATAAAATCATTTTTATAATTATTTTATATTTTGTATTATAACAGATTTTTGAATAGCTCACAATAAAAAATAGACATTATCTTTTATTCGGTTTTATCAGGCTCAATAATTTGAGCAATAGCTTTTAATTGTTCTCTTAGTTTCTGCCTTAACTCTGCAGAATTATTTACCGTGGCTGCTATTTTAATAACCTTATCCTGACTGCCATCAATTAATCTAAAATAAACTGGATTTTCTCCAGGATAAGAAGCGATGATATCTTTTAAAACTAATTGTTCTTTATCATTAGGTGTATTTTTAAAGGCAATACGCAAAGCTGGTTCCTTTAAAATTTCTATTTTCTTTTCTTCAATTTTTTCTTCTACCGTTTTTACTGGCTGATTAAAATTAGCTTTCTCTTTACTTTGCCATCTTTTTATTGGCTTCATTTCTAAAATTTTACGCTTAAAATTATCAAGTGATTCCTGAGGACTATCAGCATCTAACTTAGCGGCGTAGTCAACTAAAAATTTAAGCTCCTGATCTTTTTCTGATAATTTTCCTCGAGCAATAATAATATTAGAATCTTCCCAAATCTCTAAAGATTCTTTATAAGTACGCGGAAAAACTAATAACTCTACACTGCCACTTTTATCTTCAATTTTTACAAAAATCATCGTTTCTCCTTTTCTAGTCACAATCTTCTTGATATTAGTAATTACCCCAGCTATGACGATATAATCATCGCCACGTTTAGAATTTAATTGAAAAAGTGGTACAGCAAAGGCTTTTAAATAATGATCAAAACTTGATAAAGGATTACCAGTAATATAAAGACCCAGTAAATCTTTTTCCCAAGACAAGCGTTCTAATTCAGGAACTTCAGGTGCTTCATCTAAATTGGGACGAGAAAGACTGGCCAATTGAGCCGAGGCAGCAAACAGACTTGTTTGTCCGCTAGACTGCTCTTTAGAAACATCTCGATTAAAATATAATAACTTTTCTAAGTTAAAAAGTAATAACGAACGAGAAGCAAAGCTCTCTAGGGCTCCACTTTTAATCAGGCTTTCTAAAGATTTTTTATTTAAATCCTTATCATTTATTCTTTCCAATAAATCGAAAACATCTTTATATGGTCCGTGCTCTTTTCTTTCTTTAATTATTACACTAACAATATTTTCACCAACATTTTTGATAGCATTTAAACCAAAACGAATTGTATCAACTTTAGCTTTAATATCCACTGCTTTGTTTTCCTTAGTTCCAGCCGTAACTACGGTAAAGGAGTCAAAAGATTCATTGATATCTGGCGCCATAACTTTTAAACCCATAGCGCGACACTCTTCTATCTCAATAGCCACACGATCACTATCATGCTGATCCGAGCTTAAAAGGGCTGCCATGAATTCAACTGGCCAATGAGCTTTGAGATAAGCTGTTTGATAGCCAATCATGGCATAACAGGCAGCATGACTACGATTAAAACCATATCCAGCAAAAGGCTCAATAAAAGCAAATACCTGTTCAGCTAATTCTTTATGAATGCCATTTTTCACACAACCATCTATGAACTTAACTTTTTGTTCAGCTAGCAAAGAGGCGATCTTCTTACCCATGGCTTTGCGCAAAACATCGGCATCACCAGGAGTAAAACCAGCTAAAGAACGCGCAATTTGCATTACTTGTTCCTGATAAATAGCCACCCCATAAGTACGCGCTAAAATGGGCTCTAATTTTGGATGTATATATGATACTTTTTTATGATCATGTTTACCTCTTATATAATCAGGGATCCATTCCATTGGACCAGGACGATATAAGGCTACCATGGCAATAATATCTTCAAATTGATTAGGCTTTAATTCTCTTAAATAACGCTTCATACCAGAAGATTCAAATTGAAAGACACCAGTTGTTTCCGCTTTTTGAAATAGTTTATAGGTATCTTTATCATCAAGCGGCAAATTATCTAAATCAAGCTCTATGCCCCTAGTTTTTTTAATAATCCTCAATGCTGACTCCATAATAGTTAGGTTCTTTAAACCTAAAAAATCCATTTTTAAGAGACCTAAATCTTCAACTGGATGAAGAGAATATTGAGAAACAATTGTTTTGTCAGAAGAAGATGCGTATTGAATAGGTACGTATTCTGTTAAAGGTTTAGGAGTAATTAAAACGCCACAAGCATGAGTAGAGCTATGACGAGCCACACCTTCCAAGCGACGAGCATAGTCCAATATTCTCTTGCCCTCAGCCTCGTTATTGTATATTTCTTTTACCTCCGGCACCTCTTTTATTGCTTTATCTAAAGAAGTGAACATGGGAATGCTTTTAGAAATCCTATCGCAATAATCATAAGGGGCTCCCAAGACTCTACCGACATCACGCACTGCTGCTCTAGCAGCCATAGTACCAAAAGTAATAATTTGCGCTACGTGGTCATGCCCATATTTTTCCGCTACATAATCTAAAACATCAGCCCGGCGAGCATCAGCAAAATCCATATCAATATCAGGCATAGAAACACGATCTGGATTTAGAAATCTTTCAAAGAGTAAATCATAGTGCAATGGATCTAGATTAGTAATACCGGTTAAATAACAAACCAGAGAACCAGCCGCGCTACCTCTACCAGGACCAACCACGATTTTATTATCTTTAGACCAATTAACAAAATCAGCTACAATTAAGAAATATGCTGGCCATCCCATTTTAGCAATAACACTAAGCTCATAATGAAGTCTTTCAATAATCTGTTCTTTGCTAAGTCCATGAGCAATATCAACTATTCCCTCTTTTAAAATATAATCATCGCCCTTTTTAATAAGCCCATATTTTTTTTCTAAACCCACTTCGCATAAATGAAGCAGATAAGAATTGCCGTCATAAGAATCAGGTACTTCAAAATGAGGTAACTGTGTTTCTCCTAAAGAAATTTCAACATTACACATTTCCGCAATTTTAAGGGTATTAGTTATTGCTTCAGGGACATAAGCAAAAACTTTTTTCATTTCAGCAATTGGTCTAATAGAATAATCTCCAAAACCAATCATTTTCATTCTATCAGTATCTTCAATCTTCTTTTTATTCTGTAGACACAATAGAATATCTTGTGCTTCTGCGTCTTCTGGTCGAACATAATGAGAGTCATTAGTTGCTACCAGCGGAACTCCTAATTCTTTAGAAAATTTAATTAATTGTTCATTTACCTTAGCCTGACCCTCAAGTTCAGGATGATCCATTATTTCAAGATAATAGTTATCAGGACCAAAAAGCTCAGCGTATTCTTTAATTCTTATTCTAGCCTTATCTAAATTTCCTTGTAGAATAAGTTGAGGAATTTCTCCACCTAAGCATGCACTTAAAGCAATAATGCCTTCATGATGCTCTTTTAATAACTCCCAATCTATACGAGGCTTGTAATAGAAGCCTTCAAGATGTGCTGAAGATACCAATTTAATTAAATTACTATAACCAACATTATTTTTTGCTAGTAATAATAAATGAAAACTACGACCATCTTCTCTAGTATGTTTATCAAATCTAGAATGCGGTGCTAAATAAGCCTCAAAACCAATTATTGGCTTTATTCCTGCTTTTTTAGCTTTTTGATAAAATTCAATAGCACCATATAAAACGCCATGATCTGTTAAGGCAATCGCTGGCGCTCCTTCTTCTTTAGCACGCGCAACTAGATCGTCAATTTTAGTAAGACCATCGAGCAAGGAGTAATGACTATGATTGTGCAAATGAATAAACATGATTTATCTAAAAATAATAGTTTTTTTATGTTTCAACTATAACAATTTTATAAGACTATCGCAATCTAGACAAAGAAGCCATTTTCTTCCCTATCTCTTAAAAAAGAGGAATAATTTTCCTCTTTTTAAAAACAAAATAAATCTAATGAATACTAATCATCCCCTAATTTCTCCATTATATTATCAAGTTCTCCATCACTATAGAAATCTAAAACTATACGACCACCCTTTTTAGAGCGAATAATCTTGGCTTTTGTGCCAAAAAAACTACGTAATTGCTTTTCTCTGTCTTGATCAGCATAATTTATCACTACTTGAGCCATTTTTGTTCCCCCTAAACGCTTAGTTTCTTCATAAGTCTGAGCCACAGATAAGTTTTGATGGAGTATTTTTTTAAATAGAATAAGTTGTTTTGTTTCTCCTTCAATACCAAGTAAGTATTTAGCGTGAGCCTCACTAATACGTCCAGAACTTAAAGCTCTTTGAATTTCTTCTGGTAGCTCTAATAATCTTAAAATATTAGCTACACTTGAACGAGCTTTACCAACTCTTTTAGCAGTCGCTTCTTGACTCAAGTTAAATTCATCCATTAAACGACGATAGGCACGAGCAGTTTCCACTGCATCTAAATTTTGACGCTGAACATTCTCAATCAAAGCTAACTCTAATTTTTTCTGTTCGCTTGCCTCTCTAATAATTACTGGAACTGTTTTTAACTTAGCTATCACAGCACTACGTAATCGCCTTTCTCCAGCAATTAATTGATATCTGTCACCTTGTCTAGTTACTACTAAAGGTTGCATGATACCATGCTCTTTAATAGAATCAACTAATTCTTGTAGCGATATTTCACTAAAATTATGTCTAGGCTGATAGGGATTTACCTCAATTAAAGCTGGGTCAATTTGAAAAATACGCTCATCATCTTTCAAAGCTTCAGCAACAAGAGGGGTAGCTTTAATTTGAGTGTCTAATGTTTTTTTGGGAATAAGAGAGCCTAAGCCCCTCCCTAAAGTTTGTGACATATGTAAAAAATTATTTTGTTAAAGCAATTATCTCCTTAGCTAAAGACTCATAGGCTAAAGCACCACGGGAACGAGGATCGTAATGAAGAATACTCATTCCATGACTAGGAGCTTCAGCTAACTTCACACTACGAGGAATAATTGAATTAAATACTTTCGCAGGAAAAAATTTATTGAGTTCATCTAAAACAGCTCCAGACAATTTATTACGACGATCAAACATTGTGACCACTGCTCCTAAAATTTCTAGAGATGGTTTTAAATTATCCTGTACTAGTTTAATAGTTTCCAGCAGCTGTCCTAAGCCCTCTAAGGCATAGTATTCGCTTTGAATAGGAATAAGGATAGAATCAGCCGCCACTAAACTATTAACAGTTAGAAGACCCAGTGAAGGCGGGCCATCAATAATTATATAGTCATAATCATTCCTTAACTCTTCTAGTAATAAGGCTAAACGAAATTCTCTATTTTCTAAAGATACTAATTCTATACCAGCTCCTGCTAAAGCTACTGTCGCTGGAGCCACGCTATATCTTTCTTGCTTTGATTTACAAATAACCTCCTTAATTGTTTTTTGTCCTAACAGAGCTTCATATAAACCCGCCTCCAATTTTTGATGCTCAATACCTAATCCAGAAGTAGCATTAGCCTGAGGATCAAGATCTACAAGTAAAACCTCTTTTCCTAAAGAAGCTAAATAGGCACCTAAATTGAGACTAGTGGTTGTTTTGCCCACTCCACCTTTTTGATTTACAACAGCAATAATTTGAGCCATATTAGAACAATAATCAAAAAAATTAATAAAAAAATAAGCTAAATCAGTCTTAATAATATTATTATATCTTAAATAAAATGCTTTGACAATTAAGTTTTTCTTTATTATACTAAAATTCGTAAAGAACATTAGCCGCGGTGGCGGAACTGGTAGACGCGCACGACTCAAACTCGTGTGAGGGTAACTTCGTGAGGGTTCGATCCCCTCTCGCGGCACATAAAAAAGACTTTTAACAAGTCTTTTTTTGTATACTAAATTACTAATGAAAATTAAAAAAGATGATTCCGGTGTAATACCAAAATCATCTTTAAGGCCCTACCCTTTCTTACTCAACATAATACTTGGGTTGACCTTTTTTAATGCCTCTGTTTTTTTTGACAAATATTTTGTCATTAACAGAAACATTATAATAAATAACCTCATTCACTTGGGCAACTATAGTGTCACCCCCTCGAGTGATTACCCGACAATATACTTTTTGGTGATACGAATATTTCTCGATCACCCTTGAATCTCCCACAACTCCCCTTCTTTTTCTTTGAGACAAAACAAGATTATTAAATTCATCCTTCCTTACCGGAAGAATGTCGTTTATTCTGACCTGAAGATAATGCTCTTCCAGGTCAACGTTAACCCTGATGGTGTCCTTTAATTTGGACGCCATAATAAGAGCACCGCGGTCATAGTATTTAGAAGTTTTAATTTTTTTGATGACCTTAAAATCACCAATTAAATTATTACTCTTATGCCCACAAGAGGCAAAAATAACGACTATCGCGATAGCCATAACGATCACTTTTTTCATGATTATTTGGGTTTTAAGTTAATGTTAATGTTCTGTTTATGTTGGTTCAACTTACAAGATTGTAAATTGAGACAACTTTGTACTATATCATAGTTTTACTTATTTGTCAATGATATACCTTGACAATTATTAATAATCGTGCTAATATAGCTTTATCTTGGTTTAAGAGCTCCAAGTAAAAGCCGTCAGTTGACGACCAATGTACACCTAAATGTACAAGAATGGCTCATTTCTTTAAAAATTAAATGATAATGAAAAAAAATGCAGAAAGCTCAGCTACGCGCAGAGCAGAAAAGAATCAGAGTATACTTATTCTTAGTATACTCTTGTCAGTAATAATGATTACTGGCATAGTATACTATTTTGGTAGCCCTTTAATCTGGGCACCAACAACGCTTCTTACCGCCTTAATGGTGGGACTCTTCCGCAATTTCTACGTCAAGAAATGGACGAAGGGGAGAAATTGGATCAAGTTTACTGTCTTCTTGCCAATACTAGCTGGTATTGCTAGTGCTTTATCTCAAATAAAGCATAGCGATACTTTAATAGTTATTCTTTTTCTTCTTTTAGCTTTTACTATTATACTTATAAAAATAATTTTTATAATTATAAACAAAAAAGCAGAAGAAAAGAAAAGCTCCGAATTGCATAAAGAGCTTCTAATTAGAGAAACAAATGAGAGAGCAATCAGAGAAGCTAGAGCCCAACAAGCTCTGAAAAATATCCAATCTTCTCAGATTGCTAAATGGGCAGATATTCTGGCAATAACGTATCTTTACAACGCTAATGAAATTAGCGAAATGAAAGATCAAATGTTATTAAAGATAGTCTCCGCCCCGCTCCATGAGCTAATCACAATTTCAGACATTAAAAAGCATATCATCTGGAAAAATGAGTTAGTCTTAGCTCTGAGTCTCATAGAAAAGCTGACCAGCCTTTCTTATGATGACAATATGTTAAAAGTCCAGATAAAAAAAATGAAGGACTTCTTAATGCTAATTGAATCAAAAAAAGAATACACTGGATACAATTTACTCCTCAAAACAATAAAGGAAAATTGTCGCGAGACTTTGTATCTAGCAGGCAAATAAAACAAAGCCCCGAACACAAGCAAGTGTTCGGGGTATTTTTTTATTCTTTAATACACCTTATCTCATCTTTTGAAACCTGACACTAAATATTGGTTCATATTCTACTTGATGCTCATCTACAACTTTTACTTCTTCACCTTTAGTAAATTGAGTTAAAGCAATATCGCTCAAAATTTGTTTATCACCAGCAATATTTAATTTTAATCCTTCCAGTTTATCAAATTCTTCTCGGAAATCAGCCTGCACACCAGCTTCTATTTGTTTCTTTTTAATTTTTAAAATATCTAACTCTTTTAATAATTCTTGATATGGCGCGTTAACAGATAAGGCTTCACGATACATTTTTTTAAGCTCTCTTTGATCTTTCTGGCTATTCTGTAGCCTGTTAAACACTTCATGTAAATTGGTCATAGGATAAATATATTAAAAAATAAATATTAAGATGAAAAAAGTATAGCACAAAAATTTAGCAAATAAAAAAGAACTGCTAAACTAGGCAATTCTTTAAATAAGATTCTTAAGTACGCTCTATTAAGCTGACCATAAAAGCCAGGGTTATAGAAATAACATACACAGCTAAGTCAAATTTTATTGACAACCTATA
The DNA here is from genome assembly GCA_964435515.1 of uncultured Gammaproteobacteria bacterium. Classification (GTDB taxonomy): domain Bacteria; phylum Patescibacteriota; class Patescibacteriia; order Patescibacteriales; family UBA12465. Next base: position 44,911 of record CAYSZD010000004.1, on the reverse strand, counting down.
GATAGCGCATCTAAGAAAAGCTAAGCTAAAAAAGGCTGCCATAGAAGCAAAAACAAGACTAATAAAAGTCAGGCTAAATGCACCTAATATCATCGCCACAACAAAAGAAATGACAGACATAGCTATAAGTAAGCCTCGACTCTTTTCATACTTATAGCTATAAAGCAAAATAAGTAGAAAAACCACAAAAAATGAGATTAACATATAAACCTGTGTTGGGTCTAATTGCTCATAGTTATAAATGCGATCTAGAGCAGAGGGGCTAATAACTAAGGGGTTATCAACGCTTTGTCCAAAAAGATATAGAACACTTAATGGACCACAAAAACATAAGAAGAAGAGTAATGCTTTTTTCATGACTAGCTTTTAAGGTTAATAATTAGATTAATTATTAGAACTACTTAATTAATTTTAAATAAAGCTAATAATTAATCTAATTATTTTATTTACAAAGAACTATGGAAACATTAATTTAATATAAAACATCACCAATGTCAAATAATTATATAATAACTCCTCCACCTAAAACTTTAGAAGCTTGATAGAAAACAGCGCTTTGACCAGCATTTATTGCCCTTACAGCCGTCTTTAATATCACTCTCACTTTATCTTTTTGATACAATTCTAATCGACAAGCCAGTGGTTCTTGTCCGTAACGAATCATTACTTGGCAATTAAGGGGAAAGGTTATTTTTTTTGGATTAATGAAGTTAAGTTGAGAAACAATAAATTCATGCCCCAACAATTCCTTCCCTGACCAAGAAGATGTTACCCACAAAGTATTGTTGCCCTGTTCTTTTTCGGCTACATAATATGGTCCGCTACCACCTATCTCAATTCCTTTTCTTTGTCCCAAAGTATAAAGAGCTAAGCCCTGATGACGACCAATAATCTCACCGCTTTCTTTTAATCTAATATTTCCCTCTTTTAATTTAATATAATTTTTTAAAAAATTATTATGAGAGCCACTGATAAAACAAATATCTTGACTCTCTTTTTTTGAAGCTGTTGGTAATCCATATTGATGGGCCAATTCTCTCACTTCATCTTTAGTATATTTAGCTAAAGGAAAATATAATTTTTTCAGTTGTGTTTGATTTAAAGTATATAAAAAATATGACTGATCTTTATGTCTATCTTTAGCTCTGTAGACAGTTACACCCTCCTTTTTATTAACTATTTTTAAATAATGACCAGTAGCTAAACCGTCGTAACCTAAAGCTAAAGCTTTCTTAAGTAGCAATCCTATCTTTATATCTCGATTACAGACTATGCAAGGATTAGGAGTTCTTCCCTTTTCATATTCACTTAAAAAATAGTCCACTACTTCCTTCTTAAATTCTTGTGATAAATCTAAACTAAAAAAATTTACCCCTATCTTTTGAGCTACTTTTTGAGCATCACTAAAAGCCTGACTTGATGAAGCTGAATTTTCTGAAGATACTCCATTTTTTTTATCTTGCCAAAACTTCAAAAAAACTGCGCTAACATCATAGCCCTTGTTAACAAGCAATTGAGTTACAAGCGAAGAATCAACTCCACCCGAAAGAGCGACCAATATTTTTAATTTTCTTGTTTTAATATTATTCATAGACATTAGAGGTCTATAATAATGGTAGTTGGACCATCATTAAGCAAAGATACTTTCATATGTGCACCAAAGGAACCCTGAAAGACCTTAATACCTAAATTATTTAATTCACTAACTACTAAGTCGATTAAAGCTTTAGCTTCAGTTGGCAGGGCCGCTTCAATAAAACTAGGCCGATTACCCTTAGTTGTATCTCCATAAAGAGTAAATTGAGAAACTAATAAAAGATCTTTCTTTAACTCTAACAAAGATTTATTCATTTTATCATTTTCATCACTAAAAATGCGTAAATTAGCAATTTTATAAGCTAATTTTACAGCTTGTTTTTCAGTGTCTCCTTTTTTAATAGCTAATAACACTAAAAAACCGTCATTAATACGGCTTATCACTTCATCATTAACACTCACTTGAGCTTTGTTTACCACTTGAATCACTGCACGCATATTAAATACTTCTAAATAGCGCTAAATATTCTTCAGCAGTCTTTTCCCAAGAAAATAATTTTGACCTCTCTTTCCCGGCTACAATAAAATTATTTCTTAAGTCAGGATTATTAATCATAAGTTCCATTGCTTTAGCTAATTCATTAATATCATACGGATTAAGCATAAGAGCTGCATCGGCGACCACTTCGGGCACACTAGACACATTACTAGTAATAACTGCCAAACCTCTATCCATAGCCTCTAAAACTGGTAAACCAAATCCTTCATAATATGAGGGATAAATAAAAACTTCTGCCTTTTGATATAATAATTCTTTTTCTGCCGCTGATACATAACCTAGAAATTTAATATCATGACGATAAGGTGAGTTTTCCCAAGCCCGAAAAATATCTCGATGTCGCCAACCTTTAGCACCAGCTAAGACTAATTGCACATCAACTAAATTTATATTCTCATCCCTGAAACGATTATAGGCATAAATAAGACCAGCTAAATTCTTACGAGGCTCAATCGTGCCAAGATAAAGAATAAAACGAGTATTAAGATTATTGTGTCCTATAAACTTCTTAGTTTCTTCGGAACTAGGTAAAGAAACAACTGGATTTACACCAGAATAAATTGTCTTTACTTTTGTTCCTGACACTCCTAAAAGTTCAATTACATCTTGACGAGTGTTTTCAGATACAGCCACAATTACTGATGCCTCATGAGCTAATTTCTTAATTCTCAAAGCTCTATGCCATAAATTTTTACGTCGATTAAAAAATTCAGGATAACGTAAAAAGGAAAGATCATGAATAGTTAAGACATGTTTAGTGTTTTTAGACAATCTCGTGAAATTAATATGAGGCGACCAAAAAACGTCAGTTCCGCCAAGTAATTTGTCTAATTTAGGATAAGCTAAAGAACTTTGCAATAAATAATTAAATACTTTATTAGGATAAGATAATTTTTTTATTTTCACGTTGTCATAATCAAAACTACCAATACGACCGCTTACATCTTTAAAAGAATTGTAAAAAAGAGAAAAACTATCACTACTATCTTTTTTCAATAATTCTCTTAACAAAATAGAAGTGTAGTCAGCTACTCCACTATAATTTTTATCCATCAAAACCCTGATGTCGACACCTATCTTCATAATTTATGCGTATTTATACCTTTCTCTTCTAAATAATTAAATAACTGGGTTTTAAAACTTAAAACAGAATATTTATTAGCCATCTCTTTTATTGTATTACTATCCCATATCTTCCTGCCAGCATCAATGTCAGACATAAAGCTCTTTATTAACTCACACAAGGCTGAACTGGTCTGCTCGTAAAAGAATAAGCCATTTTCACCTGATACGACAGTCTCACAAGCGCCACCGCGATGATAGGCAAGTACTGGACGGCCAGAAGCCATTGATTCAACGGCGGTAATACCAAAGTCTTCTTCTTGAGGATTAATAAAAGCTAAAGCCTTAGAATATAATTCAGCTTTTTCACTTTCCCCTACTCTTCCTAAAAATTCAATATTAGTACTCCCTGCTGCAATTTTCTGTAATCTCTTTAAATCCAAGCCGTCGCCAAAAATCTTTAAACGATAATCAGGCCCTAAATTTTTAAAGGCCTCAACCACAATATCAACTCTTTTATAGGGAGCTAAACGACAACCTAGTAAAAAATAACGCTCCTCCTTAGTTTGTTTACTTAAATCACTAAGATAAAACTTCTCAGTTTCTACCGGTGGATAAATTACCCGAGAAGAACGACGATAGAATTTTGTTATTCTTTTTTGAACCGTAATAGAATTAGCAATAAAATGATCAACTCTTTGAGCCGCCGCAAAATCCCACAAACGCAAACGTCCCAAAGTAAGGGATACTATTTTCTTTAACCATTTATTATATTTTAACTCATTTAAATATTGATGGGCGTCACTCCAGAGATAACGAGTAGGGGTATGGCAATAACACACATGAGTTGTGTCTGGTGTAGTGATAACCCCTTTAGCAAAGGCACTAGCGTCTGAAATTACTAAATCAAATTCTCTTAAATCAAAAAACTCAACGGCCATCGGCATAAAATATAAATACCATTTATAATGCCGAACTCCGCCAGGTAAACGCTGAATGATGGAGCTTTCTATATGTCTATCAGCAAAATTCTTCTCCACTTTTTTCTTATCATACAAAAGTGTATAAATAGGTGCTTCGAGAAAAATCTCACTGAGCACTTTTAACACCTTTTCGGCTCCACCTTCTTGAGCTAAATGATCATGTATTAAAGCAACTTTCATGTAATGTAGTTTATTCCGCTTGACGATGTTTAAAGACCGCCAAAGGAGTTTTAAATAAAATAGCTATGTCCATAAGTAAGGACCAATTTTCTAAATAATATACGTCTAATTTCATTTCTTCTTCAAATAATAAATCACTACGTCCAGATACTTGAGCTAAACCAGTGATACCAGGCTTAACAGTTAATGCTTTGCGATGATGATTCTCATATTTAGCCACTTCTTCAGGTAAGTGTGGACGAGGACCAACTAAGCTCATTTTACCACTAAAAACTAAAAATAGTTCAGGTAATTCATCAAGTGACCAACGTCTAATAAAGCGCCCAAACCTAGTCACGCGAGGATCATCTTTTATCTTTACCAAGGGACCATCAGTTCTCAAATTTTTATCAGATAATTCTCGATAGCGCATACTATCTGAATTAGCAATCATAGAGCGAAACTTAAAATAACGAAAAGCCTGACCGCCCTCACCAACACGAGTAACATAAGAGCCGTCATCACGTTTAGAAAAGAAAATTGGACCACGAGAATCAAGCTTAATAATAATCGCCGTTAAAAGTAATATAGGTGATAATAATATAATTAAAATACTAGATATAGCTAAATCAAATAAACGCTTCCAAATTCTACCCCAACCCTCTAAAGTAGTCTTCTTGACCTCTACAATAGGCACTCCGAGCAAATCAGTTACTTCTGTGCGTAATACCTTAACCTCTAATAAATCAGCTACATACTTATAATTTAAATGATTTTCTGAAGCAAAATCATACAACCTTAAAGCTTCGGCCTTACTTAAATTAGGGTCACTTTGCATAAGCTCATCTACTCTTTTTATTTTCATCAGTTCCACTAATTCAGCCATGCTATCTAAAGAAAAATCTCTTAATCTTTTCACTACCTGATAGCCAATTTTTGGCTTAGCAGCAAATTCAGCAATTAATTTTTCCGTTGTCTTACTACTACCCACTAAAACAATATGGCGCACACCAATGCCATAACGAAGCAAAAAACGACGTAAGTATCTAATAAGCAATCTGCCCAAACCCACATAAAAGATAGCTATAATCCAGGTAGCTATCACAATAAAACGAGAGTCAAATAATTCACGACGGAAAAAAATCAATATCGCAATTAGAGCTAAACCAGTAGAACAAGCTAAGACTACTCTGGCTAACTCTTTAGCCGCATTAGCCGGACGATGAAAACTATATAAACCAGAAAAAGCAAAAACTAATACCCAAGCGGCGGCAACAATTAAAGCTGAATAAAAATAACTATCAAAGGGTAAATTAAAAATAATAGGCCTAATTTCAGTAGTGAGATTAGAAAAACGAAGATGATAGGCTGAAACAGCCGCCAAGACAATTAAAATATAATCTAGAGGCACTAACACAAAACTAAAAAATAGATCTGGTTTTTTCATATATAAAATAATAAATTAGTATTGATAGAGGGCAAGCGATAAGCCGGATTCTGTCGTGAGCGGCCATTTATCTAGCTTAATTGTCACCAATTAAGTCAAGCGAACTACTTTTTACCTTATTGCTAAGGCTTTGTTCTTGCTTCAGACAGGGTTTACCCCAAACATGCTGTTACCAGCAGTTGTTGCTTGTAGCCGATAAAGACACCAAGCAACTTTTCACCTTTCTCCGATAAATCGGATAGTATTGTCTCTGTGGCACTTTCCCTAAGATTACTCTTGGCGGACATTATCCGCTGTCTTTTTTATGAAGTCCGGACTTTCCTCTTCTTTCGCTAATGCGAAAAAAGCGGCCGCTTACTTGCCCCAATCAACACTCTAATAATACTAAGAAATACGGAAAAAATCAACTATATTTATTGAAATAACAAAAGAAAGGCAAAACATTGACAAATACACAAAAGTATGCTCCGAGACATTAAAAGGGGCAGAGTAACAGTGAAAAACGTCCACAATGAAATTGTGGAGTTAACTCTGTGGGAATGTGTCCCACCAAAATTTCCTGCCATCACAATCCTGGCAGAAAATAAAATATATGGAGCGGTCCGTTAATACTAGACACTCCTATCATCACAACCCGTTTCTTCTCTAAAGAGCGGGTTTTTTAATACTCCAACACTTTATCTAAATTATAATCAACCCATACCTCATCTGGGCTTAAAGCTCCTTGCCAGATTTTAAAATTATCTAAACGATAGCCATAATAGGTACTCCTAAATACTAATCTATCAATATAAGTAGATTGTAATATGGGTAAGCGATAATCTTCCAACTTCAAAATCCCGTCAACAAAGACCTGCCATAAATAGCGATAATTATCATAAACTAAAGCTAAGTGATGCCAATTATTATCATGAGACATAACTTGATTCCCTTCCGCTAATATTTTATTTCCCTCAAAAGTGCTTAAACTTTGTCTCACTGTCTCCATGGTAAATTCAGCTAAATAATTATCATTCCCTTCCATTCCTAAATGTAACCTACCGCTATTTTCCTCTAACGCATTGTCATTATGATACCACCAAGAAAGAGAAAAATTATTTGTGCCGATAGCTGGTATATTTAAATAATATGGCTCTGAATTATTTGGTGTTTTTAAAGCTCTACCACTCAAACCATTAAAATCTAAAGAATCTACCGGTAATTCCCAATTTAAATTATTAACCGCATCTACGCTAGTATCTCCTGTTGTTTCATCAAAATACCAAGCATGCTTTAGTTCTACTTCAGCTGGCTGAGTAACAGGCTTTTGTGGATTTAAAGGTTGCCCGGAACTATAGATAAAGGCAATTTCATCTGGGCTTAAGGCTCTTTGCCAAAGAGCAATATCATCAACCAAAACTACACCAGAAACCCCTCCTAATTGCAAAATATCAAAACCAGGAGCTAGTCCGCTAAAATTTTGCGAGAATGCTTCTTCTCCATCAAGATATAAAGACCAATATCCCTCTAAAGCATTCCAAACTAAAACTACTTGTTGCCAGTCTGTATTCATAAGTCCTGCCTGCTCATACCTACCACTTAATCCAGGAAAACCGCTAAACTGAAGCATGCCGCCAAAAAGATCTACTCTTAAACCAAATTCTTCAGCTCCATTATAGACTGAAAAATATGTATGATCACCACCTGTTTTTCCTTTAAAATTTAATAAGATACTAAAATTCTCACCACTGAGAAGTGGATCAAATTCATATAAAAACTCACCTTCATCACCATAAGGCATTTTTTGTCCGCAACCCCAACGACCAATTTCCCAGTGTCCAGTAGTTCTTAGCACATTACTACTATCTTGACTCACCATGTCTGGAATGTTAAAACCCTGACAATCTGAAAATGACCAAAGTCTATACAAGCCATCTGAATTTAAACCAGGAAGCATGGTAAAAGCTGTGTTATTATCTTCTTCATCTTCTTCATCTTCTTCATCTTCTTCATCTTCTTCATCTTCTTCCTCTTCTTCTTCCTCCTCTTCTTCTTCCTCCTCCTCTTCTTCTTCCTCTTCTTCAGCTACAATTAACTCTCCCCCTAAGGGCCAAAGTAGAAAATCATTTACATTACTATCGCTATCATATATAGGCGACCAATTAGCTTGAAGACCATCATTTAAAATATCTTCCAATTTGGTATTAGCCTGAGCTTTTCGACGTAATAGATAGTTGCTTTCTATGGCTGGAGCTGGGGCTAGGCCCTCAAAATAAGTAGCTTCACCATAGCCAATAAAATCAATGATATCTTCATCCTCAGGGCTACTAACCGGTCCTTTGGCTAAATACAAAGAATAGCCATTATTAGTAAAGGTAAAATCAGGTCTAATAGCAATCGCTTGAGCTCCTGCTCGAATATCCGCACTAGCGTCATCTCGAACAATGCGATAGAAAGAACCAGCTTTTATAATCACTCCTCCAGGAAAAATTGCATCACTATCAGCATCAAAACGTAGAATTATTCCTGGATCATAAGTTGTTTTAGCTTTTTCAATTCGTATTTCCCTTTCTTTTAAATTAATATCTTCATCACCATAATTCCAAATTTCCAGCCAATCATCATTAGCTTCAGCATACAATCGACTAATAACTAAAGTCAGAGGCGCCGCTATTTCCTCCTCTTCAACTTCAGATTCTTTTTGTGTTTGCGTAGAACTATCTTGTTCTTTTTCATCTTCTTTTTTTTGACTCTCTTGTTTATCTGCTTCTTTCTTAATTTCTTTATTAATAATAGGCGTAGCAATCGGCGACCATAAAGCTAAACGAGTATCAGTTTCCGTCTGACTGGAGACAACGGTGCTTCCTTTACTTTTGCTAGTTTTTTCATTAGTATTTATATTTTCTTTATTATCCTCACTCTGAGCACTTTCAGTGATAGAGTTTTTACTACCTTGTTGTATATTAACTGGGTTATAAGCAGGAATCTCGGAGCTTATTTTTGTACTTGGATACACACTAGCTATATCATTCTCTTCTACTTCATCTTTTAAACTAGGTCCATCATCTACAATTAAAGGTGTATTAATAATATTAGTCCTATAATCATTTACATCCTCTAAATCGTTATCAGATAGTCTAATTACCTCCTCTTCATTATTATCAGAAAAAATAGAAGCAATGCCAGTGGCTATTTTTTTTACACTAGAAATAGGATTGTTAATCAAACTCCATTTTAGGATAAGGCCAATATTATTCACCTTACCTCTCACTAAACTATCTTCAAAACTTGAAGAAAGTTCAATATCTACTGGTACTGAAACTAAGCTAGGCTGCAGGGCTTGAGTGTATGGCAAAAAAATATAACGACCACCCTGATACTCTTTACCAGCATTATAACCAATAATTTCCGGCGCTGGTAAAATAGTCTTATCCCTCCTACTTATCTTTGAAAACTCCACTTCCTTAGAAAAAATATCTTTCTCTAAATTATATATACTACTGCTATCAAAACCATCAGGCGTAATATCCACTGCATAATAGCGAGGATTATACTCTAAAGAACTAAGTCTTTCTGGATTAGTCGCATCAGCACTTTCATATACTTTTTCAGTTAAACCAACACAAGTCCAATCTCCGCTAGCTGGACCTTTCTGACTAGAAAAATCAAAGTCATAGGCTAAATCTGCGCTAGCTAAATATTTAGCAATTGCCACTGCTCTTGCTCTTTGCCAAGTGGTAGATGCACGTGGAATTTTAGCACTAATAAATTCCTCTCCTAAAGACTCATTGATAAAATACTCAGCTGGCGTTTTTACTATCCCGCTACTAAGAGCTTCCACTACATAATGAATTCCATTTTCTTCGCCAATATAAATAGCCGCGTGCCCGGGATAGATATGAGTCATGACTCCATATTCTTCTTTAATTAATTCTTTACTACTATAACCATACATCTTACCCTCACTAGAAGTACGGTATAAAATAGTACCTGGCTCCATGGCTAAAACTTCAGACTGAGAAAATAATAATAAAAGTAAAAGACATAGAAAAATAGTAAAAAAAAGAAAATATTGTTTATTATAAATAATCATATAATTCTTGCCACTCCAAACTACTTGGTTCAGGTGTATTAATATTTAATGAAAATTCTAAGCGTAAACTTTCAGCGGCTAAACCCCTACTAATATTATCTAAAGCACTAAAAGAAGCTATTGCTTCTAATCTCTCTTTCCTTTTAAGTGCGTCATTATTAACTTCACTAAGTAGCCAAATTCGACGCCAACGTAACTCTTTAGTCTTCGCTATCATGATGCTTTCTTTTAACCTATCCAACTCTGCTTCTTGCCAGGCTAAAACTTCTTTTGACCAAGTTGATGATACTTTAAAAGCCGCATCTAAAATTATTCTATTATCACTACCAAGAATAATATTCTTAATTAGATTAATATTATCTAAGTCAGGATAAGGGGCTAATAGGCTCAAAGCATAGGCCCTGTCTGCATCACTTAAATCTTTAGCACTTACCCTCATCCTCACAATTTTCAACCATGATTCATTATGAAAAGCTCCTGGAAAGAAAACTACCATTAGCCTTTTATTTTCTTCTGACACTTGAGGGCTCATGAGCAGCTCAGCAAAATATGGAGGCAAATTATTTGAACCATAATCAGCTGCCATAATTTTTATCATCGCCGATTGCAGTTCGCTATTGTCTCCATTAAAAACTAATTGAAGTTTTTCTTCTTGCCAATCTGGATGTTTTTTATATAATGGGCGCCAAATACTGGCATAACTTTGACGACTAGCTAAACAGCTTTCACGACAATTACCATCAAAAGAATTGGTAAATTTACGCCAAGCCATTTCCGCTCTTAACTCCTCAGGATAATTAACCCAAGCATGAAAAATATAGGGACTTAAAAGAATAAATAACATCGACACAACAACTATCCCTATTAAATATGGATATCTTTTTCTAAAAAAATCTTGCCAAATAAATTTCTTTTTCTTCTTTTTTAAATTAAGTAATAGTGTCATATGCGTCGTGCCCCTACTTCTGTCTTTCCCTTGGCGCGTAAGCGAAAGACAGAAGTATACTGGGCCTGTTTAGCTAGCTGAAAATATTCTAACAAATAGCCAGTGAAGAGATTTGAAATTAATAATGAAATTACAATAATCCATAATAAACAAAAACGCCCTTAGATAAGGGCGTTTATACTAATAACTACTTTACTAGAAAATATTATTGTTTTTCGATTTGAGCAGATTCGATCTCTTTTAAAAATTGTTCAATTTCTGGCTTTAAAGTTTCGTCCAAATTACCAGCCACCTCGGCTGCCTTCATAGCTGCATCAAAATTACCAGCCCATAATTCCAACTTAGCTAAATTAATATAAAGCAATGGCTCCTCTATACCTTTAGTAGCAAGGGCTCGATGAGCTAAAAGTAATAGCTCAGGATCATCCTCGAAACTAGTATTATTAATAATATCTGTTAATAGATCAGGCACTAAATTAACACTAGCATCCTTTAAACAAACACCACTATAATCTGAGTAACGACTATCCTTCACTAAATAATAGTAGTTAGCTAACTGGCAACTAGTTTCAACATAATTAGGATTAAGTTCATGAGCAGCTAAAAAAGTATTTTCCGCTTCATCTAAATAACCAGCATTCGCTTGAATTTGACCAAGAACAAAAAAAGCGGGAATACGACGAGGACTAGCGTCTACTGCTTTTTGAGCAAATGAAATAGCTTTATCAGAATATTCTTTAAACTTATCTGAATCCTGATAATAGTATCTTGAGCTAATATCATACAACTGAGCTGCTTGCATTAATGTTAGGCTGTCAGCTGGATTATATTCTAAATTTCTATCCACTAAAGACATAGCATAATCTAAGGCTGTCTCCATTTTACCAGCCGACAATCCTCTTATCATCAACGTGGGATTGTTAATTACAAAATTAATTAAAATACTACGACTATCTCTGTCTAGAACGGTAGAAGGAATAAAGGCTTGATGAAAACTTTCAAAAGCATCATCCATTTCTGTACTAGATAAAAGTTGATAGGCCTTTATAGTTTTAGTCATCATTTTATAGGGTCTAATATTAAAACTAGAAACAATTATCAACACCAAAACAATCGTTGTAACTAAAATCCCCAACTCTTTGCCCGCACTTAAACGCTCATCTCTTTCTCCTGGTTCAAATTCTGGATTATAATTTCTAAAAAAAATAAAATAAGCCAAAATCGCCATCAAACCCATATATGTAGCCAAAGAATCAAAGACTGCTAAATTTTGAACAAAGTAAGCAAAAATTAAAACTGCTATTAACATTAACTCACGTACTCGCGCCCCTTCTCTACCTGGTCTTATTCGCCAAGCTTCTCGTTTTAAAGCCTGTAACCACTCTATAATTAAAAAAATAAAAATACTTAAATAGGCTAAAAGACCTAAAATTCCAGTAGTGGAAATAATATCAATTATATTATTATGCGCCCGGTCAAAATAGGTTTCACTAGTAGCATAATTAAAGAAATCTGGATCAAATTGACGATCAAAAATAATAGCATAATTACCAAAACCAGTTCCCAGCCAAGGATGTAGGTGAAAGTCTTTAGCTGCCCCCTCCCAAGATAATCTTCTAGTTTGAAAAGTAGCTTTATGAAAACTTAGATTACGTAGAGCCTGATTTTCTTTAAACCAAGGCTGATTATATTGAGAAAATAATAATATAATACCAGCTAAAGCAACTATTAGAATACTTAAAGATAGGCGACGTACTTGTTTTTTAGCTGCAAATATACCTAATAACAATAACAGCAACATTAAACTAGCAGATAAGCCAATAATGGCTCCAGAGGTATTAGCTTTTAAAAAGGCAACCAACATTAGCACTATAGTTGGATATAAAGGCCAATGAATACGCCAATTATATTTAAAAACCAAAATCAGAGCAAAGTAGATATTAAAAATAAAATAACCACTCACATAAGCGGTATTACCAATTGTCCCAATCTTATTAAACCCAACTACTATAATAGCTTGAATAGTGGCTAATAAGACAGATAAAATAAAAAACCAATTCCAATCTTTTTTATCTCTGAAAGCAGTAATAAGATAAAGATAAAAAAGGAAAAAATGTAAAACATGAAAAAATCCCAACATTCTTTCAGTATCACCCCAGAAACTTAGATTAAAATCAACACCGGTAAATGCAGAGATTAAAATCACTGCTAAATAAACAATTAAACCATAAGTGATACGAGAACGGAGTGGTCTAAAATCTGGATATTTCCAAACTAATAATAACCAAAATGGAAACATTAGCTCCATTAAAATGTTAAATGTTAATTGCTTAGAAGAAATGTAGGGAAAAAGTAAACTACCAAATACTAAAAATATAACTCCTAAGGATAAAAATAATCCATATTGAAGAATACGTTGATAGGTTTTAGCGCTCATAAAATTAAATATTAAATAAAATAGTTAAAATTATTATATAATATAGCCAATAAAAGAACAACTCTCTTATATAAATTAAAAAGCCGTCTCAGATAAAAACTAGAGACGGCAAAACATTAACTATTTCTTTTTTTTCTTCTATCATACCAAAGAATTTGGTTATAATAAAAAAGAAACATTAAAAGCATGAAGAAATTCATGATGATAACTTCAGTGGCAAACATGTTAAAAAACCACACCAGGAGAGAAACCAAAGCATTAACAAATATGAATGCCAGATTATGCTTAAATATACTATTTTCAGCAATAGTATAAACACAGATACACACTGGAATTATTATCAATATTAGCCCCAATACCCATAAGTCAGCGGCAAATAATAATGATATGATTAAAACAATCGGGCTATAAATAAACAGGAATTTCTTACCAAACTCTTGATTAGCCCTAAGTCTCAGTTCAATTCCAGAGATTAAAGAAAGTCCCATTCCACATAAATATAGGACAAACAAAACGTATTTAACACTGTTTATTTCCATGACTGCTTTTATTAAATTAATATTAAATGAACTAACTAAAAATTAATACTTTAATCATCATTTGTCAAATAAAAAGCCGTCTCAGATAACTAGAGACGGCCACAATTAAAACAATACAGAATGCAAATAGATGGTTAATGGAGCCATTAAAATGGAGAAGGTCACCATTAACTTAATCAAAATGTTAAGAGCTGGGCCAGCAGTATCCTTGTAGGGGTCGCCGACCATGTCACCAGTAATAGCAGCCCGATGTGCATCAGTATGTTTGCCGCCCAAATAACCAGCTTCAATCAGTTTTTTCGCATTATCCCAAGCACCACCCGCATTATTCATATAAACTGCTTGAGTGAAAGCGGAAAATAAAGAACCAGTAAGAAAAGCGATGAGTGTTAAAGGTCCGCCAACTACCGCTACAATGAAAGGAATTAAAATAACCAATAAGGCTGGCACGATACTATACCTTTGAGCTGCCTTTAAGGAAATGCTAACGCATCTTTCAGTGTCAGGCGGATTAAGTCCAGTCAAAATACCAAGTTCTTTTACCTGCCTTTTAATCTCTTGGATTAAAACAAAAGCAGTATTACCAACAGCTTTTAACAGATAGGACGAAAACATCCACGGTACAGCAATGCCCAGTAATAAACCGGCCATAATCCAAATAACCTTATCATAACCTAATGCTATGGCTGGTAAGTTAAACTGAATCACACTTCTTTCAATGCTGTGCCAAAGTGCATTTAACAAAGCAATAGCTGCAAAAGCAGCTGAACCAATGGCATAACCCTTGCCAGTAGCAGCGGTAGTATTACCAAGTGCATCCAAGGTATTACCAATCTTCAGCCTTTCGCCATCAATTTGACTCATCTCAAGTAATCCTTGAGCATTGTCAGCAATTGGCCCAAAAGCATCGATTGTAAGAGTAATGGGTAAAGTAGCAAGCATGGAAACAGCTGCCAAGCTGACCCCATAAATACCCTCTGCAAAATTACCACCACCAGACACATAGAAAGCTGCCAACATACCTAGGCACAGAGCCAAAGTTGTAAACAATACACTTTCCCTGCCCAATGATTCACCAGCAACTACCACGCTAGCATGTCCACCTTCAGCTTTATTAGCTAAACGACGAACAGGGCTATATGCAGTAGAAGTGTAATATTCAGATATACTGGCCAATACGTTACCAGTAATCAGTCCAATAACGATTGTATACCACCGATTCAAGTCACCGAATAAGTAATATACCAGTGGAGCGCTGACAATAGCAATTAAAACAGATGTTAAATACACACCAGCTCTAAAAGCATTTAAGAGCGATTTTAGATCATTGCTCTTTGCCTTCAATACTGTTAAACCAATAATTGACGCAAAAATACCAATCACCGATACGGCCAAGGGCAAGCCAACCAAAATACTCACACCCAAAGATACGCCAAAAACAGCAGACTGAGTATTGAAAGAATAGAAACCGGCTTCCATGGCGGCTGCATTACCAGCTACATAGGACTCATTTAAATCTTGCCCCATTGCCTGAATGTCATTAACATTATCGCCAACATTATCAGCAATGGTAGCCGGATTTCTAGGATCATCTTCTTCCCAACCATATTCTCCTTTGCCAACGCTATCAGCAGCTGAGTCAGCTGATTTGGTAAAAATACCACCAGCCACTCTAGCCATATAAGCCATAAAGCTGGCGCCGAAAGCAAAAGTGATGATTGTAGACACTAATATTTCATTAAATTCATAAACAGAAATATTAGGATTTTGAAAATAGATCAAGCTATACCAAAAAGCTAAATCTAACATACCAAAGCTACAAACAGAAAAGCCCATTATTGCTCCTCCGTTAATAGCTGTTTTCACAGATTCGGCCAAGCCTTTTTTAGTAGCATGGGCTGTTGCTGCATTTGCTTTAACAGCTGCTAACAAACCCAAATAAGCTGCCAATGCGGAAAAACCAGCACCACTTAACACCGCGAATGGGGTATACCAAGTAATAAAGTCATTATACGCCATCCACACTAAAAGGATAAAAAACACGCCAATAATTTCAAAGGCAACTGAATACTGCCTTTTAATAAAACTATAAACGCCCTTTTTTATCTCATCGGCAATTAGTTGAATTGGCTTTTCCCTAACAACTTGCCGTCGGAGCCAATGCTGTTGGCCTATCATGTAAGCCAAGGCGGATAAACCGCCCGTAACCAGCATAATCAAGGTTATCATCTCCATACTAATACTCATAATCAACCTCCTATTTTAATTATTGTTTTTTTCAAAGAACTTATTATAAATTAACACTTCTACTTGTAATGTCAAGCAAAAAACTGCTTTTAGCAGTTTTTGAATTATTTCCTTTATTTAATCTATCTAACCCAAACAAGAGACTGCCTAGATTTCATAAACTTATTATACTTAGCGCGCCATATTCTCTGTTCTTTTGGTGATTCTTTAACAATAATATGAACCAGTTTTTTGTTTGAGGAAAAGATTGAATTAATCATATATTTAAAATTAATTATAAATAAATTTAATAAATTAAACAGCTACTAAATCACGAATAACCCTTACCACCACCCCTCTTATCTCTACTTCTTTGCGATAAATAGGTTCATAATTTTCATTAGCAGGTTGCAAACGAATTCTTCCTTGTTCCTTATAAAATCTTTTTAAAGTTGCCTCATTGTCATCGATAATAGCAACAACAGTATCGCCATTATTAGCATAGGATTGCTTTCTTACAATCAAATAATCACCATTAAAAATACCATCTCCCAACATTGAGTCTCCCTTAGCCCTTAAAGCATATAAATCAGAAATATTAAAGCGTTTGTCGTCTACTATAGACACTGCCTCATCACTCTCCTCAATAGCTTCAAGAGGCTCACCGCAAGCAATAGAACCAAGTAATGGCACTGACATTGTTTCAGCTAACTTGAGCTTTAAGAGCTCTAAGCTTCTAGCTGAGCCCTTGGCTCTTTTAATAAAGCCTTTCTTAATTAAATTACTTACATGTTCATGAATAGTAGAGACGGCTGAAGCTCCCATAGCTTCTTTGATTTCATTTAAGGAGGGGGCGTAGCCATAATCTTTTTCATAGCTAGAGATATAATCAAATACTTCTTTTTGTTTTTTAGTTAAAATAGCCATATTTATTAATTATTTTAAGCTTAGTTAGCTAACAATATTATTATAACCGAAACTAAACCGAAAGACAAGGGCTAACCCTGTGGATAAGTAAAAAACGCTATTTAAGCGTTTTAAAGTTAATTATATTTAAATAGTATCACTAATATGTATTCTCTGATTTTCTTTCTAAAGTTAAAATTCTATAATCATCATCAGCTATTTTTTGAAAAATTATTCTCATTCTTCCCTTTCTTACACGATAAATATCTGTTCTGCCTTTTAACTTCTTAATATCTAAATTAGACAATTTACCAGACTGAATAGAGATTAACATTTTTTTAAAAACTTGGCGCTCTGAAGCTGATAATTTTTTCAAAGCTTTTTCAATCTTATTCATAAGTCATTAAAGTAGCTTCAATAAATCTTTAATTTCCACACCACCCTTCTTTATTTGGGCAAAATTAATTAATTCTTCCCAATCACCATCTTGAGATACTGGATTAATTTGAAAAATAGGCTTACTACGTTTTAGAATAATAAAAGACTGACCCTGTTTCACCTGACTAGCATATTTTTCCATGTTTAGACGTAAGTCTTTTAAAGAGATAAGTTTTTCCATAATTTTTATATTTATTAACTTATTTAAAGTTTATCTTAAGATAAACTATAAGTCAAGTTATAAAAAAATACAATAAACAAAAACACTCTTTTAAAAGAGTGTTTTAATATTATCATTCTTTTTATTATTCTTTATTTCTTAGGAATATCCATTATCTTATAATTAATTTTCACATCAATTGGTAATTCAGTCACCATTTCCCTTTTCTTATTATTATCAAGATGATAGAAGCGCACATAATATTGACCAGGACCAGTAATTGATAGACCTTGAATATTAGTGCGACTACGAAAACGTAGTATACCGGTTTTAATTAAAAAACTATTTTTAAAATTATTAATTATTTTTCCATTAGCATCAACTAGCTCGCCCTCTGCTTCTAAATTAATTTCCTCATCTGCCTGCTGGCGAGACCAATAGCTCACTAATTGAAATTCAATAGGAATAACTAAATTATTTTTTAAAGCCTCTGTACTCTCTAAACTAATACTAATCTCTTCCAAGCAGTTAAACAAACTAAGTTGGTTACTCTCCACATCAATTGAAGATTTTTGACAAAGCAAACTCCAGATATGTTTCATATGGTTTATATTAAATTTATATAAAGCTATATTAACTATAAACCAGGACTAAAACATGGTCAATGAAAAAAATTGTTTATAATTTTAAAAGATAGTTAAAGATCAAAAAATAAGCCCTTAAAAGGACTTATTTTTATCTATTTAAATATCCAAAAAATTATTGTGCTATTCTATGGATTCCTCTGCCCCGTCTCTGAGCGCCATGTCCTTGTGGCATATCAATACCCAATTCGGCCATGATAGAATCTGCCTGCATTCTTAAATTATGAGCCTCAACAAATCTGCTAAAGTTTTCTGCTGTGATTTGATCAGCAAAAGGATTATTTTCTCCTACCGCTTCTTTCCAAGCATCATAATCTCCAGCTTCTATAGCAGCTAAACTAGCTGTTCTGTTAGCTTCCATTTGAGCTTGACGCTCTGCCCTAACTTCTAAGCTAGAAGCATTTAGAGGAGCTTCTGCTCGTCTATTAGCAAAAGCTGTATCACTGCTAGCAGCTTGAGCTGCTATAATTCCACCACCAATCAAGGCAACTGCCGCTAAGGCAAAAGTAATTCTAACTAAATTTTTGTTTTTCATATATTTTCTTCGTTTAATTAAAAACGTATTAATTATTAACCAGACGAACTATTCGCGAATTATTCGCCTTCACTAACTAATACGTTGAATATAAAAATTTCTTCCACAGAATTCAAAAATATGAAAACAAAAGAGTCCCTGAAGCTGTAAAGCTAATGGCCCCTTTTAGCATTGCTAAAAGGGGCTTATAAATTATCAACAACTATTTATTTCTTAAACGTTCCGGCATAGGAGCTTTAAGCTCACAAGGAACTCCTGGAGGGCACCCTGCTCTTCCTGGTCGCTTCATAAAGGCTCTGCCAGGACGCACAGCTTTGATTATTTGAGCTTTAAATACCTGTTCCGACTCAATGGATCCAAGAATATTTAAAGGCTCATAAGAGACAATTTCAGGCAAAACTTTTAATTCTTTAGCTAAAACTATTTGCCATATTTTACCACTAGGATCAATAAGTTCTAAGCCATCATCTGTTATAATAGCCATTCCAGCTAAACGACCAGCCTCTGGCTGAAACCAGAAATTAAGTTGTGGGTTAAACATTTCACCATATAAAGGAGCTTTAGCCCCTAACAGTTCATCAATTTCCTCACCAAAGCCAAAGAGATAGAAAAGTTCGCCTAAAAGAATACTGCTCAAAAAAGCTAAAAGGATAATAACTTTCACTGGATATAAATAGGCTTTCTTGAGATGTTTAATATTATAATATAAAACAAAGATAAAAATAGCTAAAAACAGGAGCCAAAAATAGGGCATGGTCATAATCATAAAGCTTAAAAAACTCTTATCCCCCAAGCTGCCCATTGACCAATTATTATATTTTAACAAATAGATGATAACTGATACCCCTAAAGCACCAAAAATCAAAGCTAAAGCGCCACTAATCCACACCACATAATCTTTCAATAAAAAATGCCAACGAGGTTTAGGCTCTAAGCCCTCATGCTTGATTTTAGTTATTATTTTATCAACTAAATTATTATCTTCCATATATAAAAAATTATAATTTAATAGCTTGCCTATTAAACTCTTCTTTAAAAGCCGATTTAGCCCGATTAACACTTGAAGCAACTGTTCCCAGTGGTTTTTTAATAATATCTGATATCTCCTGATAGCTTTTCTCTTCTAAAAATTTTAACACTAATATTTCTCGATGTTTTTTATCCAAAGCTGATAATACACGAGTAATACTTTCCTGATTTAAAGAAATATCAATATTTAGTCCTATATCAAGACTAGATACTAAGTCTAAAGCTTCACTTTCATCAATGCTTAGCATATGACCCTCTGGTCTAGCTTTAAGCTTGCGATAGTGACTAATGGCTTGATTATGAGCAATACGATAGAGCCAGGAAGAGAATTTTAAATCACTATTATAATCGTTAAGGTTTAGATAACAGTTAATAAATACCTCTTGTAATATATCGTCACATTCATCATGAGAAACATTAGTGATACGAGAGATGTACAGAAATAAGGGTCTCTCATAGCGTTTTATAATAGCCGAAAAAGACTCAGGATTAGCTAAGCTAGCCAACACTAGGTCAGAATCACTCTGCTCTTCAATATTAGACACATCACTTAACATAATTCATACATATTTTTCAAGCTTTCTTGCATCCTATATATTAATACGTTTAGAAGAAGGGTTTTCTTCAGGTACAAATAAATATTAGTTATATCATAATCCATTTCATTGTAGCATGTTAAGGCTACAAAATAATATAAAAAGAAGCTGTTTTAAAACAAACAGAAAAGAGCGACCAAATGGCCGCTCTTTTCTTTACCTAATTAATTAAAGGAAATTAGGAAGACTCTTTAGCTTATAGCAATTAACTATTCGCTTAATGTACCACCTACAACCTCAGACATTGGAAGTTGCATAGTAGTATGAGCTATACCATTACTTGTGTAATCAAGAGCAAGTGAAGTGTCGGCCATAGAAGTCTGTAAGTATTCACCATCCTCAGAAGTAGTAGTAATGTCAGCTGAAACAACTAAAGTAACAGTACCGTCTAATTTAGCACCATCTGTTAGATCGTCTAAATCAGCGGATGCAAATGTTGCGATAGGTGCAGTAGCTGTTCCTGTTACTGTAGCGGCAGCGCTCTTATCAGAAGTGCCTTCAATCTGAACCTTAACATTAGCTATAGAAGTAGTTGCGCTCTTAGAAATGTTAATTACTAAGTCAGTTAACACAGCTTTTAATTCAGTATTATCAGATGTATTTCTGTTGTTACCATTGTCAAATACAAAAGTGTATTTACCAATAGTCTTAGCGGTACCACCGGTCAATTGACCGTCATTCATAGCATTAACAATAGAGTTAAGCTTTGAACCAACAATAGTAGCAGTCTTAGAATCTGTTACAGGAGCAGTAGGTGTAATAGTAGAACCAGATGCATTACCAATAGCAGTTACCGTGCCTAAAGAATACTGAATAGTACGGCCGGAAGTTGCAGTTGCAGTTGGATCACCATTAACATTTAAACCTTTAGCTACAGCAACAATGAATAATGAAGTAGCTTGATCAGCGTCAAATACTACATCGAATGGATCAAAAGTTACTGAACCATCAGCATTAACAGTCTTAGTAGCAACAACTGTGCCATCAGCCTTAACTAATTTAACTTCTTTCAAGTCAGCATTAGTTGCGGTAGCACCAGCTTTCTTAGTTAAAGCTAAGGTGCTAACTTTAATAGCTTCATTAGCAGTAGTGAATTTAATTTCACCAAGATAACGATCAGCTTCAGTTTGAGAACCAGCTAATAACATTGAATCTCTATTAGCTTTAGCATCAGTAGTTACTAAAGCAACTGTTAGAGTACCTTTATCTACAGTAGTAACAATTCTAGAATCAGTGCTTGCAGTTGAAGGAGTAACAGTGTTATTGCCAACAAATGAACGAGCAGTCATGTCAGCATTATTATCAACACTTAACTTGAAGTCACCAGTTGTAACGCTAGAAGCAAAATCAGCCTTAACCATTAAATCAACTTCAGTGCCAGCAGCTACTGTATAGTAAGCTGTGTCTAAAGAGCTGAAAGTAATAGTCTTAGAAGTTTCATTGATTTGGTTAGATACAGCCTTTAGCTCATGACCGTTCAACCATAAACTTAACTTGCTAATATTGCTATTAGTGAAAGCATAAGCAGCGGAACTTGAAGCAGCTGTTAATTTAACAGATAAAAGCTTAACTGCATCAGCATTACCAGCTTTTAATCTACCTTGATAAACAACTACGTCTTTTTGGCCACCAACAACGCTAACATTAGTCAAAGTTACAGGAATTAAAGTTAAAGAAGCGTCTTTAACGGTAATAATAGAACCAGCAACGCTGCTTGGAGTAATATCATTGATATCAGCACCAGAAACATCACCTTCAATAGCCATAGCACTACCATTTAATTCTACCTGTAAGGTAGTATTTTCTGGAACGATGCTTAAGATATCAGCTTTAATTTCAAAAGTCTTAGCAACTCCTTTAACTAAAGCGATTTCGTCAGATAATGTTAATTCTTGACGAGTGGCAGTTGAAGAAGTAGCAATAGCTAAATCATAAATACCGCCGTTAGATTTATCAACCATCTTAACGTTTTCTAATAATATAGTACTTGTACCAGTACCGGTTGTTACATAGAAACCAGAACCAGCAATATCAGTAATAGTTGCATTTTCACCATTTGATTTTAGAGATAAAGTTGCAAGTACAACTCCATCTGTGTCAGGTTTCACATCTTTAGCAGGAGTAGCAGATTTATCCATATCAATAGTAAAATCACCAGTAGATAATACAACGCTAGTAAGAACACTATTAAAGTTGTTAGTAATACCCATGTTGAATCCATGAGTCTTACCAAGAGCAACTAAATCTAAATTATCCTTAAGGTATAATTTAATAGTGTCACCACTACTAGTTACGCCCATGTCGCCACGAACCTCAACAGAAACATTCTTACCTTTTTCAATTTGATAACCATTTAAATTGAAATAAGCATAACGATCTGTATAAGAACCGGTAGCTACTTCAACGCCATCAATAATCATTTTTAGGTTAGATACTACGTCATTAGCGTTGGTACCACCATTGTAAAGACTAATAGATTGCAATAAAGCATCTTCATCATTAGAAGTTTCTAAGGTGAAATCTGCTAATAAAACGTTATCTTCACCGAAGCTAACAGTTTTACTTTGATCTACATCAACAATTGTAAGAGTGCCTAATGAAGCACTAACAGCTGACATTAAGTTACCAACAATAGGCATAGAACCGGTTACTGTAGCAGCACTAGACATAACGTCTGTAGCAGCAGCAATACCTAATCCATAACTACCAGATGTTGAAGCAACAGTAGCCTTCACTGTTAAAGTTTTAGTAGAACCAGCACCGATGTAAATAGGAGTAGCAAAATTGAAAGTAGCAACTCTGTCAGAACTAATATTCTTAGAAGTGCCAATCTTCATTCCACCATCATAAAAAGTTACATCATCAATGTTTTGAGCATCACTTAAACCATAAGCGGTTAATTTAATGCTAGAAACATTAACTGGACCATCATTAGCAGCGGTTAAGTTAATCTTTAAGAATTCAACTGAAGAATTTCCAGGAATATTCATGGAAGCTGGAGTCATTGAGCTTAAAGCTACGCTTAAACCAGAATTTGTAACAACTGAACCACTAGTAGCGCCGGATGGTTTAGAGAAATCCTCCATACCATTAATAGCATTACCAGAAGCAGTTAAAGTCATGGTTGTAGTAACTACGTTGTCATAATTGAAGCGGTTAGCCATGAAAGCTGATTCGCTTGAAATCATGCGGTAGTTTGTACCATCAAAGTAGTAGATACTTGCATTATTAGCATTCTTTAAAAGAGTGCCTGCAGGATATGTACCAGAAGTTAAAGCTGTACCAATAGTATAATTAGTAAAGAAAGCATCAGCTACGTCTACAACTTTTGAAGCCCAGTTAGCGCCATATAAAGCGATAGCATCAGCTTCGGATTGTACCCAGTGTAAAGTACCATTTTGACCAATTGCATAAACTTTAGGATCAGTAGTGATCTTTACAAGCTTAGTACCAGGTCTCATGGTTACGTTTGCGCCTAATGGGTATGATTGTAATTCAGAAGCAGGAATGGTTACCACGCCGCTGAAATCATTGTACCAAGAGAAATATACGGATTCACTAGGGAAAACGTATCTCTTGCCATCGTTGCCAAGGTAATAAACAGATGATAAACCATCCATTTTAATCAAATCACCAGCTTGAGCAGCAGCATTAACCGGATTAAAGGTTAAACCACTCATAGCGATAATTGATAATACCATTACGCTGACAACTAGAAATTTGCGTAATTTTTTCATAAGTAATAATTGAAATCACTCAGACTTGTCCGCACAATATTAGCGAGAACAATATCTAAATGATATAAGTTTTATCTTCCTTATCCCTTAGTTAATTCTTTATCTTTTTCTTATATTTATCAAAATCTATTCTTCTTTTCCGGAGTCGTTCTATGCCTTTAAGAAAATTTATAAATTGATCGGAATCCCGCCTCACCAACGCGTCAGCGGAAACAAGCTTTAAAGACCGGTAAGACAATTAAGTAATGCCAGCCTGAAAGGCTGTTTAGCCGAGGCTGGAGAAAAGCTTAATCAATCTACGGGATTTCTTATTAGCTTATTACGACAACTTCTTTTCTAAATAGAAAAAATCAAAATAAAGATGAAACAAAGAAAACCAGGGGGAAAATATGTAATTTATAATGAGCGAGGCCAACCTTTGTTACAAGGCACGACCTTTATTTAGGCTCGCTAACCCGAGCTAAGCGGAAAGAGTAGATTGCTCCACTAATCCGTAGTCGCCAGGATTTATTAATTTATCTTATGAGTACAATCCAGATCGGAAGAAAGCAGTAATCTGATCTTCTGAAAAGGTATCGCTGTCAAAGATAAACTAATAAACACCGGCGAAAGTTATTTTTAAAAATAACTAAAAGAACAATGGTAAAAGGACGAAAAACATTACTTAATTAACTCTTTTACCTCCTTAATCTTATCAAGTGCTCCTTGATAATTTTTAGATTCAAATAATATCTGAGCTTCCTCTAATATAAGTTCAGGATTTTTTAGCTCCTCCACCTTATTAGCTGTATCAATTTCTGGTTCGGCTTCAACATCTTCAGTGCTACTAGCCTTAACAACATCTATGTCAATATCTTTCTCTGTGTTATTAATACTAATCTGAGTTCCCTGTTCATCTTTACCGTTATCAGCCACGCTAACCAAAGTATCAAGAGAACTGGAAGCCTCTATATTAATATCAATATTTGCAACAGGCTCATCTTTCTTAACATTCTTAGATATCACAGCAATCTTCTCTCTAACAATATTTATCTCTTTATTGAAATCATTATTTAAACTAGCTAATTGATCTTCATTGCTATCATCAATTTTAGCCTCAGCTAAAACAGAACTAATACCTTCAGCATGACCAACAGCAAACTGAGCTTCTAATTTCTCTCTTTCTTGAGCGTTAAAAACAGTGCTAAGCTTTGCTTTCTCAGAAATAATTTTAGCAATATATAAAGAGTCATTAGGACGAGTACTGTTAAAAGCTAAATGAGCAAAAGCAGAGGTGCCTAATAGGAAGGCAAATAAAGAGGCCATCACTACTACCGGTTTAGAAACAACCATGCTAAAACTTTTTAAATCAATAATAATCTTCTGCCAATATGAAAGTTGTTCTGCCCCTGAGTTAGAAATTTGAGATAACAAAATCTCCCGGTTACTTTTTAACCAGGCTGATTGAGGACGAATTTCTTTCAAAGTATTAAGTTGTGAGAGAAAGTCTTTATTTGTCATACACTATAGCATACGGATAAATGACTAAAACGTTACAGCTATAAAGAAGAGAAAAAGCCTATAAATATTGAGCTTTATTAGATTTAGAAAAGATAAGTCTACATATTTCTAGACTTAAGTCTAATAATTATCAAGATTATGGGGAAAAATAGCTAAATAGAAGCAATCCCTAAAAACAAATCTTCCTTGACAAAGTTATATAAATATGCTTTAATATAAATACAGTTAACAGTTCTTTTTAAACCAGGAATGTTGCCACACCTAGGCTAACAGCTAAGACTCTTACTCTAGTTGTCGCACATTCCACAAAACAAAACATCATGGCATTAATTATTTTTGCTTTCTTTTTCGGAGGTCTTATTGGATACCTCTGGGGCAACTCGCACACGGGTAGATTGGTAGACTATACCAACGAACTGCCCAATGGCTTACTCAAGGTCATTGCTACCGACAAGGTATCGACAACCTTGGAATCCGTTGACCACAAGCGTCAGCGTTACCTGGTAGCGACAGAGGTCTTTGGTGGTAAACCAATCAGACCAAAAGATGTCGTTCGAAAAATAAAGAGCGATAAAGAAAGAAAAGAATTGGGCATCTCTATTCTAGGGTACCCGCCATTAGTTAAAGACGCTATCTAATACTTAGTATCTTTAATTCAAAAGCTCATCTTCATCGATGGGCTTTTTTTAATACCTTGATAATAGGTTGATTAAGAAATGTTATTAATCTGCTATCGTCATATTGCTATACTGAAAAGTGGCCGAATAAGATAGATGATGATTATAAATAAAATATGTCGTTGACAATAAATCTACTTATGTTAAAATTAGATCATCAGAAGAAATATAAGATTACTATAGATTCTATATTATTTTTACTTACCCCACCCACTCTGGTCTCGAAAGAGATCACGGTGGGCTTTTTTTATATATGAACAGACTATTAAATATACGAGTCTGCGTTTATATTGATGGTAGCAATTTATATCATAAGCTGAAGGACTTAAAAATTAGAAATACAACTAAATTTAATTATGCAAAGCTTTGTGATTATCTGTGCGCAGGTCGTCAAAGCATTTCTCGTCGTTATTATGTTGGTATTATAAAAACAAAGAACACAGACCTTATCAATCAAGCAAAAAGAGAAAAACAATTAAACTTACTCAATGCTTTAGAAAGACAGAGTATAATTATTAAAAAAGGATACCTTATGAATAATAAGGGCGTCTTTCATGAAAAAGGAGTAGATGTAAAAATTGCTGTAGACTTATTAGTAGGGGCTTATGAAAATCTCTACAATACTGCAATTATTATATCCTCTGACACTGATCTCATACCAGCTATTTTAAAAATAAAACATTTAGGTAAAAATGTAGAGTATATTAGCTTTAAGCATCAAGTTAGTTTTGCTTTAAAAAAACATGCTAACTACAGCATGTTATTAACCAAAAAAGATTTAGAATCTTTTTTATTCAAATAAACTAATAATAATTATTATTTCTTCTTCTCCATTTCTTTTTCAACCATTTCCTTTAAAGCGGCTAAGGCTCGGTGCAGAATAACTCTCACATTACCACGACTCTTAGAGGTAACATCAGCTATTTCTTCTAAACTTAAGTCATTCACAAATCGCAGAATAATAACTTCTCTGTATTCTTCTTTTAATAGCGGTAGTTGTTTTTTAAGCAAAGCTAAATCACTAGCCTTATCAAGCTTATCAGCTAAATTTTGATCATCATCAATTATCTCAATCGGATTATTTTCATCATCTAAAGACAATTCTAATTTATTACTTCCCTCTCGATAATAATCAATAACAGCATGACGAGCTATTTTATATACTAAAGCTCTGAGCGTCTTACTATCACTTAAAGAATTAGCTTGAATATGATGCCAAGCTTTTAGAAATACTAAAGAAGTTAGATCTTGTGCCTCTGTTTCTTTACCAACCTTAAAATAGATAAAGCGGTATAAATCTTCAGCGTATTCATCATAGACTTTAATAAACGCTTCTTTATCTTTATGCTTTAACTGTTGCAATAATTGCTTGTCCTTAAATTTTTTTAATATATTTGCGTTCATGTATATAATCAAAAATGAGGGCCAAGGCCCCGTTTTCATCAATCAAAATTTTACTCACTCATCCTATCATAATAATGATAAAAAGCCAAGCTTCTAAGCTTAAAAAAGGAGAAATAATTAATTGACAAATTTGAATATTTTTGGCATTATAGGAGCAATAAGTTGAACCTTAAAATCTATGTATCATGAAAAAAATAACAATTTTTTTTCTTTCTTTAATTATCCTTTCTGCTTGTAAAAAAGAGGAGGTGATAAATCAAATTATTGTGCCCGACTACAACAATGACGGCGAATATGTTCTCGGCCCCATGCCCGGAGTATTGGGTAATGTAAAAATTACTATCTGGCCCGCCTTCAATGCTGACGAGGCTAAGATAAGTATAGAAAATAGGCTAGATAGTCCCATTGGCTATATTATCAGAGATATAAATGATGTCTCCTTTGTCTATTTTAGTGATTCATATTTAGGCGCTAAAAAAACTAGCACCAAATATGGCACTAAACTACCGCTTGACCAGACTCTTTACATCAAACTCATAGCCTATAACTCTACTCTCAGCTACGCTTTAGTGGCAACCATAGAGGGCTTAGGCTTAGACTTTTGGGAATCAATTGCCGATTATCGAGATAATCTGCAGCAAGAGTATGAGGCTCAAATTATACTCTCTCCCTAAAACTTAGACCTGCATAAAACAGGTCTTTTTTAATTATAGGGTATATATAAAAATAACAAAAAAAATACCATTGACTTAAACTAACTATTATGATAACTTAAATAAATAATGATACTTAAGTCTAATATAACATAGACTTAAGTATATAATTTAGCTTTTATTAAATAAATATAATATTTAAGTCTAGATATAACTAGACTTAAATACCACAATAATGTTTAATCACTTTAAATCGCTAAACACTAAAAATCCTATTTGGCTTTCTGTTAGTGAGGCGGCTAAATTAGCGGGAGTAACGCCTAAAACCATTAGACGTGGACTACAAGTTGGCAGTCTTTTAAAATTTAAGGTGATAAAAAATAGGTATCAGATTGAGTTGGGTTCGCTGGTTATGTATATGCACCGAAACAAGAAACTAAAAAATAAATTACTAGAATTTGGTCTCGGCCAATATTTTATCAAAAATCGTAATTAGCAAAAAAGACATCCGATTCCGTGGATGTCTTTTTTAAACAATTTGTATTTTACAGACCTACTATAGAACTGCGTCTTTTACCGCTTTAGCTAAACGGAACTTAACTACAGTCTTAGCTGGGATCTTAATAGTTTCACCTGTAGCTGGGTTACGACCTTCGCGAGCTTTTCTTTTTGCTTTAACTAATTTACCGAAACCAGGAACTAAACATTCACCACTCTTTTTTACTTCTTTATAAGCTAATGTTGAGAAAGCTTCAAAAAAAGCAGCAACATCTTTTTTGCTTAAGCCAGTATCTTCAGCCATAGTGGCTACGATCTGAGCCTTAGTCATTTTTGACATAAGTTTGCATGGGGCCTTAATTACGAGCGGAAAGTTATACACTTACCGAAGTAAGAAATAAGCCAATTAAAAATATTTTAAAAAAATAAATTTATAAACTAAAAGGTAAATATATCTGTAGCCTATTAAAAGCCTTTATTTATCGGCAAGAAATTAGCCTTAAAAATATTCATCCTTGTTTATAAGCGTATTATAACACATTAAAAAAATAATGCCAATAATTACAAGGCTTTGAGCCAATTTAAAAACTTGACAAAATAAAAAACCCGGTCATTGACATGAGACCGGGTGCTACTGACAAAAATAAATTTGTCAGCGAGAAATATTGTTTATTTTTTTATGAGCCTGTAGCTATTGATAAAGTCAATACTAAACTCAATTAAGTCGAGGCGCTCCATTACATATTTGCCGGAACGAGCCCGATACTGAAGTGAAGCTACTTCAAAGTATCTATCCCCTTTCATAAAAGAAAAAGCCACGCCCGCGCCCGTTTCATACATAATTTGATTATTACCATTAAGCTGATAGGCAATAACCAACTTTGGTTCTAGCTGTAGCAATTGAGATACGTCCAACTTTTTAAGAGTCACCTCAAACTGAGATTTCCAGTAAGTTTTATTAACTGCCTTAAAATTAACCTTGTCAGAAAGATAACCATCCTCATCAGCCCAAATACCTTGTCTATTAGACCAAAAAGGTTGTTGATATTGAGTCTGAAACTTATAACTCCTAAACCAACGGTTTAAAGAATCGTTAAAATTAAAGCCCAATACTATATTGGCGCCAATGTCTTGTTGAAAAGCTTCCTCACCATTAGAAGCATTTTCACCATGATCATTAAAATACTTTATCTGTGGATTAAACCACATTGCGAAGGTGTAATTTTCCGATACTTTTTTCCAAGTATCATAAGAAAATCCAAGTCCATATTCTTGGGCCCGGTAGCGGTAGTTGTTGAAATTAACGTCAACAATTACATTGCTAGCAAAGGCACCAAGACGATGAGAATTCTTTTTCTTAGCCGCTCCAGCCTGGGCATAAATATAGATGCCCTCACCAGAATTGTCAGTCATATAACCAGAACCCGCAAAGGCAGCTGGTTCCCATTGGGCAACTGCTACAAAACTACTAGCAAACACCAAACAAAAAACGATACTTAATTTTTTCATTTTCCTATTTTTTGTTTTTAATATACTTATTGCAAACTTTTTGCAACTATTATTTGTATCATAGATAACTATATTTGTCAACAACTATTTAACTATTTAAACAAAATAACTAACCCTATTATTCGCTTATCTCGCTCTTTAACTTTAAATAATATTGCCTTTCTGCTGGTGTTAATCTCTCTATAGCATAGCGTAGGGTTGTTCTGGCTAAACTACTAGCCTCTTGATTTAAATAATCTTTTAGCAAGTCTTCGTCCTTCTTCCCCACTTCTCTCAGCATCCAGCCTAAAGCCTTTTGAGTTAAATCTTCTCTGTCTTCCTTCAACATTCGTACAAGCTCTAATATTTCTTTAAACTGAAAAGATTTAATAAGGGCCAAAGTAGCAACAATTGCCATTCGTCTTTCCCAAAGATTTTTTGATTTAGCATATTGAAATAATATTTTTCTTTCTTCAGGATGATGCAATAAATAATCTCCCCAAACTTTATAGACTGACAAATCTACCAGGTCCCAATTATTTAGTGCATAGCGATGTTTTAAGTAGAAAGACACAATCTCTTCCTTTAACTTATCATTCTTAGCTTTTTGATATCTAGAAACTATAGCCAGTACTCCTAGCAGCCTCACTTCGTGATATGAGCTACTTAAAAGTTCTACCACTAAACTATCACTCATGTCAGGATAGGCGCCCTCAAGGCCCCTTATAAGTGGTACAGTGATGCCTAAGAATTGATCTCCTGCTCCATACTGACCAGGGGCAGTCTTAAAAAAACGACTAAGAATTTTAGCCTTATCGCTATCAATTAATTTATTAATATCTAAAGCTAATTGCTTATTATTTTTTAATTCAATTTTCATAAATAAATATTTATAAATTACTGTAACAAAACTCGTCTTCATCCGTATAATTATAGTAACATAGTTCTTTTAAAGGCATTAATAAAATACTCCGTGCTTTGTAAATAAATGCTTATTTCTAAAGCACGGGGGCTACTTACAATAAGTAGCAAGCCGAGAGCTGGTCACTCTCAGGTCCCGAATTTATAAACTTAATTCTAAACATATGAAAGAGTTAAGTGGATTTATCGGCTTCCTGGTGATCATTCTCGTGCTACGTTTTATCATGCCCACCGAAGCTGCTAGCTTGGCTGAAGAAATCTTAGTGAGAATACTCACTATCATTAGAGATTTGCTTTACTCAAGCTATTAAAAAATATTAAGCCTTTCTTTTTTGAAAGGCTTTTTAATTATTAATAATGATAATCTTTAG
Source organism: uncultured Gammaproteobacteria bacterium (assembly GCA_964435515.1). GTDB lineage: Bacteria > Patescibacteriota > Patescibacteriia > Patescibacteriales > UBA12465. Next base: position 13,388 of record CAYSZD010000004.1, on the reverse strand, counting down.
CCATATTAATACAAATAGCCCGATATATTTGTTCCATTAAAATAACTCTAGCTAACTCGTGGGGGAAAGTTAAAGGAGACAAAGATATGCTTTGATAATTTTTTTCCCATTCATCGTCCCAACCTAAAGCACCAGCAATGACAAAAACTAAGTCTTTGCCGTCATAATCATTGACTAAGCTAGCAAATGATAATGAGTTATATTCTCTCCCGTCCTCTGCTAAAAGATATATTTGCTCTTTGCTATAGTTGTGCAAAACTTTCTCTAAAGCCTGCTTTTCTTGCTCTTTTGCTCTTTTTTTATTAGCCTCACTAAAAGGATAGGCTCTTGTTTCAAGAAGCTCTAAACGAGCATAAGGAGACATTCTTTTTTGATACTCTGTCACTAATCTTTTAAAAGACTGGTCTTTTAAAGCTCCAACAGAGATGATAGTAATTTTATTCATAGTAATATTATAGCAGATGTACAAAAATTAATTTAGGTCAAGACCCCTGAAGCCATTTGACAAAAGACAATTTTTGTATTTAAATATAATTAGTTCATTAAATATAAACCTAAAAAAACATAAAGCATGGCCAAAAAACAATTAAGCGAAAAAAGTGATTGCGTTGTCATTAAGGAATTTTTCCAAAAAATGACAAACTGCCTGGAAAGCACTCCAGATGAAAATAAATGCCAAATAATGCTTGATGGCATTTATCAAGTGAGTGAGAAATTAAAAGACTCTATCCCCGCCTCTAACTTTGAAATCTATTGGTTTGAGTTTAAAGAAAAAATAAAACCATATGCCGACCAAAGCGATTTCAATTTCTACACAACCATGATTGAAGGTCGCTTAAACAAAATATTAGCTCCAGCCAGAGCGGAGCTTTAAAAAAACTTTACAGAACCTCATCTTAAGCGGTTCTGTTTTTTTAATTAAAAAAGGAACAGTGTACTGCTCCTTAATTGCCCAACACATTCTTAAGTATAAGATTTTCTACTTTGAATATGTCTGACAATAAAATCGTCTAAACTGCCCTTGTAAACCAGCCAGCTTATCGTCTCCAATAAAACAGCTAGAGCCAGAGCTATATAAATTAATTCCAAGCTTGGGCTAAAAAAAGCAGAGACAACAAACAATATCGCTAAATAGAAGCTTGTTTTAAACAGCATTCTTTTAATACGAAGTGTCTGATAATATAAACTAATATCAACCACCCGTTTTAATTTTAATCTATTTAAATTTTTCATGACACCTCCTTGCCTACAATATGAATGTTAAAATGAACTATCTTCAATTTAAGATAAAAAAGCTATTATGTCAAACTATTTTCTAAGTAAATAGGCTAAAATAAATAGAAATAGTCCTGAAGCAACAATACTGGCCCCAGTAGGTAAATTTAATAATAAAGAAAAAATAAGACCAATAAGTACTGAGGCTAAAGCAAAAATTACCGAAGTAATTAAAGTCTTGCGAAAACTAGAGGCAGATTGTAGGGCGGAAGCAGCTGGAATAATTAAAAGAGCTGATACAAGCATTACTCCCACTGCCTTGACAGCGGCCGCAACGGTCAAAGCCAAGAGCACTAACATAATCGCATTCAATCTATCTGTTTTAAGCCCCATTGTCTTAGCGGATACTTCATCAAAAGTAAGGGCAAATAAGGAACGATAATATAATACTATAAATAAAATAGTAGCAACTGTTAGAAAAACAAGAAAATATATCTCCATTGTACTAACCGCCAAGAGGCTACCAAAAAGATAGGAAAAAAGATCAACATTAAATCCACCAGCCAAACTAGCAATAATAATACCTAGTGACACTCCAGCCGCTGAAACAATACCAATGGCAGCATCACCATAAATTTTAGCCTTAGAAATTAAATGAAAGACTAAAAAAGAAGCTAAAACAGTTAAGGGTAAGGAAACATAAAAAGGATAGATACCAAATAACAAACCTAAAGCAACCGCCCCAAAACTCACGTGAGACAAACCATCACCAATCAAAGATAGCTTCCTTAACACCAAAAAAACACCTAAAAGACCAGAGAGGATAGCTAATAAAGAACCAGCAATCAGAGCATTAACTAAAAAGGAATATTGAAAAAAATTATATAAAATCATACTAATGTTGATGACAAATTAAATGCTGAGAATAATTACCAAAATATTCTTTCATTTTTTCTGAATGACAAAACTCAGCAAAGTCTCCAGCAAATACCAAACTTTGATCAAGATAAGCAAGTTTTTTAGCATAGCGACCAATATCAGCTGTATCATGAGTCACCATAATAATAGCTGTTCCTTCTTCCTTATTATATTTAGACAATAAGCTAAAAAACTTTTCTCTAACTTGTGGATCTAAAGCAGTAGTCGGCTCATCAAGTATGAGTAATTGAGGTTTTCTAATTAAAGCCCGAGCCAACAATACTCTCTGTTGCTGACCGCCAGATAAACGACTAAATAATTTATGACTACTAGCTTGTAAATCAAGTTCTAACAATATAGCTAAAGCCCTTGCTTTTCTCTCCTTAGCACTGATATTCTCTATACCAGAAAAACCACTTAAAACCACCTCTAAAATACTAGCTGGAAATAGAGGATTATATTGATGTTTTTGCGGTAAGTAAGCAATTTTAGACCAATCATTAAAACGGCCAATATCTTGCCCAAATAAAGACAAGCTACCAGAATTAATTTTTTCTAAAGCTAAAATTGTTTTAATTAAACTAGTTTTTCCCGCTCCATTAGGACCAGCCAAAGCCAAATAATCACCACTAAAAACATCTAAAGAAATATTTTGTAATACTTCCCGACCCTGAAAAACTAAACTTAGATTTTCGATTGATACTATTTTTGACATCTTAGTCCTTTAGTTAATTGTTCTAAATTATATCTCATTAAATCTTCATAGTTTAAATTAGCCTCATAGTCATCTTTACTTAAATTGGCACCAGTTTTTAACTCTATAATCTCAAGATTATTAGCACTAGCTAAAGATTCAGCTAATTGTGAGTTTTCTAAATTATCTTTAAAAACATAAGCTGATTCCTGTTCTTTCAAAGCCTCACTAAGTTGCACTAAACGACCAGGAGTGCTCTCAGCGTTAGGAGAGATGCCCTGAGCGGCTTGATATGAAAGATTATATTGATGAGCTAAATAAGCAAAAGCGTAATGACCAGCATAAATTATTTCCCTATCTTCACAAGTATCTAAGCCCTCTCTGTAATCAGCATCAAGAGTCTCAAGTCGTTTAGTATAATTAGCTAAATTATTCTGATAATATGCTTCACCCTCTTTATCCAAACTACTTAAAGTGTTAGTTAAACGACTAGCTAATAATTTCATAATATTTGGATCAAGCCAAATATGAGGATCGCCCTCTTCATGATGATGACCAGCTTCATCGTGATGTTCTTCATCTTCGGATTCAGTCATTTCAAATTCTCCTAAATCTTCAGCCATAGCCATGGTTTCGTGGACATTATTAAGGGACATAAAAATATCTGTGGCCCATGGTTCCATACTCGCATTAGTATATACAAATAAATCAGCCTGACTAATATTTAATAGATCTTGTGGCTTTGGCTCATATGAATGAGCTTCAAGCCCAGGAGGAAGTAAAAGAAGAGACTCAACCCTTTCTCCTCCAATTTCTTTCACTAAATCATACCAAGGAAAAAGACTACTCACTACCAATAATTTTTCTTTTCCCTCATCATTATTAACATAATTACTAGACTCATTAAAATTAAGCCGACCGTAAGCTAAATAAAAAGCTAAAAAAGCGCCAATGATTAATAAGATAATAATTTTAATATTTTTTTTAGACATAAAGACAATAAGATTAATAAATCATTTATTGCGACTGAGTCGCATATAGAATATACAACATTAATTTTTGAGAGTCAAGTTAATAAAAAAGACCGAATCATTTGATTCGGCCAAATATTTTTAATATTCGTCTTCATGCTCTGCTGAAGCATTATTAAGGCCAAGAATAAGGCCGTTAATAAATAAACCAACGCTGAATAAAATAGCAGTGGCCAGCAGTGAGCCATGAAAATATATTAAATGAGGCCAAATAAAACTTAGACCCCAAAGAACATACAGCGCAAGTGTCAAATAAAATGACGCTTTCATAAATTTTGCTCCCAGCTCATTCATAAATAAGCTGGCTCCAAAGAGCATATAAGCTATCACCAGGGCCCAATAAAGGGAGCTAGCGAAGGAGAAAAAATTTAACAGTGCCAAGCATACTAAGCTGGATACCAATAAAATAAAAAACGCATTTTTCATTTTTTTCATGATTTCTTGTTTTTTGTGAAGAACTAAAACTACATTAACACAAAAGGCTAAAAAAATCAATAGCTATTATTTATATTATATTAAACAAAAAGACGAAGTCTAGCTTCGTCTTTTAACTTATAATATAAACTTATAGCTTATTTATTCAAAGCAATACCCAGGTCTGCTTGCTCTGGATTTAAATTAATCTTAGGACTAGGGTACTTAGAACCTGATTCCCTGATACTTTTAGCCATAGTATCTACATCACCATTAGCCAAAGATGTTTCTAATTTTTCTAAAATAGCCCTATTTTGAGTTAAGCTATTTTCATGGCTACTTAACTTTTCTTGGTATACTAACATTTTAGCTTGATCACTAACATTATCCCGACTTGTAATTCTATCTATAGCTGATTGTAAAGCCTTCACTTGTGACTCAGCTCTATAGATTTTTCCCTCAAGAGTTTCAATGGCACTTTTGCCCATTGGCGTAAAACGATCCCAAGCTGCTTGAGCGTAAGCACTCTTTACTGTTGCTAAATCTAAAGCTCGAGCACCATCCTGATTGGCATATATAAAGGCTACTTCCACATTTTTATCCTCAGCTAATTCTTCAATTTCATTAAGTTCGTCCCAATTTAAATTTTGAAAATTTTCATCTGTAGCAATAATCACTTTTTTAGATGTTTCCCTGCCAGATTTTATCTGCTTTAAGGTACTAATAAGAGTTTTTAAAACTCTTTCTTCACTACTACCACCCTTTTCGCTTTTAGTAACATCCTGGGCAATATCATTAAGACTCTTTACTTCTTTTAAGTCATCTAAATCATCAGAAAAATTACCAAAATTAATCTTAGTACCTTTTAAATTCTTTTGTTCTAAAATAATTTTAGCAACAGCTTCATGATTTTTCTTCATTGAAGGACTGTTATCAACTATATAGAAAATCTCATCATAATCCTGCCAATCACTTAAAGTTTGTTCTAAATCATGATTATTCTGGATATCAATATTAGCTCCCAATGCTTTGACTGTATTAATTTTCGCATCATGTCTAACTAAAAAATCCACCGCTACTTTGCGACAATCTTTTAATAAATCCAATCTATCATCTTCACTAAGAGCTTGAATCTCGGCCTCAGTATAATTTTCACCTGTATCAGGATTAATTAAATCACTTAAATGAGTCACACCTCCTTCGGGTGATTCTAACTCAAAGTTTTTATTTTGTAATTTTTCTATCTGGCTCTTAGTTAAACGATCACCAAAGTCATATTTATTTAAAACATCTGTTAGGATTTGGCGAGCAGCCTCAATTCTATCAGCTGTTAATTTTTCATTTCCCCCTGCTCTGCTAGTTTCACGTTCATCACTAGAACCACTTATCTTAAATTGTCCATCTAACAATTCCTGAAAATTATGCTCATTAACATTATCTAGAAATTTAGTCATTTGTGCTTCAATTTGAGCCCTATTAGCGTCAGAAATATGATCAGAGTCTGTATCATAATAATTACTGAGCTCTAATTGTGAATATCTTTCCAACTTATTGAATTCGCTAGACATAGCTTTAGCGTCAGAATTATTGCCATCTAATCTATCTAAGTCATCAGGAGTCATGTTATAGGTATTGCCTGAATCTATGTCGCTTGATTGTTGAAAAGATTGCTCCATCTTATTATCACTCTTATCTTCAGTCTTAACATTAGCCGCCTGAGAATCAGGGGCAAATTTAAGAAATAGCATTAAAGTAACAAAAATTGCCTTAACTGAAGGCCTATTAACCATTTTTCTAAACCAATTTTCTTTTGTATTATCATTGCTAGTATCTAAAGCCATGTTTATAACTTCAAAAACGTCTTTGACACTCATTTCAATTTTTAAATTTTCTTGATTTTCTAAACGGGCCAAGACATCCTCTAATTTAAGACCTGTCATCATCTCTAAAGTTTCTGGATCAATTTTTCCATTATGAGCCACATATTCCATGGCATCTTTTATTCCTTGAGCAAACTCTTCATTAGAGATTAGTTCTTTTTGTATAGCTGAATTTTTCAAAGCTTCACCATCAACCATCTGCTTACTCTTAACAACATCTTCTTTATTGTCTTCAGCCTCTTTAGGTGTAAGGCCTGGTTCGTGTTTAAATAGTTTAAACATAAAATATAAATAAATTTTTTAGTATCTATATACTAGCATATAGCTAAGAAAAAGACAAAAAAAGCTTTAAAAGAAAGGCTAATTAAAAAAAGCCTCATTTAACAACAAGGCTTCAATCTATAACTTTATTATTATCCGCCCATTATTAATTTGGGCGATATAATTACCATCTTTCACCTCAACTAAGTCTTCCTCTCCTATTAAATAGGAAATTTTAATCTCAGTAACGAGGTCGTGAGTAATATACATGTCTTTTATTTCCCTCTTTTCTTGAGGGTACATGATGAAGGCATACTTGTGATATTCTACCAGTATTTCCTCATCAAGGCTGTTTTCCAGAAAAATAGGAACAGACTTTAAAGTTTCAAGATAGAAATCACCATCTTTTTTTAACAGGTAGCAAAATCCATGACTTTCAATTAAGCCGTTGGCTTTAAGCTCCACGACATAAAAAGACAGACTATCTTGGTCAGATTGAAAATCTATACCAAAAAATGGATTAATTTCAATTCTGTTACCATCACTCTGAATCAGGGTGAAATAACTAGGACTATCATTAACAATCATCTGGGCCTTAGTTAAACTAGGTAAACAGAAAATAAAGAGAAAAAGAGAAAATAATTTTTTCATGATTTATGGTTTAAATTGGTAAATAACGATTTGACTTTAATGAATTAAATTATCATTAAAATAAAAAAAAGTCAAGGGAAATTAATTTATACCTTATTTTAGCCTAAATAATATAATTTCTCCAGGCAAAAGAGTTCTAAAAGGTGGACCCCAAGTACCAGTGCCAGCGCTAGTATAGGTCAAGATATTTTCATATAAATCTAAACCATAGGCATAGTCACCATATAACCAAGTAGTAGCCAAAGAAAAAGGAAATATCTGTCCTCTGTGCGCGTGCCCTGAAAGCATTAAATCAGCCCCTAAAGCTAAAGCTTCAGCCTGATCAACTGGCACATGATTCACCACAATTCTAGGATACCCTTTTTCTGTTTCAATATTTTTTATCTCTCTCCTAATATCACTATCTTCATTGCTTAGAAAATTAAAGCCAATAATTTCTAAGTCATTTATAATCATGGCCTCATCGCTCAGAGTAATAATACCCGCCGCTTCATTAGTTTGATAGACTTCGTCTTGATATAGATAACTATCATGATTGCCGGGAACGAATATAACAGGCGCCTTAAAACTCTTCAAAGGCTCTATAAATTCATCCAACTCTAAATCCGTCCCATCAAATAAGTCGCCACTGATTATGATAAAATCAGGCTCTACGCTATTTACCTTCTTAGCCACCCGACTAAGCCAATAGGGACGATTAACCGCGCCTAAGTGAAGATCAGACAATTGAACAAAACTAATATTCTTATCAGCTCCTATAAAATTATTGAGTTCTATTACTTTTGTTCTAGGGAAATAGGCATTATAGCTACCGAGAAGAAAAAATACAGCGACTAGGATTAAAAAAATACGAGCTACTGTTTTAGAATCTGGGAAAATACAATGAAGTTTAGCCCAAGGCCAATATTTTATAAGCAATAAACGACAATAGAAGATAAAGCCAAAAAGCATTAATTGACTTAAAAGACCAAATAAAATAGCAAAAATTACATAGAAAATTGCTAAAATACTATTATCTATTGAATGCAAAAAAGCAAAAGAGCCCAAAAAAGAAACTGAGATTACAACTAAAATACTTAAAATAAGATATTTTCTAGCCTGCAATTTTAACGATGACGCTAATATTAGTTTCCAGGCAAAATAATGCCCCAGAAAGACTAAAATAAAAAAAGCAAAAAAAGGTATTGTCGACATAATTTAAATATTATTATTTACTTATCTAAATAATATCATAACAAAATATAAGCTAATAAAAAAGCCGTTATGTAAATAACGGCTAAAACTTATAATAATTTTTCTGCCAGTGAAGCTAATTCGCTACGCAAAGTTTGGACAAAGTTCACGATACCAATCATAGCATGGTTGCCCATTTTGGCAATTGCATAAGCTAAACCTGAACTTTCACGATTTAAGCGTGGGTTATCAATTTGATCCAAATCACCAGTAAAAACAATCTTGGTTCCATTAGCCGGGCGAGTCAAAATAGTTTTTATTTTATTGCGAGTTAAGTTTTGACCTTCCTCGATAATAATAAAACAATTTTGAAAGCTTGCACCTCTTAGAAAACCGAGTGGTTGAATTTCAATGCCAAATTTTTCTAGAATATTCGTTAAACCATCTTCCGGGTCTTCCTTGGCGTTTTTTTTGGGGGGACTAATAACAGCTAAGTTTTGCTTAACAGACAAAAACCAGGGAGACATCTTATGATTTATATCTCCAGGCAAAAAACCTAAATTATCATCTTCACTTAAATGAATTGTCGGGCGAATAACGATAATTTTATCATATTTTTTTTGCCTAAACTGATGCAAAGCAGCTGCTAGAGCTAATAAGGTTTTACCGGTTCCAGCTGGCCCTTGCATAAATACAGCATGAACAGTCTGATCCATTAAATAGTTAAGAGCGGCAATTTGTTCCCAATTACTCTTACCGTTATTTTTAGCTTTAATGCCACTGGCGGAAATATGGTTGTCAAAACATACTAATTTATCTCCATATCTGCTAGCAACACGGTAGGGCTCCCATTCTTCATTTTTATCACTATAAATAATGACAGGATGGCTTGAAGGAGTCTTATCATTCTTGCTCAATTGAATATATTCGACACCTAGATGATCTTTTTTGATATCAGATGCTGAAACGTTGCGGCTTTTAAATTTGAGCAAATCTGTTTTTAGTTTAGTGATATCACGTTGATAGAATTCAATTACCAAATTGCTATCACTAATACTACCATAAGCAATTACCTGCAAGCCATAATCATTAGAAACCAGTTTCACTTTGCTGTAGCCATAATATGGGCTCTTTATCCTTTGCTTGTCTTTTAAGATAAAAGCCACTCCAGCCACAATGCGATGATCAGCTAAATTTTTATCCAAGCCTTGATGGATATAATGAGTACGCCTTTCTAAGATAAGATTGGCTTTAGCCAGCAAAAGAGCGTGAATTTTTTTAATTACTCTTTGCGCCTCCCAGCTGACCTCTGATTTTTTCAAATGATCAAGCTCCAGAAATACAGTCCAATGAATAACTACTAAATTACCGCCTTTTAAAAATTCAGAAAGACAATCCGGGTCCTGAATAAGAATATTAGTATCAGGATAAATAATATTTTTACCCATATGCTTTTCAGCACTTATGTCTAACTCTGATTTCTGCGTATTTAACAAAGCGTTATTCTTGGCTCTCGATTTTTTTTCCATGGCTCTATTTTTTGTTAATGAATAGGTTGATTAATTTAAATTTATCACACAAGCTCAAACTGTCAATACTCCATCTATACAAAAATCTATAAATTATCTATAATAATATATTCTTTAACAAAGACAATTAATCATGAAAAAGTTGAAAAATAAAAGGCTTTTTCTAATAATAGGAATAAGTCTTAGTTTACTGTTTATAGGAATAATTATTGAGAGTTTTCATGTTTTTCATTGGCCCAAGATAGAATCTATCAGACTCTATTATAATGAAAATTATAGCTTTGGTGCTCCTCTTAATTTCAAAACTATTATTCCTTATTCCAGACTTTGGGATTTAAGTATTATCCCTTTGTATTGTTTATTACTGATAAAAGTAAAGAAAATAATTAAAGGAGAAAGTAAAATCATCACCTTAAGTATCATTTTAATACTAATGATGATTAGTTTCTATTTTCTTATTTCCTTTATTTTTACTATCTACGCCAGTATTTTCTTCATCATTATCATTGCTATTTATTTTGGTGAAAAAAGTGCTTTGTTTTTAAGCCTCATTTTTGGCCTACTAATAGGCCTAATCTTTACCGGCTTATTATACGGCTTTATTCTCGCTATAATCAGTCAGATAATGACCTTGATTATTACCAGAGCAATACTATAAAGCCCCTGTTTTAAAAACAGGGGCCTTTTTCTTTTCTAATCTAAAATATAATTTAAGCAGCTAACTTACCTAAATCAAGCTCTTCATCAAAACGAATTTGACTAACAAACTCAGGCATATGACTCACCATGATAATAGCTCCTTCATATTTATTTAAAGCATTGGCAATAACTGGTAAATGACGAAAGTTAATGTGATTGGTAGGTTCATCTAAAATTAATAAACCCGGATTCATTAAAACTATTCTAGCAAAGGCTAATAATCCCTTTTGCCCCTCTGAAAGAGCTGCTACTTTAAGCGCTAAAACTTCTCCAACTAATAAAAAACCAGCCGCAATTGTTCTTAAATCTTGTTCACCATAACCATCAGCCATGCTTTCTTCTAAAACTTTATAGGCTGTCTGATCATAGGCTAAATTAGAAAAATCTTGGCTATAATAAGCTACTCTTACCTTATTTTCAATCTTAATTCCCTCTTGATTATTAGCAATTAAAGTTCTAAGTAAAGTACTTTTACCAATACCATTAGGACCAGTTACCAACATCCTTGTTCTTCTAGTTAAAGCCTTATTTATTTCACAAATAATAGGTTCGTGCTTCTTAATTACCTTAATTTTATCTAAATGTACAAGTTCACCGAACAAATCTTCTTGTACTGTAATTTCAAAATCCCTAATTGTCTTATCCTCTCTTCTTACATCAACCATATTTTCTTCTAGCTCCTCTGTTTCTTCTTTCATTTTTTGTGCTAATTTTCTCATTTTACCACCTTTGTGAGCGAAAAAGTTTACCTTTTCTTTGCGATCAATAATTTTTTTTTCAAGTTGAGCATTCTTTTTCCTTTCTCTCTCTACTCTTTTACTAATCTCTTCTACTACAGAATAATAGTCACCAACATACATTTCAGTTTGATGAGTAAAGACATCAAGATAGATAACTCCTTCAGTAAAGCAATTTAGAAAATCAGCATCATGAGAGATAACTAAAACTGTCTTATCATACATGATTAAAAAGCTAAGCAAATTATCAATCCCTTCTTTATCTAAATTATTAGTTGGTTCATCAAGAAGTAGAATGTCAGGATCTTGAATCAGAGCAAAAGCTAAGAGTAGTCGAGCTTGCTGACCGCCAGAAAGTTTGCCTACAATATATTCAAAAGAAAGCTCTAAATTAACCGCTTCTAAAACTTTACTAATACGACTACGTAAATTAGCTGGCTTCTCTAAAAAAGCTTTAGCAAAATAATCTTCTACACTCAATTCTAAATATTCCCTAGCCATTGTTTGACTAGCAGCACCAATACTAGGATTATTAGTTAATGATATTTTTCCACTTTTAACTTGTTCTTCCCCTTTTATTAAAGAAAAAATAGTACTTTTACCAGAACCATTTTGCCCCATCAGTGTTATTTTAGAACCTCTGCGTAAACTAAAGCTAGCCTCGTATAAAACTGGTTTTTTGGGAAGATATTCAAATGTGACCTCATCAAATCTGAGGATTACTTCTTCTGCCATAGAATATATAATAATTAATAATTCTCCCTTAGAATAACAGAAAAGATTAAAAAAAGCTAGTAAACAAAAAGCTGCCCCTCCTAAAGACAGCTTTTTAACATCTCTACTAAATTATTGTTTTTGGGCTGTTAAATACACTTTAAAGCCAATTTCATCTTCAATGGCAGCATCACCTAAGTCTTTAAAAAATTCTCCAGAGCCATAGCGAATATTCCACAAAGTTCTATCTATCACAAAATCACTCATAGCAACTACTAAGCCATTATCTTGCTTGATATTGACCTCAAAATTAATAGGCACACTTATATCTTTAATCACTAAATCAGCGTTGATGTTATAATTAGAATTATCCATCAGTTCTGCTCCTGTAATGGTTAAACTGGCTTCTTGATAATTATCTACATCAAAAAAATCATCACTTTTTAAGTGTTTTACTAAAGCCTCAATATCCTCATCGCTAGAGATGCTGGTCATGTCAAGAATAAAAGCGCCACCACTTAAATTAGCATCTTTAATCTCTAAATTACCGGACTTAATATCAACCTGACCACTATGATTAGCTCCTAGAATCTTTTGACCATACCAAGATACCTGAGATTCATCAGTTAAAACTAGATAATTACCATCTTCTAATTTAGCATCTTCTACGCTCATGTTAGCGTCAGTGTTAAAAACTGGCACTTCTGGCTGATTTATCTCTTTAGAACAAGCACTAAGAGTCAAAACTCCCAGGCCTAATACCAGTGATAATAAAAATATTTTTTTCATATATTTATTTATTAATTAATTATTAAGTGCTAATATTATAGCATTAAAAGCCAATACAGCCAAGATTGACTCAATTGGATACTATCAACTATAATACTAGACAATAACTAATTAATCGCTTCATACCAGAAGAAACAAAAACAATATGTCAAAATATCTCATTATCTATGCTAATCCTAACTACAATGGACATGGAGGCTACATGCTACGAACTTTAGAAAATAAATTAAAGCAAAATAGCATACCCTATGACTTAATTGATTTATATAAAATCAACTACGATCCAATTCTTCAAAACGAAGAAATAAAACAAAACGAACAAGTCGTTGTCAAAGAAGATACAAAAAAATATCAAAAGCAAATTAAAGAAGCAGATAAACTTATATTTATCTATCCTGTCTGGTGGCAAAATATGCCCGCCATATTAAAAGGTTTTATGGATAGAACTTTTGTGAGTGGTTTTGCTTTTAAATATTTTAACGGATTACCAATAGGCTTGTTAAAAAATAAAAAAGCCGCTGTTTTTTGTAGCAGTGCTTCACCTATCTTATATAATCGTCTTTTTAACAGAAATGTAGCTACTAGAATATTAAGTAAAGAAATATTAAATTTCTGCGGCATCAATACTAAAAACTTCATACTCGGAGGATCCAGAAAATTAGAAAATAATAAAGAAAAGATAG
>CAYSZD010000003.1:0-88498 GCA_964435515.1 uncultured Gammaproteobacteria bacterium | reverse complement strand
GCTGCTGGAAATGTATCAAATTCACTGAATGATTCAGTGACGATTACTTTGCCAGACATTAATTCTCCTGTAGTTACTGCCTTTACTATTCCTGCTAGCCACAGCTCTCTAACTGTCCCCGTCTTATCATTCACTGCCACTGACAATCTAGCTGTTACTGGCTATTTACTTACTGAAACATCAGCTACTCCATCAGCTGCTTCTGGTTCTTGGAACTCATCAGCGCCAAGTTCATATACTTTCTCAAGTGCAGGTACTAAGACTCTCTATGCCTGGGCTAAAGATGCTGCTGGAAATGTATCAAATTCACTGAATGATTCAGTGACGATTACTTTGCCAGGAGTCAATACTGTTTACATTGATCCAAGTCATAGTAATGGTAGCAATGAAAATGGTAGTATTGATTTACCATATAATTCTTTTTCTGATTTTGTTATTCAAAGTAACTATACCTATCTTTTGAAAAGAGGGACTACTTATTCTTCCTCTCAAAGTATTTATATTAATAATTTAGATAATGTTAAATTCTCGACTTATGGCTCTGGTGTTAGGCCAATTTTTGCTTATAGTGGCTCTGGAGGCACAAATGCAAATGCTATTTGGGCGGTGAATGCTTCAGGGTTTGAATTATATGATTGGGAAGTTATGGGTGCTAATAATAATATTTATTCTTTATATCGTTTTGATGGAGGGGGTGCCTATAATTCAGGGGTTATTGTGTCGGGTTGTTCTTTTCATGATTCTTGGCAAGCACCTTCTTATGGCAGCCCTGGTGCTCAGGGTGGATTTGGTCTTAGAATTGGTAATTTAAATAATTTTAAAATTTTAAATTCAGAAATTTATAATATTGGTATTGATGGCATTTATGCTGTTTACGTTCCTGATATTGAAATTGGTTATAATGATATTAATCATGTTAATCAATTATATTTTACTGAGCCAAATCAAAGTTATTCCTCGGGAGACTCAATTCAGCTTGGTGGTTGGTATGGGGGCTTTCATATTCATCATAATAATATCGATCGCAGTGATGCAGCTGCTAATAAATTTAATATTATTTTTAATAGTCCTGAGGGCGTGTCAAATAGCGCTTCTGGCATTATGGAATATAATACATTTAAGACAAATAGTAGCATTGCTTGGGCAGTTCATGTTGAAAGAGGGAGTGGTATTATTACTCGCTATAATACATTTGAAGGCGCAAGTGAAGGAATTAGAATAGCAGGAAGATATACTTCAAATAATTTAATTTATGGTAATATTTTTTACAATTCTACTAAGGGAATTGGAATTAATTCCACTTATCCAGGGCCACATCCAGCAACAGGTACAAAAGTTTATAATAATGTTTTTTATAATGTTGTTTGGCACATTTGGTTAGGAGATGCTCCTGTTGAAACAAGAAATAATATTCACTATCGAGTGGGTGGTAGTGATGTTTCTATCTATAATCATGGAGGTGGGTCTTGGACTATTTCCAATAATTGCTATTCAAGCGCTGAAGCAGCTGGTACACCAGGCACAGGTATAAATTCAATTATTGCTAACCCTTTATTTATTAATAGCGCAGCTCATGATTTTCATTTGCAAAACACCTCTTTATGTATTAACGCGGGCGCAAATGTATCCTTGCCATATGCTTATGACAGGGATGGCGTTGGAATTCCCCAGGGGCTTGGACCTGATATTGGTGCTTATGAATATTTACCTTAATTTCTTCTATGATTATATATGTTTAAAAAATATAAACAGAATATCATTATTATATGCTTGTTAATAGCTATAATAATTTTGACTTATTTATTTTTTGTTTCTAATGACTCTGTACTTAAGAAAAAAGATAATCCGAATTCTTTAGACACTTCAGAAATAATTGATGTATCAAATAATTCTATTGATAATCTTGCTCCAATAATGGGTCATTTTACTATTCCTGCTAGCCACAGTTCTCTAACTGTCCCCGTCTTATCATTCACTGCCACTGACAATCTAGCTGTTACTGGCTATTTACTTACTGAAACATCAGCTACTCCATCAGCTGCTTCTGGTTCTTGGAACTCATCAGCGCCAAGTTCATATACTTTCTCAAGTGCAGGTACTAAGACTCTCTATGCCTGGGCTAAAGATGCTGCTGGAAATGTATCAAATTCACTTAGTGATTCAGTGATGATTACTTTATCGGAGATTAATATTGTTTATATTGACCCTTCTTATGTTGGTGTAGAAAATGGAACGATGTCTCAGCCTTATAATTCTTGGAATGACTTTACTTTTAAAAATAATTCTAGCTATTTACAAAAGAGGGGGACTACTTATACTTCTTCAAACCAAATTGTTATAAGTAATCTTAATAATGTAAGTATTGGAGCCTATGGTTCTGGTTCCAGGCCTATAATTAGCTATACTGGCTCTGGTCATGCAATTTTTATCAATATTTCTAATAATGTTCTTTTGGATAATCTAGAAATTATCGGAAATAGTTCCGCATATTCTTTGATTCGTCTAGATGGTGGTTCTGAGAGTGCGTATCAAACTAATAATACTATAAGTAATTGTATTGTACATAATGCTCATAATACAAATAATGCAGGTTTTGGTATATTGGGTTTTTATAATGATGGTTTAAAGATTTTAAACACCACTATTTATGATGTGGCTATTGATGGAATTTATTTAAAGTATGCACCAAATATTGAAATAGGATATTCTTATATTTATGATGTCAATAAAAGATATTTTATTGATTCAAACCAAAAAGCTTCTTCTGGTGATGGTATTCAGCTTGATGGTAATTATAATAATTTTCATATTCATCACACAACAATTGATCGAACTAATGGAGCGGGTAATAAATATAACTTAATTTTAAACAATGGTGTTAGCGGTGGTACCAGCTATAGTGGGGTAATTGAATACAATACTTTTGTTAATGATTCAAATATTTCCTCAGCAATCTTAATTGAAAGAGGCAGTGGTATTATTACTAGGTATAATTTATTTAAAGGAAATACTCAGGGCATAAGAATAGGAGGATCAGGCACTTCTAATAATTTAATTCACAATAATATTTTTTCCAACTGTGTTAGTGGTGTTGGAGTGGGTTATACTTATGGCACTGCTAGTACACCTATCGGGCCTTCAATTGGAACTCAGGTGTATAATAATATTTTTTATCACATTTCTTCTTATCATATTTGGGTAGACAAAACTCATGTTGATGTCAAAAATAATATTCATATAAGAAATGGTGATTCAGGGGTAGCTCTCTATAATTATGGTGGCGGCTCTTGGATTATTTCCAATAACTGTTATGGCGACCTTGCTACAGCAGGAGAACCTGGAATAGGTTTTGGTTCTGTTGTGGCTGATCCGCTTTTTGTGGATACTGAAATTGATTTTCATCTTCAAGCTGACTCTCTTTGTATTGATGCAGGTATAGATGTTGGCCTAGATAAAGACTTTGAAGACAATTTTATTCCTCAGGGTCTTGCTCCTGATATTGGTGCTTATGAATATTTGCCTTAGTATAATTTATTTATGTATCAAAAACATAAGAAGAAAATATTTTTTTTATCCTTACCTATATTTTCAATAATTTTAGTATATTTAATATTTTTATTTACCCTCCCTACTGTTAATAGAAATAAGATTTTTTCTTTGTATGCAGCAGAAGCTGCACAGTCAGGTAGTCTTATTAAATCTTACAATAATAAGGCTGTATATTATTTAGGAGATGAAAATAAACGCTATGTTTTTCCTTCTGAGGCCATATATTTTTCTTGGTACAAAGATTTTGATAAAGTTATCACAATTCCTGATAATGAGATGAAAAATTATAAACTCGCAGGTAATATTAATTTAAGAGCTGGCACTAAATTGATTAAAATAATGACAGATCCCTCTGTTTACGCAGTTGAGCCGCAGGGGGTTTTAAGAAAAATTAAAAGTGAACAAAACGCACAAATACTTTACGGGAAAGATTGGGCCAAGAGGATTATCGACTTGCCAGATGCTTTATTTGCAGATTATAAAATTTCTAATTCTCTTGAGGATGGTCAATTAAGTGTTGGTTCTTTAGTTCATAATCTGAATAATGATCGCTATTATTATTATGATGGTACTAATTTTCGTCATATTACTAGCGCCAATGCTTTTCGTGCTAATAATTTTTATTCAGAGTATATACTAAACATTAATCAAGAGATTAGTAATTTAGGGGAGAGTATTGATAATGCTAACCCTGAATTACTATCCCTTATTACCCCTAAGGCAAACAATATAGCATTACCTTCTTTAGTTGATTCTCCTTTATTAGCTCCACCTTCTTATGGCGGAGGTGGTGGAGGTGGCGGAGGTGGTGGAGGTGGCACTCCTCAAACTTTAAAATATATAGTCAGTAATGGCGAAGTTAAAGCTGATATCGTGGTTTCTTCGGCAGCTTCGAACATGGTTAAGTTAGCAGCAAATTATTTTCAAAAATATATTAAATCGATTACTGGGGTTGAGCTTGAGATAAACGAAACAGTAAATCAGGAAATGCCGTATCACGTATATATAGGACGTAGTAATTATACTGATAGTCTAGGTATTAATACTGAAGACTGCGTGAATGGGGGTTATAAGATGATAGCTAATGATAATTATTTAGTCTTAATTGGAGATGACGGTTTATTATCTATTTTAGGTCCCCATGCTGGTCCACCGGAAAATAAAAGTAAGGCCGAACTATATGCGGAATGGGACAATTTAACGGGAGAGACTTGGTTTAATGATTATATTACATATTATGATCGCTCATATAATAGCGTTTATAATATATGGGAAGCTGATGGCAGGGGTACTATGAATGCGGTGCATGAATTTTTATATAGTCAAGGTATGCGTTGGTATGGTCCTGGTGATTTAAGAACTATTACCCCAACAAAAAATACAATTGTTTTTGAACAAATGAATAAAACAGTTAACCCTGATTTTCCCATGAGGCACTTTTTTATCTATTATAAAGAATTTATTCATCTTAAAGAAAGTTCGTATCCGAATGGTCGATTTGAAGATGAGCTAGAATGGCAATTAAGTTTAAAGGCAAATCATTTTTTAAACGTTTTGGCCTTCCCTTATGTTCATGGTTTAAATAATCTCCTTGAAAGAGAGGAGACAAAGTTAAATCATCCAGAATATTATGCCATTTGGAACGGTGTTCGCATGAATGGTCAAACTAATTTTCATCCCGATCTGTGTTCAGATGAATTGTATACAAATACCGTAGAATATGTAAAAGCCATGTTTGATATTTATGACAATCCAGTTGTTAGTGTTATGCCTACTGACGGTTTTGTGCAAATTTCTGAATCTAGCCCTGAGTGTATCGCGAGAGCTTCGTTAGATAGGCCGCTTCAAGGGAGACTATCTAATTATGTTTGGGAATTTGTAAATAATATTGCTTGGGAAATTTATAACGATCCAGAATATAATGGCAAAAAAGTTATTAATTCCGCTTATGGAGCCTATCAGTTACCACCAACTGATTTAAGTAAACCATTTGCTCCTAATTTAGTAATTTTTATAGGTAATTATAGAAGAGGCTTTGCAAACATAGAGACAAAAGCAGCTATCAGAGATGTAACTAATCAGTGGTGCCAAGCATTACCATCTCATCAGGTCTACACTTATGAGACCCTATTATCCAATAAGTTGGACTCCACTAGTCAGTCAGTGCCATCCTTTTTTCCTCATATTATTTCAGATGATTTGAAATACTTAAAAGGAAAGTCGGCCGGAGAAAGTATGGAGGTATATTCAGATTATAGACCATTAAACTTAAACTATAATCCAATGGCGACTAATTATTTAAATCTCTATATTACCAGTAGGCTTTACTGGGATGTTGATCAGGATGTTGACGCCATGTTGGATGAATACTATGAGTTATATTTTGGCCCAGCTAGTAGTAAAATGAAGCAATTTATTGAGTATTCAGAAATAAA
This sequence comes from uncultured Gammaproteobacteria bacterium, assembly GCA_964435515.1. Lineage (GTDB taxonomy): Bacteria > Patescibacteriota > Patescibacteriia > Patescibacteriales > UBA12465. The sequence goes on along the minus strand of CAYSZD010000003.1, from coordinate 82,514 downwards.
TTATATTAATGTAGAAAATAACCCAAGCATTTTACAAGAAATGAGAAATCTTTTGTATGACGCTAAAAATCAAGCCGGTAATACGATATACGGAGATCGTATTGATGAGATTATTGCTGTCTTAGACTCTAATTTCTTGGGTAAAGAAATTCTAATTAATTCGTGTCAAAGCTTAAAATCGCCATTAAGTACTTATAAATTAACAAGTGACGTGGAGGCAAGCGGAACATGTTTTAATATTGATTATTATGGTATTACTCTTGATTGTGACGGGCATACAATTCGCTATGGCTCTAATGGCGGGGCTTATCAGAATGGAGTTAGCGCAGATTATAATAAAAATCATTTAATTGTTAAGAATTGCCATATTATTAACATGAGCACATCAACGGCTATTTATCGCGATGCTATTAATGTTCATCGTTCTGATAATATTAGGATAGAAAATAATATTATTGAATCAGCCAAACAAGGAGTTTGGCTAGTTGATTCTGATGCATCCGTGATCTCTAATAATACCGTTTATTCTTCTTCAACTGCTATTGCTTTGCAATCAGTGAGTGATACCAGCGTCACCTTTAATCAGTTGCAGTCTATTAATGCAAGAGGCTTATACCTATATGCTGTTAATAACTCAATGATTAATAATAATGATATTTCTAGTATACATGATTACGCTTTAGCGCTGGTTCAGAGTAATAATAATACAATTAGTGACAATACTTGTCTTAGTATTGATAAAAAGGCATTATGGGAATATCAGTCTTTGGGCAATATCTATCTTTCCAATAGCCTAACCCCTCCTTAAGTTTAGTGTAAATACGTAGGTGTTTTAAAAATGTAAATTAATACTCAAATTATAAACATAGTTGATATCTTTTGGTAAAAAATGTTTATATGTGTTTAAAAAAGATATCTAACTTAAGACCTTTAAAATCTGGTCCGTTTTACAAGAAGCGGGCTTTTTATAAAAAATTAAAGTTTAATAGATTTTTTGAGATATTATGCTACAATTATAAAATAATAATAGAATATATGAAAAATAAACTTTTTATTTTTGTAGTTATTATATTGATTGTGGTGGTGGCTTTAGTTTTACGTATTTTTAGCCCTAAAAATATTTGGTTATGTGAAGGGGGTAAATGGGTTAAAAGGGGCAATCCTCAGACAGCTATGCCCACATCAGAGTGCTATGATGATATGTCTATGGATAAAGAGATTAAAGAACTTTCAGCTCTTTTTGATCAATTAAATCAAGATAAAAATGATGTTAAAGATGAAGCTAATGTAGAAGAGGATCTTAATCGGGATATAAAGCGAGCTGATGATAATTCTAATGAAGCTTTTAGTTCTATTAGTACTAATATAGAATTATTTGCGCCTAAACCTGGTGAGACAATTACTAGTCCTTATCAAATAAGGGGCTTTGCTAGAGGTGATTGGTTTTTTGAAGCTAATTTTCCAGTATTAATTAAAAGTTTTGAGGGGGATGTGCTGTTAGAAACTTATGCTAGTGCTCAAAGTGACTGGATGACAGAGTCTATGGTACCTTTTATCGCTGAGTTAAGTTTTGATATTACTGAAACGCAAGATGTATTATTAGTGTTAAAAAAGGATAATCCCTCAGGTCTAGTAGAAAATGATGTCGAATTATCCTATCCTATAACTATTAGTAAATAATAAATATATGGCTATTGAATATTTAGATAATGTTTCAGTCGGCGGCAAATTAGACTTATCTCAGTTTAAGAAAGAGAAAGTTAAACTTAATACTGAAGAATTATATCGTCACTATTGTACTTTGATAAAAGAACAGACTGAAAAATATAATAAATTAGCGAATCAGGAGTGGTTAAATGAGGATGGTTCTATGAAAATGCTAGAGCATCCAGATTTAACACACGATCTTCAATTAGTTGAGGCTCAAGAACAACTTTATACACCTGAATTAAGTAGCAAGGAAAATGATCCTGCCATGTTAACCGAGGTGGCAGTAACAGTTTTATTACAAAAATTACTTCCAGAAAGATTTGTAGTCGTGAGAGCCTCTAAATACGATGATTATAATAATGGTGTCGATCAATTGATTTTAGACAAAGAAAGCGGTAATGTAATTTGTGGCATTGACGAGGTTGTAACTAGTAATCCTAGCAAAAAGGAGATAAAAATTCAGACTAAGATGGAAAAAGGTGGTTTTAAGGTAAAATACGGAGCTAGATTTAAGAATGGGGAGCTAAGTTTAGAGAGCCTTAAACATATACCTGCTTTTTATTTGTCTATGAATAAAGATGATTTATTAAAGTTATCTTCTTATATAAAGGAGGATGGTGGTGAGCTTGTTGAGCAGGAATTATTTATCAAATTAAAAGATTCTCTCTTGAAGCAGGTTAAATCATACGAACAACTTTCATTAGTTAGGCCCCTTCAAGAAAATATTAAAATTTTTCAACATTTTTTGAAATCATGGCATTAAAAATTTATGGACTTATATTTATATAATACATTAAGCAGAAAAAAGGAAAAATTTAAAGCTATTAATAAGGATATGGTGGGTGTTTATACTTGTGGACCAACAGTCTATAATTTTGCTCATTTAGGTAATTTACGTACGTATTTATTTGAAGATTTTTTAGTTAGGATATTGCGCTTTAATGGTTTTAATTTAAAGCGAGTCATGAACATTACCGACGTTGGTCATTTAACTGGAGATATGGACATGGGTGAAGATAAGTTAGAAGAGGGGGCTAAGCGTGAAGGTAGAAATGCCTGGGAAATAGCTTCATATTACACTGACGCTTTTAGAGAAGATTTAGAAAAATTAAATATAATTTCTCCAGATATTTGGTGTAAGGCTAGTGAGGAGATAAAGGAACAAATTGCTTTAGTTGCTACTTTAGAGGAAAAAGGATATTTATATAAAACTAAAGATGGTTTATATTTTGATAGTTTTAAGTTTCCCGATTATAATCGCTTGAGTCATTTACCCCTAGAGGCCCTACAAGAAGGAGCAAGGGTTGAGAAACATCCCGAAAAGAGAAATCCAACAGATTTTGCTGTGTGGAAATTTTCTCCTATAAATAGCACAAGACAAATGGAATGGGATTCTCCTTGGGGCGTTGGTTTTCCTGGTTGGCATTTAGAGTGTTCAGCTATGAGTTTGAAATATTTAGATAAGCATTTAGATATTCATTGCGGTGGAATTGATCACATTAATATTCATCATACTAATGAAATAGCACAGAGCGAAGCTGCTACTGGTAAAAAGTTTTTTAATTATTGGCTTCATGGAGCGTTCTTAAATATTCCTGGTGGCAAAAAGATGGCTAAAAGTGATGATAATTTTCTTACACTTGATAAGGCTTTAACTAAAAAAGCTATAGATCCTCTAGCCTATCGTTTCGCAGCCCTACAGGTTCATTATCGCAAACCAATGGAATACAGTGAAGCATCTTTGCGCCAAGCAGAAAAAGCCTTGCAATCTCTATATAAACAAATAGCCGTTTTAGGAACAGAAGTGGCGGAGCAGTTTGATAGTTCTTGTCAGCAAGATTTTTTGCAAGCTATTAACGATGATTTAAATTTACCTCAAGCTTTAGCTGTATTATTTAAAATGCTAAAATCTGACTTAGAGCCAAGTGTAAAACTAGCAAGTGCTTTTTTATTTGATGAAGTTTTAGGCCTATCTTTAAGAGAAGGGTCTATAAAAATGACTAAAACAGAAGACTCATCTTATCCGGATGAAATTTTAGCATTATTAAAATTAAGAGAAGAGGCTCGTTCTGAAAGTAATTGGGAAAAAGCGGATAGTATACGCTTAGAGATTCTTAAGTTAGGTTATGTTGTTGAGGATTCTAAGGAGGGACAATTATTAAAAAAGAAATAGTATGATATTGAGCATTGATACAAGTCTAGCTGATACCATGACGATTCAACTTGATGATGGACTTAAGCAATATAATAAGAAAATAAAAGCCGCTCGTTCTCAGTCGGAAAAACTGTTATCAGCTATAGATGATCTCTTAATAAAAAATCATTATAAATTTAAGGATATAAAAAAAATAAAAGTTCAATCAGAGGGTAATAGTTTTACTTCTTTGCGCATTGGCGTTTTAACTGCTAACGCCCTTGCGTACGCTTTAAAGATTCCAGTTGAAGCTATGAACGGAGATGCTCCATTTAAATTTTTAGGGGGAACAGCGGTGAGTCCAAAGTATGAAAGCGAACCTAATATTGGTAAGCCTCGTTCTCCTGCCTGTTGATAACTTTTTTAATATTATAGATTTTTATTAAATACCTTGTGGAAAAAGGTATTTTTTTATATTTTTTTTGTTTTATATTAGATAATTTGTCATAGTTGACCATAGGTGCTTTGTGGTGTATAATTAAATCATTAAGGTGAAAAGTGGGGAAGGGTGGTGAATTCCATTCGCACACTTTATCCACTGAAGAAAGTTTATGTTTATTGGAGAATATAAACACAATCTAGATGACAAGGGTCGCTTAGCTATACCAGCTAAGTTTAGAGCTGTCTTAAAAAGAGGAGCAGTTGTTACCAAGGGTTTGGACAACTGTTTATTTTTATATTCTAAAGATCAATTCCAGAAGATTGCTCAAAAGTTTGCTTCTTTACCTATTAGCCAGGCTAAGGCTCGTGCTTTTGCTCGTCATATGTTAGCCGGAGCAATGGATGTAGATTTTGATAATCAAGGAAGAATTACTTTACCTGAATATTTAAGAAAGTTTTCTACTCTTAAAAAAGGGGTTATTATTGCTGGCTTGTATAATCATTTAGAAATTTGGGATGAAAGTTCTTGGAATAAGTATAAGCAAGAGGCAGAAAAGAATAGTAATAGCATTGCCGAGGAATTAGGTGATTTAGGTATTTAAGCTTATGTCCTATAGACATGATCCAGTTTTATTGAAAGAAGTATTAGTAAATTTAAATTTAAAAAAGGGTGATGTTTGCATTGATTGTACTTTAGGAGGAGCGGGTTATAGCTTGGCCATCTCTAAAATAGTGGGATCATCTGGAAAAGTATTGTCTATTGATGCAGACAGCTTAGCGATTGATAATGCTAAGAAATTAATTAAGACCAGTGGTATAAAAAATATTACTTTAGTACATGACAATTTTCGTAATTTAGAAGAAATAGTGGCAGAACATTTAGGAGAAACTGCTATTAATGGTGTAGTTTTCGATCTGGGTCTTTCTTCTGCTCAATTAGATGATGAAAAAAGAGGTTTTTCTTTTCAAGGAAATAGACCATTGGATATGTCATTTGGTGCTGGTGTTTTTCAAGAAACGATTCATTTAATTAATAATACACCCCTACCAGAATTGACTCGCATTTTTAGGGAATATGGAGAAGAGGCAAAAGCCTATCAATTAGCTAAGGTTATTATAACTAAACGTAAAGAGCAGCGGATAGAAAATACAGAGCAATTGGTAGATATTATTAAAGGAGTGATTAAGATGAGACCAGATTCTAAGATTCATCCAGCTACTAAAGTTTTTCAAGCATTAAGGATAGCCACTAATGATGAATTAAGTAGTTTAAAGTTTGGACTAGAGGCGGCTGAAAAAATATTACAACCAGGAGGAAGATTAGTAGTAGTATCCTTTCATAGCGGAGAAGACAGAATAGTAAAGAATTATTTAAAAACTGAGAGTCGAGATTGCATTTGTCCGCCTGAAGTCCCTTTATGTAATTGTCAGCATCAGGCTAAATTTAAGATTATCAGTAAAAAACCAATTACGGCTGAAATGGAAGAACTAGCACTTAATCCCAGGTCCAGAAGCGCTAAATTAAGGGTAGCAGAAAAAATTTGATAATTTTCAATAATATATAAAACCGTATAACGGTAAAAAGAATATGAAAAGGCGTTCTAATAATCTTTCTAGTTCTTGCACTAAACAAACTAAAAAATGTTTTACTTCGGCTGTAAATATTTTTTTAGGTTTTATGGTTGTTGTGCTGGGTATAACATATTTAGTGGGAATGAACAATTTAACAGTTCAAGGCTTTACCTTAAAAGAACTTAAAAGTAGGGCAAGCATGCTGGCTGAGGAAAATGAAGATTTACATGCTAAAGTTTTAAATCTTCAGTCTTATTCTACTCTTTCTCCGCGTTTAAGTAATTTGGATATGGTGGCGGTTGATGAAATTGTATATTTAAATTCTGAATCGGCAACTATGGCAAAAAAATAATTTAGCTTATGTGGAAAGATTATAAGCCCAAAAAAGAGAAACAGAGCTCATCTAATTTGCGTTTGCGTTTATTCGCAACGCTGATTTTTTTATTTATTGGCCTTTTAATATATCGTTTATATTTTTTACAAATTACTCAAGGTGATTGGTATGACGCCCTAGCGGCACGCCAACATAATATTTCTAGCGCTCTAAATCCAACTAGGGGTAAAATAATGCTTCATGAAAAGCTTAACGGTGAAGATCGTCTTTTTCCTTTAGCGGCTAATAAGGATTTTGCTTTTCTATATGCTATTCCTCAAGACATTGAAAATCCTAGAGAAATAGCAGAAAAATTATTTCAGATATTTGATCTACCGGAAATAGAAAAAGAAGTGAATGAGAATTTAGCGAGAGAAGAATACAATACTCTACAGAGCGAGTTAGCATCTATTGATGCCTCTGATTTAAGTGACGAAGAGAAGACTATTAAAAAGAAGAGCTTGGAAAATATCTCTAAATTAAAAGAAGATAGCCTAGAGTGGCAGGAAATTAAAAAAACTACTTTAGAACGTTTGTTAAATGAAAAAAAAGAAGAAATTTTACCAGATTATTTAAAACGCTTAGATAAGCCAGGTGATCCATATGAACCTTTAAAATATAAGTTAAGTGATGAAATACTTTTATCGGTTTATGCCGCCTTAGCTTCTAATGAGGATAAGCAAATTGGAGTGGATGAGATTGAAAGGAGATTAGAAACAATATATTTTAAAGATAGTGATGAAGAATTGTCTATTAAAGGTATCGCTTTTCATTTAGAGAGTCATCGTTTTTATCCTGAAAATGAATTAGCGGGTAATTTGGTTGGCTTTGTTAGTAAGGCAGACGATGTAATGGCTGGCCACTATGGTTTAGAAGAATTTTTTAACTCTGAATTAGCTGGTACGCCTGGTTATTTAAAGGGAGAAAAGGGGATTGGGAATACAGTGATAGTAAATGATCGTGAGTATATTAAAGCAGAAAGTGGTAGTGATCTTATTTTAACAATGGATAGAGGTGTTCAGTTTCAGGCTTGTGCTGCTTTAGTGGAATCAATTGATAAATGGCAGGCGGAAGGTGGAAGCGTGATTGCTGTTCAAGCAAAAACAGGTGCCATTTTAGCTATGTGTTCTTTGCCTAGCTTTGATCCAAATAATTATAATGAGGTAAAAGATATTTCTTTATATAATAATCCTGCTATTTTATATCAGTATGAACCAGGTTCAGTTTTTAAAGTTATTACCATGGCGGCTGCTATCGATGGAGCACAAGTGAGTCCTTCTACTACCTATCGTGATGAAGGTCAAATAATGATTAATGGTTGGCCTAAACCAATTAGTAATTCCGATTTTAGTACTAAGGGCGCACATGGTTTAGTAGATATGAATTATGTTCTTGAAAATTCTTTGAATACAGGAGCAATTTTTGCAATGTTAAAAATTGGTCCAAATGTTTTTGCTGATTATGTAAAAAAATTTGGTTTTGGCGAAAAAAGTGGTATTGAATTAGGAGCAGAAAGCGCTGGTAATATTGATAATTTGCTTCGTAGTCGAGTACGAGAAATTGATGCCGCCACAGCTTCTTTTGGACAAGGTATTGCGGTTACTTCCTTACAAATGCTAATGTCATATGAATCTTTAGCTAACCAAGGTATGTTAATGAAGCCGTATATTGTCCAAGAAATAAGGCATGCTAATGGCACAATTGATGAGATTAAGCCACAATTAGTAAATCAGACAGTTTCGCCTCAAACAGCTAATACTGTTTTAGCCATGATGATTAATGTTGTAGAGCATGGTCACGCTAAGGGGGCACAAATTCCTGGTTATTATATTGGTGGTAAAACTGGTACGGCTCAGGTAGCTATTGCTGGAGGTTATAGTGCCGATAAATACATTCATACCTTTATTGGAGTAGTTCCAGCTGATAATCCCCAGATAGTAATGCTAACTAGGTTAGATGCTCCTAAAGGAGTACAATTTGCTGAGAGCACGGTAGTGCCGCTTTGGCATGATGTGGCTGATTTTATGTTAAAATATTATCAAATTCCTAAAACAAGAAATTAATTATATGCGTCATATTCTAAAATTAAACTTAAAATTTTTTAGTAAATTAATTTTAAAAAAATATCAACCAGATATTATTGCTATTAGCGGTTCGGTTGGTAAAACTAGCACTAAAGAAGCTGTGGCTGCGCTTTTAGCTGATAATTTTTCTTTACGGGCTAGTTCAAAGAACTATAATAATGAGATTGGTGTTCCTTTGACGATTATTGGCGTTGAAGAGTCGCCAGCTAGTTCAATTGTGGGTTGGCTAAATGTTTTTTTAAGAGCTTTAAAATTGCTATTATTTTATCAGGCTGATTATCCTAAGTTATTAGTTTTAGAAATGGGCGTTGATAGACCTGGTGATATGGCCTATTTGATAAAAATAGCTCCACCAAAAATAGGCATCATGACAGCTTTAAGTCATTCTCATTTAGAGTTCTTTGGTAGTTTACAAAATATTAAAAAAGAAAAACAAGTTTTAATTGAAGCGGTTAATAATAAAGGTTTAAGTATTTTAAATTATGATAATGCTGAAGTCTTATCCATGAAAGACTTTAGTCAGGCTAGGGTTTTGACATATGGATTTAATGAAGGAGCTAATTTATTAGCTCATGATTTACATTATCATTTTGAATCAAGCGATCGTGAGCTTTGTGGTTTAAATTTTAAACTTAAATATGAAGGTAGTGTTGTTCCAATTAATATGAAATATGTTTTAAGTGAAGCTAGCGTATATTCTTTCTTAGCCGCTGCGTTAGTCGCAATATATTATGGTTTAAATTTAATGGAAATTGCCGCTAAGGCGAATGATATACATACGCCTCCTGGCCGTATGCGCTTGATAGAGGGTATTAAAAATACTCATATTATTGATGATACATATAATTCATCTCCAGAATCATGTCTTTCAGCTATTAGGATATTAGGATCAATGAAGATAGGCGCTGAATCTAAAAAATATGCTATTTTAGGTGATATGTTAGAAATTGGTGCCTATAGTGAAGAGGGACATGGATTGTTAGGGGAGGCAATAGTGGCACAAAATATTGATTATTTAATTAGTGTAGGTGAAAGGTCTCGGGATATTGATAGGTCTGCTAAGAAGAAAAAAATGAGTGAAGATAGAATATTTCATTTTGATAAAACTGAAGATGCTGGTCGTTTTGTACAGAATCGTTTAAAGGAGGGTGACTTATTATTAGTTAAAGGTTCGCAGGGTATGAGAATGGAAAAAGTTGTTAAAGAATTAATGGCTGAGCCTAATAAAGCTCCTGACATTTTAGTGCGGCAAAACTCATCATGGCTATAATATATTTTTTCTCTAAAGCGTTCCCAGTGAACGCTTTTTCTTGCTTTCTTTAAGATTTTAGCTATACTCAAAGTATATGAATACTATTATTTTAGGAGCTAATGGTAATCTAGGCTCTCAACTTAAAGCAAAATTTACTAATAATATAAGTGCGGCTTGGGATCATACAGATTTTAATTATTTAGATTTTGATGAATTAGCTCATCGTTTAGATAAAATTAGGCCACAGTTAATTATTAATGCTGCCGCTTATAATGCTGTTGATAAATGTGAGACAGATAGCCAGGAAGAGGCCTTGGCTTTAAAATTAAATAAAGATTTGCCAGCTTTTTTAGCGGATTATTGTTTAAAATCTCAGGCTACCCTATTACATTATTCTACTGATTATGTCTTTGGGGCTGATGATAGAACAAATAATCCTTATACTGAGCTTGATAGGCCCGCACCTTTAAATAAATATGGGATGAGTAAATTGGCGGGCGAAAAAGAAATTGCTAAAAGAGCTTTAAAGGGTTTACAATATTATATCGTTCGTACTTCTAAATTATTCGGAGAAAAATCTAACAACGAATTATCTAAACCTAGTTTTTTTGAAGTAATGATTAAATTAGCTCGTGAGAATAAAGTGGTTAAAGTTGTTGACGGGGAAATGAGTTGTTTTACTTACACGGTTGATTTAGCTGCAGCTACATTAACTCTTTGTAATGACAAAGCGCCTCGTGGTATATATCATTTAACTAATTCAGGTCAGGCTAGCTGGTATGAAGCAGCTCTTTTTCTTTTTAATTATCTAGGATCAGATGTTGAGTTAATAGCTATTAAGCCAAGCGACTGGTTACGTCCGGCTAAGAGACCCAATTTTTCTGTGTTAGGAAATACCAGAAGAAGTCCTTTGCGTTCATGGCAGGATGCTTTAACTGAATATCTTTCAATCATAGATTTAAATAAAATTTAACTATTCTTTTATGCGTGGAATTATTCTTTCTGGTGGTAGTGGTACTCGATTACGACCACTTACTAAAATTACTAGTAAACAATTATTGCCTATATATAATAGGCCAATGATTTATTATCCTTTGCACACATTAATTAAAGCTGGGATTAAAGAAATATTAATTATTGTAGCCCCAGAAAGAGCAGGTGATTATTTAAATTTATTAGGTAGCGGTAAAGATTTCGGCGTTCGTTTTACTTACGAAATCCAAGATAAACCAGAAGGATTAGCTCAGGCCTTTTTAATTGGTGAAAAATTTATTGGTGCAGATAATGTGACCATGATTTTAGGTGATAATATTTTTGAAGATGATTTTTCTGAAGACATTATTAATTTTAAAAAAGGCGCTAAAGTTTTTGCTAAGCAAGTTAGTGATCCGTCTCGCTTTGGAGTGGTAAAGTTTGATGAAAACATGAAAGCAGAGCAGATTGTAGAAAAGCCTCAAACTTATTTAAGTGATTATGCGGTAACTGGTCTTTATGTGTGCGATAATAATGTTATAGAAATTGCTAAGAATTTAAAACCAAGTGAGCGCGGTGAATTAGAGATAACCGATGTAATTAATAGTTATTTACTAAAAGGAGAATTAGAAGTTGCTAAGGTTAATGGTGAATGGCTGGATGCTGGTACTTTTGACAGCTTATTAAAAGCACAAATATTTGCAAAAGAAAAGTTAGACTCAAAAATGATATTTTAATCTATAGTTATGAAATTAGCACTTGCCTTTTTATGCTATAACGATTCATCTGCTCCTTATTTAGAGTATTTTTTGTCGAGCGTAGAAAAAAGTAAGTTAGCTAACAATTTAGAGCTAGTTATTTTGGCTGGTGATAATAGTGATCAGCTTTTTTTTAAGAATGAAGAAATAGTTAATAATTATAAGCGAGCATCTAATTTTGAATGGCATTATTTAAGATTTGAAAATAATTTAGGTTTTGCGGCGGCCTATAATAGATTAATTAAAAAAGCTGAAGAATTAGAGATAGAATATTTTCTAATGTTAAATCCGGATATGTTGATTGATGAGCATATGATTAAAATATTATTAGATGATTTAGTAAGTCGTCCAGAAGCTGTAGCTGTTTGTCCTAAAATATATTCTTGGGATTTTAATAATAATCTTAAAACTAACATTTTAGATTCTTGCGGTATCATAATGAAAGCAGGTTTACGTTTTAGTGATTTAGGTCAAGGGGAAGAGGATAGAGGCCTCTATGATAGTAGCTCTATTTTTGGTCCATCAGGGGCGGCTGCCTTGTTACGCTTGTCTGTATTGGATAAAGTCCAGGTTAATGATTGTTATTTTGATGAAAATTTTTTTATGTATAAAGAGGACTGTGATTTAGCCTATCGCTTAAAGAAAGCTGGTTATCATAGTTATTTATCTCCGAGCGCTTTAGCTTATCATGATAGAAGCCTGGCTCTTAAATCTAGCCTAAAAAGCAGAATACAGGATTGGCGTTATCGTAGTCGAGTCGCAAAAGCCTGGTCTTTTAGAGGACAACATCTCTTATTTTTTAAATATTGGAGAAATGAAACTATTTATTCGCAAATGCTTATTTTAGCGCAAATAATTTTATATTTCTTTTTTTCTCTATTATTAGCTAATTATTTACTAAAACATTACCCTAAATTTAATCAGGATTAAGGGCTTGACTAATATATCGTATTATGATAGATTACAGTTGTTGACATATATTATTATTTCTAACATAGCACTGCTATTTTTTTATATGGAGAATATATTGGAAAAAATTGTGCAAGAAAAACGCACTGAAGAGTTATCAAAGTTAAATGCTATTAAAGTTGTAAATAGCTTATTTTCTGATTTAATGGAGCGAGAAAAAGACATTTTGACTCGTCGTTTTGGTTTGAATGGTGATAGCTATGAAACTTTAGAAAAAATTGGTAAATTACATAAATTAACTCGCGAAAGAGTGCGCCAAATTGAGAATGCTAGTATTAAAAAGATAAAAAAATTAGATAATTTAGATGAATACCTTCAGGTTTTACGTGGAGTGGTTAATGGTCTACTTAAAGAACACGGAGGCATGTTACGAAGAGATTTTCTTTTAGATATTTTAACAGTGATGAGCCTAGAAATGAATGACGAAAATGAGCTTGATGGCGCTGATTATGATAAAAATCGTCAAGCATATCGCAATAGATTTGATTTTCTTTTATCTAAGTTGCTTTCTGATGATTTTAGTGTTTTAGCTGGAAATAATAATTTTAATCCTTCAATTTCTTTAAAAGATGAATCACTTGATCATTTTAAGGAAATGAGTGAAGAATTAATCCAAAAGATAGAATCTTTAAATACCACTTTAGATACCAGTAAATTAATGGATATAGCCTCTGAGCTTGATAGCTATAAACGTCATCAAGATTGTTTAAATCAGGGTAATAATTTAGATATTAGTTCTATTTTTAAGAGTAAGACTTTTCCTGACAAGGCGGAATTAATGAATAAAAATAAGTCTGTATACTCATTGCTTCAATCAATTAAAAATTTAGAACGTAATAAATTTGGTTTTTGGGGTAAAAGTGATTGGCATGAAATCAAGCCAAAGACAATTAATGATAAGATTTATTTAGTTCTGAAGAATTATGGTCAAGCACTACATTTCACTGACATTGCTGCTAGGATAAATGAAGTTAAATTTGATCATAAAAATGCTAATCCTGCTACTGTGCACAATGAACTTATTCTTGACGATAGATACGTTTTAACCGGTAGAGGAATGTATGGCCTGAGAGAATGGAAACAAGCATAATATTAAATATACAATAGATAAAATCGCCTTTATTTTTAAATAGTAGAGGCGGTTTTTTTATTTTTCAATTTATGCTAAAATATTAGCATAATGTTGAGTCTATTAAAGGCTTAAATTGTTTATATTGTGTTATGACGATAACTATAGATACGAGTCGTTTAGATCAATTTATAAATCTACCACCTATTGAAATGTTGTGGGTCTTTTTTATTAACATTGGCTGGATTTTATTAGCAATTTTGTTGTTATATGGATTATTGATAGTCTATTTACAAAAAATAAGATCATATTGGGCGGATAATAATCTAAAATTTATTATGTTGGCCATTGATATTCCTAAAGGCAACGAACAATCACCTAAAGCGGTGGAAAATATGTTTACCTATTTAGCTGGTGCTCATGGTTCTGTAAGTTTTTTTGAGAAATGGTTTGAAGGTAAATTTCAAGTATCTTTTAGTTATGAGATTGTCAGCCTAGAGGGTTATACTCAGTTTTTAATTAGAACACCAATTGAGTTTCGGGATTTAATTGAAACTTCTGTATATTCTCAATATCCTGATGCTGAAATTGCTGAAGTTGATGATTACGTTGATACAGTGCCCCATCGTTTTCCGGATGAAGAATATGATGTTTGGGGGTCTGAATTTATTCAATCACAGCATTGGGCTTTTCCAATTAAAATGTATAAAGAGTTTGAGCATCAATATGGTCCCAGTGAGACTCAATTTAAAGATCCTATGGCATCGCTTATGGATTTGTGTAGTTCTTTGAGAGAAGGGGAGAACCTATGGTTTCAAATTATTCTTATTCCAACTGGATTTGACTGGATAAAAGAAAGTGATGTAATGGTCGATAAAATATTGGGTAAGAATAAGGCCTCAAAAGGTTGGTCTTCAAAGTTAGTTGAATGGATAGGTGAGGCTAGTGAAGTTATTTATAGTATTTGGGGTGATATTGAAAGCAAGGAAAAAGATGATAAAGGATTATCAATGATGGAATTAAATCCTAAACAAAAGAAACAAATCGAGGCTATTCAAGAAAAAGCTTCTAAAGTAGCTTTTGAGGTAAAAATTAGGATTGTCTATGTGGCCCGTAAGGATTTAATGATGCGCAGTAAGGTGGTTAATGGTTTAGTTGGATATATGAAACAGTTTGTAGCCTTGGATTTAAATAATTTAAAGCCAGACTTAAAATTTACCATGACTAGGACCGCTTATTTTAATAAGGATAAAAGATTGATAAAAAAGAAAAATTCTATTATGACTAATTATATTGCCAGGGATGATTATAATGGAAGAAATCCGGGCTTATTTAATATTGAAGAATTGGCTACTTTATGGCATTTTCCAGTTGAAGCTAATGTGAAGGCTCCTATGATTCAGAAGGCCCCAGGACGAAAAGCTGACGCTCCTTCATCTTTGCCATTGGTAAGTGATATTGCTAGTGGTTCGCCACAGTTTTTTCAGGATGACATTCTAACTTCTAATAATAGGGAAACATCAGCAAAAAAAGAAGTAGCATCTTCCGAAAGTGATTCAAAAAAAGATGATGAAGATAATTTTTTAAAGGAGACTAATGAGAATATTCCTGATAATTTACCCTTTGTATAATGTTAAATAATATTAAACAACGCCAAAGAATAGGCATTGATGCTCGTTTTTACGGACCCTTAGGAAAGGGCCTGGGTCGTTATGTACAAGAAGTAGTGGATAATTTAATTAAAATCAATGAAGAAAATGGAGGAGAATATGAGTATGTAATATTTTTAAGTGCTGATAATTTTGATGATTTTAAAATAAATTCTAAGTTTGTAGAGAAAAAACTATTATTATTGCCCTGGTATTCTTGGCGTGAACAAGTTTTTTTTCCAACAATTATTAAAAAGGCTAAGCTTGACTTAATGCATTTTCCTCATTTTAATGTACCTATATTTTGCCCAGTGCCTTTTGTGGTCACAATTCATGATTTAATTCTAACTCGTTTTCCTAGTCGTCGCGCTTCAATGTTACCCGCTACTCTTTATTGGTTTAAACAATATGCTTATAGAGTAGTTATTAAAAAAGCTTTAAAAAATGCTAGACAAATTATTACCGTATCAAATTTTACTAAGGAGGATATTATTAATAAGTTTAAAATTAGAGCTAGTAAAATAAAAGTTAGTTATGAAGGAGTGGCTAAGCTGTCTAATAATTTTATAGATAAGAAAAACAGGGAAGAGCTTCTAGTGTCTTTAGATAAGTATAAGGTAAAAACACCATTTATTTTATATGTGGGCAATGCTTATCCTCATAAAAATTTAGAATCATTATTAATAATATTTCAAAAATTATCTCTAGAGTATCGAAATTTATCTTTAGTGATGGTGGGCAAAGAGGATTATTTTTATAAACGTTTAAAAGATCAAGCCTTAATAATTAGCAATGAAGCAAAAGAAGCTAAGAAAGATTTATTTATATTTCCTGGTTATGTGCCTGATGAAGATTTGTCTTATTTTTACCAACAGGCTTTGTTTTATGTTTTCCCCTCATTTTATGAAGGCTTTGGCTTACCACCTTTAGAGGCTATGTCATATTCTTGTCCAGTTCTTTCTTCTGATCAGGCTAGTTTACCAGAAATTATGAGTGACGCTGCTTTGTACTTTGATCCCTATAGAGAAGATGACATTTTAGATAAGATGAAAATAATGATAAATGATAATGTTTTAAGGGCAAACTTAATTAAGAAGGGATTAGAAAATATTAAACGTTTTAGTTGGTCGAATTGTGCTAAAAAGACCCTTGATATATATCGTTCAGTGTTAGAGAATAAATAATTATGTTTGGATTATTTGACTCTCAAAAGAATAAAAGCAATTATCAGCCAGTTAAACAATCTGACTCTTTTTTAGTTGATTTAAGATCTATAATTAAAGAAAAAGATAATAAAGTAGAAAAGATAAATAATAATTTGAAAGCTGAAAAGAAAGTTAAAACTGTAAAATTTAAAAGAAATAAATTTATTTTATCTATTAGTATAAAGTCTACTAAAGTTAAATTTTGGCAAAGAAATTTTATAAATACACAACATAAAAGAAGTTGGCGCGTTAATTTTCATTCTCATTTATTATCTAAATATTCTTTTTATCGTCGTAAAAAACGTTTAGGCTATCAAGTGCCAGCCTTTAAGAGTGCAAAATATTATTTTCAAGATTTTCATAGTTATGCTTGGAAGAATTTATCTAAATTACAAAAAAGTGTTAATACAAAAAAACATTCAGAGAAAGATCAAGTGCTCATAAAATGGTATCGTTCAATTTTTGCTTTTTCTTTAGTGCTTTTAATTATTATTGCTCCATTTAAAATTTTAGCTTATTTTAAAATAATTGATTTACCAAATCTTAAATCAAGTGTTTTGGGTGAATCTTTATCGGGGGTAGAAAATTTAGCTGATGCAGCTGATAATGCTAGTCATATGTCATGGCAAGATGCGGCTAGTAATTTCAGTTTAGCAGCAGATAATTTTAGTGCTGCCCAAAACTCTCTTAGTGGAGTAAATGATTGGCTTTTACCTTTAGCCACTTTAGCGCGTGATCCAGAAATTAAAATGGCAGCTTTTAGTAAAAAATTTATAAACATTGGCATGGCAGCTGCGGAGATGGGGGAGAATCTTAGTTTAGCTGGAGCTGCATTAGAAAAACAAGAGACAGATAAAAGTTGGGGAACTTTAATAGATTCTTTTGTTGTTTATGGTGGTCGGGCACAAAATAACGCTAAAACTATTCAATCTGAACTTTATAGTATTAACTTTGATTTATTGCCACAGGAATATCAAAGTCAATTTATCACTTTTAGATCTCAAGCTGATTTAGCAGTACAGTCTTTAGATCTTTTATTATCTTCAGCTCAGTCGATTAAATCATTTTTAGGGGTTAGTCAGGATAAACGTTATTTGTTAGTTTTTCAAAATAATACCGAAATGAGAGCCTCGGGTGGATTTTTAGGTAGCTATGCTTTAGTTGATATAAGAGACGGAGCTATTAGAAAATTAGAGGTTCCAAGTGGTGGTTCATATGATACTGAAGCTGGTATGCGTACTTTTGTTCAGTCACCAGAACCTTTATGGTTGGTAAATCCGAGATGGTATTTATGGGATGCTAATTGGTGGCCTGATTGGCCATTAACAGCTAGGTCTTTAATGTGGTTTTATGAAAAAAGTGATGGGCCTACGGTTGATGGTGTTATTAGCTTTACCCCGGATGTTTTAGAAGATTTATTACGTATTAGCGGTGAGATAGACCTGCAGGAAGAATATGGTCTTAGTATTAATGCTGATAATTTTTGGGAATTATTACAGAGTGTGGTAGAAAAACCAAATTTAGAATTAAGTCATCCAGAACTAGTGTTAAGTCTTCCTGATAGCCCTGAAAATGAACCTAAAAAAATTATCGGTGATTTAATGGTAAAAATTATGGAGCGTTTACCTCAGGTTTTGAGTGCGGAAAATATGCCAGCCCTATTAATTTCTTTAGAGAAAAATTTAGCTGCTAAAAATATTTTATTATATTTTAGTGATGAAGATTTACAAGCTAGTTTGCATAAATATGATTTAGACGCTTCCGTTAAAGCAGCGCCTCATGATTATTTAATGTTGGTTCATACAAATATTGCTGGACAAAAAACTGATAGGCGCATGTTGGATCGCGTTGAGCATCAGGCAGAGATTTTAAGTGACGGTAGTGTTATTGATACGCTTACCATATATCGCACACATACTGGTTTAAAAAATGAAGTATTTAGCGGAGTGAGAAATGTAGATTGGTTAAGGGTGTATGTTCCAGAAGGTAGTTTGTTATTATCAGCTAGCGGATTTAAACAGCCTGATGCTATGTATTTTGATACGCCTGATCCTGAGTGGTTAGTTTTTCCAGCTATTGCTGAAAATGAAGCTAAAGCTTTCACTCATATACAAAGTGCTACAAAAATATATAAAGAAAGTGGTAAAACGGTTTATGCTAATTGGCTTATGACTGATCCCGGAGAGACTTCTGTTATAACATTAAAATACCGATTACCATTTAAATTGAAAAAAAATGAATTAGAACAGCATAATTATTTAGATAAGCTGCAAACTCTCTTAGCTGGTGAAAGATCTGGCTATTACCCATTTTCTATGCTAGTGCAAAAACAGCCTGGCGCTAAAGCAGCTCAATATAATTTATCTTTAAGCATCCCAGCGTCTTGGCGTAATATTTGGAATTATCCAGATAATTCATCTTGGTCTGATGAGTTTATGTTAAACAGAGATATTTTAAAGGCAGTTTTGCTTGAAAATTAGTTTGATGGTAATAGATTATATTTATATTCTATTAACCTTCTTTTAAATACATGTCTATTGAAAAAAACAAGAAAAGTGACAAAAAGATGAGTAAGGGTAAAAAATTGAAACTTGATCAGTCTTCTCTTGAAGCTTCTTTTTTGGAAAGACCATTACCAGAATCGGATGATGTTTCTCGTTTTGATGATTTGGTAAAAAGGGAAGCGATATTAGAAGACACGGATAATAATCTTTCTGCTATCTATAGTGATAATCGTGGTGAGCCAGTTGATGTTAGTAAAGTAAAAAAAAGAAAAAGAATACCTTTAATAGCTTTTTTTAAGAAAGTATTTGTGTTAACTATTATAGCTTGTGCTATTTATGGAGCTTATTTTTTCTATTTTCAGAATTCAAACAGTGAAGACGACTTACTCTTTTATATTAATGCCCCAGAAAAAGTAGTAGCTGGTGAGGCAATGAGCTATGAAATTGTCTATGAAAATAATAGTGATTTAACTTTAAGTGATGTAACGGTAGAGTTAGTTTTGCCGGATAGTTTTGTACTGACTGAAAGTGATCCAGTCTTAGATACTTTTAAAAAGTGGAAAATTGATACTATAAATCCAAAAGAAAAATCAGTTTTAAAGATTAGTGGTTATTTAGTTTCCGCACTCGACTCGGCTAATATTATTAATGCTCGTTTTACTTATACGCCTTCAAATTTTTCTAGTGAATTTAAAAAAGAAGCCAGCGCCAATACTGTTATATCTGGTCTGGGTTTTCTGCTCAATCTGGATTATATTAATACTGCTCTAGTAGAAAAAAATAATGAACTTAAGTTAAATTTTTCTGCTTTTCAAAATAATAATTTACAAAATGTATATTTAGAAATAACAGGTTCTGATAATTTACAAATTAATAAAACTACAAGTAGTAATGGCAATCAGGGTGATAATGCTAGTAGTAGCGAGGAGGTCGTTGATGATAAGAAAGTGGTAATTGAAAAAACAGGGGATTTTCTATGGTCTATTACTAATTTACCATTAGAATCTAGTGAGCGCGTAAGCGTACCTTTGGACTTTAGCTTTAAAGAAAAGAAGGATGAAAAAGAAGATATTAGTTTTAAACTTTTCCAAAAAGATGAGAATAATAAAGAATTTATCTTTTGGGAAAAAACATTATCCTTTGATTTAGTCAGTAGTGATTTAAATATAGAACTATCATTAAATGATAATAAATCTGATCAAGCAATAGATTTTGGCTCTGAGTTAAATTATAGTCTTAGCTATGCTAATAATGGGGAAGCGGTTTTATATAATGTAGTATTAATGGCTGTTGTAAAAGGTCAATTTATAGATTGGTCTAGTTTAAAGGATCCTTTAGGTGGTTCTGTGGCGGGTAATGCCATTGTTTGGACAAAAGAGGATTTACCAATTTTAGCTGAACTTGCGCCGGGAGAATCAGGTGAAATTAAATTTAGTTTAAATTTGAATGATTTTTCTTTAAATGATATGTCGGCTGATAATGAGATTGTTAGCTATGCT
This sequence comes from uncultured Gammaproteobacteria bacterium, assembly GCA_964435515.1. Classification (GTDB taxonomy): domain Bacteria; phylum Patescibacteriota; class Patescibacteriia; order Patescibacteriales; family UBA12465. The sequence goes on along the minus strand of CAYSZD010000003.1, from coordinate 62,323 downwards.
CAATATGGCTTGAATACTCCGCTTGAAAATGATAGTGAAGATAATCGTAGCAATACTATTCATAGCAAGCTAAATAGCGATTTGTCTTTAAGCGAAAAAATTGTTTATTTCAACGATGATAATTTACCAGTCGGCTCAGGTCCTTTACCTCCTAGAGTAGGTGAAAAAACTAGCGTTAGGGTTATGTGGACTATTAAAAATAATTTACATGATTTAGAGGATACTGAGGTATTTATGAGCTTGCCCGCTGGTATTAACTGGGAATCAGATTCTAACACTAATGTAGGACGGATTTTTTATGATGAAGATAGCAGGATAGTAACTTGGCGTTTAGGTTATCTACCTTTATCTGTTTATCGAGCAGATGCCGAATTTAGTATTAGCCTTACCCCTAAGGAAAGTGATCGTGATAAAATATTAATATTATCACCTGGTTCAGTTGTTAAGGCAACTGATATTATTACTAAATCGGAAATTTCTAGAAAGAGTCAGGCTAAAACAACTAAATTAGAAGATGATGAAATTGCTGGATTATCTAATAATGGTCGAGTAGAATAATATGAGTAGTATTAATAAAAATAAATTTAATTTACGTAAACTGCGCGTTCATACTAAGAAAGGTGTATTAAAAACACCTTTCTTTATGCCTGATGCGACTAGGGCTTTTATTAAAGGCTTAACTAAGAATGATTTATTACTTTCAGACACTAAGGCTTTAGTGGTGAATACTTTTCATCTTTATTTACAGCCAGGCACAGATATAATTAAAAAAGCTGGTGGTGTGCATAGTTTTATGGATTGGCCAGGACCCATACTTTCTGACTCTGGTGGCTTTCAGATATTTTCTTTAGTGCATCGCAAAACTGGCTCAATGGGTAAGGCGGATGATGAACAAGTTTCTTTTAAATCTCCGCTTAATGGTTCTTGGCATCACTTAAGCCCAGAAAAGTCTATTCAAATACAATTTGACTTAGGAGTTGATATGATGGTTTGTTTAGATGATTGTCCCCCTAATGACTGGCCACGAGAAAAGTTGGAAATTGCCGTACATCGTAGTATTGCTTGGGCTAAAAGATGTAAGCTGGAATATATAAAACAAGTGAAAAAGAGAAAATTAACTGATGCTAATAGACCTTTATTAACAGCGGTAGTGCAAGGGGGCGAGCATGAAGATTTACGTAGTTTTTGCGCTCAGGAACTTATTAAGATTGGATTTGATATTTATGGTTTTGGGGCTCGACCAATTGATGAAGATGGTAATTTTTTAGCAGATACTTTATTTAAAACTGCTTCCTTTTTACCTAAAAAAGCTATTCGTTTTGCTTTAGGAGTGGGTTTACCAGAAGATATCTATCGTTCGTATCTTATGGGCTGGGATATGTTTGATTGTGTAATCCCTACTAGAGAGGGTAGACATGGTCGTTTATTCTATTTTATGCCAAAATTTAAGGGATTTACTAACTTGCCTAAAAAGGCAGGAGCTATCAAGAGCTTTCCGGCTTTCTATAAAACTGTTAATATAAATAATGCAATTTTTAGAGAAGATTTTTCTCCTATTAATAAAAATAGTCAGTTTGCTGAATTACGTAATTATACCAAAGCCTATTTGTATCATTTGTTTAAACTCAAAGAACCATTAGGTCAGAAATTAGCCAGTTTAAATAATCTTGAGTTTTATCAACAGTTAATGTTAGAGTTACAAAAATTAAAAAATTAGAATAAAAAACATTTATGCTTACCAAAATAGTTGCTACCATTGGACCAAAAAGTGATTCTCGAGAAGAATTAAGAGCTCTTTTAGACGCTGGAGTAGAAGTTGTAAGAGTGAATTTTTCACATGCTAGCTATCCTCAATATCGTCGCATTAAAAAGACAGTACAGTTATATAATGAAGCTAAGAAGAAAGAGATTAAAATTATGTTAGATCTTCAGGGTCCAAGAATTAGGGTAGGGCAAATGCCAGAAGATGGTATTTTAATGCATGATGCTGAAATATATAATTTTAGTTATACTCGTCAAGCCTATGAAAAGGAAGGAGATATTATACCGATTGATAGTCCTGATTTATATCGACATATGAAGAAGGGAGCCATGCTTTTTTTGTGTAATGGTGCTATTGAGTTAAAGGTATTATCTGTTGATAAAAAAATTATTAAAGCCGAAGTAGTTAATGGTGGAATTTTAAATTCTCGCAAAAGCATTAATGTTCCTGATACGATTATTAAAAAAGGAGGATTAACTAGTAAAGATATAAAAGATGTAAAGTTTGGCTTGAAGACAGGAATGGATTATATTGCTCTCTCATTTGTTCAGTCAGCTGAAGATGTTCATAGATTAAGAAAAATGATTGGTAAGAAAAGTAAGACAAAAATAATTTCTAAAATTGAAAGAGGCGTAGCTTTGAAAAATATTGATAAAATAATTTCTAGCTCTGATATGATTATGGTTGCTCGTGGTGACCTGGGCATTGAAGTTCCTATTGAAGAATTACCTATTATACAAAAGAATTTAGTGCGTCATGCTCATTGGCACAATCGTCCTGTTATTATTGCTACTCAAGTGATGACCTCAATGATTAAAAATCCACATCCTACTAGAGCCGAGGTATCAGACATCGCTAACGCTGTATACGATGGAGCTGACATGATCATGCTTTCTGATGAAACAACGGTTGGAGAATACCCTGTGCTAGCAGTGAAAATGTTGAAAAAAGTAATTGAGAGGACCGAGGTCAGTATTTATAAAAGTAATTTGATTAATTAATTATTATTAAATTATATGAAAATAATTCAAATTAAAGCTTTAGAAATTTTGGATTCAAGGGGTAACCCGACTGTTTCAGCTCAAGTTATTTTAGACGATGGAAGTCTAGGATCTGCTGCTGTTCCATCTGGTGCGTCCACTGGAGCCTATGAGGCAGTGGAATTAAGAGATGGTGATAATACAAGATATCATGGTGCTGGAGTTTTAAAGGCTATAGATAATATAAAAAATAAAATCGCCCCTGCATTAATCGGGATTGAAGCAAGTGATCAAACTTTAGTTGATAGGACTATGAATGATTTAGATGCAAGTGATAATAAACAAAATCTTGGTGCTAATGCTATTTTAGCTGTTTCCATGGCTTGTGCTCGGGCTGCGGCCGTATCTTTAAAAATGCCTTTGTATGAATATTTAAGTAAATTTAACCCTGATTTTCATGGTGAGTATATTTTACCAATCCCCATGATGAATCTTTTAAATGGTGGTAGGCATGCAGATTGGGCGACAGATATTCAAGAATATATGATTTTAGCTGTTGGTGCGACGAATATGGCTCAAGCGGTTAGGATGGGTTCTGAAGTTTATCATTCTTTGAAAAAGATATTAAAAGGTGATAACTATAAGATAAGTGTTGGTGATGAAGGTGGCTTTGCTCCTAATTTTAAAAACAATGAAGAAGCTTTTCAATATTTAATAAAAGCGATTGAAGCCTCTTCTTATGTTGCTGGTAAAGATATTGTGCTTGGTATTGATGCAGCGGCCACAGAATTCTATCAGGATGGTTTATATAATCTACATAAGGAGGCTAAAAAAATGAATAGCCAGGAGCTTATTAATTTCTATCAAGAATTAGCTAAGAAATATCCAATTAAATCTTTTGAAGATCCTTTAGCTGAAGATGATTGGGATGGCTTTAAGGCATTCTATGAAGCTATGCCTGATATTCAAGTTGTTGGAGATGATTTATATGTTACCAATACCGAACGTTTAACTAGGGGGATAAAAGAGCATAGCTCTAATTCTATTTTGATAAAATTAAATCAAATCGGTACTGTTAGTGAAACAATTGAAGCTATTTTAATGGCTAAAAAAAATAATTTTACTTCGGTAATTTCACATCGTAGCGGAGAAACCGAGGATACTTTTATTGCCGATTTATCAGTGGCCATGGGTACCGGGCAGATAAAGACAGGCGCTCCTTGTCGTAGCGAAAGAACAGCTAAATATAATCGTTTATTACAGATTGCTGATGAATTAGGGGCCAGAGGTGTGTATGCTAAATTTCCTTTTTAGTTTATGAAATATATATTTTTTGTTTTGAACGTAATAGTTGATATTTCCGCCCATTTAATTATGTTTTTTTTGTGGCGTGATTTTTTGGGCTTAAATGATATTTTTATACAAATGGCGGTCGGAGCGATACTCTTAATGTTTTTATCCTTAACAGTGATAGCTCCGTTGTTGATTTATTGGCGAGATAATATGCTTAGTCGTTCTCTGTATTTGGTGGTTGGTCTATGGTTGGGTTTTATGTTAAATACCATTCTCTTAGCATTGCTATATTATGCAATAGTATATTTTTTTCCATTTTTAGCCTTAACTTATTATATTAAAGGCCTATATCTAATTGTTTTATCTGTCTTGATTTTAATTCCTGAAGCTTGGGCGGCTCAGTGTTGGAGAATAAAAAGAGTGACAATTAAAATGAATAATTTACCTGATTATTGGGTGGACAAAGAAATTGTACATATTTCAGATATTCACTTGGGTCCTATTTGGCGTCAGCGTTTTTTTGATAATTTACTTAAAAAAATAAAGGACTTAAAGGCAGAAGCTATTTTTATCACCGGTGATTTATTTGATGGCATGGAAGCTAATTTTTCTTGGTTTCATGAACGAAAATTAGACGCTCCAAGCGGCGTTTATTATTCTTTTGGTAATCATGATATGCTTTTGGGCAAAGATAGGGTGAAGGCACTTCTTAAAAATTCTAATATTATAGTTTTAGATAATGTTTTACATGAAGAAAAAGACTTGCAAATTATTGGTATTAGCTGTTATTATGAGGGGCACTTGGATATGAATAAGAAGTTGAGGGTCGACATAAAGCATAATCCTAATAAAGCTAGTATTTTGCTATATCATGAGCCAAAAAATGTGCCTGAAGTGAAAGGTTTAGGAATTAGCTTGCAATTATCAGGTCATACTCACGGAGGTCAAATGTGGCCCTTTGGTTTAATTGCTAAGGCATTATATCGTGGTTTTGTGAATGGGGTGTATAGATTAAAAGATTACACGCTGATAGTGAGTGCTGGGGCAGGGACTTGGGGTCCACCATTAAGATTGTTTAGTCGTTCGGAAATTGTTTTAATAAAATTAATAAAAGCTTAATTAAAAAATTATAATTATATGGATATATCCAGATTATCTGAGATACTGCATGATGAGCCTAAATTTCGATTTAAGCAAGCATTTAAAGCTGTTTATCAAGATTATGTTAGTGATTGGAACCAGGTTAGTGTTTTGTCTCTGCCTTTAAGAGAAAAGCTCAATCAAGAATGCCCTTTAAATATTGAGGCTAGTATTATTAAGGAAAAAGTGGGTAGAGGCTCTGAGAAAGCTTTAATTAAATACGCAGACGGAGTAGAAGTGGAAACTGTCTTAATACGCCATAGGGATGGTCGTGACACGCTTTGCATATCTTCTCAGGCTGGTTGTGCTTTAGCTTGTAGTTTTTGTGCTACTGGTGAAGCTGGTTTTCAGCGTGATTTAAGTGCGGAAGAAATTGAACATCAGTATATATTTTGGGCTCGTCAATTAAGAGAAGAAGGTGATAAGGAAAAAATTGATAATATAGTATTTATGGGCATGGGTGAGCCTTTCCTTAATTATGATAATTTTATTAAAGCGGCTCGTGATTTTCATAATCCAGAAAAATTTAATATTGGTTCTCGTCGTATGTCTGTTTCAACTTGTGGTATTATTGAAGGAATAAAAAAATTAGCTAGTGAGAAAATGCAAATTAATCTAGCTATTTCTTTACATGCTCCGTTAGATTCATTGCGCAGCCAATTAATGCCTATTGCTAAGAAATATGCTATTGGTAATATTTTAAAAGCAGTTGATTTCTATATCTCTAAAACAGGCAGAAGGGTGATGTTTGAATATATTATGCTTAAAAATGTAAATGATGCTGATGATGATGCGGCGGCCTTAGCACAGATTATGAGAAAGAAACTTTATTTAGTTAATTTGATACCATACAATCCGACTGGTAAGTTTCAAGCATCTAATTCTGCTAGGATTGAGCAGTTTAAGGAGAAATTAGAAAAACTTGGTGTCGCTGTTACAGCTAGATATAGTCAGGGACAGGGAATTAATGCGGCTTGTGGTCAGTTAGCTGGCAATAAAAAGACGAAAAATATTTAAGTTTATTTCTGCATTAAGTTAATAAAAAAGGCCATCTATATTCGGATGGCTTTTTCTTATTTGAGTTCGGCTATCACTTCTTGTAAGTGATGCAACACTGTTTTATGAGGCGCGGAAATTAAAGCCTCATATTTATTTCCTGGTGGTAGTCTAAAGAATTGGCATACTTCCAATTTTTTATTTGATATGAACCAGGTATACTCTTTTCCATATTGTCTGTATTGAATAATGGACAAATAGGGATGAGTTGTGAGGCAATGCTGACGTAAAGCTGAGAAGTCTAGATAATCGGAAACATTATCCAGATAAGCAAAGGCGACTTGACGCTTAGGAATTTTCAGCATCTTATTTATCTCTAAGCGAGCCATAGCACTCTCAGTTGTTTGTATAACTCGAGCGTAGTGGAAATAGAAATTTTCCACCAAGGGACTTAGGTGCTCATCGGCAATTTCATTGATTGCCGCTTGAAACACGCTTTCATATTCATCCCAGGAGCTATTCGAGCCTTTGACTATTGCCGCTTTAAGAGCTTTGGCGTATCTCTCTGCCTTTTCGTTGTGACTAAAATTTCTTGAATGAATGTCTTGGTCATTTTGACGCATTGAAGGCGTATAATGAGCCATTAGTTCATTTAAAGAAGCTTTGCTTTTGTCCCATTCACGAAAGGGGTAAAAGAGTAAGCCGCTTATCAGCTTAATCTTGTCAACGAGATATAGTTCAACATCTGGATGATATTGAACCGAGAAGGCAATCTTTGTTGGGTCGATATTGCAGAGGATTATATCCTCCGCTCCATTTGCCCATAGCTTACTTGGTGAGCAAGCGGATAGCGGAACATAGCCGGCTTTTTTAGCTGCAGCCAGGAAAAATACAGCGCTATAATCAAAAGCGTTGTATATTACGATTTTTTTCATATATATCCTCCCCTCTTTTTTTATTTTTAAATGTACCATTCAAAGATTGACACATATAGCTTTCAATGTCAAATAGGCGTGATTATGAGCTTTTTATTTTGTTTGCTATAATAAAGACTATATTAACAATTAATTAAATAAATATATGTTTAAACTTAGTCCTTTAGCCTATAACTTTAAAGATTTAGAGCCATACATTTCTGCTCAAACAATGGAATTACACTATTCCAAGCATCACCAGGCCTATGCTGATAAATTAAATGAATTAATAGCCGGTACTGAGATGGCAAATCTTAGTTTAAAAGAAATTATAGAGAAGAGTTATAATAAGCCAGAATTGCAAGCTGTATTTAATAATGCTGGCCAACACTATAATCATGAAATATTTTGGTCTAGCCTGTCTTCTGATGCTAGCGATAGAAATATAGCAGAAAAATTACTAGCTATTATTAATAGGGATTTTGATTCACTTGATAATCTGTTATCAGTGTTTAAAAAGGAAGCTGGCGCTCAATTTGGTAGTGGTTGGGTGTGGTTAGTATTAAATAATGACAAGCTGGAAGTAAGGAAGACTTCTAATGGAGAACCAGTATTTATTCATAATGTTATTCCACTGTTAGCGCTGGATGTTTGGGAGCATTCATATTATCTTGACTATCAAAATAAACGATTAGATTTTGTAGAAGCAGTTTTTAATAATTTGTTTAATTGGACATTTGCCGCTAAACAGGCAGGTTTATAGTTTATGAAGCAAAATCCATATTCTAAATTAAGACCAAAGACCAGAAAGCCTTATACAGAAGTTTATCTTATCAGACATGCTAACCCTGATTATAGATTAGAGAAGAAGTTAGGTGATAAGTTGATGCCTTTATCATCTACCGGTAGAAAGCAGGCGACTTTTTTAGCTGAATCTCTAAAGTCTTATAAGATGGAAGTTATTTATGCAAGTGCTTTAGCTCGTTCTCAGGAAACGGCTTCTTTTTTACGTAGTTCAAAAAAAATTATTATCGATGAACGTTTAAATGAGATAGATTGGGTAAATTGGCGTCGAGTAAAATATTTTCGTACTTCAGAGGAAAGACGTAAGCAATATTTAAAAGATTATCATGAGCTTGATAAACATTTAAATAAATTTCAAGCAGAGATGCGGAGATTTTTAGCGGATATATTTAAGAAACATAAGGGTAAAAAAGTGGCTTTATTCTGCCATGGTAATATTATTAAGTCTATTTTAACGGGTATTATTAATGCTGATGTTATTGGTTTTTTATCTTTAGAAATATATCAATCTTCTGTTAGTAAATTAGTGATTGACGCTGATGGTTATGTTAAAGTAGCTTATATAAATGATGTGAAACATTTACCTCATCCACCGAGTGAGGATTTATTTATTACTTTAGCTGATTAGAATTATGCCATATTTGATAAAATATCGAATACATTTTATTGTTGCTATCGTGTGTATATTTGTTAGTTCTTTTTATGTAGTTAAAGCACAAACTTTGGCTCAGCAATTAGCTGGCAGAATTTTACTCCAAGTTGAAGCTTCTGGTGAGGCGTGGTATGTAAATCCTCAAGATAATCAACGCTATTACCTGGGACGTCCCAGCGATGCCTTTGATTTAATGCGTAATTTAGGACTAGGTATTAGTGAATCAAATTATAGTAAATTTAAGGATCAGGGAGCAGCATCATTTAAGGGAAGGATATTATTACGGGTAGAGTCAAAAGGAGAGGCGTATTATGTCAATCCTTTAAATGCTAAATTGTATTATTTAGGTCGCCCCAGTGATGCTTTTAATGTCATGCGTACTTTGGGGCTAGGTATTAGTAATATAAATTTAGCTCAAATAACTATTAAAAGTGATTCAGCTATTAATGATAATGAAGTAATAAGTCAGAATCAATTAATAACAAATACTAAAGAATATCATTGGCGCTATAAAAATGTTGATTATAGTTTAGAATTTAATTTAAGTGATAATTTGTATCAAAAATATCGTAACGCTGCTAAAGTTTATACTTATTATCCAAGCAATAAACCTGATGATATTCGTGAAGCTTTTTATGCCATGTTTTTGCAAGTAGACGATGAAGATAGTGAAACGCTATCTTTATTAGAGGCTTTAAAGAATAAAGCGGATGGACTAGGTTTAAGCCCTGATGAAAGAGTGGCTTTTATTATTTCATTTATTCAGTATTTAAATTATGATTATAATCGAGCCGCTTTAAGCGATAATGTGCCCAATTATCCTTTTGAAACTTTATATTTACAGCAAGGCATTTGTTCTGATACTAGTTTTTTAGCTGTTTTATGGCTTAGGGAATTAGGTTATGGGGCGGCTATTTTAGATTTTCCTGAAGCTAATCATGCTGCTTTGGGAATAGCGTGTCCGCTGACTGATTCTATTCAGTCCTCTGGTTATTGTTTTGTAGAAACAACTAATTACTTTCCTATTGCGGTAGTACCAGTTATCAATAATAATGGCCAGGCTCAGAATATAGATGGCAATTTAAATGATATTTTTTCTATAGCTCAATTAGGGCGGGTAGAGATTAGACAAGCAACTAAGGGACGTATTTATCAGGGCATATCAACGGTCAAGCAAGAGGCTAGTTTTTTAAATGAACAAAAAAATATAGTTAATAGCTCAAAAATTGACTTAGATTTGCAAAAAAAAGACTTAGATAGTTTATATGAAGATATTAATGCACAGCAACAATTACTTGCAACATATAAATCATCTCTTGACTTGCAAGCTTATAACGAGGCGGTTAGATCTTATAATAACTTAGTTGCAAGTTATCAGTCAGAAGCTTTGTTGTATCAGTCGGCAGTAGCTGACTATAATCAAAAGGTGTCTATTTTTAACAGTCGTTATCAGGCTTTTTATCAGCAATAATTAGCTTTTATTAGCTAATATATTTATAAATATTTACTTGACACATAGTTTTTTTTCCGTTATTATAGTAAATAGATTAAAATCTTATTTGAAGATTTAATCTTTTTTGTTATTATTAAACAATTTATTAATTAAATGTCACGCTTATTTAATTTTTCTTGCCTTAATATCTTTTAAGAAGATTTAAGATTAATAAGCGGAAGCCTTGCTCTTAGCAGGGGACAAAGAAAATTTATGGTAAAACTACCAAGTTTAGAGGAAATGTTAAAAGCAGGTATGCACTTTGGTCATCGTACCCATCGTTGGCACCCAAAAATGAAACCTTATATTTTTAGCGCTAAAAACGGTATCTATGTAATTGATTTAGAAAAAAGTAGAGAGAAATTAGCTGAAGCGTTAGAATTCATGTCTGGTTTAATAAAAGAGGGTAAGTATATTTTATTTGTAGGTACAAAAAGTCAAGTTAAAGAGCCAATGAAAAAAATGGCAGAAATGACTGGTCAGCCATATATTGTAGGTAAATGGCTAGGTGGATATTTAACCAATTTTAGCGTGGTGAAAAAGTCAGTTAAAAAATATCAGGATTTAGTTGAAAAAAGAGATTCTGGTAAATTAGGTAAATATACTAAGAAAGAACGTTTAGATTTTGATCGTGACATTAAGCGTCTACAAGAAAGAGTTGGTGGTTTAGTGGCTTTAAATAAGATGCCTGATGCTTTATTTGTTTGGGATATTAAAGAAGAGTCCACTGCTGTAGCAGAAGCTAAGACAAAAAATATTCCCGTTATTGGTATTTGTGACACCAATGTTAATCCAGAGGAGGTTACTTATCCTATTCCTGCTAATGATGACGCCACTAAAACCGTTAAATTATTAATGGACATTGTTCAATCAAATATTATTGATGCCAAAAAAGATTTAAAAAATTAAATTAAATATATATGGAATTAATAAAACAATTAAGAGAAATGACTGGCGCTGGGATGGTTGATTGTAAAAAAGCTTTAGATGAAGCTGCTAATGATTTACAAAAAGCAGTAGAAATATTACGTAAAAAAGGTATTGCTAAAGCAGCTAAGCGCACTGACAGGGAAACTAATGAAGGTGTGGTAAAAGTTGCTTTAAATGATAACCATACCGCTGCTTATATTCTTAGTTTAACTTCTGAAACTGATTTTGTTGCTCGTAATGATAAATTTCAAACATTTGCGGATAATGTTTTACAGGTGGCTATGAAAAATAAAGCGACTAGCCTTGAAGCTTTATTATCAATGCCTTTAGAGAAGGGCACTGTTAAAGAAGATTTAGATAATTTGAGTGGCACTATTGGTGAAAAGATGGAAATAGCTGATTTTGGATGTTTAGAGGGGGCTAGCGTAGCTGCTTATTCACATTTAGGTGGTAAAATTGGAGTTATTGTTGCCTTAGATCAAACAGCTAAAGAGGAGTTAGCGACTGACGTTGCTATGCAAGTTGCAGCAGCTAATCCAAAATATTTATATTCTTCAGAAGTTAATCCAGAAGAATTAGAAAAAGAAAAAGATATATATCGCGAACAATTGCTTAAAGAAGGAAAGCCAGCAGAAATGGTAGAAAAAATCTTAACAGGAAAAATGGCTAAGTATTATAGTGAAGTATGTTTATTTGAGCAAGAATACATTAAAGATGATAAGAAAAAGATTAAAGATATCTTGGGTGATACAAAGATTCTGTCTTTCTTACGCTTTAGCCTTTAGATAAAATTTGAAAGTAATAGAAGGTCTTTTCAATGAAGACCTTCTCTTATTATGAAAATAGCAGAGATACAATTTTCCCCTTGGGATAAGTTATATAGTTTTAGCTTGGCGGATACCCTTGAAGCAAGTGTTGGTGATTTTGTTATTGTTGATACTGACTTAGGTAAAGAGATTGGTAAAATAGTATCTTTTTCTGAAGAGAAAAAAAATAAGCAAGAGCTTAAAGCTGTTCTTTCTTTGGCTTCTTTAGCGGAGGCTGAGCAAGTATATGATAAAGATAAAAGACGCCAGGCTATAGAGAAGTGTCAATTAGCCATTACAAGACATAATTTAAGGATGAAGTTAATTGATGCTCGTTTCTCTTTTGGCGCTAATCGTTTAACATTTGCTTTTACTTCAGAAAATAGAGTTGATTTTCGTGAATTAGTAAAAGATCTTACAGCTGAATTTAATTTAAATATTCGTTTATTTCAAATAGGCTCTAGGGATCAGGCTCGTTTTCAGGGTGATTGTGGTCCTTGTGGATTAAAATTGTGTTGTCAGTCTTTTTTGCAGGATTTTTCTTCCGTTAGCTCGGAAATGGCAGAAGCTCAGCAAGTTGCTCATCGTGGTAGTGATAGAATCTCTGGTATGTGTGGCAGATTAATGTGTTGTTTAACTTTTGAATATGAAGGCTATAAGCAGTTAGGGGATGAATTAGCACCTTTAGGCACTAAGGTAAAAGTGCAGGGTAAAATTGGAACTGTCATTGGCCGACATTTATTAACTAAAATCTTAGATGTTCGAATAGCATCTGAAAGATCGGGCGAAAGGGATATGATTATTCAACTCGATTCTAAGCAGGCTAATTCTGATACAAAACATAGAAGAGCTTTTTCAAAATCATAAAATTAAATTTATTGAAAAATTAATTAGCTCCTAATAGGGGCTTTTTTATAGCTAAAAATATGCTATAATTAATGTATAATTAATATTATTAATATAAACTTTATGTCAATTAACATTGCGATAAACGGTTTTGGTCGTATTGGTCGAGCTGCCTTTAAAAATATTTTGGATTACTACCCTGAATTAAAAGTGGTAGCGATTAATGATTTGAGTGATAATAAAACTCTAGCTTTGCTGTTACAGAGTGATTCTTGTTATGGCCGTTATCATAGAAAAATTTCTAGTGATGATAAAGGTATTATAGTTGATAATCATCATTATACTGTTTTAGCAGAAAAAGACCCCTCTCTTTTGCCTTGGAAAAAGCTAAAAGTAGATATTGTAATTGAATGCACTGGTAGATTTACTAATAAAGTTGACGCTGGTCTTCATCTAAAAGCTGGGGCTAAAAAAGTTATTATTTCTGCTCCTGCTAAAAAGGGAGGAGTAAAAACTATTGTTTTAGGGGTTAATGAAAAAAGTTTGAAAAAAACTGATGATATTATTTCTAATGCTTCTTGTACCACTAATTGTTTAGCGCCAGTTATGGCGGTTTTAAAAGAAAAAATTGGTGTAAAGAAAGCTTTAATGACCACCATTCATTCATATACAGCTGATCAGAATTTAGTTGATGGTCCACATAAAGATCCTCGTCGTGCTAGAGCGGCCGCAATTAATATGATACCTACCACTACTGGAGCTGCTATTTCTGTGACTGAAGCTATTCCTAGCTTAAAAAATAAGTTTGATGGTTTGGCGGTGCGCGTTCCTACCCCAGTCGCATCTCTTTGTGATATTGTTTTTTTGGCTAGTAAAAAAACTACTGTGTTAGCAGTTAATAATGCTTTTAAGAAAGCAGCCGCTACAAAGCTTGAGGGTATTTTAGATGCTTCAGAAGAAGATTTAGTTTCTTCTGATATTGTAGGCGATAGTCATAGTGCTATTGTTGATTTAAAAAATACTAAGATTGTTGATGGCGATTTAGTTAAAGTAGTTGCTTGGTATGATAATGAATGGGCCTATGCTTGTCGTTTAGTTGATTTAGCTTATTTATGTTCTAAATTAATCAAATAAAATCAATATATTTATTTTAAAAATATGAAAAATAAAAAAATTGAAAAAAATGAAAAATACTTTCGGCCTAAATTAGAGAGTTCTTGGACTTTGCTTCGTAAATCTTGGCAATTATACAGAAAGCATTTTTTAGATTTTATTGAAATGTATCTTTGGGGAGCTTTAGGCGCTTTACCTCTTTTTGCCATAGCATTGATGATTATTTTAATAAATTATTTTTTTCAAAATGCCATGCAAGAGTCTATGATTGCTATCATTATAGCTGTTATTGCTCTGGTGTTAGCGTCTTTGTGGGCCCTCTATTATGGCATCAGAGCTCATATTGGTATCTGGATTTTAATTACCCATCCAAAGTTACAAGTTAGGCAGGCTTTTATTAAAAGTAATAAATATATTGTTAATTATTTAGTGATAAGTATTCTTTCTGGAATATTATTGATGTTGTTATTTTGTGCGCTTATTATTCCTGGTATTATTTTCTATGGCTATTGGGCATTTGCCACTATGTTGGTTATTGTTGAAGGTATAAAGAGTACAAGAGAAGCGTTAAGGCGTAGTAAAGAATTAGTGAAAGGATATTGGTGGCCAGTGCTTGGAAGGTTTATATTAATTGCTTTAATTTACACTATTTTAGTAATGATTATTAGTATACCAGTTGAATATTTACAAGATAATATTGCTAAAAGCTATTCTTTCGTAGTTAATGTATTAAGCACGCTGCTTACTCCTGTACTTTTAGCTTATTCCTATCATTTGTATAAAGATTTAGCAGCTAAAAAATAATTATTCATGAATATTCCTAATTACATTATAGATATAATGCAGCGTCTTAAAAGCGCTGGTTTTAGTGTAGAATTGGTTGGCGGTTGTGTTCGTGATAGTATTCTTCTTCGTGATGTTAAAGATTGGGATTTAACTACTTTGGCCAAACCGGAAGAGATACTAGCAATATTTGAAGAGGCTAAATATGAAAATGATTTTGGCACAGTATTAATTCCCGTCAGAGAAGGTGATGATTTGCTCGGAGTAGTAGAAATTACTACTTACCGCAGCGAGAGAGCTTATTCTGACAGACGTCATCCTGATGAAATAAAATTTGAAACAGAACTAGATAAAGATTTGGAAAGAAGAGATTTTACCATTAATGCCATGGCGCTTAGTTTAGATGAAGATGGAGAATTTTTATTGAGCGGACATAATTTTAAGATGATTGATCTTTTTGGTGGACAAAAAGATTTAAAGAAGAAAGTTGTACGTGCGGTTGGAGAGCCCATAGATCGTTTTAAAGAAGATGCTTTGCGGATGTTAAGGGCGCTTAGATTTACCACTCAATTAGGCTTTAGTTTGGAGCCTAAAACTCAAAGAGCTATAGTGAAGTTAGCTGGTAGTATTAAATTTGTAGCTAAAGAAAGAGTGAGGGATGAATTTATTAAAATATTATCATCGGATAGTCCGGCAGAGGGTATAATGCTTCTTCATGATTCTAAATTATTACAGTATATTATTCCCGAACTAGAACAAGGTGTTGGCGTTAATCAAAATCATCATCATGTTTATCAAGTTTTTAAACATAATATTCTTTCATTAAAGCATTGTCCAAGTAAAGAATGGCAAGTACGTTTAGCAGCTTTGTTGCATGATGTTGCTAAACCTAAAACTAAGCGTTTTATTGATGGTCAAGCTACTTTTTATAATCATGAGTATGTAGGCGCTAAAATGGTTGATAGAATAATGTTGCGTTTAAAGTTTAATAATGAAGACAGAGAAAGAGTCGTTAATCTAGTCAGAAACCACATGTTTTATTATAATGTGGGTGAGGTTACTGCTGCATCAGTTAGGAGACTTATTAATAAGGTTGGTCGTGACAATCTTCAAGATTTGATCCATTTACGTGTGGCTGATCGTTTAGGTTCTGGCACGCCCAAAGCTATGCCTTATAAACTAAGACATCTTCAGTATATGATGGAAAAGGTGCAAAATGATCCGATTTCAGTTAAGATGCTTAAAATAAATGGTCACGATTTAATGAATGATTTAGGGTTAGAAGCAGGACCTAAATTAGGAGCAATTTTAGATGTACTATTAGGTGAAGTTTTAGAAAATCCAGAATTAAATAATAAAAAATTATTATTAAAAAGATCAGAAAATTTAGCTAAAGAGGATTTAGATAGCTTAAGAAAAAAAGCTAAAGAATTAATAGAAGAAAAAAGAGAAGGGGACGATAAAGATATGCAAAGAAAATTTAAAGTCTAATTATATTAGATATAATATATAATTAATTAAAAATATGTACAAATCTTATAAATTTTTATCTCTCACTGTGTTAGCGGCTTTAGTATTACTATTGTCTGCTTGCGGGGCAGATATTCCTAACGTTAATGACAATATGAATTTACCACCAAAAAAAACATCGACTGCCGGAAGTCAGTCAAATGATGTAAGTCAAAAATTAGAATATGGCGAGTTAATTGCCGAAAATAATCCTGGTTCAATAGAGGATGAGCAAATTACAAAAACTGACACAAGCAAAGATGAAGAAGATCTTAGTGAAAATAAAATATTAGCACCTAGTGAGCAGGCCGATTTAGTTTCTCAATATAAAGGAGCTATTATTAAAACTAGCGCTGGCGATATAACTTTAAGTTTTTATAATCAAGATTCACCAGTAACGGTTAATAATTTTATGAATTTAGCTCAGGCTGGATTTTATAACGGTACTATTTTTCATAGAGTTATTAAGGACTTTATGATTCAGGGAGGCGATCCAAATAGTAAAAGCACAGATTGGTCTACTCATGGCTTTGGCGGCCCTAAATATAAATTTAATGATGAAATTAATACTCATAAATTAGTGGCGGGATCTTTAGCGATGGCTAATAGTGGACCTGGTACTAATGGTTCTCAGTTTTTTATAGTTACAGCTACTGCTACTCCTTGGTTAGATGGGGCTCATACCAATTTTGGTGAAGTTGTTGGTGGTATGGATGTAATAAGAGCCATTGAGGCAGTAGAGGTGAATGCTAACGATCACCCTTTGAAAAATATTACTATTAATAATATAGTGCTCACTAAATAAAAGTGCTTTATATAATATAGTTTAGATAAACTAAAAAACTTCCGTTTTAACACGGAAGTTTTTTTAGTGTATTTCAGCGAATAGTTTAGAAGCGCTTTTCCATTGGGCGAGCTTCATTTACTGCTACGCGGCGTCCGTCAAGTTCTTGACCGTTCCACATAGAAATAGCAGCTTGAGCTTCTTCTTCAGTTTCCATTTCAACGAAACCAAATCCCTTTGAGCGCTGTGTCATTCTATCTTGAATGATAACAGCAGAAACAACATTACCAGCTTTAGCGAAAGCATCCGCTAAAACTTGATCGGTGGTCTGAAAAGATAATCCACCTACAAATAATTTCTTCATTTTTTTTCTAATTTTAATCACTGCCTTAGCAGGGAATAAAATATTTTCTTTTAACAAATTTGTAAGGCGACCTTTGTTGCCTACAAACTACAAACGGCTAGTTCATTTCGTTTAAGTAGAAACGAAATGAACTAGCCGCTCGTGTTTCTTAACAAAACTTACATTATAATAATAGCTTTTTCTGAGAAAAAAGTCAAGAGCTTTAGACTAAGTCAATTTTAATACTTGGACTCATAGAGCTACAAATAGATACAGCCTTAATATATGAGCCTTTAGCTGAAGCTGGTTTAACCTTACGGATGTTATCAATTAAGGCTTTAAAATTTTCTAATAGCTTTTTATCCTCAAAGCTTAATTTACCAATAACAGCATGTAAATTGCTAGTATCATCATTTTTAAAGCTAATTTTACCCTTTTTTAGCTCTTCTACTGCTTTAGCTGGGGTAGGGGATACAGTATCATTTTTTGGTGAAGGCATTAAACCGCGAGTACCCAAGATTTTAGCAATAACAGCTAAATTTCTCATCATTAAAGGTTCGGCTACGGCTACTTCAAAATCAGTTTTTTCAGTTTTCTTGATTTCAGCAATTAAATCATCACCACCTACAAAATCTGCGCCAGCCTTGCGACAAGCTTCTTCGTTTTCAGGTGCAACAAAAGCGGCAATTTTAATAGTTTTTCCAGTACCATGAGGAAGACTAACGGCTCCTCTTACTTGTTGATCGCTTTTTTTAGGATTAATACCTAATCTAATGTGAACTTCAACAGAAGGATCAAATTTAGTTTTACTAATTTTCTTTAAAATTGAAATAGCTTCATTCAGGCTGTAGGCTTTTAGTTTATCGTATATTTCGGAATAGTTTACTTTTTTAACTTTTTGTTTAGTTTCAGTTTTTTTCATATGTATGTTCGTGGTTAGACGCTAAATATAGCTCCCACAATTATATTAATTAATCTTTAATCTCGACTCCCATTTGACGAGCAGTACCTTTAATAATGTTCATGGCTGCATCTAAATCTTTAGCATTTAAATCAGGCATTTTAGTTTTAGCTATTTCTGCTAATTGAGCAGTGCTAAGTTTTCCGACTTTGTCTGATCTTGGCTTACCTGAACCTTTGGTAATACCAGCTGCTTTTTTAATAAGTTCTGCTGCTGGAGGAGTTTTGAGAATGAAATCATAGCTACGATCTTCGTAAACGGAAATTTCTACTGGAATAATATCACCCATTTTATCTCTAGTAGCTTCATTAAATTTTTGACAGAATTCTGAAATATTTAAACCATGTTGACCTAAAGCTGGACCAACTGGAGGAGCTGGATTAGCTTGACCTCCTGGAATTTGTAATTTGATTTTTGTTTTTAATTTTTTTGCCATATTATTGTTAGAGCTGAAATGGTAGAAGCTGGCCTCTCAGCTGATTTATCTTTTAGGATTTTTTAATTTGTAGAAAGTCTAATTCAACTGGTGTTTCGCGGCCAAACATAGATACTGATACTTTTACCTTTCCTTTAGCTTCATCAATGCTAGTAACTTTTCCCTCCATGTTTTTAAATGGACCTTCATTAATTTGAACTGAAGAACCAACAGCTACATCGATAGTGAATTTTGGATCTTCTACACCCATTCTTTTCTGTAATCCTTTTACTTCTTCTTCGCTAATTGGGGTAGGAATAGTGCCAGTGCCAATAAAACCAGTTACATTTGGTGTATTTCTAACTACATACCAAGAATCATCAGTTACTTCCATTTCTACTAAGATATAGCCAGGAAATATTTTTTCTTCCATTACTTTACGTTTACCATTTTTAATTTTAATCTTCTTTTCAGTAGGAATAAGGATGTTAAAAATCTTATTTTCCATATCCAACGATTCAACTCTTTGCTTTAGATTCTGAGCTACGTTTTCTTCGTAGCCGGAATAGGTGTGGAGCACATACCAGCGCCTCCCTTGATTTAAAAGTTGTTTAGCCATATTTTTATTTTAGGAATATTGTAATTATCCTAAATTATACTGAAAAATTAAATTATTGAATGAGTAATTCTTGAAAACCAAGATTAAAGACAAAATCTAGCGCACCTAAAAAGGCGGCTACCGCTAAAGATATACCAATAACTAAGACAGTATATTGATAGGTCTCTTTTTTACTTGGCCAGGTCACTTTTTTTAACTCTTCAATTGCTTGTTGAATGTAACGTTTAATTTTGCTCATATTAGATAAAAAATTAAATACTAAAAAGAGCCCTCACGGCCACTCTTTATATCTGTTTATATATTAGCGAAATGCTTCACTTATGTCAAGATTTATTTTTAATAAGTAGACATAATTTATAAACTTATATTTAGAGCTTGTTTTTTAAAGATAAACAAGATAAAATGAAAGGGAATTATATAAACTATGGTTAGTCCTAATCTATCAACTAAAAAAATTGAAAGCGGCTCAGAGGAGCTTAATGATAATGCCAAAAAACTTTTTCAGGCTATTTATAATGATTTGAATCGTAAAGTAGGGGTAGACGATGAAGCACCTCGTTTACAGGTATCTGAGCTTATCTCTAAGATGGCTTTTTTTTATGAAAAGATTCGTAATGCTGTAGATTATGACGAAGATCATCTATTACGTAAAAATGCCATTGCTCGTATTTTAAAACGTCAAATTAGAATTGAGGGTTTACTTAAAATTTCTAGTACAGAAGAATTATCTAATCATCTTTTAGCTGAACTTATTCGCGCCAGTTATTTACCCAATAACTCTTTACCGGAAAGTAAGGTGAAGGAGGTGGCTAATATTTTAGATAAGTATCTGAAGCTGAGAGAGGCGATGTTAAAAACTTTTGATTCTAAAGTAAATCTTAATACGGATTTAAAGAAGGCAAAAAATTCTTTTCAAGATAAAAATAGTTTAGTAGTTTGGATTCTTAACTTAGCTGCTTGTGAAATTGAGGAGGGTTTAGTTAAAAGTCAAACTAAGCAGGCGATGGTCAATGTAATGTTCGATACTTTAGAAAAGGGAATTACTTTACCAACCGATTTACCTTATGCACGTGATTTGGATATTCAAATATATTTAAGTATTAGTCGTAATTATTCTCGTTTTGACGAGGATATGTTAGCTTTTGTTTTATTTAAATACTACAATCAAGGCTGGATAGGGGAAAGAGCAGACTTAATGTTTAGCCCTAAAGAGGAACAAATCAGTCAAATAGCAGCTAGTATTCAAGATTTAAGAGAGATAATTAATTATCAATTAAAACATCCTCTAAAAAAACAACTTGATCGCATTGTGCGTCGCTATGCTCTTTATTTTACCGTTTTACAAGAAACTATCGATGGTGATCCAGCTAAAGTATATAATGAATTTAAATATAATCCCAAAACTTTTTTTAACGCTGTTCGTAAGGTCTGCAATCAAAAATATAAAAAAGCAAAATCACGTTTATGGCGAGCTGCCTTTAGAAGTATTATTTATATTTTTCTTACTAAATCAATTTTTGTATTACTGATTGAAATTCCTGCTATTAATTGGTTTAACCAACCTTTAAATTATGTTTCTTTAGCAATTAATATTTCTTTTCCCGCTGTATTGTTATTCTTTATCGTATCTTTTACTAGAATCCCAGATAAAAATAATACCGAGAGGATTGTAGAAGGGGTAAAAGAAATTGCTATAGTTGGTGCGGGTAGAAGTAATCCTATTAAATTACGTAATCCTCAGAAAAGAGGATTTGTGATTAACTCTATATTTAATTTAGTTTATTTTAGTACCTTTGTATTATCTATTTATTTTATTGTTTGGCTTTTAGGAAAAGTTAATTTTAATTGGGTTAGCATTGTTATTTTCTTATTCTTCTTAGCTTTTGTAAGCTTCTTCAGTATTATTGTTACAAGAGGAGTAAAAGAGTTGTTGGTAATTGAAAAGAAAGAAAATATCTTTAGTTTTCTGCTAGATCTTTTTTATATGCCAATAATTATGGCAGGTAAATGGTTGTCGGGAAATATGTCAAAAATTAATATTTTTATATTTATTTTCGACTTTATTATCGAGGCACCGTTTAAAATTTTAGTTGATATAGCTGAAGATTGGACTAAATATATTAAAGAACGTAAAGATAATATGGTTTAATATGTCGATGGGAAATTTGTATGTGGCGGGAACGCCTATTGGTAATTTAGAAGATATTAGTTTAAGGGCCTTGCGTATTCTACGAGAGGCCGATTATGTTTTATGTGAAGATACTCGTGTGACTCAGCGATTATTAAATCGTTATGAGATAAAAAATAAAACATTATCATATCATCAGCATTCTAAAATTTCTAAGATTGAGCAGATTTTAAATTATTTAGCTGAAGGTAAAAATTTAGTTTTAGTTTCTGATGCTGGTACTCCGGGTATATCTGATCCAGGTTCCGTGTTAGTGGCAGCTGTAAGAGAAAGGTATGGTAGCGAAGTTGTAATTAGCCCTTTACCTGGTCCTAGCGCGCTAATAAGTGCTCTGTCTATTTCTGGTTGGCCAGTGGATCGCTTTACATTTTTTGGTTTTTTGCCTCATAAAAAAGGTAGACAAACCATGCTTAAAAAAATAATTAGCAGTTCTTATGTCTCCGTGTTCTATGAATCAAAGCATCGTTTGGCTAAATGTTTAAAAGAAATAGCAGTTATACAAAAAGAATCTGGTCGCAAGCTAGAAATTATGATTGCTCGAGAATTAAGTAAGTTATATGAGAGTATTTATTTTGGTGGGCCTGATGATTTACTCGAAAAATTAGAGGCAGATACTGAAATGCAAAAAGGAGAGTTTGTTATCCTTTTAAGAAATATTAAATAAATTTATGATTGAACAAAATAATTTTTATATTACTACCACTTTACCATATACTAATGCCAAGCCTCATATTGGTTTTGCTGCTGAAATTATAAAAGCAGATGCTATTGCTCGTTATCAATCTTTATTAGGAAAAAAAGTAATATTTAATACTGGTACTGACGAACATGGTTTAAAAATTCAAGAACAAGCTGAAATAGCTAAACTGTCTCCTCGTGAGTATTGCGATAGCCTGGCTAATAATTTTAAATCATTAAAAGATGTTTTAAATTTGAGTTTTACCCATTTTATTCGTACTTCGGATGAAAATCATCAAAAGGCTGCTCAAGCTTTTTGGAATTTATGTTTTGCTAAGGGGGATATTTATAAGAAGAGTTATAAACTTAAATATTGCGTTGGTTGTGAAATGGAAAAAACAGATTCTGAATTAGAAAATGGTTTATGTCCTCTACATCCTAATAAAGCCCTAGAAGTTATTGATGAGGAAAATTATTTTTTTCGTTTTTCCAAATATCAACAAGCTTTGTTAGATTTTTATGATAATCACACAGACTTTGTTGTGCCTAGCCATCGTTTTAAGGAAATCAGAAATTTCGTTGCCGCTGGTCTGCAAGATTTTAGTATTTCACGCCTTAAATCTAAAATGTCCAATGGTGTAGCTGTGCCAGGGGATGATGAACAGGTAATGTATGTTTGGTTTGATGCTTTAGTTAATTATATTTCTACCCTGGACTGGCCTAATGAAGAAGGGGAATTTAAAGATTTTTGGCCAGCAGTACAAGTTTGCGGAAAAGATAATTTAAGACAGCAAACAGCTATGTGGCAAGCCATGCTTATGTCAGCTGGTATTTTACCATCTAAGCAGGTTCTTATTTTTGGCTTTCTTACTAATGAAGGTAAAAAAATGAGTAAAAGCTTGGCTAATGTTGTTGATCCTGTTGATATGGTTGAAAAATATGGGACAGAGGCTTTACGCTATTATTTATTAAGTGATATTCCTGTTTTTGAAGATGGTGATTTTTCTGAAAATCATTTAATGCTTAGGTATAATGCAGATTTAGCCAATGGTTTAGGTAATTTAGTTTCTCGCCTTAGTAATTTGTTAGAAAAAAATGCTATTGAAACTAATTTACAAATTGATCAGAGTTTAGCTTTAAATAAATCAGAATTTAAGTCTAATATGGAGAAATATCAATTTAATAGAGCGCTTCAATTTATCTGGCAAGAGATTGCTATGTGTAATGAGAGTTTGAGTAATCAGGCTCCCTGGAAGATGAAGAATGTAAATGAAATTGCTGCAGTTTTAAAGCCCTTAGCTCAACAAGTATTAGATATTGCTATTATGCTTCAGCCCTTTTTACCATCAACTGCTAACCAGATTATGAATCTATTTTCTCAAAAACAAATAACTAAAAGCCCTACTTTATTTCCTCGTTTAAATTTGGAAAATAATCAGGCTTAAAATTATGTCATATTTTGATATTGCTTTAATTGTTTTCATTTCCGGTTTTGTTATTAATGGTTTTATTAAAGGCTTTATTAAACTCTTAGGTAATATTGTTGGTCTAATTGTTGGCATTTTTATTGCTAGTCATTTTTATTTACAATTTTATCAATGGGCTCAGAATATTTTTGGCGGACGTGAAGCGCTTGGAAAAGTATTATCTTTTATAGTTGTATTTATTGTAGTAACAGTAGTTATTGACTTTGTCTTTATTATATTGGAGAAAATATTCAAACTTATTTCCATTATTCCTTTTACTAAACTTATTAATAATCTTTTAGGCGCTGGATTAGGTTTTATAGAGGGTTCTTTATTTATTGGTATTATACTTTTTGTGATTTCACGTTATGCTTGGATAGGTGGTCTTTTTGGTGATACCTTAATTTCATCTCAAGTGGCTCCATTTTTTATTAAAATGGTCAATCTAGTTATGCCTATTCTACCTGAAGCTTTAAAGGCACTTCAATCTATTATTTAATATGAAGTTGATAGATTTAGATAAGGAAAATATAAGTAAAGCTAGTACTATAATTTTAGATTATTTAAAAAATGGGGAAGTAGTTATACTGCCGACTGATACTATTGATGGATTGTCAGTTAGAGCTGATGATAAAAAGGGGGTAGAAAAAATTTATAGTATAAAAAAGAGAGGCAAAAATAAGCCATTATTAGTTTTAGTTTCTAGTATGGCAATGCTAAAGAAATATTGTTATTTAAATAAAATACAGGAAAAAAAATTAAAGGAAATTTGGCAAGAGTCTCGTCCAAGTTCGGTGATATTAAAACATAGAAATCTTTTATCTTCTAATATTACTCATAATAACTCCTATTTAGCAGTGCGTTTGCCGAAAAGTGTTTTTTTGCGTAAAATGATAAGAGCATTGGGCGTGCCAATTGTTTCTACTAGTGTAAATATAAGTGGTCAAAAAAATATTTCTGCTTATGATGCTCCATATTATTTTAAATCAGGCCCAAGGCCAGCGCTCATCGTATTGTCTCAAAAAAATAATAATTTAAATAAAACAGCTTCTAGACTTTTAAGTTTAGACGAAGAAGCTAATATAAAAATATTACGTAATTAATATATGAATTTATATAATAAAATGAAGAATAAACCTAAAGTTGTTGGGATAGTAATTGTAGTTTTAATGTTGTTTTCTTTTGGAGCCGGTATAATTTTGTCAGGTGGTAAGGGTGCTAATTATAATGTTCGTCAATTAGCCTATTCGCCAGAAGCTGGACAAATATCTGATAGCTCTGATTTTAATTTTAATTTATATTGGGAAGTTTGGGATCGTTTAAAACGTGATTATGTAGATAAAAACAAAATCAGCGATGAACAGATGTTTTATGGTTCTTTGCGGGGCTTAGCCGAGTCAATGAATGATCCTTATACTACTTTTATGGACCCTGAAGAAGCTAAAGAATTTGCTAGCGATATGTCTGGTACTTTTGAAGGTATTGGAGCTGAGGTAGGTATGCGTAATGATATTATTACAATTATTGCCCCTTTAGCTGGTATGCCTGCTGAGAAGGCTGGCCTTAGAGCAGGGGATAGAATATATGCTATTGATGGTGAAAGTACCTTGGGCATGAGCGTTGATGAGGCAGTGAAGAAAATAAGAGGTACTAAAAATTCTGAAGTTGTGCTTACTGTTATAAGAGATGATGAAGATAAGCCATTAGACATTAGTATTATTAGAGGCTTAATTGTAGTTAAAAGTGTTAAAACCGAGATGCGTTCCGATGGTGTAATGCTTATTACAGTTAGTAATTTTAATGATGATACTGAAGCCCTATTTTTAGAGGCTATTCAAGAAACATTATTAAAAAATCCAAAGGGTCTTATTCTTGATTTACGTAATAATCCTGGAGGTTATCTAAATACTGCTATTTCTATGGCTAGCGCTTGGATACCGGAAGGACCAGTAGTAGTGGAACAGTTTGGCGAAGGGGGTAGAGAAGAATATTTTGCTAGTGGTAGTGCTCCTTTAAAAAATTTCAAAACAGTTGTTCTGATTAATGGTGGTAGTGCTTCTGCTTCAGAGATAGTAGCTGGCGCTTTAAGGGATTATAAAAAGGCCACATTGTTAGGCCAAAAATCATATGGGAAGGGTTCGGTACAGAGTTTACGTGATTTAAGTGATGGATCTTCATTAAAGATTACTGTGGCCCAGTGGTTGACTCCTGGTGGTGATTATATTAATGACAAAGGCATTGACCCGGAGATTGAAGTAGAGATTACTAAAGAAGACGTTAGTGCTGATAGAGACCCCCAACTGCAAAAGGCAGTAGATTTAATTTTAAATAATAAATAATAAAAATAATCAAGTTAACTAAAGTGTAGCGGCTTTATTTTACTATGCCTAAAATCAATAATTTAACAAAAAGTCAGCTAAAAAAGAAAAGAGTAAAATATATTTTTGTCGTTGGCGGTGTTATGTCTGGCGTAGGGAAAGGGGTGAGTGCTGCCTCAATTGGACAAATACTTCAAGCTCGAGGTTTTAATGTCAGTGCTATTAAAATAGACCCCTATATTAATGTGGATGCGGGCACAATGAATCCGATTGAACATGGAGAAGTTTTTGTGACTGATGATGGTGATGAAACTGATCAGGATTTGGGTAATTATGAACGTTTTTTGAATAAGAATATCTATCGTGAAAATTACATGACCACTGGTCGCGTCTATCAAACAGTTATTAACAGAGAAAGGAATTTAGAATATAAGGGCAAATGTGTTCAAGTTGTTCCTCATATACCCATGGAGATTAGAGATAGGATTGATAAAGCAGCTTTAAAGACTCAAGCAGAAATAATGACTATTGAGATAGGCGGTACTGTAGGCGAATATGAAAATTTATTATTTTTAGAAGCAGCTAGAGTAATGAAACTCTATAATCCTAAAGATGTTCTTTTTGTAATGGTTTCATATTTACCTTTACCGAGTAAAATTGGAGAAATGAAAACCAAGCCAACTCAACATGCAGTCAGAAGTTTAAATAGTGCTGGTATTCAACCTGATTTTCTCATTGCTCGTAGTGAAAAGCCGATTGATCATACTAGAAAAGAAAAACTCGCAATTCATTGTAATGTGGCCATTGAAGATGTTATTGCCGCTCCTGATGCTGATTCTATTTATGATATTCCTTTGAATTTTGAAAAAGAAAATTTAGGTAATAGAATTCTGCATAAATTAAACTTAAAGCCAAGGAAAAAAGAAGCAGATAATGATGCATGGAAGAAGTTTGTTGTTGCTACTAAGAACCAGAAAAAAAGTGTAGAAATAGGAATAGTTGGTAAATATTTTAAAACTGGAGATTTTTCTTTGTCTGATTCATATATTTCAGTGATTGAAGCCACAAAACACGCTGCCGCTGTTAATCATTGTAAGGTTAATCTTCATTGGTTAAGCGCTGAAGAAGTTGAAGATGATGGCATTGCTGTACTAAAATCAATGGATGGACTTATCATTCCTCAAGGATGGGGAGGTAGGGGTTCCGAAGGTAAGATTAAAGCGATTGAATATTGTCGTAAGAATAAAGTTCCATATTTTGGTCTATGCTATGGCATGCAAATGGCAGTAATTGAATTTGCTCGTAATGTGGCTGGTTTAAAAGATGCTAATTCAGCTGAAATAAATCCTAAAACAACTAATCCGGTAATACATATTATGCCTGGTCAAGAGAAGTTAATTGCCGAAAAGGGTTATGGTGGTACTATACGTTTAGGTGCTTGGCCTTGTTTGTTAAAACCAGATACTCGCTTAGCATCGGCTTATGCAAAATATAGTGATAAAAAAATAGTATCCGAGCGTCATCGCCATAGATATGAATTTAATAATGACTATCGTGAGCAGTTTGAAAAATTAGGTTTAATCATATCTGGAACTTCTCCTGATCATCAAATTGTAGAAGCTATAGAAATAAAAGATCATCCTTTTTTCGTGGGTGTTCAGTTTCATCCAGAATATATTTCTCGACCGCTTGCCCCTCATCCTTTGTTTGTAGAGTTTGTTCGGGCTTCATTAAAAGGAAAAAAATAATATTTATTAGCATAAAAAAAGACTCATTAATTAAAATGAGTCTTTTTTTATATTGTATATTGTTTATTTAACAACACTGACAATTTTACTATCTTTTAACTTTCCATTAAATTTCATCAATTTTTTACTAGCAAATTTTACTAAACCATCAGCTACTGCAAAAAGAGTATCGTCGTTACCGCGACGTACATTTTCGCCTGGATGATATTTAGTTCCGCGTTGGCGGATAATAATGTTGCCAGCTTTGGCTTTTTGGCCGTCAGATAGTTTTACGCCTAAACGCTTACTCTCTGAATCTCGGCCTAAGGCGGTTGAGCCGCCGGCTTTCTTATGTGCCATAGAGGTGATTTTGGTCAGATTTTCTTAATAAAAAGAAAACGGCTGACCGCTTTTCATTAAAAATGTATAAACTAACATTGCTAATATAACAAAATAACTAGGGTCTGTCAATGATCAATAACTACTGTAAAAAAGCTTTAACTCGGGCTGTAATTTTTTTAAAAGTATGATATAATTTAAACAGAAAAAATTAATTAAAGATAATGAAAATAAAGTGTAAAACTTTTATTTTTCTGTATCAAAGATATGATTAAGCTTAATCAAAATGAATGTATTGGTTGCGGTCTTTGTGCTAGTATTTGCCCAGAGACTTTTATGATGAACGAAGATTATAAGGCGGAAGTCTTAGCTGACGACAATCAAGCATGTGCTCAAAAAGCTGCTAATAATTGTCCAGTTAAGGCAATAACTATTTCATAGTATATGGCTAAAGAATCAAATTTAGAACAAATTAAAATTCCCGTTTCTGAATCTCATGAATCTCAGTCTAAAGTAGAATCAATTCCAGAGAAAAAGTTAGAGAAAGTGGAAAAGGTGGAGAATAAAAGCACCTTGCCTTTGAAAAAGAAGATTCATCTACCTTTGAAAAGTAGTGCGCCTAAGGTTTTAGTGTCGCCTGATGATTATGAAACTAAAAAATTGCAAGCTATTGAGGATATTATGTCCAGTGGATTGGATAAGGCTTTTTTGGAGATGAGGCCAAGTGAGCAAAAGCGCTTTAAAGATGAGGGTGAAAAAACGGCTAAAAAAATTAGCACTTTATTAGGTAAGGCTCGCGTTAGCGCAGATAAAATTGTTAGCCTAATTCGTCGTTGGC
The DNA here is from genome assembly GCA_964435515.1 of uncultured Gammaproteobacteria bacterium. Classification (GTDB taxonomy): domain Bacteria; phylum Patescibacteriota; class Patescibacteriia; order Patescibacteriales; family UBA12465. The sequence goes on along the minus strand of CAYSZD010000003.1, from coordinate 33,627 downwards.
TAAGTTTAATCCCTCGTATTAATCGTTTTTTTCTTGAACAAGAAGTGAAAATTAAGGCAGATAAGATTTTAAATATTAAGAAAAATTTATAATTTATATGTTTCAATCAATTGAACAAATAATCCCTGATTTTTTTAGCACTCCAGCAGGAGCTCTTTTACTTAGTTTATTTGTTTTGATTATAGTTTTAGCTTTATTTCTCTTGCTCGTATTATTTATTCGTCTTATTGTGCGTCATTTTTTTGGTAATAATAATTATTTTGATCATCAAATTTTTTTAATTAAATTACCTAAAGAAAAGCCAGAAGATGAAAAAAGGGAAGACACTCTACAACAGACAAGGGAAGAGATAGCTAAAGGTGAAACTATTTTTGCTAGCATTGGTGGACTTAAGGCTCAAAAAGGATTTATTGCTTGGTTTTTTGGTAGAAATGATCATTTTTCTTTTGAGATAGTAGCACATGCTAATAAGATTGCTTTTTACGTAGTTGCTCCGAGAGCGTTATCTCGTTATATGGAGCAACAAATTAACGCTTACTATCCAGAGGCAGTTATCGAAGAGCTTGAAGATTATAATATTTTTCAAGCAAATAGTAATATAGCTAGTGCTTATTTAAAAACTAAAAAGAGCTTTGTTTTGCCATTGCGCACTTATCAGAAAATGGAGGTTGATCCATTAAATTCCATGATTAATGTGATGTCTAAGTTAGATAAAGATGAAAGTATTGCTGTTCAATATATAGTTAGAAGCGCTCTTGGATCTTGGCATCGTAAAGTAAGGAAGATAGTGCGTCGGATACAAACGAAAAATTCAGTTAGTGATGGCATTAATCAATCTGGACTTAGTCAGGCTTTTAAAGAAATAGGAGATACTTTGTCTATAGCTAGTAGCTCTAAACCACAAGATCCAAATTCATTACAAAACTCTAAACACTTATCAGCGGTAGAGGAGGAGACTTTAAAAACAATTGAAGAAAAGAATTTAAGAGCTGGTCTTGATGTTAATTTACGTTTGGTGGTATCAACTGCTAGTAAAGAGAGATCAGCTGCTTATTTAGAAAATATTGCTAGTGTTTTTACGGAATTTAATAATTATAGTTACGGTAATCATTTTTCAAGGGCTATTAAGACTAATCAGGAAAGACAAATTAAAGATTTTATTTATCGCCGTTTTCGTGAAGATGCTTCTTTTTTATTAAATACCGAAGAACTGACCAGTGTTTTTCATTTACCCTTAAAACACATGGAGACACCTAATATTCTTTGGCTAACAGCTAAAAGTGCTCCTGCTCCGGCTGATCTTCCTAATGAAGGTCTATTGTTAGGCAATAATGTCTATCGAGGTGTTAATAAAGAGATAAGAATGAAGGGGCAAGATAGGCGTCGACATACTTATATTATTGGTAAATCTGGTGTTGGTAAATCTGTTTTGTTAACCAATATGGCTGTTCAAGATATTCAAAATGGAGAAGGGGTCTGTGTTCTTGACCCTCATGGAGATTTAATTGAAGATATTCTACAAAGAATTCCGCCCGAAAGAGCAGAAGATGTGGTGATTTTTTCACCAGCTGATACCGAAAGACCCTTATCTTTAAATCTATTAGAATATGACCCTCGCTATCCAGAACAAAAGAGTTTTGTGATTAATGAAATGATTGGTATCTTTGATAAATTATATGATTTAAAGCAGACAGGTGGGCCAATGTTTGAGCAGTATATGAGAAATGCTCTATTGTTAATTATGGAAGATCCTGAGAGTGGTTCTACTTTAATGGAGATACCTAAAGTTTTATCAGATGAGAATTTTAGACGTCTAAAATTATCTAGGTGTAAGAATAGAACGGTGGTGGATTTTTGGAAGAAAGAAGCTGAGAAGGCTGGCGGTGATGCTGCTTTAGCGAACATTGTTCCTTATATCACTTCTAAACTTACTGCTTTCATTTCTAATGACATGATGCGTCCAATTATTGGTCAGCAAAAAAGCTCTTTCAACTTTCGTGATTTAATGGATCGTCAAAAAATATTGTTAATCGATCTACCTAAAGGTGTAGTTGGTGAAATGAATGCTTATCTTTTGGGTATGATTATTGTTGGTAAAATATTAATGGCGTCTTTGTCTCGTACTGATATGAAAGCGGAAGATAGAAAAGATTTCTATCTTTATATTGATGAGTTTCAGAACTTTACTACTTCATCTATTTGTCAGATTTTATCTGAAGCTAGAAAATATGCTTTAAATCTAATTATTGCCCATCAGTATATTGGCCAGTTGAGCAAGAATAATAATACCGAAATTAAAGATGCTGTTTTTGGTAACGTGGGCACAATGATTAGTTTTAAAATTGGTACAGAAGATGCCGAATTTTTAGTTAAAGAATTTTCACCTGTTTTTAACGCCTATGATCTAATTAATATTGATAAAGGAACGGCCTATATTAAATTATTAGTTGATAATAGTGCGACTCGACCATTTTCTATAAAAACCGTTTGGCCATTGCTTGGTGTAGCGCGTCCTGATATGTCAACTAAGATAAGAACTTTGAGCCGCTTAAAATTTGGTCAAGATCGTTCAATTGTTGAAGCTAATATTATTAGGCGAACTGAGATAGTTATGGATTCGCCATCACCTCTTAAACAATAATTATTTTTTTATTATGTCTGCTTTATATCGTAATTATCGACCACAAAAATTTAGTGAGATTTTGGGTCAAAATCATTTAAAAGTAACTTTGCAAAATGAGATAGCGACTAATACTTTAGCTCATGCCTATCTTTTTTGTGGTCCTCGAGCTGTTGGTAAAACAAGTATGGCTCGTATCTTGGCACAATCAATTAATTGTGAGAATCGTAAAGATGGGGAATCAGAACCCTGCGGTGAGTGCCAGGCTTGTTCTAGTATAAAACTGGGTAAGGCCTTGGATGTTATGGAAATAGACGCCGCTTCTAATACTGGTGTTGATAATGTTAGAGATAATATTATTGCTTCTGTACGTTTAGCTCCTAGTTATTTAAAAACAAAAGTTTTTATTATTGATGAGGTTCACATGTTATCTATTAATGCCTTTAACGCTTTACTTAAAACGTTAGAAGAGCCACCAAAGCATATTGTTTTTATTCTTTGTACTACTGAAGCTCATAAAGTACCTTTAACAATTATTTCCCGGTGTCAACGTTTTGATTTTAGACGGATAAGTTCTCAGGAGATTGTTAAAAAATTAAAAATTATAGCTCAAGCTGAAAAGATTGAGGTAGAAACTGCTGTTTTAGAAAATATTGCTAAGCAATCAGGTGGGCATTTAAGAGATGCTGAAAGTCTTTTTGGTCAAGTATTAGCTTTAGGAGAAAAGAAAATTAGCGCTGAAACCGCTGAGCTAGTATTGCCAAGACATAACCAACATGAGGCTTTAGATATAATTGACGCTCTATCTCGTCAAGACGCAGCTACGGCTATTAGTATAATAAATACATTAGCTGATAATGGAATTAATTTTAAAAATTTTTTAGAAGATATTTTGTTCTTATTGCGTAAAATAATGTTACAAAATCTACAGCCTGGTTTAGCAGAAAAGTTAAGTTTAGATTTGGGTGAGCAATTAGAGATAAAGATTACAAAAGCAGCTAAAGATTGTAGTCTGTCTGAGACTTTGAGGATGTTAAAGAAATTTTTAGAACTTGCTAGAATTGGACTTAATAACATTAATCAGTTGGCTATTGAAATTGCTGTGGTGGAATTATGTCTTCCGACTGCAAAAAACAATGATCCAGTGACAAGTGGAAGCAAACCTTTAACGGTTAGTCCTAAAATATCAGTCAAAGAAATTAGTGATGATAAAAAAGAAAATAAAGAAATTATAAAAAACCTAGCTCTTGATTTAACACAAGAAGAAGTTTTGACTCGGTGGCCAGAGGTCTTGGTGAAAATAAAAAAACATAATCATTCTTTATCTTTTGTATTACAAAATTGTCTGCCTAGTGCTTTAAAGAGCGGAATAATGACTCTACATTTTAAATATAAATTTCATCGAGATAGAATAATTAGTGCTGCTATCAAATCTTTAACAGAAGATACTTTGTCGGAGGTTTATAATGCTAAAGTGCAAATTGATGCTATATTAGATGAAAAATTAGAATTATCTGATAACAAGCAAGAAGAGGCTAATATTGACAAATCAGAGCTAAAAAGCTTAGAATCTAATCAAGAATTACCAAAAAATTCAGCTGCTTTGGGTAGTCTATTAGCAAATTTTGGCGGAGAAACTTTATAAAATTTTATATATATGTTAGATCTTAAATTGATTCGAGAAAAAACATTGATTGTTGAAAAGGCATTACTCAAAAGAATGAAGCCCGGTAGTTTTGATTTGGCTCATATTATTTCTTTAGATGATAAGAGAAAAGAGTTAATTGCAAATGTTGAAGTCCTAAAAGCTGAGCGTAATCAAGCTTCCAAGGTAAAGCCAGATGCAAAAACAATTGCTAAGATGAAGACTATTGGTGAAAAAATAAAAAGTTTTGATGAGGAGCTGAAAGCTATTGAGTTAAATATAAAAGAGGAATTATCTGCTTTGCCAAATATGCCTGCTGATGATGTAATTGCAGGAGGAAAGGAAAATAATGAAGTAGTTTCTACTTTTGGTAATAAACCAGAATTTAGTTTTTCTTTTAAAGATCATGTAGAATTGGCTCAAAATTTAGGCATGATTGATTATGAAAGGGCTACTAAGATTGCTGGTTCAGGTTTTTGGTGTTATCGCTCTTGGGGCGCTTTACTCGAATGGGCTTTGTTGTCTTATTTTATTAATTACCATCAACAAAAAGGATATAGCTTTTTGATCCCTCCATTTTTATTATCCGAAGAATCAGCTTATACCTCTGGTCATTTGCCTAAATTCAGAGATGATCTTTTTTGGACTCAAGATAAATTATGTCTTAATGCTACTAGCGAGATGATGCTTGGTAATTATCATCGTGGTGAAATTGTACCAACAGAACAATTACCTTTAAAATATTTTGCTTATTCACCTTGTTTTCGTCGAGAGGCTGGTAGCTATCGTCAAGAAGAGCGGGGAATGATTAGAGGGCATCAATTCAATAAAATTGAAATGTTTATCCTTTGTCAGCCAAATGATTCATGGCAAATGTTTGATGAATTATTACTTCATGCTAAAGAATTGTTAGAAGGCTTAGGCTTGCATCATCAGGTATCAAAATTAGCTGCTGAAGATTGTAGTGCGGCTATGGCTAAAACTTTTGATTTAGAAGTTTGGTTACCAAGTATGAATATATACAAGGAAGTAAGTAGTGTTTCTAATGCTTTAGATTATCAAGCTAGAAGAGGACAGATTCGTTTTAAAAATGGACAGGGTGAAAATTTATTTGTTCATACTTTAAATGGATCCGGGTTAGCTACTAGTCGTTTACTACCAGCTATCTTAGAACAAAACCAACAAGCAGATGGCTCTGTTTTGATACCAGAAGTATTGCGTCAATATTTACCAGGCAATCCTCAATATATTTTTCCTGATAATAATAAATTTTAAGTAGCATGAAATATTTTGTCTCATTAATTATTCTTATATCTTTTGTTCTACCGTTTTCAGTGTCAGCTTCAACTCAATCTGATTATCCTCGTTTAGCTAATTATTTTCTTAAATGGGATTTAACTGAAGCTGAGGCTATTTCTTTAGCGCGTTGGGATCTTGTTATTTTAGACATGGAAAATCAAATAAATAACCCAGAGTTAATAAGGAAAATAAGAACGATTAATCCTAAGGTAAAGATTTTAGCTTATATTACCGCTCAAGAAATTATTAATGAAGCTGATTATTATAATAATGCTTTTTTACGTCAAGAATTATCTGAGCAAATTATTGAGGATTGGCGCCTAAAAGATCAAAATGGTAAGGCAGTGGTTAATTGGCCTTTTACCTCAATGTTTAATTTAAGTAATGAATCGGGCAGGAATAAAGATAATTTATTATTTAATGAATTCCTGCCTCGTTTTATTAAAGATAAAATTTTTAGTTCTGGTCTCTGGGACGGGGTTTTCTATGATAATACCTGGGGTGATGTAGCTTGGGTTAATAATAGTAATATTGATTTAAATAGAGACGGTATTAAAGATGATTCTAAGCACGCTGATACTATTTGGGCTGAGGGTTTTGAAAAAATGTTACGTTTGACTAGAGAATTGTGTGGTTCAGAGTTTATAGTAATAGGTAATGGACGCATACATTGGCCCTATCAAGGATTACTGAATGGTATGATGCTAGAAAGTTTTCCTTCTAGCTGGGAAAATGGAGGAACGTGGCAAGGTTCTATGGAATCTTATTTAAAATTACCTAGTTTAAACAAAGAGCCTAATGTATCTGTTATTAATATTAATAAAAAAAATGAAAATGATTATCGTCTTTTCCGTTTTGGTTTAAGCAGTACATTGTTAGGCGATGGATATTATAGTTTTGATTATGATATTACTAATCACGCTCAATTATGGTGGTATGATGAATATGATGTAAATTTAGGTTTAGCTCAATCAAAGCCTTATAATATTTTAAAAAATGGAAGTACAAAGATTGAGCCTGGATTATGGCGACGTGATTTTGAGAATGGTTTGGTTATTTTAAACTCAACTGATAAAAAGCAAAATTTTGTTTTTAGCAAAGAAGAATTTGAAAAAATTAAAGGTAATCAGGATCCAAAAATTAATAATGGTTTAAAAATAAATTATTTAAATTTAGATGCTCAAGACGGAATCGTATTGCTTAAAAAGTTGAATGCTTGGCAGGGAAGTAGTTTTGTTAATGGTTCATTTTTAAGAGTTTTTGATTCAGAAGGCGAACAGGCTCGTAATGGTTTTTTCTCTTATATTACTTCTATACCGGCTGGTAGTGATGTTATATTGGGTAAATTTTTTGATAATAGTAAAATTGATTATATATATTTAGACAAAGGATTACTAACTCGACAAAGAGATGGTCAAAATATGTGGACCATAAGACCATTTGCTCCAGGCTTTAAAGGCTCAGCTTCTTTAGCGATAGCTGATATAAATGGTGATTCTTTTCCAGAAATTATAGTTGGTGCTGGTTCTGGTGGCGGTCCTCAGGTGAGAGTCTTTGATTCTAACGGTCGTTCATTATTAAATTTTTTCGCTTATGATAAGAATTTTAGGGGTGGAGTTAATATGAGCGCAGCTGATGTTAACGGTGATGGTAAGGCGGAAATAATTACTGGCGCTGGTTATGGTGGCGGTCCTCATGTTCGTTATTTCAATGAGAGGGGTGAATTTATTAATCATTTTTTCGCTTATGATAAAAATTTTAGAGGAGGAGTAAAGGTTACTGCTGGCGATTTAGATGGTGACGGTAAGGCGGAGATAATTACTGGTGATGGTCCTGGTGGAGGATCATTGATAAAGATATTTGATGAAGTTGGCAATGAGAAAAAAAGTTTCTTTTCATTTACAAAAGATTTTCAAAATATAATTTCTGTTGGTTATTCTACTATTTCTGGTCAGCCTGAAATATCTGTTGGTATTTCTGGCTTTTAAAATTAACATATTTTTATGAGTAAAAAGTTTTTAAATTTTTGGCACAATAGAAGAAAACGTTTTTACCGTAGGCAGAAGTGGCATTTAGTTTTAGATTTTTCATTAATGCTAATCTTATTAGTATTAGCCGGTGTAAGTATTAGAATGGCTGTCTATAATCCTACTCTCATATCAATGATTAAATGGCCTATTTCTTCACCAACTACTAGTCCTGTTGATAAACAAAAAACATTAAATTTTGATTTAATTACTACGACTAATACAGATAAGGTCGAAGAAGAAGAGGCAATAACTTATTTGATAGAATATAAAAATAGCGGAGAAAAAGATATAGATGAATTAAAGCTAGAATTTTCTTTTATTAGCGCTGCTTTTGATTTAAGAGCTCTTGAGTCTGATAATGAAGATATAGAGATTAATGATAGTCAAATTGTAATTAAAAATATTAAAGCAGGAGAGCAAAAAGATTTTGAAATTAATGTAGAATGGAGGACAGTACAATTAAATTTTCCCAGAAATATTCAAAGTTCTATTAAAGCTGTTGCAATAGCTAACGATAACAGTCAAATAGAAAAAGTTTTTAACTTGGAAGATATAAAAATTATTAGTAATTTAAATATATCAGCGAATTTATTCTATCACAGCTTACAGGGTGATCAATTGGGTATCGGACCTATCCCGCCTATTGTTGGAATACCTACTAAATATTGGTTAATAGTAAATGCTGAAAATTCTGGTAACCAGCTGCAAAATTTAGTTTTTAGTGCCCAATTAGAGCCAGGAGTAGAGTTGGCTGAGGAATATAGCTTATTAGCAGGTAAGTTTTCATATAATCAAGAACGACGTTTATTGATTTGGCAAGTAGATAGTTTAGATGCTAGTGGTGGTAATTATTCTGCCAATTTTGCCCTTAGACTTATTCCAACAGAAGCACAGATTGGTAAAAACGCTCCAATGCTGAGTAATATCCGTTATCACGTATATGATAGTTGGGCAGATGTTGAAATAAGCAATAGTTTAGCTAATCTAGATTCATTTTTACCGGCTGATAATATTAATCGTGGCGAAGGCGTAGTTATAGAAAATTAATAACATGATTATTAATAAATTAAAACAATTGATTAAGCCGAGTTATAATACTTTAAATAGAATTGAAATAAATAAGAGGGCTATTTTTCATAATCTACAAATACTGCAAGCAGAACAGCCTCATGCTGAGCTTTTTCCAGTTTTAAAAGCTAATGCCTATGGTCATGGTTTGAGGGAAATCTGTACAATTTTAAATGAAACTAATATAAACATGGTGGCAGTCGATTCTTTCCCAGAGGCTCAAATAGTCTATCGTTATTTTAAGAGGAAAGTCTTAATTATCGGTGAAATGCCTCTTGATGCCTATCAGTATTTAAATTGGAATAGAACTGAGGTCTGTATTTATAATAAGCGCACATTAGAAAAAATAGTTGATTTAAGAAAAGGAGCAAGTATACATTTGTTTATTAACACTGGCATGAATAGAGAGGGAATTAAAGATTTAACTTCTTTTATAGATGAAAATAGAAAGCTATTGTCGCAAGTGAATGTTAGTGGTTTTTGCTCTCATCTATCTTTTGCTGAGGGTGATGGTCAAATGAACTCTTTTCAATTAGAAAATTTTTTACAAAACTTAGATATAGCGGAAAGGGAATTTAAGACTTTAAAATTTGTTCATTTAGCTAATAGTGCTGGATTATTTTCAGTACATCATCCTCGTTTAACTGCCTGTCGCCCTGGTTTGGCTTTCTATGGCTACAATCCCTTTGAAGTAAGCAATGGGGCTTTTGCCAAGGCTAATACGCTGCAGCCGGCTTTAGAGCTCTTTAGCTCTGTAGTATCGATACAAAATATTAGAGCCGGTGAAAGTATATCGTATAATAAAGAATTTATAGCCCCTACTGATTTAAGAGTAGTTATAATTCCTTTTGGCTATTACGAAGGCCTAGATCGTCGTTTATCTAATAGGGCTAGCTTTAAATTAAGAAATAATTATTTAAGAGTGGCTGGTAATATTTGCATGAATCTTACTTGTTTAGTTTTAGATAACGATGAACATGTTGCTATTGGGGAAGAGTTGCAAATTATATCGGCTAATAATGGAGATGTGAATTCAATTAGAAATTTGTCTGTAATAGAAAAAACAATTCCTTATGAGTTATTGGTTAAATTACAGGCTAATATTAGAAGAATAATTATTGACAAATAATATAATTTATGTTAAAGGGGAAGGGGTCTCACAAAATCATAAAAAGAGGGAAGTTGAGTAAAAAGATTAAAAAAGACTATCAAAGTAAGTCTTTAAATAATCCCTTTTTTAGATCAAGAAATAAGAATAAGGGAGATAAAAAAAATAAAAAAAAGTATTTTTATATTAGTATATTTTTTATATTTTTTGTCGCTACTATTTATATTATATTTTTTTCTAATATTTTTAAAATTAATAATATTACTATTAATGGTTTAGAGAGACTTAATAGTGTCGATGTACAAAATTATATTCAAGAAAAGCAAGATGTTAATAGACTAATATTTTTGTCTCAAGATAATTTATTGTTTATAAACACAAAAGATTTGGCTAGTGATATTCAAAAAGATTTTAAATTGGCTAATGCTAGTGTTGATAAAAAATTTTTTCATAGCTTAGAAATTAATCTTAGAGAACGACCAATTGCTTTTATTTGGCAAGATGATGATATGCGGTCTTTTAGTGATGCAATTGGTTGTTTAATTACTGACGCACTAGTGACACCTGACACACAAGCTAATCTAGCTATTTTAGAAAGTGAGTCAGATTTAGATTATTTAAAAGATGATGGCTGTTTGGATTTAGATGAAGAATATTTTACGGCTTTATTTAATTTAAATCGAGAATTAGTATCCTATCCATCACTTTTAGTAGATAAATTTATTGTTAGTTCAGAATTAAATAGTTTGGTGGTAGATTTAAACAAAGGACCCAATATTATATTTAACATTAAGGAGGATATGTTAAAGCAAATTAATAAATTATTAATAATTCAGCAAGAGCAAGAAGAGGAGCAATTTTTATCTCTTCAGTATATTGATTTACGTTTTGGCGATTTAATATATTTTAAATAATTTAAACTTATAATTATATGGAAAAAACATTTAAGCTTTTATTTTCTTTAGCGGTGTTTTTATTTTCTTTAATTAGCATAGGTGTATTCTTACTTGTTTTAAAGATATTACTAATGTTTTATCCGCAGTTATATATATTAGGCCTGGTGATATACTAAGACACTGTTAATGGACTCATAGTGATATAACTTCTATTAATATACATTATGCGAAGTATTGTTATATAGTTAAAGTAGTGATATTCACTGCTTTTTCTTTATATATAACTACTTCCCTGATCTTTTATTAATAATTTATTGATTAAGTTATTATATCTTATTTTTATTCTTATTTAACTAAAGATTATTTTATTTTTTTAAAAATAATTTTTTACTATTAAAATTTAAATACTTTCAGGTCATATCTATCAACTAGTCTTTTAAATTTTAGTCGCTTAAAAGCCCTTTTTAGAGCTTCCCTCTTAATTTGTGCTATAATATAGCTATATGAAGGAACAAAAAGCTATTAGCAAATATTTAATTGATTTTTTAGATTATTCAGAAATAGAAAAAGGATTATCTAGCAAAACTCAGGAAAACTATACACGTTTTTTGCGTAAATTTTTTAATTGGCTTCAGGATAATGCTTTAAGTGACCTAAAACCAGCTGAATTAAGCGTTGATCATATATGGCATTATAAGGTGTTTTTGTCAAGACATATAGATACTAGAACTAAGAAGGCTTTAAAAAAAAGTACGCAAAACTATTATTTAATTGCTCTTCGCTCACTTCTAGAATTCTTTGTTGAAAAGGATATTTCTTCCCTGCCACCATCAAAAGTAAAGTTGGCTAAAGATAGGGGTGATAAGGAAATTAAGTTTTTAAAATTAGATCAGTTGTCTGCCCTTCTTTCTGCTCCTGACAGTTCTACTGCCATAGGTTTGAGAGATAGAGCTTTGTTAGAAACTCTCTTTTCTACTGGCTTACGTGTGGCTGAATTAGTGGCTTTAAATTTAGAGCAATTACGCATTAAAGAAGGTCAAGATTCATTAGAGATAGCCGTAGTTGGTAAAGGCTCTAAAATTAGGACAGTCTACTTCTCTTCTAGGGCGATAAAGGCTTTAAAGGCCTATTTAGAAGTTCGTAAAGATTTTGACCCAGCTTTATTCATTAACTATAAACCAGGTAGTACTAAGTCCACTGAATCAAGAAGATTAACAGTAAAAAGTATTGAGAATATAGTTAAAAAATATGTTAAAATTACAGGATTACCAGTTATGGCAACCCCTCATACCTTAAGGCATTCATTTGCCACTGACCTTCTTAACGAAGGAGTAGATTTACGCACAGTGCAGGAGTTTTTGGGTCATAGTAATATTGCTACCACTCAGATATATACTCATGTAACCAACAAACAACTAAGCGACGTTCATCGTAGGGTTCATGAAAACAGGAAGCTACAATAATTAATTTAGTATCAAAAAATTCGGTATATACCGAATTTTTTTGTTGAAATAATTTTTATTTTGCTTGAGCTAATTCTTGTTGTCTATCACTTAACCAATTATCCCAAGTTGATAAATATTGAGGAAAGCGAAGCTTGTTAGCTATGATATAATTTAACCAAGCTTCAGCATTTTGTATGTTACTTTGCAGTTCATTTCTAAAACCTTTAGTGTCAGCAAAGCCAAATTTTTCTTTTAGTTCGGCTTGAGCTTCTTCTTTGCTGCGGTGTTCCATCTTTTCTAAGGAACCATTTTCTTTTAGTTCCTTATAAAGCTTAATTTCATTTTGACGGTCATTTAACCAATTGTCCCAAGTAGATAAGTATTGAGGAAATTTTTCTTTGTTGTCTATAATATATGTTAGCCAATTTTTAGCCTTCTCGATTTCTCCTTTTTGTAGGGCTAGTTGAAAATCTGAGGTCTTTCTTAACCCAAATTTTTCCATTAATTCCGCTTGAGCAGTTTCTTTGCTTCTTGGGGTTTCAGACGCTTCCCTTTTAATAGAAGGATCTTCACCCATTTTTTTATTACCAAATAGTCCCATAGTTTTATGTTTTAATTGATTAATAATTAATTAATCTGTTTTGTTTATGGCAAATAATCTAATGGATTAACCGGAATGCCATTTTTTCTTACTTCAAAGTGAAGATGTGCGCCAGTTGAGAATGGGCCTGAGCCTGGTCTACCAGGACCACCGCCTGTTTTACCAATCAGTTGACCCTTAACAACATATTGATCAGCTGTTACATTCACGCCTGATACGTGACCATAAACAGTTGATAGGCCGTCGTTGTGAATAATCATGATATAGGCATAGGCAGTTGAACCATCGAATTTAACTCTAGCTACGTAGCCATCAGCAGCTGCATAAAGAGGGCTTCCCTGTGGAGACCTAAGGTCAATACCAGAGTGTTCACCAATAATGCGACGAAAAGGATAATCAGGATCATGAAAAGTGGAAGTTATATATCTACCTGAAATTGGCCAAGCAATAGTGCTATCACTATTATCTAAACGATCTTTATCTTTCTGTGCCATTTTACTACGAATAGTGTTTTCTATGCCGGAGATTTCTGCTTCTGCTTGAGCTGCTTGTCTTTTGGCTTCTTTTAATAGATTTTGATAGGCTTGTTCTGACTCTTTGGTTTCCTCTAATAAATTTGCTTGTAGTGATTGCTCATATTCTAACTTTGACTTATTAGATTCTAAATCTTTCTTAAGTTTATTTAATTCCTTATTTTTATTATCAATATTTATTTTAGCCTGATCTAGTCTTTCCTTGTCATATTGTAGTTGATTTAAATTTTGCCTTAATTCACTATTAGTATTTTCTAGATATTTAGCATGGTTAAGAAATTCAGAAATAGAATCATTCAGTAATAATACTTCTAAAGAAGATACCTGATCTTGTTTATAGACTAATCGCAATAGTTTGGCGATTCTATCTTTTTGGGCATCAATAGTAGCATTGGTATCTAAAATATCTAAACTAATTTTTTGGGCTTCTAAATTAGTTTTACTAATAGATAGATTGGTAGATTCTATTTCTAGCTCAGTTTGAGCTGCTTTATCAGCTAATAGACTTAGTTGAGAACTTAAAGTATTTTTTTCTTGTTGTTTAGCTGCGATTTGTCTTGCGTATTCTTTTTGTTTGTCAGCTAAAGACTCAAGTTGCTGTTTTTGAGCCTGTATTTGTTGATTTAAGGCTTTTATTTCAGCATTAAAAGCATCATCTTCTTGTCCATTAACAACAGAAATATTTCTCCAGGCCACAAAAGCGGTACTGAATATAAATAGAATAGCTAGATATATGATAATTTTTTTATGTTTCATATTTACATTATAGCATAATTATTGTACTTTGAAAATGCTTTTTTGTTTAAAATTATAATTCTTGTAATTTTTTTAGGTATATTGTTCCAGCTGCTTGTCGTTTTTCATGTATGCTGGCAATAAACTGATTTTCCGTGACCCATTTCCATGCGCTATGGTCCCAAAAATTAATTTTTATTTGACTGTCATCGCCAGTAAATTCAACAATTAGCAGACTTTGTTTTTGACCCTTATAGCCGTAGTGGCGATTATTGAAAGGATTTTCATATTTCCCAAATTCTTTATCAAATTCATAGCGATATAAATTTGGATAAATACCTTTGATGATAAAATCACTAATATTTGTTTCTTCTTTTAATTCTTTAATACCCGCTTCTTTAATACTTAAATTATCTCTGCCTCCTTGAATAATTTGCCAATGATTTTCATGTCCTTGTCTTTCTACGATTAATACTTCCCTGCCTTTTTCACTGTTTTTATAAATTAGAATAGCTACATTAGGACGATATAAATTTGGTAGAATAAATATCCAGTAAATTGATTTAGTGAGAAATACGAAAGTGGCCCTCCAAATACGACGCCATCTATGGGGTTGTTTTATTAATCTAAATAACCATTCTAAACCTAATTGTCTCATTAATTTAGGAGCTCTTTTTATTTTTCCTGTTAGAAAATCAAAAGCTCCACCTAAACCTACTCCAATTTTTAGGCATTTTACTTTATTTAATAAATCAAAAATATATTTTTCTTGATGAGGGGCACCAAATAAACAAATAGCTAAATCAGGCATGAAGGTTTGAATCGCATCTATTTCTGTTAGGACTTTCTCTTGAGAGGCTAGTTCAAGAATGAGAAATTGAATATTAGAATAATTAGTCTTTAAATATTTTTCTAATAGCAATTTATTAGATAGTCCATCTTTTCGGTTGATAATAAGTAGACGACGTCTATTGTCATTAGCATCTTTAAGCAGGTATGGTAATAAATCGGCACCAGTGTAGCGAAATAGTTTTTGCTTGCTTAAGATAGCGGCTATTTTTAAGCCAAAGCCATCGGCCAGAGAAAGGGTGGCATTGTTTAATATATAGAAAAGTTTTTCATCATCTTGGCTTTTGAGAATAATTTCAGGATTAGGGGTAACGATTTGATTGTTAGCAGAAGACTTAAAGAAAGATTGAACTTTCTCCTCTACTGCTTTTGCATCATTTTGTCCTGTTTTAATACCTAAAATATTAGCCATATTATTTCAATACTAGTGTGGCGATGCCAAGAAAGGCAAAGAAGCCAAAGATATCAGTGGCCGTGGTAATAAACACTGTTGCTGAAGTAGCTGGGTCTTTACCTAATTTTTTCATAATCAATGGTACCATAGTACCAAAAGTAGCAGCGATGATCAGATTTAATATCATAGCAATTGCAAGGATAATACCAATACGCCAGTCGCCATCTTTTAAAAATACAATTAAGGAGACAATTACACCATTAATTAAACCATTAATCAGCCCTGCTCCTATTTCATTTCTCAATGTTTTCCAAGCGGTTTTTAAACCAATTTGTTTTAAGGTGATACCCCGAACCATAATAGCTAAAGTCTGTGTAGCAGCATTACCACCCATACCAGCTACAATTGGCATATAAACTGCCAATAAGACATACTTAGCGATTGTTTGATCAAATAAGCCAACAGTAAAAGAAGCCAAAAAGACGGTGCCTAAGTTAATCATTAACCATTTATAACGTGAACGTACTTTACTTTTAATTGGGTCAAAAACTGATTCCTCAGAGCTAACACCAGCAAAGTCATACAAAGAAGATGATTCACGTTCATGTAAGGCTTGAAGAATATCATCTGAATAGATTAGTCCTAAAACTTTTTTTCTTTCCCCTATTACCACAATCTTATCATGAGGGTGATTTTCAAAGATACTGATTACTTGATTAATGTCGGCGTTATATTTAACTGTTTTTATTCTTTTAATATATTTACCAACCTTTTCTCTGGGCCTACCAAAACCAAGTTGATGACCAGGCAAATGACCTAGTAGTTGCCCGCTTTTGACAATAAGAATAATTGGTAACTTCCCCGTGCGTTTTTCATGAGTTCGAACTTGCTTAGCCACTGAGGCTAAATTATCATCAAGTTCAACTTTAATATAGTTTAAATTCATTAAACCAGCGGCAGTATTGGGATCAAACTGGAATAAGAGAGAGATTTCGGCTTGTCTCGAGCTATTTAATAGTTTGATAAGGTTATTGCCTGTTTTTTTGGGCAATAGTTGAAGCAAGTCGGTGGCCTCGTCATTATCTAAATGTTCTAGCAGTGAGATAAAGTCAGCTTTTTTTAATTGGGAGACAATGTCATATTGAACATGTTTGGTAAGTCTTAATATTACATCTCTTTGCTGCCCTATTTTTAGAGAATTAAATATCTCTAATCTTAATTTGGGGTAATAGGATATTTTGTGCACCAACTTCATTAGTTGCTTATCATTCATATAGATAAAAAACAATAAATCAATATTTTAAATTTGATTTTTTTAAAAATTTATATAGTTAATAACTCCTATATACATTATATCTTATATTGAATTGTTTAGGAAGCTTTAGATAAAATTAAAGCAATCGCGATTATTAGCTAAATCTTTACTAATAATAAGTAATTTATAAGTATTGACAAATAGTATAAATAATGCTAATATAACTTGACAAATTGTTATACATTTGTTAGATTAATAGGTTATAATAAAATTATGAAAATAGCATTTATTGGACAAAAAGGAATACCAGCTCAAACAGGCGGAGTTGAAAAGCAAGTAGAAGAATTACTTGTTCATTTAGCTGCTCGTGGTCACGATGTATACGCCTATGCTCGCGCCGGTTATGCTCCTAAAATGACAGAATATAAAGGGGTAAAATTAATATCCCTGCCTTTTATTAAAGGTAAAAATTTTGAAGCTATTAGTCATACTTTTTTAGCTGTTATTCATTTAGCTTTTCATAAGTTTGATATTATTCATTTTCAATCAATAGGACCTGCTTCACTGTTATGGTTGGTAAAAATATTGAAACCCAATACTCCTATAGTATTTACCTTTCATTGTCAAGATTACTATCATAAAAAATGGGGCTTTTTTGCTAAACTATATTTACGTTTAGGCGAAAAAGTTGGTTGTAATTTAGCTGATCAGACTTTAGTTACATCGAAAGAATTAACAACTTATGCTGTAAATAGATATGACAAGGGCGCAAGATATATGGCTTCAGGAATTAATGAGCCTACTATATTAGAAGCTAAAGAAATAAAAGATAAATGGAATTTAGATAAAGACTCTTATATTCTATTAGCTTCAAGACTTGTGAAGCATAAAGGTGTGCATTATTTTATCGAAGCTTTTAAAAGAATAAAGACAGATAAAAAATTAGTTATTGCTGGAGGTAGTGCTTATACTGATGATTACATTAATGAATTACATGAATTAGCTCGTGGCGATGACAGAATAATTTTTACTGGCAGCCAAAGCGGCAGTACCTTACAAGAACTCTATTCTAACGCTTATATCTTTGGTCAACCATCTGAATATGAAGGACTATCAATGGGACTATTAGAGGCTATGTCATACGCTCTTCCCTGCTTTGCCAGTGATATACCAGCCAATTTAGAAGCTTTAGGAGGCTTGGGTTATACTTTTAAAAACCGTAATGTTGATGATTTATATAATAAGTTGAGTGAAGTATTAGCAATGAGTTCAGAAGATTTAGATCAAGCTGGTAAGGCATTGCAGAAAAGAACTCGTGAAGAATATAATTGGAATAACATTGTTGATGACACTTTAGCTTTATATCAGAAATTAAAAGACAGAAAATAAAAAAATATTTTTTGTCCTTTTGCTTCTATTTTATTTATTTAAAGTAGAGTCAGAAGGACAAAAAGTTTGTTCTTTAATAATTGAATACTAACCCTAAACCCAATAATTATGAAAAAGTTGTTTTTTGTTTTGCTCATGACAGCCGTTGCTATGACAGGCTGCATGAAAGATTATGGGGATGACGAAGTTACCCCTAATAATAATGGTAATAAGGCCCCAGCGCTGAAAGTGACGGGTGCTAACTCCTCAAGTGGTGATACCACTTTTGCTGAGCCAAATGTTTATTTAAAATTTTGGCTTGATGAGCTTCCTTTACCTGCCAGTGATTACACTTATGTCTGGAACCTTGGTAATGGTAATACCTCAACCGCGGAGTCACCTGAACAAAAGTATCAAAATGGTACTTATGCTATTTCGGTAACTATTACACCAATAGCCGCTGGAGGTAATACTATATATCGTGAAATAACTTTGGTGGTGCGACCAGGTGCTGGCAACAGAACAATCCTGCTATACTCGGCAACGCCAGTTTCTGGTGGTAATTATAATTATACAATTGCCATGAAAACTACGGCAATTTATAATTATGCCAATATTTCTGGAGATCCCTGGACGCTTGGTGACTGGACTGGATGGGAACTTCGTTATATAAGCGAAACGACAATGATTAATGGTGTATTATATGTGATTGATCATGTCACTCTCCCGGCTAACAATCAGGAAGTGCAACGTTTCACTTATGGCAAGGGTAACACCTATTCCTATGACCCTAACTCACCTTATTGGGTGGTTACAGGGCAGAACGAAGGTGTTTATGAAGTTTATTTGACCAATGGTCAAATGAGTCCTGATCCTATCTCTTACATTGCTGTACCTGGTAATGCGGGTGACATAAGTAATGGTACTATCGCTCCCACTGTGCGAAATGAAATAAAATATTCAGGAATCCCTAACAATGATTCTCTGAAGATTTATATTAATTACGCCCAATATGGGAATGGGTCTCAACCATTTATTAGTCGAATGTTGGCTGATAATAATTGGCAGAACATTCCCCTGGTGCAGATGTCCGGTGAATTTACCGGTTGGGGTTATCAAATGTTTAGGATTTCGGATCTAAATGCAGGATTGTATTTCAGATTTGGGCCAAATATAAATAGCCCAGAAAATTACGGAATCATGAATAATAGCATGTACTTTCTTCCGGATGGAAACATGCTAGGCTTGCAAATTGCAAGCGTATATTCATCTTCTGGAGCAAAATACGAAATAACCCCCACCCTAACAGAAGAATAAACCTAAAACTTAGGGGACAAATAAAACCCTTAGTGCTTATACATTAAGGGCTTTTTTATTACTTAAAATTATACTTTGACAAAGAAAAAACCGGTAACTTTGTAGCTACCGGTTTAACTAACTGCTGGGTCTTTTTATTTACCCCTAGCTTTGTAGTTTGTTTGAGTGACGTAGGCGAATCCTCCTTCGTCATTAGCTTTTATGCCAGGTGACGTTGCCAAGCTCTTGTTGAGTTTGACAAATTCGTGAGGCAACCACATAGTGTAATTGTATTGTGTATGGTTACCTATATATATGGCAAATTGAACGGTTTCATCTAATTTGTCGATCGTCATGATCGTGTTTGTTTTATAGATCAAGTAATCACCAACCTGAACACCTAATACTCCAAATTCACCATTTAGATGAGTTTCAGTGGTATTACGGCCCTGGATATTGCTTAGCTTTGCTTCGGTGTTAGCATTTTTCACGTAATAAAAGATTTTGCCTTCTCCGTCAAAACTTCTGCCAAAATCTCCAGAAATAACACCTTCATACTTGGAAATTGCAATATTGGGACTTGAAACTCTAGATGATTCACCAGCACTTGTTGTGCTGCTGCTGGTTTCAGACTTACTCGTCGGTGTTTGGCGTTTTGTGACGCTTTTGCGTGTAGTCCGGGTAGGAGTAGTGGTGGCAGAGCTTTTTGGCTCTTTCCCTTCCATGCAAGCGGCTAACTCAGCTTCTAAGCGGGCTATGTCGGCATAGAGATTAACAATCTCATCACCGGTTACAGTGATAGAGACCTTGGCCTCTTCCAGACACTCTTCCTCAATAACAGCATCAGAGCCTTGGTCGTCAGAGACCATTTGCTCTATACCATTAGGTTCAACATATTCCGGAGTCTCCTTAGAGGAATTCCAGAAGAGAAGCGCTGCGATGACAAGAATGATAATGCCAGCAACAATAAGAAAAAAATTCTTGTTTTTCATGATTTATTTGGTTTAGGGTTAGTTTTTAATTATTAAAGAATGACAGAATATTGATATCCACTTGGAGTATATTTATTCTGTCTTTTCCTGCTAGGTCAAACTTTGACTGATAGGAAAGGTTAATCATTTCTTTGCCATACTCTCCCTTGGCTAGGGTTAGGACTGCGCCAATTGCGCCATAATCTTTGCTGTTCCCTTTTTCGTGGGAATAAGCGAGATAAATTGCTGGTAACAAATGTGTTTCGTGTTGCCAGCTAAGATTAATCTTAGCAATGGCATTTTCAAAAGCTAATTTGAAACGCTCGTTGTCCCAAGGTTGGGTTAGAATTGTTTCACCTTCCCATTTACCAACATATTTACTTTTTAAAGCTTGTTGGTATTCCATGGACACTTTTTGCCTAACAAAAGGAAATGCTTCCAATGTATTGCGGAATATAATTCCTCCTGTTAGGAAGATTAAATCGTCTTCTTGGGAGCTTTGAAACAAACCATTGGTCTGTCTTATTGATCCCTCTGATTTCGATTTTTTGTAGCCAAGGTTACCCCAGCCATGCTTTTCATATTTCCAGCCAGGAGTGAGAGTGAAATTTAAGGCTAAGCCAATTCCAAATTCTGTGGAATGATGCTTAAATCCTTCAATTCTACTTCCTACCTCAATGGCAGAGAAATACAGTCCAGCGCGTATATTGTTATTTTGGCCAGGAATAATCCTGGCTTCAACATATCGCCAAGTGCCATCACCTTCTTGGAGCTTAGGCTTAAAATAGCCGTTTCCAATAAGAAGCTGGCTTTCACCCAATGGGTGTTGGGCAAATCCGCTAACCATGATGGCTAGCAGAATGAAAATCAAAAAAAACTTTTTCATGATTTATTTTTTTTGGTTTATATTCTGTTTTAAAAGATCGTTCAGTAACGGTCTTTTTTTGCTTCCCAAAATAGTTTTAGGAAGCATAAAAAGAGCGCTTTTTTATCTAAGAATATTATTAATATTACCCCTTATGTTTTCTGTATTGCTATTATGATTCTGATGAAATTGTATTTGTTCAGTAGTTGGTAGATTGTTAGGCGGATAATTTATTTGTTCTGCAGCTATCTTGTTTTCTTTTATTTTAATATATCTTTGCGTTTTAGCTGGGAAGAAATATATATAAAATATAGAAGTAGCTGAACCTAATATTAAGGCAAAGATGATATTTAATATAATGTTTGGTTTAACTGGATAGGATGATGTTAGTGGTTGATCGATAACAGTAATAGTAACATCGTTACCTCCCTTTTGGTAATTGGAACTTTGATTTATAAGAACTTGATTCACTGCTAAGGCAATTTGCTGAGCCTGATAGGTGTTAGGATGATATATTAATATTTCAATAATACCAGTATCACCGATACTTCTGGCTTCAATAGTCTTATTCCAGGTCTTCATTTGCTTTTTGTAATCATTGCCAAAATATGATTTATCAATATTAAATCCAGTATTTGTGGTAAGGGTGAAGAAAGAAGATGAATGAGCTACTTGAGCAAATAAGTTACTTAAATATTGATTTGATTTAGAAACAGTATAAGGATCAGCTCCACTTAGATTTTGAGATATAAGTAGACGTGAAGTCACGGAATACTTTAAAGGCTGCACAAAAGTAATAGCTGCCATTAAAATAAAAGCACCGATCATTATACCAAAAACTAACGCCTTTCTTTTTTTAATATTTTTTAATAAAAACTCCATTTCCATATTATATGTATATTATCTGATTAATTATTTATAACATATCATTATAACTAATTACAGAGAGTTTGTCAAGTCTTTGTCAAGGATTACAACAGGAAGAGTTAAATGAAGATATTATTGACAAAAAATAATAATTATGTATAATATAGAGTTACATAAATAATAAATATATATATGAAGAAAATTCTTTTATTTTCCGCTTTAGCTATTCTAATCTTTGCTGGCTGGAGCATTAAAGATGCTAAAACTAAAAATCAAGCATATTACTCTGGCGACGCAGTCTTGTATTATAATCAATTAATCGTTGCCAGCGCTAATTCTGGTCGTTTGGAATTTTTTAAAGTTTCCGGAGACAAACTTGAGCGCTTGTTTACTTATGGCTTAGCTGTTAATCCATCTAAAACAGAGGTATTTAATGACGTTAAATTAGAAGTCCAGGGTAATAAATTAGTAGCCTATGCGGTTGCTGGTTATACTTTGTATGAATATGACATTTCTGATTTACAAAGTGTACGATTTGAAAAAAAGGTTCATAACACTTATTGGGAGTGGTATCATCGCGTAGATAGACTGGGTAATAACTTAGCTACTATTAGTGATAGAGGGGTTCGTATTTGGAATGAAAATCTAGATGTTATTAATGGATACGATTTTAGTTCGGATATTCCATATAGTTTACGTAGTGGTGGTGATAATCGTTTTTTATTTGCTTTAAATAACGATAGTTTAGAAATATATGATCGCGAAACTAGACAAATTATTAAATCAATTGCTTTAAATTATCGTAGTTTTGATGATAATAGTCGTAAAGTTTATTATGATAGGAATGTTAGCTTATTATATGTTACAGATGACTATTATGTGAAAAAATATAATTTAGATGGTAGTCTATTAGCTTCTTTTCGTCATTATGGTAATTCCTCATTTGACACAGAAAGCGCAATTGGTAGTCAGTATATATATGCTTCGAATGGAGCTAATATATATCAGCTTAATAAGAGTGATTTAAAATTAGTGCATGAGTATCAATCATATAACGCCACTCCTCAAGGATGGGCCATGGGTTTAAAATTAGTTAATACCAATCAGGGTGATCGTTTAGTGGTATTTAATAATTCTGGTATTGCTGTTTTAGATCAGAGCTTAAAATTAGTAGCTAGTAGTGGCAAGATAGATCAGGATGATGTTAAAATCTATCCTTTTGAGAATTTATATATAAGCTTAAATTTTTATACAGTGAAGATAGGGGCGACTATAAATGTTTCTGGTGGAGGATATTTGCCTAATGAAGAAATAGTGGTTAGTCTGAAAAATGAAAAAAAATCAGTTCAAGCTGATAATTTTGGTAGATTCTCGGCTGATATCACTATCCCTTCATCTCAGGCTGGTAGATATGATGTGAAGGCTGATGGTAAAACTTCAAATCTCACTTATAGCACTGCCCTTGAAATCATACAATAAATTAGATTTTAAAAAGCCTCGTTATTATGCGAGGTTTTTTTTATTTATTACTTGATTGTATATCTTGATCAGTCTTTGATAGTGCCAGTCTATATTTTTATCAACTCTACTCAAAGCCGCTTCTTTACCTAATTCTTTAGCTTTAGTGATACTTAGTGACTTTATAATATTTGTAAGTTTTTCTAGATTATCAACTGGAAACAAATAGCCATTTTGACCATCTGTAATTAATTCTGTTAATCCGCCTGTATCACTAGCGATGACCGTTTTAGCGGCTGACATGGCTTCTATGGCCGCTAAAGGCATATTCTCCGGCCAACGTGATGGAATAATAACAGCCAAAGCTTCTGCTAATAATTTATTTAATTCATCTCCTTGTATTTGTCCAACAAATTTAATATTAGCATTAAGTTCTTGGGCAAGTGATTCTAAATTTTTTCTATATGATCCTTCACCGGCGATGATTAATTGTTTATCTGCTTTTTCTACTGCTTTAATAGCTAGGTCAATTCCCTTTTCTTCTTCTAGGGCTCCGAAATAGAAAAAATAATCCTTAATATTTTGTTGGTCAATATTTTTAACGGGACTAATATTTTCTAAGACTATAAATTTATCTTTATCCCAGCCAGCTTCTATGCAAATATTTTTCATAAAAATACTGGGAGGGATAAACATAGCTACTCCTTTTTTATAAATTTTTAATATTTTATGATGTATAGTCATCTCTATAGACGCTAAGAGACTTTTACTGAAACTATTTTCAATACAACGATATTTTGTGCATTGAAAATAGTTATTAGCTAGACAACGTTTACAGTATTTACCTTTGGTGTAAAGCTTATAGTTTGGACAAATCAGCTTATAATCGTGTAAGTGCATGACTACTGGTATTTTTCTTTTTCTAGCGGCATCTAAAATAGAGGGAGATAATTGATGATAGATATTATGACAATGAATAATGTCTGGTTGAAAATCATCTAGAAGTGTGGCAAATTTCTTTTTTGCTTCTTGGTTATAGATGATAGAGCTGGCTGCTTTAAATTTATCTTTAATTTTTATAGCGTGAAGATCAACATGGCTTGAGAAAAAGGATGCATCTGGAGATTCTAAGTTATTTTCATCTGTCATAGCAAAAACTCTGACTTCATGTCCTTTTTCTCTTAATAATTTTTCTAGAAAAAGAAAGTATTTATCAGCGCCACGATTAGGATAATAGAATTTATTAACTTGTAAGATTTTCATAAGTCCTCTTAGCTTTACCTTTTATTAAGATTAAGATAAAATTATATTAATAATACTTAAATTATAACATAACTATAGTTTTATTTTCAATTTAATGTCTAATTCTTTTATTAAAAATATACGTCTATTTGCAGCTTTAGTTTCTTTGATACTTTTGCCAATAATAGCCTTATCATCAATGTTGGTAATTAATAAGTTGTTAACGGTGTTATTATTAGCTTTGTTTTTAATTTCTTTGTTTAATTTTAAATTGGGCTTTCTGTTGATTCTATTTTTACGTCCCATTTTAGATCTAAGTGTGAATAATATTTTATTTACCATGGGTTCGATTACGGTTAATATGCTTAGTTTGTTGGGATTTATAGTGGTATTATTATCAAGCTTATTTATTTTTATTCAAAAGCCTAATTGGCGTCGTTTGCCACATAATTATTTGTTTTTAGCTTGGTTTTTTTTCTTAATATTAGGTGTCTTAAGTATCTTTAATACTTTTTATTTAGGAGAAACTGTTAAAGAGTTATTTCGTTATTTTAGTATATTGTCTTCTTTTTTGGTTGGTTTTTTCCTTTTGCGAGATGCCAAAGATTTAAGTTTGTTGATTAAAGTTATTATTTGGTCAGCTTTAGCACCAGCTATATTGGGTCTATTTCAGATTATGAATAAAACCGGTTTACCTGATGGTCAAATATATCGTGCTTTTGGTAGTTTTACTCATCCGAATATGCTGGCCTTTTTCCTTATTTTAGCGATTACGATGTCTATTTTTTTAATTTTAAATATTCGTAAAGATAGATTAGAGGTTTATATTTATTCGCTTTTGTCTATTTTTTATATATTAATTTTATTTTTTACTTATACTCGTGGTGCTTATCTAGCTTTGCTGGCCATATTATTTTTAATTGGTGCTGCTAAATTTAGAAAGTTCTTATTATTTGGCTTTGTATTTCTAATTATACTTTATATTTTGATTCCGCCGGTACAAGTTAGATTTAACAGTATTTTTCAATCAGATCCCTATGGTTCCGTTGCTTGGCGTTTTGATTTATGGAGAGATTCTTATGGATATTTAAAAGAGAGGCCTGTTCAAGGATATGGATTAGGTACAGCTGCCACAGTTATTTCCGTGAAGCGTGATTTTCGCTTAGGGCCATCTGAACCTCATAATGATTATTTGCAAATTGCTTTAGATGGTGGCTACCCACTTTTAATTGCCTATATTATTTTAATCTTTTCCCTCTTAATTGCTTTCTGGCGTTCATATTGGCAAGAGCATCGACCAAGATTAAAAAACTTTTTTCTTTTTTTCGCGGCACTTTGTATTTCTATTTTTGCCATGTCGAGTGGAGATAATATTTTAAATGATACATCTTTACAATGGCAACTTTGGGCTTTAGCTGGCGCTTCACTTGCTTGCGCTAATCTTAAGAGTGATTTTCAATCTTAATTTTAATTATTTCATTTAATAAATTTAAAAAAACAGCTCACTTTTTAAAAAGTGAGCTTTTTTGTTATTTAGTCCTGATTTGACCATTTTTATAGTTAATCCAGGCTTTTTTACCGTTTTTTATAAATACCTCACCGTGTTGAAATTTACGCATATAGGTATTATTTTTTATTTTTTTCATTTTAGACAAAGGTTTGCCTAATTTTAAATCATAATCCTCGCTATAGTGAGTATTTTGATTATTGAAAAAAATAAGGTGGTCTTGCATAACAGAACTACATAAGCCAAGAAAATAGTTTTGTGGCTCAGGGTTAATGAGAGCTACTTTATATTTAGTAGCTATTCTCATATTAATTTCCCAATCATTGCCACCTTTTAAATCATGGTATGGATACGGGAATGTTTCAAATTGTTTTCCGTCCACTTCTCGGTATGAGTCATTACCCGGGTTAGCAATGATAATGAAATTATCTCCTTTAGCGCGGCGAATGGAATAGATATAATTTTTCATCCCCCTGGTCCAAGCTTGGTTGATTTCATCAAAATTTTTATCAGCTTTTCCATCCCGGTTAAAATCAAAACCTTTTTGGTTTTTGTAAGTAGCTAGCCAAGTTATGCCAGTTTCATTGTCTCCCCAGCAATTATCAATGAGGCAACCATCAATTCTTTTATCTTTTAGAATTAATAAATACTTTTTAGCAATAAATTGCCAGTACTTCTCACCTTTAACCGTGGGGCAGTTATCTCTCATGTCGAGGGCATACATAGTGCCCCAAGCACCGAGTTTAGTGCCGTCTGGTTGACGAAGCCACCATGCTGGTCTTTCGTTGAGTTCTTTGAGTAATTGTATGCTCCAGGGCTTGTCATCCCACATTGGCTCAAAGATTTCTGTTTGGTTTAGATATAGAATAATCTTTATTTGTGGATTATTAATTTTAAGAATATCCACAGACTTTGGGTTGTTGATGAAATTCTCATAATCTATGACAATGACATCATACTGGGCCAGATTAATTGCATCGGATTCGGACATTGTCGGCAGGTACCATAGTACCCCAGTTTTTTGTTGCCAGTCTTGCTTATCGCAAGAATTGAAAATGGCAGCCAGTAATAGGAATAAAAACAGTTTTTTAGGGTTCATTGTTATGGTTTTTAGGGTTAGCAAATTGTTAAAGAATACTATACCTTAATATAATATTAGGTATTAGTCAAGGTTTTCTAATAATAAAAAGAGCCCACTTTATTAGCTGGGCTCATGGTTCCCTGGCGGGATTGGAATAGGGTCGCAGACGGATGAAGCATTTTTATGCAAGGCTTCATGTTTGTCTTTTTGGTTTAAAAGAGGAGCGGCCTTCTTGGCTTAGCTCTAATAGCGACCTTATTTAAATATTATCTTAAATTCCTTATCTTTGTCTAGAGTTGAGGTCCAATAGGATCCATGATTTCTCATTTCACTTTCAGTGCTCATGGGAGAAATACTTTCTATGTCTTTGTTTAACTCTACCCCAATTGATAGTTTTTCTATTCTACTACCCGCCTGTCTTTGGACTAGTAGATTATATATCTTATCTTTTGTTATTTCCTCAGCAATATTATTGGGTAAGTAGTAGTTAATAGATACTTCTCTGCTCTGACCAGGTTCAATACTCCAGAAAAAGGCAAAGACTTGTTTATTTAACTCTTTATCTTCATAACTACTCACATCAGTTTCATCAGCTTTTAGTCCATTAATATTAATCAGTTTACTCCCTATTGGTGCATATACTCTAGTATAGCTACGATATCTAGTAGTGCGCCAATCAAAGCCACCATTGTGAGCATAGTTTAGTTTTGTGCTTGCTTCTAAGCCTTTATCGGTCTGTTTTAGTTTATAGAATATATTTTTGGCCATAACCGCATCACTTTTAAAAGCAGCTAAATTAGCATCTACCACCATTAGATAATCATCGTGTTCTTGCTTTAACTCTCCGCTAGCTTTTAAATCTTGAACTATTGATTGTTCCTGAGGATTATTAAAATATATTTGTAAATCTTTTTTAGCAATACTCTCATTTATTTTTTCTAATAACCGAGGATATTCACTGAGTGACAAATTTATAAGTCTATTCTTTAACTCAGAGATGAGGTCATTAATAATCTCTTTTCTATCCCAAGAAGAGATGTCATCTTCTTTATAGGCTATCTCTACATTGTACTGTAATAGGGCTTGCATGTTTTCTGGAGCATAAGTTTCGCCCTTAACACTAATTGGACCGGTAATTCTTAAGAGATTGGCTACAAACTCCGGTGTAATGCCAATAACAGCATCCATAGGAGGCTCATTAAGGCCCACAGCTAAGTTTTCTGCATAAAACATCTCTTGAATTTGACGAGCACTACTAGGCCAATCTGGTGACCAATTAGAGTCTCTCATGTACCAGTTTTCAACTTTAAGATAATTAGTAATTGGCAAAGGTGCTTGAAATTCAGTTTTGCCAATAGCAGGCATATCTAGATGATATATATCAGAAGCGTCTAGCTTATTAATCTCTCCAAAGTTAGATATATCTAATCGGACATAACTTCCTAAAAAGCCACCACTAGGTCGTAGCTCATCATTGTTTTGTAGTAGAATTAAATAATGAGCTGGGTTTGGATAGCCACTAAAAGCTGGGAGTAGTCTTACAATTGGCAGAGACTTATCTAAAAGAAGATAGGCTTCTTCAAGTTGACTTCTTGCATCAGCCAATTCATGTCTTATCGGCCATAGTAAGCTAAAGTTAGGAATACTGTTTAGTTTGATAAGTACTAAATTAATATTAGCTTTGAGGCCATTTATTTCTGGCTCTAAGGCAATCAAACTCTGTAAAAAAGATGATTTTTGTTCTAGGCTCAAAGAGGAAAAATTACTATTTTCAGCAAAAGCATTAGCACTTAAATTAATGGCTAAATTATTTACCTGAATGGCACTGCGACTGATAATAAGAGCACTTAAGCTTAAGCTATTTAAATGATTAAGTTGATTCTGTCCAAAATTAAATTTAGCTGGTAACCAGTTATCCCTTAAAGACCTCAGCTCTTTATTAGCATTATTAAAGTTAATTTCTGCTAACTTTAGGTCTTCATTGGCTTGTTTAAAATTTTTAGCCTGCATTAATGAAATGCCACTTTTTAATTTTTCTTGTCCAGCTAAAGCTTCTTGGGCAAATTGTTGCCAATTTTTCCAGCTAATAATTAGACTAATAATTGTAGCTAGCAAGAATACAACAAGTAGGCCTAAAATGAATTTAAGAAAATAGTGAATAAAAGCAATGAAATAGGCTTTAGTTTTCATAAAAATTATTTTTCTTCTTCAAGGCGATCAAGTAATTTTAATATTTTTCCCTGTTTTAATTTATATAAAAAAATATCATGAATATCTAAACGATAATTATATTCCACCTCATCCATGATGGTGTAATTAATTTCTTTGCCCAAATCAGTTTCAAGAATGTCTAATTGTTCTTTAAATTTAGATCGTTTAATCTTGCCAACTATTAGCAAGTCGCTTAAAGACCTGGTTTCTCCGGTAAATATTCCACTTAAAATAAGTAATTTAATATCCTCGTCGTCTTTAAATTTGTTTAGAAAAGCCTGGCAAGATAAAAGATTAGCTTTGCTAAATAATTGTTTTAATTCATTAAATAACAAAAAATCAGTATCACTTTGGTAATATTTTTTATCATTTTTTTTAGGGTCTTCATTATTATCGCTATCATCTTCTGACTCTTTGATAATACCAATATTCTTTAGATTCTCTAACTCTCTTCTAATAGAATTTACCTGTAAACCCAAATCTCTAGCTAATTGCCGTGTATAATATTGTTGTTCAGGTCGGCTCAAAAAAGTTTTGAGAAGCTTGACTCTTGCTTTAGAGCCAAAAAGTTGCTCTAGCATATAGTTAAAGATTAGTTGATTTAATATAATTTATTTAACTTTTTTCAATAATTAGCTTATTTTTTTCTTTATTTATTTTCATCTTTATAGTATAATATAAAGGTCTATCAGTCAACATAAAAAAGACTACTTTATATTTTTCTATGCATTATAAAATAGCATCTCTTATCTTAAATGCCAGTAAGCATCAAACTGGTTCTCGTGAGGTTTTTATAGCTCAACCAGATTCTCAAAAAGAATCCTTAGCTGGGAAGATTTTTTTAATGGCAGAAATAGGTGGAAAAAAATCTGAAGCTAAGGCCGCTATTGATTTTATTCTAGACAGTATTGATCGTTTCTATTATCAAGATGAAAAGATATATCTTCAAGATAAGGTAGAGAATCTTAGTTTAGAAAATATTTTTGAAGCAGCAGTAGCTAAGATTAATAAAGCTTTATTGGAATTTTTAAATTCAGAAAAGATTTTTCTTCAACCTGAAGAAAGCAGTGTTATTTTAGGTCTTATTTTTGAAGATAAATTATATTTTAGTAATTTTGGTAGAAATAAAGCCTTCTTAATATATAAACAAGCAGATGAATATGAACTGATAAACGTTGAGGCTAGTGCTGCCGATGAAATAGACGAGGATCATGATGATTCCAATATCAATCCTAAGTTTTTCTCTTCAGTGATAAGCGGCAAGGTGCCACCCTCCTCATATTTTTTATTTTGTAATGAAGTGGTAATGGAATATTTGTCTAATAAGGAGTTAATTAATATTATTACAAAACTACCTCCTATAGCCGCTGTTGAGCAGATTAAAAGTAGTTTAGCTAAATTAAATTCATATGTTCCCTTCTTAGGTATTATTATAAAAAATACCTATGGATTAAGCTTAACTGAATTAAAAGATGAGGCGCAGATAGAAATTTTAAAATCAGCTCATAATTCTATTTCTCATTTAAATAGCACTGAAGCCAGAACAGAACAAATGTTGTCCCCTTCTGGTATTTTTAATTGGAAAAAATTAGCTAATGCATATAACAGGCTGGTTAGTAATTGGCAAAATTTTTTAACTAAAAAAGGAAAAAAAGTAGCGCCTAAACAAGAGATTCGATCATCACTAGAAAATTTACCTAAACAGAAAGGTGCTTCAAATTTAATTAAAGAAAAAATATTTTTTGGCCGTAGTCATTCTCGATCTTTTAAAGCTTTTAAAGTTGTGTGGTTTACAATTGTTAATATTTTTAACCCTATTTTTTGGAAACGATCTTTTGTAAGCTTTAAAAGTTGGCTTTCACAGTTACATCCGCGGAATAAAGCTATTTTTGTCGGCTTAGTTTTAATAGTTATTGTTTTATTTGTAAGCCTTTCCCTTACTCGTTCAAATAATCGTAAAAAAATTAATGATATTAACTTTAACGAAACTATTAGCGCTCTAGAAACAAAAAAAAGCATGCTGGATTCATATTTGCTTTATGACAATTATGATGGAGCAAAAACTATTATCGGTGAAATGATAGTAGCTTTAGATGAATTAAATTTTAGAAATAAAGAACAAGAAGATATAATTAATAATCTCAGGTCTGATATTATTGCCAGTAAAGCTCAGGTACAAAAATTAGTTACAATTAATGAGCCTGAAATGCTATTTGATTTTAAAACATATAACTCTTCTGCTGAAACTAGAAATATTGTTGTAAATAACGATTCTATTTATGCGGCTGATCCATTGGCTAAAGCGGTTTATATTTGGAATACGCAGGAAAAAAAATCTGATTCATTTCTTCTTAGTGGAGACATTACTTCTTTAGATGGTCCACTGCTGGAGGGTGATCAAATATATTATTTAAACGATAAATCTATATTTGCTTTAGATTCTAAAACTGGCACTCAAGAAAGGTTTAACATTACTGGTTTCGGTGAGGATGATAAAATTAATGATTTTGCTCTGTATGGTAATGGTCTATATCTACTTTCAGCTTCAAATAATCAAATATATCGATTAAGTAAAAGTGCCGATCCATATACTAATAGAAGTTCATGGTTAAAAGAAGACGCTTCTCTATCCGATGCTGTTGGGATAGCTGTTACTGGTGATATTTTTGTTTTAAAAAATAATGGTAGTTTAGAGAAATTTCGTATTGGCAAAAAAGAAGACTTTGCTTTTGCAGATGTTGATCCCAAACTAGACAGCGCCTCTTTATTAAAATATTTTAATAATAGATTATTTATTCTTGATAGAAATAGTAAGCGTTTATTAGTCTTTGAATTAGATGGTAATTTAAAACAACAATATAAATTACCCAGTTTGAATAATCTAAAAGATTTCACAATTTCAACCGATGAAGCAATAGCTTATATTCTAAATGATGACGCTATTTATCAAATTGAGCTCTAGGCTAAAAGATAAAAGTCAAAAGATAAAAAAAGAACCGCCATAAAGGCGGTTCTTTGCTTGAAATAATGTTTAATTATTTTAAGGTTACTTTAGCACCAGCTTCTTCTAATTTCTTCTTTAATGCTTCAGCCTCTTCCTTCTTTAAGCCTTCTTTAATAACCTTAGGAGCACCATCCACTAAGTCTTTAGCTTCTTTAAGTCCCATTTCAGTTACTTCGCGAACAACTTTAATAACATTGATTTTGCTAGCACCGCCGTCAGTTAGTTCTACGTCAAAGCTATCTTTTTCTTCAGCAGCTGCAGCTGGAGCACCGTTACCAGCAGCCATCATCATAGCAGGAGCTGATGCAGATACACCAAATTTCTTTTCTAAAATTTTAACTAATTCAGCTAAATCTAAAACACTCATTTTTTCAATTTCTGAAACTAATTTTTCAAATTTAGCTGGAACTGCTACTTCTTCAGTAGCTTCATTTTTTACTTCTTCAGACATATTTTTAATGTTTAAATCTCCCTTAAGGAGAAAAGATTAATTATTTTTTTTCTTCTATCGCTTTAAGCACGTAGACTAAATTTCTTAAGTTTCCGGCTAAAGCGTTAACAAAACCGGAGACAGGGGCATTTAATGAGCCCACTAGCTGAGCATATAACTCTTGTTTACTTGGTAATTTAGCAACTGCTTCAATGTCTTCCTTAGACAGAAGTTTGCCTTCTAAAATTCCGCCCAAGAAATGTAATTTATTTATCTTTTCTTTGTCTTTACGGAAATTATCAAGTACTTTAGCGGCAGCTACTTCATCTTCATAAGAGAAAACAACAGCAACTTTACCGTCAAGTGTTTTTATGTCCAAGCTGTCCACGCCTTGATTTTTGAGAGCTAAGTTTAATAAAGTTTTTTTAGCAACATAGTATTCGCCATTTTCTTGACGTAACTGATCGCGTAATAGTTCATTATCCTTAACGCCCAAAGCATTAAAGCCGGCGAAAACGATTGATTTAGCTTCTCCAATCTTTTTTTCCAAGCTTCGCAGGATTTCCTGCTTTTGGACTTTGCTTTTTGGCATATTTTTTATTAAGCGCTGATTAGACGCTAGATTTATAAGTACGTTATGGGCCTAAAATAAAAAAATCTGAGACCAAACCACAGATATAATATAAGCTAAAAAAGCTTAAATATACCTCGGTAAGACTTATTATTTGCTTACGGTCTGTGGTACAAATGAATTGTGCTTATATATTAGCAAAATTAGATAAAATGTCAAGAGATTTAGGTAATGTGCACACACATATGTCGGTTTTCAGAACAATATGCCAAAATATG
>CAYSZD010000002.1:0-96592 GCA_964435515.1 uncultured Gammaproteobacteria bacterium | reverse complement strand
GAACTGACGACACAAGGATTTTCAGTCCTTTGCTCTACCACTGAGCTACCGAGGCTCTAAGTATAGTTGCGGGGGTCGGATTCGAACCGACGACCTCCAGGTTATGGGCCTGGCGAGCTGCCAACTGCTCTATCCCGCTATTATTGATTTTTCCAAGTGGGCAATGGAGGATTCGAACCTCCGACCTCAACATTATCAGTGTTGCGCTCTAACCAACTGAGCTAATTGCCCTCTATAGATAGGAAAATAACAATAAAAAATAAGTTCTTGGCAACTTCTTGATAAAATATAACAGAAGCCACATAAAAAAGCAAGGCTTATTTGAGCTAATGATTAAGCTTTTATAAGTAGAGCGTAAAGTTCATTAATAATATCGCTTTTACCTTTTTTGTTGTTAAAGTCTATTTCTAATAAGCTTTGCCAGAAAGCATGTAATTCATCTAAAGAAAAGTTTTTAGCTTGTTGTGAAGCTTTTTGTACTACAAAAGGATGAAGTTTTAGTTTTTTAACAATATCATTTTGCGATAGATTGTTTTCATTTTGCATTATTTTAATACTCAGCATGATTTTGATTTGTCTTTGAAGCATGGCTAAAATGTATTCGACACTTAGGCCGGCCGATAGTTGTTCCTCAAGAAGACGAATAGCTAGTTCATTTTTTTTTACTACCAAAGCATCAACAAGAGCAAATATATTATTTTCAATTTCCCCAACAACTAATTCGTTTACTAAATCATCACTAATAATTTTTTTATTGGTCGTGGCAATTAATTTGTTGATTTCATTATTAAGTCGCCATAAATCATTGCCGGTTTTAGAAATGAGTAGATTGAGGGCTGAATTACTTATTGAAGATTTGCTAGCTGTCATTTTTTCTCTAACAAAGCTAGCTAGCTGTATATTATTTAAAGCTTTAAATTCTTGTACGTAAGGTTGTTTAAATAACCAATCAGCAAATTTTTTTACTTCGCTTTTTAAAGCAGTTTTTTTTATTTGTTCTTCGTTAAATATAATAATATTATCATCATTACCAGTATTTTTTTGGCATAATTTTAATAATTCTGGAAAAATACTTTCTTGTTGATTTAAAAATATATTTTCAATAATCAACATTCTTTTTTTGGTAAATAGAGAAGCACTGTTAAGGCTTTCATTTAAATTAGTAAGACTACATTTTGAGCCATCTAAAAAAGATAGACTCTGTCCCAAGGGATCAAGAGTATTGATAAATTTATCTTTTAATTCTTTTAGTTTTTGTTGTCGACGAAAAGATTCTGGTCCATGTAGTAAAAAAATCATAGTTTAACAATTTTACATTTTTTTATCTTTTGTTCTAAAAATTTTTCTCCTGTACTAAAAAAACTTTCTGATTTGTCGGTTAAAAAGAATTGTAGATCACCTATCTTTTTATCATTGCTGGCAAATTCGGGATGACGATTTAAATAATCTTTAAGTTTTAAAGCTATTATTAGTCCAGGGTCTAAGACTGCACATTTTGGGCCCATAATGCGTTTTATATCTTTTAATAAAAAGGGATAATGAGTGCAGCCGAGAATCAATTGAGTTATACCTTTTTGTTTCAAGGGACGAAGATATTTTTTTAATATTTTATGAATTATATCTTTAGAAAATGACCCCTCTTCAATTAAAGGAACTAGTAAGGGGGTACTCTTACTTATTATTTCTGCTTTGGGATTAATTTTTTTAATTTCGTGGCTATAGGCTTCTGATTTTATAGTGGCTTTAGTCCCTATAATACCAATTTTATTATATAGAGCCGCTTCTTCTGCTAAAGGTACTATTACTCCTAAAATTCTTCTGTCAGGATATTGTTTGGGTAGGTATTCTTGTTGTAATCTACGTAGAGCTTGAGATGATGCAGTATTGCAAGCTAAAATAATTAACTTACAATTTTGTTTAAATAAGAATTCAACTGCTTCTTTGGTGTATTGATAAATAGTTTCTTGGTCATGATTACCATAAGGCACTCGGGCAGTATCGCCTAAGTAAATATAATTATATTGGGGCAATTCTTTTAAAAAATGTTTTAACACACTTAATCCGCCTAAGCCTGAATCAAAAACACCAATAATATTGTTTTCTTTATTTTTTAACATAATATCTAAATTGTTCGCCTCTTTCTTTATAATTTTTAAACAGTCCAAAGCTAGCACAAGCAGTAGAGAGAAGAACAATATCTCCTGATTGAGCTTTACTATTTGCAATCTTTATAGCCGTTTTCATGCTTGAAGCTGGACTTATTTTTGATGTTTGATAATTATTGTCAATTACATTTTTTAGTAAACGAGGGCTAGCTTGTCCGTTTAAGATAATTAAATGCTTAACTTTGCTTTTAATTACTTTGGCTAAGGCTTTAAAATCTGCTCCTTTATCTGCTCCGCCAGCAATGAGAATGATGGGATTTTTAAAAGATATTAAATCCAAGATTGTACTTTCAGGAGTGGTTGCAAAACTATTGTTATAATATTTGATGCCATTTTTTTCTATGACTAATTCTAAGCGATGTTCTAGGTTGCTGAATTTTGCTATAGCAGTAGAATATATTTCTTTTTTAATTTTAAGCACTTTGCTCAGTTCAATAGCGGCACCAATATTTTCTTGATTATATATACCTTGAAGCTTCGAGTTTAAATTAGAGGCTTTAAAATATATGATTTTCGTGTTTAGTTTTTGTTTTTCTAGTTTGCTTTTTAATTTGTCGTTAGCAATTAAGACTTTATTTTGAGGATTAATGGCGATTTGTAATTTTGCTTTAATGTATGAAGCATATGATTTATGATAGTTAGGATTATATGGATCAGCGGGGGAAAGATGCTCTTTAAAAATATTAGTTAAAACAGAATAGCGTGGACTTATTTTTAAATCTTCTAATTGAAAACTTGAAAGTTCTAATACAATCCAGTCATTAGCTTTTATTTGGCCAAAGAATTCAAAGGGGGCAATACCAATATTGCCACCGATAAATACTCGACGTTTATCTTGTTTTAAAATAGCAGTGATTAAAGAAGCGGTCGTGCCCTTACCTTTGCTACCAGTTACACCAATAATATTTTTACTAGGACAGGTAGCGAGAAAAAATTCCATCGCACTACTTAATAGTGATCCATGTTTTAGGGCTTTTTGAACCCCGGGACAATGTATGGGCCAACCAGGAGAACGTAGCAATAGTTCAAAATCTTCTAAATTTTGATTAAATTGTTTTTCTAGTCTCCAATTTAGAGTTGATAGATGTTTATTTAAGTTGGTATTTTTTTGGATTATTTTTTTTAATTCAGTTTTTTTTCTTTGGTCACAGATAGTAATGCTTCCTTGATAGTTATGTTTAAATAACCAAGCTAAAAGAGCTTGGTTTTCTTTTCCTAGTCCTAAAATGGCAATATTTTTTGAACTGATAAACATATTAATTTTATTTAAGGTCGGACCAATTATTTCCACTAGCATTCTCAACTATAATGGGAACTGATAACTTAACAACGTTTGTCATGAGTTGATTAATGATTGATTGATATTCTTCTAGCTTATCCGCTTTTACCTCAAAAATCAATTCATCATGAATTTGTAGTAATAGTCTTATATCTTCCGTTTTATCTCTAATTACCTGGTCAATGTTTATCATTGCTTTTTTAATCATATCGGCGGCGCTACCCTGAATAGGCATATTCATAGCCATGCGTTCAGCTGCTTTTCTAATTTGTGGAAATGGTGATGCTAACTCGGGTAAAGGGCGACGTCTATTGAAGATGGTTTCAGCATAGCCCTTTTTTAGAGCTTTTTTAATATTGTTATCCATCATTTTTTTTACTCCAGGGTATATTTCAAAATACCGGTCAATAAATGTACGGGCTTCGGCATAACTTATATTAGCGGATTGACTTAATCCATGTGGTCCTTGTCCATAGAGAATACCAAAGTTAGTAGCTTTAGCTGATCGTCTCATTTCTTTACTTACATCTTCAAGTTTAACGTTATTAATAGCAGCAGCAGTAGCGCTATGAATATCTTCTTTATTTAAAAAGGCAGCAATCATTTTTTTATCCTTTGACAAGTGAGCGGCTAGGCGTAATTCAATTTGGGAATAATCTAGCCCTAGAAGTTTATAGCCCTTTTTCGCCTCAAAAGCTTTACGTATTTCTCTACCTTCTTCGGTGCGGGTTGGTATATTTTGTAGATTAGGTTCAGCTGAAGATAGACGACCAGTAGCAGTTACGCTTTGTTTAAAACTAGTGTGTAGGCGACCATCTTTTCTATTTATTAGTTCTGGCAGAGCTAAAACATAGGTATTTTGTAATTTACTTAACTCTCTATAGTTTTGTATTAGAGTAATAATTTCATGTTCTTGTTTAATTTTTTCTAATTCATCGTCAGCAGTTGAAATACCCGTTTTAGTTTTCTTTAAACCTTTAATAGGCAGTTGAAGCTTCTCAAATAAAATAGTTTGTAATTGTTTGGGAGAATTAATGTTAAATTCTTCTTGACTGAGTAGATGTATTTTTTTAGTGAGAGTTTCTAATTTTATCGCTAAGCTTTTTGCCAATACTTCTAATGGTTTTGGATTTAAAATTATTCCTTGATCTTCCATTTTAGCTAAAATATTAATCAGAGGCATTTCTATTTTCTCAAATAATTCTATTAGCCCAAATTCTGTGAGTTGTTTTAAAAGCGTAGCTTGTAGGCGCCAAATACAATTAGCTTCTTCATTGGCAATTTTACTTAGATCTTCAATTGTTAATTGATCGATATTAAGTTTAGTTTTACCGCTACCTAATAATTTTTGTAGATTTGTATTTTCTTGTTTTAATTCTCTTAGGGCTAAGTTTTCTAGATTGTGTTGATGGTTTTCAGGATGTAATAGATATGAGGCAATGAGAGTGTCAAAATTTAAACCTGTTAGATTTATGTTTTCTTGTTTAAGAAAACGTTGTTTTAGTTTAAGATCATAGCCATATTTTTTAATCTTATCATTTTCCAAAATTTGTTTTAATTTATTTAACCTTTGTGTTTTAATAGAGCTCTTTTGATTTGTGTTAAAAAGAGTTTGTTTTTCTTCGCTACTAATAAGGGGTAGATAATAGGCGCTATTATTATTCCAAGAGAATGATAGTCCGATTATTTTTGACTGGAAAGGATTGTTATTTTCTGTGAGTATACTAAAAGCAAAGACTTTTTGTTTTTCTAAATCTTTTAAAAAATTACTAAATTGTTGTTCAGTGTGAAGTATTTCAGAATTTAGTGTTTTTTGGGTAGACTCTTTATCTTCTGTTAAATTTATACCTTCTGTGTCTTTATTATTATTTTCTGAATGTAGATTTTTAACTTGTTTTAATTTACCAAGAAGTGATTTAAATTCGAAGTCTATAAAAATGGCACTGGCTTTTTCTTCATTAAAAGAGGATAGTCTAAAATCTTCCCATTCAAATTCTAATTTAGTTTCAGTATTGATGGTGGCTAAATGACGACTAAAAAAAGCTTCTTCTTTTTCATTCTTTAATAATTCTTTGGTACGTATTTTTATTGTTTCATCATTTTTTTCAACTGCTTTATAGATGCCTTCTAAGTTAATAAATTTTTTTAATAATTCAGTGGCTCCTTTTTCGCCTATACCTTTAACTCCGGGTATATTGTCGCTTGGGTCGCCGCGTAGGCCTTTGTAGTCAGTAATTTGATTAGGTTTAAGACCGTAACGATCTTCAACAGCTTGAGGCGTGTATATCTTACTTTCACTAAAGCCCTTGCCCATTGTATAGACAAAAGTCTTATCACTTACCAATTGCAAGGCATCCATGTCTCCAGTAATAATAATATTTTGCCAATCAGTTTCTTTTTCAGATCTTTTTACCAAGCAACCAATAAGGTCGTCTGCTTCTAGTCCATCTTGTTCAAAAATAGGGATGTCTAGAGCTTTGGCTATTTTTTTTACCAAAGGAATTTGAGCATATAATTCATCCGGAGCTTTAGTGCGGGTAGCCTTGTAATCAGCATATTCCTTGTGTCTAAAAGTGGGAGCAGCACGATCAAGGGTAAGAACTACAAATTCTGGTTTTAATTCTAAAAAAGCTTTTAGAATAAAAGCGGTAAATCCATAGACAGCATTTACCAGAATGCCGTCTTTAGTGGTGAGAGTCGGCGGTATAGCATGAAAACTACGATGAATAAGGGCATTTCCGTCTATTATGACAAATTTTTTGTTTATATTTTCCATATATATATTTTAGCATGGCTAGAATAATAGGCAAAGAATGAAGCAAGTAATAAAAAAGTGCTATTTTTAGTAGCACTATAATTACTTTTGTCCATTTTTACGGACAAATTTTTTTTGTTTGTTTCTGTAGGCTGGGCCATTTTTGGGATATTTTTGATAGCCCACTTTTTCTTTTAAGATAATTACCGCTACTTCCGGTAATTCTGGTGTGGTTCCAGTGACACCAGGCACTCCCGTTCTTGTCTTCATGTCATTTTATTTTATTCTAGATTAGTAGTAATTATAAAATTTGTCAAATTAACTTATCTTTTATCACTTTCTTTGCTAATATGTTTATAGGTGGATGAAGTGTTTTTCTATTTTTCTTTTATTTTAAACTATTTTTATGTTGACTATTGTTAGTTTGGCTTTTTTAGCTTTAACTTTTTTCTTTATCTTGTCTCATGGCGCTGATTTGCTTTTAGGAAACTTAAAAGCTTTGGCTGATAGAAGTAAAATACATCCAGTCTTGTTGGGGCTGATATTGGGTTTTTTAACTACTATACCTGAGTTTATGGTCGGCTTAAATGCTATTAGACAAGATGTGGCTACCTTGTCTTTGGGTAATATCTGGGGAGGGGTAATTGTTATTTTAGCTTTAATTTTGGGCTTATCTATTGTTTTGCAGAAAAAGATAAAAACCGATGGTCATTTATTTGTTATTTTACCTAGCTTTATCTTTATTCTATTTTCTCTGTTTTTAGGAACAAAAGGTAGCTTAAATTATTATGATGGTTTATTTCTCGTAATTTTTTATTTAATTATTGTTTATTTGGATTTTTTATCTGGTGGTCATTATCGTTCTGATAATTTAACTCAAAAGGCAGTACTAAAATCAGAGGGAATTAAAAAAGAGAAATTTTGGCTTGGTAGGCGTTTATATAATTGGCAAAGAAAATATAATCAAGAGAGTGTTTGGGCTTTTATAGGCTTATTATTAGTGGTCATATCTTCGTATGCCATTATGGAAATTGCTGATATATTTTTAGCTATTTTTCCTTTACCTCCATTTCTGGTAGGTTTATTAATTTTTGCCATTGGCACAAATTTACCAGAGATCACAGTTATGTTTAGATCGGTAAAATTAAAATCAGGTGATATTTCTTTTGGTCATTTAGTTGGGTCAGCGGTTAGTAATATCTTGGTTTTAGGTTTGCTTACTTTTGTCACTACTATTGAGATTAATGTTTCTTGGCGCTATTACGTATTAATGATATTTAATTTTTTAATTTTAGCAGCTGTTTCTTGGTTTTATGTGAGTAAAAAAAGTTTTGATCGTCGCGAAGGTTTTGCCTTGTTATTTCTATATATTTGTTTTGTTTTTTACGAACTATTTTTATAGAAAAGTAGATATAATAAAAAGTCCAAATTTTTTTTGGACTTTTTATGTGGTCGTTAAAAAACGAATTTCCAACTCTTTAGACGAAATTATTGAGGAAATTAAGTATTGGGCGGAGTTTTTAGGAGAAGATTATCTGGGTTAAATTGAGCTTGATTTTTCGCTACTTTTATGGTCTAATTAATCAATAATAACGCTTTTATGAATTTTGAGAAAAATACAATTAAAGATTTAAAAATTTCCCAAAAAGAGGCCTTTGCTGATAAAAAGGAAAATCTAGATTTGGTTAAAGGCATATTACAGGAAAGATTTGGCCATGAAAAGATGCCTAAAGATTTAGTTTTGGAAATGGTTAGTATTCGGCAACAGATAAAAGATGAAATTGATAAGGAAAATTTTGTTGAAGATTTAGACGACCTAACCGATGATCGTATTAAAATGTTAATGTTTGAGATTTATAATCCAGAATCTAAAAAGGAAGAAGTTAAGCAAATAATTGAGAATGA
Source organism: uncultured Gammaproteobacteria bacterium (assembly GCA_964435515.1). GTDB lineage: Bacteria > Patescibacteriota > Patescibacteriia > Patescibacteriales > UBA12465. The sequence continues at coordinate 88,488 of CAYSZD010000002.1, read as the reverse complement.
AAATGGAGATGTAGAAGTCTCTTATGAGAATGGGAAAAAGGAGATTTTAGATAAGAATGAAACAGAGCTTTTAGGCTCACTTCGATTATATTTCGATTCTTATCGCTTAGCCCATAATGCCAATAAATTTAGAAGTAATGTTGATGAAGTAAAATCTGAGATTATTAAAAATAATAAAGACAGAAAAATAAATTTTTATTCGGAAAAGGAAAAACAAGAGGAATTAATTTCCGGGCTGCAAGAAAAATATGAGCAGGCTGGATTTTCCGAAAAAGAACTCAAAGAACTAATTAAGATTTGTGATTTGAAAGACTTGAAAGACTTGCCAATCCACGAAATAAAAATAATGAGCAAAATTCAGGATATTTTTTCTCGTTTTATGGGTGGTGATAAGACAAAATATGTTGGATTGTCGGCCGCTCTAATGGTGCCGGCTTTTATTCAGGGCTATGCCCCGATGTTATTCGCCGACGCTTTCAAAAATAATACGACCGATATTAATCAAATAATTTTGTTTTCTGTAGCCTCTGTGGGCGGAGCTGGTTTATCGGTTTTGATTCAAAAATATTATAAGGACTTTATAAATAAAAATTATCAGAAAGAGGGAGGGGTTAGCGAATTTACCGCCAAAAATTTAACCGAAATGCCTCCGGACGAAACTAAAAAATTTGGATTAGAAACAGTTAAACATAGAGCTAGTGAAGGGCGCAACAGTTATGAAAATGTTTTAAATACTTTTAGCTTCGATGTTTTACCGGCTATCACAACCCTAACGACAAGCGCAGTCATGCTTTATGAAAAAAGTCCGATATTGGCCGGTGGAACGGTTTTAGCTTCCGGTATAACTATTGCCTTAGATAAATATTTTCAAAAGGTTGGAAAATTTTGGGAAAAAGAAAGAGGAGCAGAAAGAACATCCGAACAAATGGCCAAGAAATTAGATGAGCAACTCAATACTCATATGGAAGTAATTTTGGCCGGAGAAAAAGAAAGATTTTTTAATGAAATTAAAGAGTTTATAGAAAAAGAAAAAATTGCTCAAAGCAATAAAGGTTTTTTTAAAGTTTTAGAAGACGCCTATTTTAGTTTTGCTAATTCTATTAATTTAACACTTTTAGGAGTAGCTAGTTTATTGGCCGGCGGAACACCCGATAAAACTATTGCGGCCGTTCTTTATTCGGGAAATTTTAATCGTGGGATACAAGATTTGCTAAGTTCTAAAAGAAGTTTATTAAGATCTTTGAGAAATGTCATGCAAATGGAGTTAATGTTCAATGGCTATGCCAAGGAAGAGGAAGGAAAAGAAAAAAATCGAATAGGCGTTGATCAAGTAAAAAATAGTGATATTAGTTTAAAAAATGTTAATGTTGAATTAGATAATAAGAAGATATTAAATGACGTCAATTTAGATATCCCCTCTGGGTCAATGGCTTATTTAGAAGGAGCGAGCGGTGCTGGTAAAACAACTTTAATGAAAATAATTTCCGGTTATTATCATCCTAGCTCCGGCGAAGTTAAATTTGGTGGCGTTGATGTAGAAAATATAAAGAAAACCGGAGAAGAATCAATTTATAATAAAATTGCCTATTTATCTCAATTTCCATATTTATTTGATGATAGTCTAAAAAATAATTTAAAATTTGGATTAGGGAAAGAAGTGGAAAACGATAAAATAATTGAAGCCCTAAAAGACGTCGGCCTTTATGAAAGATTTGGTAAAAATCTTGAAGAAAAATTATTTAGTGGTTCCGGTGATTCTGGGAAGACTTCCGGCGGCGAAACGTCTCGAATTGGCTTAGCTCGAGTTTTATTAAAAATAAGAAACAGCGATTCAAAATTAGTATTTTTAGACGAGCCGACTGCTTCTGTTGATAAGGCTACTAAAAAAGACATTGCGGAAATTATTAATAATGAAAAAGCAAAAAGACCGGAAACAACCTTTATTGTTATTAGTCATGATGAAAAGTTTGTAGAGATGTTGAATTGCGATATTCAAGTAAGAATGGAGAAAGGAAAGATATTAGAAGAATAATTAATTTATGTCCTCTAATCTTTCTCAAAATCTCTATATAATTTACGCCACGAATGAGAATTTTAGAGCTGATATTCAATACATCCGAGAAAATGTTCCGATAGTTAAATTATATGTTGCTGGTGAAGGAATGGAAGACTATATTAATTTATCTGAATCTATAAAAACGACAATCAAAATAAAAAATTTAGACGATATTCATCAGTTTACGAAAAATTATGATAAGGCCGTATCTGATTTGCGATTAAAATATCATTTATCGCCGGCTTATCAAACTTCGTTAAAAGATTTTATTGAACAGCGAGATATTATTAGCTATTCCGGTTTACCGGAAGAACTTTGGCCGTTTAATATTAATAATCCGACTAACCCCAAAGAAAAATTTACCGTTATCCGTCTAAACCCTGAAACGACCATAACTGAACTGCAAAAGAATTGGAATGAAATAAGACAAGCAGTCGTTAGATTATCTGATTCTAAGCCTTTAAAAGCCTCGCCGCGAAACAATATCGCTCGAGACCTGGAAATATACCGATTACGTCAAAATGGCAAAAAAGACAAAGAAATCGCCTCGATAATCAATGAAAAATATCCCGATAAAGTTCTCGGTTATCAAGATATCGCTAAAATCATTAAAAGACTCCTGGATTATTCAAAGAAACTGACTGGACAAGCAAAATAATTTTGCCGGGGATATATTGTCAAAACTTAATTCGTTATTATAAGACCATAAACACTAAGCTTATGGTTTTTTGTTTGCATCACCTCCTTTCTCGCCATTTTCCGTTTTTTCGGACCCGGCGGATCCCCCGTGGGGGAGCCGGGCCGAAAAACGGAATGGCCGGGTAGGTCGTAAAAAAAACAAAAGCGAGGGCGTTCTGCTAACGCCCGAGCGTGTACTTTAAAAACTTAATAAATAACTTGATTATTCACTCATATTACACGAGTTGAAAAAATAAGTTATCGCTCCCGAAACAATAATAAAAAACGTATGGATGGTTTACCTTATGAGGTCAAGAAAAAAATCATCAAGTCCGGAAATATTATTGAGATATTTGAATATGAAAAATCATATTGGGTCGGTTGGCCGCAGTATCGGAAAATTCATCGTCCCGAATTTAAACATATTCGTTTAGAATCGGAACAAACTAAAATTAGAGAAGATAATGTTAAGCGAGCCAGGCAGAAAATAACTCGCCTGATTAATTCTAATCCGCAACTTAAAACTTTTCTGACGCTGACATTTAAAGACGAAATATTGGATTTAAAGACGGCTAATAAATATTTTGACCGCTTTATTAAGCGGATCAATTATGGCCAAAATGATTTTCAATATTTAGCCGTTCCCGAATTTCAGTCGCAGTCAAAAAAAGTTCATTATCATTTGGTTTCTAATTATCCTCTGCCGGAATTTGAAACTAGCGATAAGCGGAAAGAATATGAAAGGTGGTTTGCCGACAAATATTGGAAAAATGGTTTTATTAATTTTAGGCCTATTAATAACGCCAAGAATATCGGTATTTATATCTCGAAATATTTAAGCAAAGAAATGTTTGATCCGAGATATTTCAAGAAACGAAAATTTTTTTATTCAAAAAATCTTAATCAACCGGAAATAATCGACTACCCGGACGAGGTGGATAATTTTTTAGACTTCTTTAGCCCCGATTCTTTAGATCTGATTAAAGAACGGGAATTCTGCAGCGACCGCTTAGGTCAAATAAAAGAAACTATTTATAAAATAAACGAAATAAACAACGAAGAATTAGATAAAATTATTAAAAATAATAAATCAGAAAAAATAAACAACAATAAAGAACTAAAGATAGATGATATTGTCTTTTAACAAAGACATTTTAATTCACTAATTAAAATGTTCTGCAGACATTTTTCGGAATTGAATGATGAGCCTAGAGGCTCTGCGAAAACTGCTGGGAAGTCGTGCTAAGCGGTTTTCCGATGAAGAGCTTGAAGAGATAAGGCACGATATTTATGCCTTTGCTCATCTCGCCTTTGATATCCATCAGCAAAATCCTAACTTATTTAAATAAATATAAAAATTAATCAATAAAATATATGTTAACGATAGAAAAAATGCGTGAGTTAGTCGGTCCGAAATCATCGGAGTATACCGACGCTCAATTAATGGAAGTTAGCCGTGATTTGTATCAATTAGCTTATTTGGCTTTTGAGTATTATAAACGCCATATTAACCCAACCTTAATGTGATGTTGGCTTGTAAAAATAGAAAATTATGCTAATATCCTTAATGGACACAATTAATATGGCAAAAATCTGCTTAAGTCATAATGACGGCGAGATGTCGTTTTGAGATAAAGGGAGCAGTAGCTGTTTCAATTAGGTTTTTGCTTAATTGTGTCCAACAGTTTTACTGCTCTCTTTTTATTAACTTTAAATTTATGACTAAAAAAGGAATTATCTATTACCGAGTTTCAACTGAAGATCAGGCCCAATCTGGTGTTAGTTTAGAACAACAGAAAAACGCTTGTTTGGAATATGCCCTCAAGCACGATATTGAAGTTGCCGAAATGTTTCACGATGACGGTGTGTCGGCAAAAACTATTGAACGGCCGGGCCTAAAAGAATTATTAAAATACTGTGTAAAAAATGCCAAAAATCTTGATTGTGTAATTGTTTATAAAATCGACCGCTTGTCCCGGAATGTTAATGACTATACCGGCATCCTGGCGTCGCTCTATAAACTTAAAATTAAGTTTATATCGACGACGGAAACGGTTGACGAGACGCCGAGCGGTCGCTTGGTCGGCACTATTGTCGCCTCGGTCGCCCAGTTTGATAATGATGTTAGGAGCGAAAGAATCGCCTCTTGTATGCATGAGCGTATAAAACAGGGCGTTTGGTGCTTTAAGGCTCCTTTCGGCTATTTAAATGCCCGAGACAGCCAAAATAAGGCCGTTATAATCATTGATAAAGTAAGAATGCCTTTGGTTAAATTAGCTTTTGAACACTTTGCGACCGGCTTATATCAAATTGAACAAGTTAGAAAGATGTTAAATGATAAAGGTTTTAGAACGCATAAAGGCCGGGAGTTAACTTTGCAAACGCTCCATGAATTACTCCGAGAAAAATTCTATATTGGGATTATGACAGTTAAGAATCAAGAATACGCCGGCAGTCATGAAAAATTTATTGATGAACGGATTTTTTGGCAGTGTCAGAAATTATTTAGAAACGCCGACAAGGGCGACAGTATTTCTTTGGGGCGAGTTAACGAAAGTTTTCCCTTAAGGCATTTTGTGGTTTGTCCGCATTGTGGTAGTCCGCTAACTGCTTGTTTTTCAACTGGCAAGATGGGCATTAAATACCCCTATTATAAATGCTATAACAAAAAATGCGGTCAGTTAAAATCAATTACCAAAAAAGAAGTTGAAGATAGTTTTTCTCTTGGTCTAAAAAAGATTAGTTATCAGCCCTATATGGCTAAGGCCATTAAAAAAGCGATTATTGATGTGTATGACGAAAGAAAAAATGAGATACATAGTAATTTTGGTTCGCTCAAGTCGCAACTGGAAAATCTTAAAGGGGAGAAAGATAAATTAATCGAGCTGAAGAAAAAGGAATTATTGGATGATGAAGATTTTAGGGAAGAAATGGATAAAGTAAAAATCATTATGTCCGATAAACAGGAAAGACTCTTGAATTGTAAAGACGACGGTTTTGATATTAAAAAGAATCTGGATAAAGTTTTTGATTTTATGTGTGATTTGTCGGACTTTTATCAAAAGGCCAATTATGCTACCAAACTTAAAGTTCAGAGTTCGATTTTTAAAGAAAAGCCCTCTTTTAATTTTTACACATTTCAAACTCCAAAATTATCGCCAATCTTAGAAACAAAAAGAGACTTGGATTGCTCCAAATCTCGTAATGTGGACCCTACAGGACTCGAACCTGCCACCCCCTGCTTGCAAAGCAGGTGCTCTACCAGATGAGCTAAGGGCCCTCGATACCGCTTATCTTAGCGGTCTTTTTAATTTTGGTCAATACTTACTATCGTATTACTATCGTATTAGTGGACTTAGTAGCCAAGTAAAGAAATTCATACCATTTCCAGTTGCTAAAGTAATGCCAATAAAGATAGCTATAATGCCTATTAATTTATAGCCTAGCCTTGAGCCACCTTCGGTGCCAAAAGTTTTTTCAAACCATTCCATGCGACCAAAGTTTTGCATAAACCACTCTGTTTTAATAACTAGAATAACACCAACAGCTAAAATAATAATTCCTAAAATAATCATATTTTTTATATTATATTTATCTTATATAATTTAAAGGATTATATCTAACACCATTAATAATTACTTCAAAATGAAGATGGGAGCCCGTTGATCTGCCAGTTGATCCCATCAGACCAATTAGTTGTCCCTTTTCTACTGATTCTCCTTTAGAAACTAGGAGTTTTGACATGTGTCCGTATCTAGTTTTTTTGCCGCCTCCATGGTTAATTAGAATTGTGTTTCCATAGCCACCATTCCAGCCTCCTTGTGATATTTCTACGGTACCAGAGTCAGCGGCATAAATAGGAGTACCAACTTTATCTCCAATATCAAGACCATTGTGAGACCAAGAAAAATATTGAGTAATACGGTGACCAGTTGTTGGCCAAAACATTTTATTACTACTAACGATAGGAGTTGTCGCTGAAACAATATCCTTTATTACATTAATTCCGGTTACCGAAGAGTTAGGCTTACTACTAGCCACAGAAGTGCTTGGTGTTGTAACTGTACGACGTGTTCCAGGAATAATTAATTCCTGTCCAATCTGGATAGAAGCATTGCTATTTAAATTATTACTAGCAATAATTTTTTCAATACTAGTATCGTAGTTTTGAGCTAATTTACCTAAATTATCTCCACTTTTAACTTTATATAAAAATCCATTAGTTGGCAAGATGATTAATTCATTTCCAGGCCTAATAATACTAAAAGAATTAAGATTATTGGCCCATAAAATAGTATTAACGTTAAGACCAAAATTACGCGCAATAGTACTAATCGTATCACCGCTTTCAATAGTATAGTTAATAATTTCCTTTCTCTCAGTTATTGTATTAGTTGAATCATTGTTGCTTGTTTGATTTTCATTGCTAGCAATGATTTGTTTTGGTTTTATTAAAGAGTCGTTGTCGTAATAAGTTAAATTATTTTCTGTAAATATTTCATCCTCGACATCAAGACCAGGGGTGTCATCAATATAATTATTTTCATCAATATAATTATTTTCGCTTAACATTTGCCAGCTATCCATTTGAGCATTTTCTTGAACTAATTCAGAATAATTTTGTCCAGAGTCATCAAATTCATCTCTTACTATTTCCTCCATAACGCTAACCTTTTGTTTGCCTAGTGCAGCGCTGGCTGGTTTGCGACTTTGTAGGTTAAATAGAAGTGCTAAAACAACAAAAAAGAAAGCGATAAAATGGAATGATTTTTTACGAAATAATTCAAATTTACTTTGATTGCCTAAATTATATTTTTTAATTCTAAAAATTAAATAATATAAAGCAACAAAGGGGCGGTATAGAAGGATTTTTAATAATACAAAAACAGGCTTTAATAAAAGGGGAATGATTTTGGTTAAAGCTGTTTTTATACTCATTAAGACCCTGAGTCCTAGTAGCGAGGTCTCGATAAGTACTTGTTTTAATTGTCTATGTTTTTTAGGAGAAATATCTTTGGAATTAAGCTTTTTAATACTATCATTAGTAATTCATCTGGTCAATTTGATAAGTAGTCTATTAATTTGCTATAATGATAAAAAATCAATAATTTTAGTAATAATTTTATGTTTAAACTAGTAATTTTAAGACACGGTGAAAGTGAATGGAACAAAAAGGGTCTATTTACAGGTTGGACTGATGTAGATTTAAGTGAACAAGGAGAGAAAGAAGCAATTGAAGCAGGCAGAAAGTTAAAAAAAGCTGGTTTTAAATTTGATTTAGTTTATAGCTCTTTTTTAAAAAGGGTAATTAGGACTACTAATTTAGCTTTAGAGGAATTAGATGCTCTGTGGCTTCCGCTTATAAAAGATTGGCGTCTTAATGAAAGGCATTATGGTAATCTGCAGGGATTAAGTAAAGCTCAAACAGCTAAAAAATTTGGTGAAAAACAATTTCAACTATGGCGTCGTTCATATGACGTGCGTCCTCCGGCTATAACTAGGTCCAATAAGTTTAATCAAGTAAAAGATGAGCGTTATAAAAATATTAAAGTGCCTAAATCCGAAAGTTTAAAAGATGTCGTTGCTAGAGTTATTCTTTGGTGGGAGCAAGAAGCTAAGCAGCAAATGAAACAGGGTAAAAGATTGTTAGTTCTTGGCTCTGGAAATAGTTTACGAGCGCTGGTTAAGCATATTGAAAATATTTCAGATAGTGATATTGCTTCATTAAATATACCAACTGGAATTCCTTTAGTATATGAATTAGATAAAAGTTTCAAAGTTAGAAAAAAATATTATTTAGCTAGCAAGAAAGAATTAAGTCAGGCAGTTTCAAAAGTGTTAACTCAGGGAAAGAAAAAATAAATTAATTACTATAAATAAAAAAAGTCTTTATTAAATAAAGACTTTTTTAATATTATTATTTTGAGCCAGGAACAAGAATTGGAAAGGGCTTAGCCTTAGGGTAGGCTTTGTAGCCATAATCATTACAAAATTTTTCAATATGTTGTAAGTAGTAATCGGGTTTTGACATTTGGATTAAACCAATAAGGAAATAAGATAAAGCCATTGTAAGAGCGGGGTTGTTTTTCTTTGGTATTTCTATTTCCCATCGACTTTGAGGGTGTCCAAAGTATTTATTTGTCCCTAGGCTAATAACTAATTCATCTTTTTCTCTAATAACAAATTTAGCGTGTCTTGATTCTCCATAGGAAAAAGCACGTAAAGATAGGTTAGGACCAAAGAGTTCGCTTTTTTTTATCTCTAGCATCGGTGCTATACTAGCTTGTTCATCTGGGAGAATAAAAGCGTAAGCTCGATATGATTTAAATTTTTTTGGTATTTGCAAGTTTAAAATGAATTTTTCTATATCAGCAATATTGGCTTTATTAGCAGCCGCAATCATACTTAAATAGGTGGAAAAATTATAAGTATAAGGTTCACTTAGCTTGGGAAAAATAATAACTTCATCAGCTATTTTGGCAGCGCTTGATTCTGGGGAGCAAGTTAGTAGGACTGTTTTTAGTTTTGATTTTTTAGTTTCTTTTATCTCCCAAACTGAATCTTTTTCGCCTGAGGCAGAAATAATAATGACATGACTAATGCTTTTATTAGCTATTAATTTTTGATAGCGTTTAAAAATCTCCTTAGCATTACTTTCATTAGCAAAAATAGCTTTTTGCTGAGAAAAAATAATTTGGCCAGTATTATAGGCGTTACCACTACCTATAACAATAGGAAAATCATATTTTTTGATATCCAGATTTATTAGTGGTTTTTGTTTTAGAAACTCTAAAGCTTTGAGTACGGTAATATTTAAAGAATCTAATTCTATTTTTTTCATATTTTTAGTGATTTTACCTAATTTTATTGATGTTTTTATTATAACTGATATTGATTTTTATTTCAATTTAGGTTAAGATGGGCTCATATTAATTAAAGTTAATAAAATTATGTCAGGACATTCTAAATGGGCCACTACTCATCGTCAAAAAGCAGTGGTAGACGCTAAGCGAGGAGCTATATTTACTAAGTTAGCTAATAATATTTCTATTGCCGCCAAACAGGGCGGTGACCCGGAAATGAATCCAGCTTTAAGAACAGCCATTGATAGAGCACGTAGTTTAAGCATGCCAAAAGATAATATTGAAAGAGCGATAAAAAAAGGTACGGGTGAATTAGGGGGAGAGCAAATGCAGGAATTATATTATGAAGGTATCGGCCCAGCTGGTATTCAGGTAATTGTACGTTCAATTAGTGATAATCGTAATCGTAGTGCTGCTACTATTCGTCATATGTTTAGTAAAAACGGAGGATCTTTAGCGGCAGTGATGTGGAATTTTGAACAAAAAGGAGTAGTTTTAATTAGTAAAGAGGAGTTGGTGTTAAAAAAGAAGAATTTTAGTGATTTAGAACTAGCTCTTATTGATAATGGTGCCATGGACATTGAAGAGGCGGAAGAAGGATTTACTATCTATACTGCTTTAAATGATTTTCAAAAAATGCAAGATTATTTAAATAGCATAGACTTAAAATTAGAATCGGCTGAAATGGAATATGTTGCTAATGAAAAAGCAGTATTAAATGATGAAGATCAAGATAAGGTAGATAAGTTTTTAGAAGAAATGGAAGACAATGAAGATGTGAGTGCGGTTTATACTAATTTAGCTGATTAGATTAAATGTATTATATATTGTATGTGATTTTAAAGCTCGGAAACGATTAGTAAATTTCCGAGCTCATATTTTATGGCTAAAATAGTACTAGGAATTGATCCTGGCATCGCTGATACTGGTTATGGTTTTGTTAAAGTTGATGGTAGTCGTTTGGAATGTTTAGCCTGTGGGTCTATAAAAACATCATCTAAGGAAAGTTTAGAGCTAAGACTTTTAAAATTATATCAAGAACTTTCTCAGCTTATAGCTAAATATAAACCAGACGAAGCAGCTGTAGAACAATTGTTTTTTAATAAAAATGTTCGTACCGCCCTTATCGTTGGTCAAGCTCGCGGTGTTGCTCTTTTAGCGCTGAGCACGGCTGGATTAAAGATTAGAGATTATACGCCAGCTCAAGTGAAACAGGCGGTTTCTGCTTATGGACAAGCCTCTAAAAAACAAATTCAAAAAATGGTAAAATTAATACTAGCTTTAAAAGAATTACCACAACCCGATGATGCAGCTGATGCATTAGCAGTAGCTATTTGTGCTGCCAATAATCGTTTGTATTAATAATTTATGTTAAATGTATTAAAAATAGCTCATATAGCCTCTGAAGTTGCGCCATTTTCTAAAACAGGTGGACTTGGAGACGTTGCTCGTAGTCTGCCTAAGTCATTAAATAGAATTGGGCATGAAGTTTGTGTTATTACCCCCCTTTATTCTAAGGTGATTAATAAAAAAGAACATAATTTACAATGTATTTTTAAGAATGTGGAGTTAAGGCTTAATGAAAAAGATAGAATAGTTGTAAACTATTGGAAGGGATATTTAATGGAGGATTTACCTGTCTATTTTGTTGAAAATAAAAAATATTTTTCTAAACATAAAAGATTATATGGTTCGAGTCATGAAAATGCTCGTTTTTTAGTATTTAATGTAGCGGCTTTAAAATTGTTATCATTACTTAAGTTTAAAGCAGATATTATCCATTGTCATGATTGGCAAACCGGACTGATACCATATTATTTAAAACATAATTTTAAACACTCTAAAACATTACAAAATACTAAAACTATTTTTACCATTCATAATTTAGTATTTCAGTTAGGTCATAATTGGTGGGAAGTACCTCTTGCTCATAAAGATTATGGACGTCGTCCTTTGCCAGGTTTAAACGATCCAGATCTTGAGTACATTAATTTTGCTAAAAGAGCTATTTTGTCGGCTGATATTATTAATACTGTGAGCGAGCAATATCGAGCAGAAATAATGACTAAAAAATTTGGTCAAGATTTACATCGTATTTTACGTAATCGATCTGATCGTTTATTTGGTATTGTTAATGGTATAGATTATAACGCTTATAGTCCGGAAAAAGATAAGGCTTTAGTAAAAAATTTTTCTCATAATAATTTAGAAAATAAAGTAGATAATAAGTTGAAACTGCAACAGCTTTTTGGTTTACCTATTAGCAAAAATATACCCATTGTTAGCATGACTTCTCGTATTACTTTTCAAAAAGGTTTTTCTTTGTTGTTAAAAATAATGCCAGAGATACTAGCTTTAGATTTACAGTTAATTATTATTGGTGCGGGTGATAAAGATTATATTAATCAGTTGGCTAAATTTGCTCGTAAATATCCCAAAAAGATTGTTCTGATTCCATCTCATCAAGCTAACCAGCAATATGAAACTCAGGTTTATGCTGGTTCTGATTTTCTCTTGCTTCCTTCTATGCATGAGCCATGTGGCATTAATCAGTTAATTGCTATGCGTTATGGCTGTATCCCTATTGTGCGTGAAGTAGGAGGCTTGTTTGACACGGTTGATGATTATAGTCCGGCCACCAAGCGTGGTAATGGCTTTACCTTCAGAAGAGAAAACTCTTTTGAGTTATTTGCTGTTATAGTAAGAGCCTTAGAAAATTATAAACATCGAGGTGATTGGTTAAAATTAGTTAATAAGGCAATGCAACAGTCTAATAGCTGGGAGATTCCTGCTAAAAAATATGTTCGTCTTTACAGGCGAGCTAAAAAACTTTAAATATATGTTGTGGTTAAATTTTTTACATTTCTATCAACCAGCAAATAGCCCTTCATATCGCATTCAAGAAGCGGTTGATAAAAGTTATTTGCGCTTAGTTAATTTGTTAAAAGAAAATCCAAAGTTAAAATTTACTGCTAATATCAGCGCTTGTCTTTTAGAACGTTTAAAAGAAGAGGGATATACTGACGTTTTAGAGAGTTTTTCTAGATTTGTTAAATCTGGTCAATTGGAATTAGTTGGTTCAGCTGCCTATCATTCATTTCTACCATTTTTGCCTAATGAAGAAATTAAATATCAAATAAAAAGACAGGAAGAAATTACTCAAGAAATTTTAGGTATTGATTTAAGAGGTGGAGGATTCTTTTTTCCAGAAATGGCCTATACTCCTAAATTAGCTAAAATGATAAAGGATTTAGGTTATACTTGGACCATTGTTGATGAAGCATCAATAATGTCTGCTAATTATGAAGCGGCTGTTATTGATGCTAATAGTGGCCTTAAAGCATTGATAAGAAATAGAGCTTTTTCAAATGCCTATGCACCTGATTTAGTTAACAGTGAATTAAATAATAATTTGCCTAAGTTAATGGTGACTGCTACGGATTCGGAATTATATGGTCTTCGTCATGAGGACCCTACCGGTGAATTAGAAAAAATGATTAAATTATCTTTTCTAGAAAGTAATACAATTTCAGAATTTTTAGCTCAACAAAAAGATTTAAAAAAAGTTAAGCTATTAGCTGCTTCTTGGGAGACCAATCAAAAATTAGATGGTCGACATCCATTTATTATTTGGCGTAATCCAAAAAATAGGATTCAAAAAGATTTATGGCGATTAGCCGATTTAGCTATAAAAGCCGGGCAAGAATTTAAAGAAGATAATAACTATTATTGGTATCGGTGGCATTTAAATAGAGGTCTGGCTAGTTGTATGTTTTGGTGGGCCAGTGGTACTGATTTTTCTCATAATTTTGGACCAATTGCTTGGAATCCTGATGAGGTGGAGGCTGGTTTAAATGATTTATTAAAAGCAGTTAGATCTTTAGATGACACTGAGAGTCGGGCATACAAATTAAAAACAGAAAAAATAGCTAATCGCATCAAACGTCTTTTATGGCAGGAGCATTGGCGTAAATATTGGCATAATAATAGTCAAAGTAATTAATTTATGAATAAAATCTTATCTTTGTTCGATGAAAGCTTTGCTTTAGAATTTTTAAGTAAAAAAGTATTGCCTTTATATCCACCTTTTGAAAAAATTGTAGACCTAAAAATCCACGCTTATAAAAAAATGGTTTGGGAGACAACTTATCATGTTGTTATTTCCTATCACCTTACTTTTTTAAATAAAGCGGGAAAGGAAAAAGAATTAGAAATAGTTTGTTCTGCTCATAGTAGCGAGAGCAGAGAAAGTGTATTTAAAGTTTTAAAATACCTATGGAAAACAGGTTTATTTAAAGGTGATTTAGTGATCCCGCGCCCACTTTTCTATAGTGATGAATTTAATGGTGTTTTCTATCGGGCGGTTAGCGGTCATAATCTTTTGCATTTTATTAAAAACAAGGAGGAAAAAAAGATTACTAGCATGGTAGAGCGAGCTGCTTTGTTGTTTGCTCGCTTACATAAACTTTCTTTACCACAAGATCAAAGTATTTTTAATGATAGTAATCGTTTACTTAGAAATGTAGTGCCTGGTAGAGATACGATTATTGCTGAAATTAAAGCACGTTTTAATGGAAAATATGTTAATGAAATAACGGCTTTCTATCAGCGATTTATTAGCGAAGAAGAAGAGTTTTTAAATAATTATGAAGAAAGATATTTAATTCACGGAGATGCTCATCCGGAAAATATTATTGCTGTTGGTAGAAAGAAAATTGGTGTAATTGATTTTACTGATTTTTGCCCTGGTGATTTTGCTAGAGATTTAGGTACTTTTATGCAGCAGTTAGAGTATAAGATCAAACGGCACGAACTCGGGGCTGAGTTTGCTGTAAAAATGAAAAGATTGTTTTTAGATAGTTATCTAGAAAAAACAGGCATTGTCTTAGACGAGGACTTACAAAGACGCATAGATCTTTATTATAATTGGACTACTCTTAGAACGGCTGCTTTTTGGTTGCTTAAATTTGACGCTGAACCAGATAAGGCTGAAAAAGCTTTAATTACACTTGCTGAGAATCTAAAAATAGCCCATCAGGCTCAAGATTAGATTTTATCAAAATAAGCTTATATTTGAGCTTTTGGCTTGTTTTTTGTATAATGAAGATATAATTATTAAAGCTGCCATTAATTCTGGGAGCAATTGTTTTTATGGCTAGAAAAAAGAAGAAAAAGGATAATCCATTAGAGAATTTACCAGACTTTCATTTAGATGAAAGGGCCAAGCGTAGTATTGGTATTTTAATTATTTTTGTATTTGCTTTCTTGTCACTGTTGGGATTGTTTAATCTCTCTGGGCATGCAGGCATGTTTTTATCTAAATGGCTAACACTCATCTTTGGTTTTGGTCGTTTTTTAGTGCCATTAGTCTTTTTGTTCTGGGGCGTTTTATTGGCTCGTGACAAAACAGTTGATATTAGATTTACTGATTATCTTGGTCTTATTCTTTTATTTATTTCCTATCAAACTCTTTTCCACTTCTTTTTTGATGAAGCTAATTGGCTTAGTAATGTTCAGCTTGGCTTAGGAGGTGGTTATGTTGGTTATTATTTTAGCCAACTCTTTTCCTATCTCTTTGGTTTTTGGGGTGGCATGCTTGTCTTGTTTTCTTTATTTTTAGTGGCCCTAGTTATTGTCTTTAACACCTCTCTTTCAAAAATAATTGGTAGAGAAAGTATAATTGGTAATATTTTTACAGCTATTAGCTCTGCCTTTGCTGCTTTATTTTCTTCTAAAGCTAAGACTGCAGCTGAAGACCTTTCTGGTCGTCCAGCTGTGTTAGAGGCTTTTAGTGCGAAAGAAATTCAGGCAGTTGATGATGAAGAAATTGAAGAAGAGGATTTGGAAGAAGTACATGCTCAGATTTCCAAGAGACAAAAAGCAGTACAAGAAAAAATTAATTTACCTAAAAAGAGAATTAGGATTGATTTACCCATTGAGCTTCTCAATCCTAAGTCAGGACAAGCAGTGGCATTAGATACACAAACTGGAGCAGCTAAAATTAAACATACTTTAGAAAATTTTGGTATTAATGTAGAAATGGCAGACACAAAAGTTGGCCCAACGGTTACTCAGTATACTTTTAAACCAGCGGAAGGAGTAAAGGTGTCTCGTATCATTACTTTAAATAATGATTTGTCTTTAGCTTTAGCCGCTCATCCAATAAGAATCGAGGCTCCTATTCCTGGTAAGTCTTTAGTGGGAGTAGAGGTGCCTAATAGAACTAAAGCGATAGTGGGATTAAGGGAGATATTAGAAGACGATGTCTTTAAGACTCGTAAACATAACATGATGATAGCGCTCGGTAAAGATGTTTCTGGCACTGTTTGGATTTATGATATTACTCGTATGCCTCATTTATTAGTAGCTGGAGCTACTAATTCCGGTAAGTCAGTTTGTTTAAATACTCTTATCATTTCTCTTCTTTATCAAAATAATCCTGAAGATTTAAGACTTATTATGGTGGACCCAAAACGAGTAGAGTTGCCCGCCTATAATGGTATCCCCCATCTTCTAACTCCAGTTATAACTGAAGTTTCTAAAACTATTAATGCTTTAAAGTGGTGTCTTAATGAAATGGATAGAAGGTATGATGTATTAAATAAGTCTGGTAAGAAGAATATTCAAAGTTATAATAGTGATAAGCCAGAGGAAAAAATGCCCTATATTCTTTTCATTATTGATGAGTTAGCTGACTTTATGATGACTAGTGGCAAAGAAATGGAAGCAGCTATTATTCGTTTAGCGCAGATGTCTAGAGCAGTTGGTATTCATTTAATTTTAGCTACTCAAAGACCTAGCGTTGATGTTATTACTGGTCTTATCAAAGCCAACATTCCTGCTCGTATTGCTTTTTCAGTAACTTCATTGGTTGATTCTAAAACCATTTTAGACATGAGCGGAGCTGAAAAATTATTAGGACAGGGAGATATGCTTCTTACCACTGCTGAACTTTCTAAACCAAAACGCATTCAAGGTGCTTATGTTAGTGATCAAGAAATTAATGATATTATTAATTACATCAAAGAAAAGAGCGGTGAAGCTGATTACTTAGAAGGGGTGACTGATAGACAGAAGGTTAGCGGAGTGGCGGGTGTTGGTCTTGATGGCGTTCATGGAGATGAAGATGAACTTATGTCCGAGGCTCAAGAATTGATTATAAAAGCTGGTAAAGCTTCCACTTCACTATTACAAAGAAGATTGTCTATTGGTTATGGCAGGGCGGCTAAGATATTAGATATGCTTGAGGAAGCTGGCATTGTTGGTCCCAGTAACGGCTCTAAACCACGAGAAATATTAATTAGTAAGCAAGAATTTGAAAATCTACAAAATCAAGGAATTAGTGCGATGCCAGTTCATAAAAGAAATGAAGCATCGGCTCCAAGTTCATATCTGGGAGAAGATGAAGTGGATGATTCTTTGGTCTTTAATTCTGACAATGCAACTGAAGATGATAAAGTAGATGTAGAGGAAGATGACAATGAAGATACTCCTGCTTTTTTGCTTGATGATGATGGACCTGAAGATGATATTAAAGATGAAGCAGAAATATTAGAAGAAATTAAAGAGGATAATGAGGAGAATAGCGAGAAGAAGGAAGAGGAAAAGACAGAAAAACCAAAGCCTAGAGCCTTTGATGATGAGGACGGTGGTATGTTCTTTAGTCGTTAGAAATTATTGTTATTTATTTAAATCAATTAAACAGACATAGTAAATTTGTCTGTTTTTTTGTATATTTTTCTATCTCTCTTTTTCTGCTATAATAGTTATTATGATTAACAAAATAAAAAAACTTATCCCGAAGAAATTAATGCGTCATATATTGCCGCCATATCATTTTGTTATGGCCTGGCTCGCAGCTTTATATTACGGTTTTCCTAGTCGACGTTTGATTGTAATCGGTATCACTGGCACTACTGGGAAAACTACGACTGTTAGTTTATTATCCAAACTACTATCAGATAACGGCTATTTAGCTGGTTATAGTTCTACGGCTCAATTTAATGATGGCAGAAGAGAATGGTTGAATGATAAAAAAATGACCATGCCTGGACGTTTCTTTTTGCAACGTCATTTAAGCAGAATGATTAAAAATGGCTGTCAGGTAGCCATTGTTGAAACCACTTCTCAAGGCATAGAGCAATATCGTCATCGTTTTATTGACTATGATATTTTACTCTTTACCAACCTCTATCCAGAACACATAGAAGCACATGGGGGATTTCTTAATTATAAAGAGGCTAAGGGTAAATTATTTTCTCACTTAAAGAGATGTAAGTCTAAATATATAAATAATGACAAAAGAGTGGTTATAAAAGCTAGTTCTCTACAGCAAACAGAGTTAAGAAAACTAAAGAAAACTATTATTGTAAATGGAGACGATGAATACGCTCCATACTATCTATCATTTTGGGCAGAGAAAAAAATAGCCTATGGTGATCTTAAGGCTAGCGAAGAAAGGGAATGGCTAAATGATGAAGAAGAAGTTATTGAACCAAAAGTAATCTTTAGCCAGTTTGAAAAACTTTTTAGTGGGGCAGATGGTTCTGATTTTATGTATGGCAATTACCGTTATCACTTAGCCTTGCTTGGTTCATATAATGTAATTAATACAGTGGCCGCTATAACTATTGCGCGGGAGTTAGATATTGAAGCTAAGTCTTTAGTTGACTCTTTAACTCATATTAAATCATTGCCAGGGAAGATGGAAAAAATTGAAGTAGGACAGAAATTTACCGTGATAGTGGATTATGCTTTTGAGCCAAAAGCCATGGTATCTTTATATGACAATTTACAATTCTTGCCTCATAATCGCATTATTCATGTTTTAGGTTCTTGTGGTGGCGGTAGAGATGTATCAAGACGAGCTATTTTAGGTAGCTTAGCTGGTGAGAAGGCTGACATAGTAATAGTTACTAATGAAGATCCATATGATGACGATCCTCAGGAAATTATAGATCAAGTGGCGGCAGGAGCAGAAAATAGTGGTAAAGAACTTTATTCTAGTTTGTTGAAAATTTTAGATAGACGTGCAGCCATACGAAAAGCCTTTGTTTTAGCTAAAGAAGGTGATTTAGTGATAATTACTGGTAAAGGAGCAGAACAATTTATTTGCGTTGCCAATGAAAAGAAAATGCCTTGGGATGATAGGGACGTAGCTAAGGAAGAATTACAAAAAATGTTATAATATTATTGATATTAAGCTGTGGATATTCTGTGTATTGACAAAACTTTGTTATTGTAATATTATAGATAATACAATCGGTTTTCAGATAAAAATCCAATAAAGACGGTAGGTAATCGCCAAAAAATTATTTTAGCACCACCATCCGTTTTTTTGTATTTTTAGAGAAATTCACTTTATAAATAAGCTTTTTCTAAAGTGATTATAAAATTTACGCGCAATTAAATATAAAATCAGCAACTCAAGCTTTTTTTAAGTTTGGGATTTTTTTGTTGAAGCGCTAATCTCATCAAAGCAATAAAATTTAAGCCAGATAGTCGCCATAGTTCTTAATTGATCGGTGACTCTTTTGTGCCCTTTCATCTTATATGTCCAAAACTAGCATCATGGATAAAAAAATTGTTGAGCGTCGTTTTTTTACTGATTTCCAAGCGGGAATGCCTTTACCGGATTTAATTGAAATTCAGAAAGATTCCTATCGCTGGTTTTTAGAAGAAGGACTAGCAGAATTGTTTGATGAAATAAATCCCGTCGCTGATTTTATCGGTCGTGATTTAGAATTATATTTTGAAGATTATTATTTAGATGAACCAAAATTTTCAGAACTTGAAAGTAGAAATAAAAATATTACCTACGAGTCTCCTTTAAGAGTAAAGACTAGATTGGTTAATAAAAAGACCGGACAGACTTCCAATCAAGAGGTTTATCTTGGTGATTTTCCAGTGATGACTGATAAGGGGACTTTTATTGTAAATGGTATTGAACGTGTGGTTGTGTCTCAGCTTATTCGTTCAGCTGGGGTAATGTTTACTGCTGAGTTTATTAAAGGTAAGAAATGTTATGGTGCTAAGATTATCCCTAATCGTGGCGCTTGGTTAGAAATTGAAACTGATTCTAATAAAGTTATTTGGGTTCGTATTGATCGTAAACGTAAGGTGGCAGTAACTTCGCTCTTGCGTGCTTTTGGTTATGAAAGTGACGAAGAGTTGAAAAAATTATTTGCTGATGTTGATTTAGTAAAAAGTGAAGACGAGCCTACTTATATTGAAGCTACTATTGAAAAAGATATCGCTAAAGATGAAGCTGAAGGTTTACAAGAAGTTTATCGTCGCATTCGTCCAGGTGACTTAGCTTCAGTAGAAAATGCACGTCAACTTATTCATTCAATGTTTTTCCGTTTTGATCGTTATGATTTTGGACGTGTTGGTAGATATAAGTTAAATCGTCGTTTTAGTCTTGATTTACCTAATAAGAAAGAAAATAGAGTCTTACGTAAAGAAGATTTATTGCTTATTGTAAAAGAAGTTATTAGATTAAATATTACTAAGGAAGAAGAAGATGATATTGATCATTTAAGCAATCGTCGTATTCGTGCTATTGGCGGACTTGTCCAGAATCGTTTTCGTGTCGGTTTAGCTAGAATGGAAAGAATTATAAAAGATAGAATGTCGACTTCTGATATTGCGACTTTAACTCCTAATAAATTAGTTAACTCTCGTCCTATAATCGGAGTAATAAAAGAATTCTTTATGTCTTCTCAGTTATCTCAATTCATGGATCAAACTAATCCTTTAGCGGAGTTGGAGCATAAACGCCGCTTGTCAGCCATGGGTCCAGGTGGTCTTACTCGTGAAAGAGCTGGTTTTGATGTTCGCGATGTGCACGCTACTCACTATGGTCGTATTTGTCCTATTGCTACCCCTGAGGGTCCAAATATCGGTTTAGTTGGTCATTTGGCTAGTTATGCCCGTTTAAATAGTTACGGATTTTTAGAAGCTCCATATCGTCGAGTTAAACATGAAAAAGGTGGTAGTCGTATTACTGATGAAATTGTATTTCTTGATGCTTTTGAAGAAGAAAAATATATTACCGCTGACTCTACTATTCCAGTGAATGATAAAAATATATTTACCGGTGCTCGTTATCAAGTTCGTAAGCAAGGACAACCAGGAATAGAAGATGTTGATAAGATAGATTTCGTTGGCGTAGCAGCTAATCAGATTATTTCGATTGCCACTTCTCTTATTCCATTCATGGAACATAATGATGGACAGAGATCTCTTATGGGTACTAACATGCAACGTCAGGCAGTGCCATTGGTTACAACTGAGGCTCCAATTGTTGGTACCGGAGTTGAAGCTAGGGCTGCTATTGATAGTGGCCATGTGATACTTGCCAAAGAAGATGGAGAAGTAACAAAAGTAGAAGCAGCTTCTATTGAAGTTACTAATAAAAAGGGTGGGGTTATTAAATATGATTTGAATAAATTTGTTCGTTCAAATTCTTCTACTTGTATCAATCAACATCCTTGTGTTTTATTGGGAGAGAAAGTAAAAGCGGGTCAGGTTTTATCTGATGGACCAGCTATTGATAATGGTGAGTTAGCTTTAGGACGTAATGTATTGGTTGCTTTCATGACCTGGGACGGTTTCAACTATGAAGACGCAATTATTATTTCTGAACGTTTAGTAAAAGATGATGTTTATTCATCTATTCATATTGAAAATTATACAATTGATGTTCGTGATACCAAACTTGGCCCAGAAGTTATTACCAATGATATTCCAAATATTAGTGAAGAGAAGTTAAAGAATTTAGATGAAGACGGTATTATTCATGTTGGTGCTGAAGTTTCTTCTGGAGATATTTTAGTAGGTAAAATTACACCAAAAGGTGAGACTACTTTATCAGCGGAAGAGAAATTATTAAGAGCTATTTTTGGTGAGAAGGCTAAAGATGTGAGAGACTCTTCTCTATATTTAGAGCACGGAGAACATGGTAAGGTAGTTGATATTAAAATATTTTCTCGTGAAGAAGGTGATAGATTGGCTGCTGGAGTTTTAAAATCTATTCAAGTATCTATTGCTAATTTAAGAAAAATTCAAGTAGGTGATAAAATGTCTGGCCGTCATGGTAATAAAGGAGTTATTTCAAAAGTGGTACCAGTGGAAGATATGCCTTATATGGAGGATGGAACACCAATTGATATTATTCTTTCTCCTTTAGGTATTATTTCTCGTATGAATCTGGGGCAGTTACTTGAAACTCATTTGGGCTTTGCTGCTCAAAAGCTTGGTTATAAAGTAGCTACTCCAGCTTTAAATGGTATTAGTGAGGATATTATTAAGTCTGAATTAAAGAGAGCTGGTTTGCCAGAAGATGGAAAGATAAGATTGTTTGATGGTCGAACCGGAGAAGCATATGATAATAAGATTACGGTTGGTTATAAATATGTTTTGAAGTTAAATCATATGGTGGAAGATAAGATCCATCAACGTTCTATTGGTCCATACTCTCTTATTACTCAGCAACCTTTAGGTGGTAAGGCTCAGTTTGGTGGTCAGCGTTTTGGAGAAATGGAAGTGTGGGCCCTAGAAGGATATGGCGCTGCTCATACTCTTCAAGAAATGCTTACCATTAAATCAGATGACGTGCCTGGACGTAGTAAGGCCTATGAAGCAATTATTAAAGGTGAGGAAATAGAAAAATTAAATGTTCCTGAATCTTTTAACGTTTTAATTAGAGAATTAAAGGGCTTAGGTTTGAGCGTAGAATTGCTTGGTGGTGAAGGTGATCAACCAGCTTCTGAGGTGGTAACGGAATTTGATTTAGAAGAAAAAAAAGATGAACGCTTTGACTATGATAAGCCGGAAATTATAGTGAGTCCGGAAAATATTATTCCGGCAGATGAAAAAGCTTCCGAATAATTTATATTTGTTTGATTATCAATTATTTCAATACATATGTTAAATCCAATTAAAACTAGCGATTTTAGCGCCATCCGTCTAAAATTAGCTTCACCTGATGAAATCCTTTCTTGGACTCATGGTGAAGTTATAAGGCCAGAGACAATAAATTATCGTACTCAGAAGCCAGAAAAAGATGGTTTGTTTTGCGAAAAGATTTTCGGTCCAACTAAAGACTGGGAGTGTGCTTGTGGTAAATATAAAAAAATTCGCTACAAAGGAATTGTTTGTGATAAATGCGGCGTAGAAGTGACTAGAAGTATTGTGAGACGTGAAAGAATGGGTCATATTTCTTTGCAGATTCCTTGTACTCATATCTGGTTTTTAAGAGGCATTTCTTCTAAGATTGGTCTATTGTTAGGTTTAGGTATTCAGTCTTTAGAAAAAGTAATTTATTTTGCTAGTTTTATTGTTACTGATGTTGACGAGGGTATGAAAGAGGCTGCTATAGAGCAAATTAAAGCGGAACATAAATCTAAAAAGAAGAGTATTGAGGGCGAATATACACAGAAAGTTAAAAGAGCTCAAGAAGAGAAGGCAAAAGATAAAAGCTATGATTTAAGTGGAGAATTAAAAACTTTAAGTGCAGAAAAAGAGGAAAGACTTAGTGAGTTAGATGAAGATTTTACTCAAGTAGCTAAAGAACTTAAAGATTTGAAGCCTTTACTAATTCTTTCAGAACATCAATATCAGAATTTAAGTTTAAAGTTTGGACATCTTTTTGAGGCGGGGATAGGCGCTGAAGCTATTCGTCATCTTTTAGAAAGAATTGATTTAAAGAAGAGTATTGATAATGTAGAGTTGAAGTTAAAAGACGTGGTTGAATCTAAAAGAGAAAAATTAATTAAGAGATTAAAATTATTAAAGAATTTCTATAATAATAATTTACGTCCAGAATGGATGATTCTAACTACCGTGCCAGTTGTTCCTCCTGATTTAAGGCCAATGGTGGCTCTTGATGGTGGTCGTTTTGCTGCTTCTGATTTGAATGATTTATATCGTCGAGTTATTAATCGTAATAATCGCTTGAAACAATTAATGGATTTAAATGCTCCAGAGGTTATTTGTCGTAATGAAAAGAGAATGTTGCAAGAAGCGGTTGATGCTTTAATTGATAATAGTGCTCGTCATACTAAAACCGTTACCGCTTCCACCGGACAAAAACGTCAGTTAAAATCTTTGGCCGATGGACTTAAGGGAAAGCAGGGTCGTTTTCGTCAAAACTTATTAGGTAAACGTGTTGATTATTCTGGTCGTAGTGTTATTGTGGTAAATCCTAAATTAAATTTAGATCAATGTGGTTTACCAAAAATAATGGCTTTGGAATTATTTAAGCCCTTTATTATTAGTCAACTTATTAAGCGCGAAATAGTGCATAATGTTCGTAGTGCTTCTCGTTATATTGAAGCTGGTCATGATGAGGTGTGGGATATTTTAGAAGAAACAGTTAAAGAGGCATATGTATTATTAAATCGTGCCCCTACTCTTCATCGTTTAGGTATTCAAGCGTTTAAACCAGTGTTAATTGAAGGTAAAGCTATTCAGATCCATCCTCTTGTTTGTACTGCTTTTAACGCTGACTTTGATGGTGACCAAATGGCTGTTCACGTACCACTCACTAAAGAAGCTAAAAGAGAGGCAGCTGAAATAATGCTTTCTTCTCATAATTTATTAAAACCAGCTACTGGTGATCCTATTGTTGCCCCTGGTCAGGATATTGTTTGGGGTACATATTATATTACCCTAGAAGACCCAGCTCAGAAAGATAAAAAGATAGAAGAACTACATCATTTTTATGATGAGAATGACGCTGTTTTAGCTTATGATAATAAATGTATTTCTTTAAATGATCCAATCATGGTTAAAATTAAGGGAGAAAGAATAAAAACTACCGTTGGTAGGGTAATCTTTAACTCTTTAATTCCGGAAAAATTAAGATATATTAATGATGTGGTTGGTAAAGGCAAATTAAAGGATTTAATTAGAGAATGTTTGCGCTTATATTCTGAAGAAGAAACAGTTCAATTAATTGATAAAATTAAGAATAAGAGTATTGCATTTATTACCAAGTCAGGATTATCTTGGGGTTTTGGCGATTTACCTCATTTACCAGAAAAAGATCAATTAATTAATGAGGCTAATAAAAAAGTCGATTTAATTCAGGAGCAATATGAAGACGGTTTACTTACTGAGAGTGAACGTTATGCTAAGGTAATTGAAGAATGGAGTAATACTAAAGATAAGGTGGCTGATGTTTGTAAAAAAGGTTTGTCAAATATTTTGCCTGTTTATTCCATGATTGATTCTGGTGCTCGTGGTTCTTGGGCTCAGCCAGTACAGATTTTAGGCATGAAGGGTCTCGTAACCTCTCCTTCCGGAGCTATTATTGAATTGCCAGTTAAAGGTAATTTTAAAGAAGGTTTCGGTGTGTTGGAATATTTCATTTCTACTCATGGTGTACGTAAGGGTTTATCTGATACCGCTCTTAGAACTGCTAATGCGGGTTATTTAACTAGACGTTTAATTGACGTAGCTCAGGATGTTATTGTGACCGAAGAAGATTGTGGCGATGATAAAGGAGTATTATATACAATTGCTGAAACTGAAATTACTGGTGAAGATTTTTATAAGAAAATGATTGGTCGTTATTTGGCTCAAGATTTATTAGATGATAAAAAGAAAAAAATTGTTAAAGCGGGCACTTTATTAGATGAAGATATTATTGCAGAAATTAAAGCTCAGGGCGTTACTTCTATATATCTTCGTTCTGCTTTAAGTTGTAAGTTACAAAAAGGTGTTTGTGCTCATTGTTATGGTTGGGATTTAGCCTATAATAAGTGTGTTAAAATGGGTTCAGCTGTTGGTATTATTGCTGCCCAGTCTATTGGTGAGCCAGGAACGCAGTTAACTATGAGAACTTTTCATTCGGGTGGTGTAGCTGGTTCTGATGATATTACCCAAGGTCTACCAAGGGTAGAAGAAATTTTTGAAGCTCGTAGTCCTAAGAAAAAAGCATTAATGTCTGATGTGGACGCTAAAGTAAAGATTGAGTTTGCTCAGAAAATAATTAAAGATCAAAATGGGAAAGATATTACAGTGCCTAATCCTCAAGCTAAAGTTCTTCAACTTATTTATCGTGGATTAGAACAAGATAAATATTATTTTTCTGAAAAGATTAATGAGATGAAATTAGCAACAGGTAAAACTGCTCAAGATAAGAAGAAATTAAAACCAGTAGTACTAGTTAAAGAGGGAGATAAAGTAACTAAGGGTCAAGAATTATTTAAAATTGATAGCGAAAATGTTAAGGCTAAAACTTCAGGAATAGTTTCTTTAAATAATAAATATGTATCTATTTCTAAGGAAGTTGATAAAGTAAAAGAATTCTCTGTTCTAAAAGGAACTATGTTAATGGTGAAAGACGGTGATCATGTAGTTCGTGGTGATCAATTAACTGAAGGCAGTCTCGATTTACGTGAACTCTATCAACTTAAAGGAGAACTTGCTACTCAGAAATATATCATTAAGGAAATTCAGTATGTATATTCTTCTCAAGGCCAGCCATTAAATGATAAACATGTAGAAATTATTGCTCGTCAAATGTTTTCTCGTTATTTAATTAAAGAGCACGGAGATACTATTATGTTGCCTGGTGAGACAGTAGAAGCAGAAGTTTTCTCTAGAGCTAATAAGAATATTAAGAATAAAGCGATTGCTGATAAATTACTCATGGGTATCACTAAAGCATCTCTTAGTACTGATAGCTTCCTCTCGGCCGCTTCTTTCCAAGAAACACCTAGAGTACTTATTGAAGCCGCGGTTGGTGGCAAGATTGATTATCTAGAAGGTTTGAAGGAGAATGTTATTATCGGTTGCTTGATACCAGCTGGTACTGGGTATAAGGGTAAAAAGGTGAGAGATGAATATGAAGGCATTCAGGCTGAAGTGATAACAAAAAAATAAAATAATGTTTATAAAAAAATCTCTTCTTAATTGGAAGAGATTTTTTGTTTGTTAGACTGTTAATTTATCTGTAATCTTAGTATAATAGAGATAGTAATAAATATTATGAAATTATTATCAAAAATACCTAAAATTAGCATATTTTTTTTCATTCTTTTGTTGTTGATTATTCTTTTTTTGTTTAATGAGTGGTTGGCCCCTAGTGGTGCTTGGTCTTGTCATCAGTCTTTTGATAATAATAAGTTGTTAAAATACGTTTCTTCAGATTGCTTAGGTAGCCCCTCTCCTTCAGAAAGGTATGCATTTTCGTCAGAAGGTAGCTTGTTGATGTTGGCTGACCCTTTATATTTTTCTGTTTTTAGCCCCCGTCCTTTTCAAAATATTGAATTAGAAATTATCTATCGTCCTTATTTAACAAAGTCTAAGCCTATCTTTGAAATTGGTTTTTTAGCTGATGCAAAATTATGGCGCTATCGTTTAGAACCAGTTTACAATTTATATTTAGAGAAATTAGTGTCAGATTGGGAGCTTATAAGCGATGGTGATTTGAAGTTATATCAAAAATCTAATAATTTTAAATCAATAGCAGAATTTTTAAATGATCAAGCTAGTAATAATCCGACTGATAATTTGCTTCTATATAATGTAAACAGTGATATTTTACAAGCACGCTTAGATTCAGACTCGTTGAAAAAACAGACCACAACTACTACTTTTCCTTATAGTTTAAGAGGCTCTCATCAGTTTTATGTATATTTAGATAATTCTAAATTAGAGCTTAGTGGAGAATTTTATGATTTAAATGAGAACAAAGATTTAGATGATTTAGAAATTATCTTGTTTGATGGTTCAAAGCAGGTTGCTAATTTAAAAATTATTGATGATAGGGCTGAGCAAGAGTTAAGTGCTAATCAGAGCTTGGCTAAAAAGTTTGATTTTATTCAATTTAATTTAAATCCAGCTTTATATAAAATAGAAATTAGAAGTAGCGATGATATAGTGGTACAAAATTTATCAGTTAATTCAAATTATTTAAGTTTTATTAATAAGATATGGCCTATTAGCACGACTGAAATTAATTTAATTACAGATGCTAATTATCTGCAGATTAAAAGTTTAAGTCCATTATCATATCAAACTTTAGGGTTTGGTGAAGAGAAAGTTGCTGTGTCGGAAATCTATAAGCAGTATGAAGTGCAAAATAATAATCAAGATAAAAAAATAGCCTTAGAACATGGAGGCTTGATTTTGGAAAATAGTGGTGTTTTTAGCGCTGAGGCTGAAAATATGTTAAATCCTAACTATCCTCAACTTGATCGTTTCACTTTTCAGAATAAAAATATAGAATATATTTTGGCAAATTATAAATCGGCTGAATTATTGGATGACGCTTGGCAACGTAGTGTTGTTAGTTTTAAGGCTAGCGATTTGTATCGTGAAAATGGACATTATAATTTAATTTTATCAATTCCTGGTTTAAAGTTAAACGAAGGAGCGGGCGGCTTAATGGAGATAAAAGATATTAAAATTAAATATTATGGACCTAGTTTATGGCAGAAACTTAAATCAATTCTATTTAAATATGATTATAATGAAGAAAAAGTATAAAAAAATAATGTCAGCTAGTTTTATTAAGTCTTTTGTAAATGCTTTTTTCTATTTCATGACCGCTCTTTTGTTGATAGGTGGTGTAACGGAATTAATAGTTCCGGGTTTATTTTTATTATATTTTAATGTTGGTATTTTATTTTTTATTTGGTTAATTAGTGCTTTTAGCCTTATTTTATATGTACGCTAATAAAAAGATTATTGTAGTATTGCCAGCTTATAATGCTGCAGCTACTTTAAAAAAAACAATTTTAGATTTGCCAGGTTTTGTTGATGAAAAAATATTAGTCGATGATGCAAGTCATGATGACACTGTGGCTCTGGCTAGGGAATTAGGCTTAACTGTTTTTCAACATGAGAAGAATGAGGGTTATGGAGCCAATCAAAAGACTTGCTATCGTTTGGCTTTAGAAAGGGGGGCTGATATTGTAGTTATGGTTCATCCTGATTATCAATATGACCCTCGTTTAGTTACTTATTTTGCTGAGTTTATCGCTGATGATTATTTTGATGTTATGCTTGGCTCTCGTATTCGTAGTCGCCGGGAAGCTTTAAACGGCGGCATGCCAGCTTATAAATATTATGCTAATCGTTTTTTAAGTTTTATTGAAAATTTAAGTACGGGTCAAAATTTATCTGAATGGCACACTGGTATGCGTGCTTATTCAAAAGAAGTATTGATGAGCTTAAATTTAAAAGCTACTAGCAATGATTTTGTTTTTGATTCTCAGGTTCTATTTCAAATAGTTGCTCGTTCATGGAGGATAGGAGAAATACCTGTGCCGGTGAGATATTTTCAAGAAGCTTCTTCTATTAATTTTAAAAGAAGCTTGCGTTATGGTTTTCAAACCCTTGGCCTAGCTATTGCATATCTCTTTGGTTTTCGTAATTAATAATTATTGTGCTTAAAACATTTAAAAAAATTAAATATTTTTTTCATAGCTATTCATGGGCGCCATATCTATTATTTTTTGTATTAATTTTTGCAATTTATGGTCGTACTATTAGTTATGACTATAGCTATTTAGATGATCAACAACTAATTTTACAACACGCTGATATTCTAGATAGAGCTAATGCGGAGGAAATATTTTTTAATGATGTTTTTTTTAGTCCGACTAATAGTTTTTATTATCGGCCAATTTTAACTTGGTCTTTTGTTTTAGATTGGCATTTAGGTGGTGCTAATATTCATTTTTTTCATTTTTCTAATTTAATATATCACTTTATTGCGGTTTGTTTATTATTTTATCTGTTAATGCTATCTAAAATAAATAAGGAAAAAGCTTTTTTTCTTGCTTTATTATTTGCTTTACATCCAGTCGTTAGTCAGGCAGTGGCTTGGGTACCGGGTCGTAATGATTCTTTAGCAGCTATTTTTATTTTCAGTGCTATAATCTTTTTTAGTCGTTTTTTGCAATTTGAAAAAATAAGAGATTTAATTTTTTTAGGAATTACATTTTTATTAGCTCTCTTAACTAAAGAAAGTGCAGTTTTAGTGGCTCCATTTGCTTTATTTTGGGCTTTTATTTTTAGGAGGGAATATTTTGGTAAAACTAAAATATTTATAGCCGCCGCTGTTGCCATTACTAGTGGATTACTTTGGTATTTAATTCGTAGTTTAGTTATTTTGCCGCAATCTTTGGGTAGTACCTTTAGTTCTTTGTGGGATAATATTACTTCACCCTTGGTATTTTTCTCTAAAATATTTTATCCATTTAATCTTTCGGTATATTCGGTTATAGCTGATGTAAATTTTATTTATGGAATAATAGCTTTGTTTATTTTGTTATCCCTTCTTATTATCAGTCGTCCTCGTACTATTTGGCCTAGTGTGTTTGGTTTTTTGTGGTTTTGGTTGTTTTTAATGTTTTCTTCTGTTCGTCCGGACGGCATAGAAGCTCAAAATTTCATGGAGCATCGTATATATGTAGGAATGTTTGGTGTTTTAATTATCTTAGCGCAAATACAAATATCAAAAAAATTTATTAAGTCTAATAAAATTATATATATAATTTCTAGTCTAATTATTATTTTTTTAGCTGTTTTGAGCTTTAGTTATAGTCGTCATTTTAAAAATAAAATATCTTTTTGGGAACAAGCGGCTATTAGCTCCCCACATTCAGCTTTAGTACAACGTAATTTAGGGGCAATGTATTATCTTGATCAACGTTTTTTTGAGGCCGAGTTATATGCTAAAAAAGCTTTAGAAATTAATCCTAATGAGCCCATGGCTAATAATAATATTGCTGTTATTTATATGGAAAGAGAGGAATATCAGGAAGCAGAAAGATTTTTAAAGAGAGAATTAGAATTAAATCCAAATTATGATTTAGCTTTATTAAATTTAGGACAAATATATTATTTAGAAGGAGATTATAGTAACGCTAAGGTGCTTTGGCAAAAAATATTATCAATTAATCCATATAACCAGCAGGCTTCTTTTTATTTAAAGAAACTTTACGAGAAGGAGAAAGAATAATATAATTAAATTTTAATCATTAAATATGGTATTTTTGAAAAAGTTAATTACTAAGCCAATAGATAATATTACTGCCGCCGCTGCTTTGGTGGCGCTTTTGTCGGTTGCGTCTAGAGTTTTAGGGGTAGTTAGAGACCATATTTTAGCTGGGAGTTTTGGTGCTGGAGTGGAGCTAGATATTTATTTTGCTGCTTTTAGAATTCCTGACTTTATATATAGTTTAGTTGTGATGGGGGCGTTATCGGCGGGATTTATTCCAGTTTTTTCTGCTTTAATAAAGAAAAATAGAGACAATAAGGAAAGTAATAATGTGGAATTAAATACTTTAGTTTTAAATGTATTTAATTCTTTATTATTTTTAATTTTATTTTTATCTTTGATTGGTATTATTTTTGCCGTCCCTTTAACTAATTGGTTAGCGCCTGGTTTTAGCCTTGAGGCGAAAGCGCAAACAGTCATGCTTACCAGAATTATGTTCCTATCGCCTTTATTTTTAGGTATGTCTGGGGTTTTAGGAGGAGTATTGCAGAGTTATAAGCGTTTTTTTATTTATTCACTAGCACCTATTTTTTATAATTTAGGGATAATTATAGGAGCTTTATATCTAACTGATTATTTTGGTTTAATGGGTTTAGCTTGGGGTGTAGTCTTAGGCGCTTTCTTGCATTTTTTAATTCAAGTACCAGCTATTTGGAATTTAGGTTTTCGTTATAGAGTTTATTTAAATTGGAAAGATAATTCTTTACGTCAAATTGCAAGAATGATGGGGCCAAGAATGATGTCTTTGGCTGTTAGTCAGATTAATTTAGTGGCTATGACTGTTTTAGCTTCTGCTTTAACAGCTGGTTCTCTGACTGTTTTTAATTTAGCTAATAATTTACAATCTTTTCCTTTAGGGGTTTTTGGTATTTCCTTTGCCGTGGCCGCTTTTCCTTTCTTATCTGAAAATGCTAATAATTTAGAGGTGTTAAAAAAACGTTTTTCTTCTACTTTAAGGCAAATTCTTTTTTTCATTATTCCAGCTTCAGTTCTAATTATTACTCTTAGAGCTCAACTTATTAGGGTTGTTTTAGGTAGCGGTGCTTTTAATTGGCAAGATACTGTAATGACAATAGATACTTTAGGTTTTTTTGCTTTGAGTCTCTTTGCTCAAGCATCAGTGCCACTTTTAGTGAGAGTTTTTTATGCTCGTCGAGATTCTTGGACGCCTTTTATTTTAGGATTAGTGTCTGTTGTAGTGAATATTAGCTTTGCCTTTTTATTGAGGCCATCTTTAGGGGTAGCTGGTTTAGCTTTAGCTTTCTCTATTGGTTCAATTTTAAATTTTATTTTTTTGTGGATTGCGTTACATCGTCAGATAGGAGCTATAGATGTATCAAAGATATTTATGTCCGTATTTAAGTTCGCAGCTGCTGCTATTGCTGCTGGAGCAATGGTGCAAATTTTGAAAGTAGTTATTTGGCCTTTTATAGATATGACCACTTTTGCAGGGGTCTTGACTCAGTTAATTGTAGCTGGGAGTGGTGGAGCTTTTACTTATCTGGTTTTTTGTTATTTATTTCAAAGTGAAGAATTAATTTCTGTTTTACGGGTTTTACGCGGACGTTTACCTTGGAAAAAAGCTAAAGTTAGTGGGCAGGATGAGCTTAGAACTTTATAATTTGTATCTTGCTCAAAGTCTAAATTGATGTTATTGTAGTTTAACGAAATAGAAGTTTAGGCTTCTATTAATTATATTTATTTATTATTTGATAAAAAATGTCTCAAGATATTGGTAAAATAAGGAATTTTGCTATTTTAGCGCATATTGATCACGGTAAGTCAACTTTGGCTGACCGTATGCTTGAAATTACCAACACGGTTGATAAAAGAAACATGAAAGATCAGATTTTAGACGGCATGGATATTGAAAGAGAAAGGGGTATCACTATTAAATTGCAGCCAGCTACTATGTCTTATAATGGCTATCAATTAAATTTAATTGATACGCCTGGTCATGTAGATTTTTCTTATGAAGTTTCACGTTCTTTAGCGGCTGTTGAAACTGCTATTTTATTAGTTGACTCTACTCAAGGAATCCAAGCGCAGACTCTAGCTAATCTATATTTAGCCCTAGAACAAGATTTAACTATTATCCCAGTGGTTAATAAGATTGATTTGCCAGCTGCGGATGTACCAAAAACTAAGGCTGAAATTAGTCGTTTGCTGGGTTGCCCCGAAGATGAAATTTTATCAGCTTCAGGTAAAACAGGGGAGGGTGTAGCGGAAATATTAGAGGCAGTGATTAGTCGTGGTTTAGCACCTAAAACTCAAGAATCGGTTGGCACAAGAGCACTAATATTTGATTCTAAATATGATGAGTATAAAGGAGTGGTTGCTTTTATTCGTGTTTTTGAAGGAGAAATTAAAAAAGGTGATTCAATCTATTTATTAGCCACTAAAGCCAAAAGCGAAACATTAGATATTGGTGTTTTTACCCCTGCCTATCATTCTACTGGTTCTCTATCAGTTGGAGGTATAGGATATATTGTAACTGGCTTTAAACAAGTTGGCGATTGTCGCGTAGGCGATACTGTAGCAGCAGGAGCAAATAGGTTTGAGCTTAATCCTTTAGAGGGCTATAAAGAGGTAAAGCCAATGGTTTTTGCTGGTGTTTTTCCTCGAGAAGGTGACGACTTGGAAGATTTACGAGAAGCCATGGAAAAGTTGAAGCTAAACGATTCGTCTTTGTCATATGAGCCAGAGAGGTCAGATGCCTTGGGCTTTGGTTTTCGTTGTGGTTTTTTAGGATTATTGCATTTAGAAATTTTTCAAGAAAGATTAAGAAGGGAATACGGATTAGATCTTATTGTTACTGTTCCTAGTGTTGCCTATAAAGTATTAAAAGCTAATGGTGAAGAAATAATAGTGAGAACCCCTCAACGTTTACCAGATTTAAATGAAATTGAACGTATTGAAGAACCATGGGTACGTTTAGATATATTATCGCCTCAAGAATACATTGGTAATATTATGGGCTTGGCCCAAGAAAAGAGAGGAGTATATAAAAATACTGAATACATTTCTGCTGGTAGCGCTGAAGCCAGGGCCATTTTGCATTATGACATGCCTTTGTCAGCTATTTTAACTGATTTTTATGATAAGATAAAAAGTGTTTCCGCAGGTTATGCTTCGATTAACTATGATTATCTAGATTATCGTGTGGCTGATGTAGTTAAACTTGATATTTTAGTAGCTGAAGAAATAGTAGAGTCCTTAGCCAGCATTGTCTATCGTGATGATGCCTATCGAGAAGGGAAAGCAATCGTAGAAATTTTGAAAAATACTTTAGATCGTCAAATGTTTGCTTTAAAAATTCAAGCAGCGGTTGGTGCTAAGGTGGTAGCAGCTGAAAGATTATCAGCTATGAGAAAAGATGTAACGGCTAAATTATACGGAGGAGATGTTACTAGAAAACGTAAACTTTTAGAAAAACAAAAAAAGGGGAAAAAGAAAATGATGGCAGCCGGCAAGGGAAGTGTTGATATTCCACCTGATACTTTTGTTAAAATTTTGAAAAGATAATTTTTAATTTATGAAAAAAAAGAAACTTGTTAAAACAGCTTGGACGATTATGTCAATAATTATTATTCTCTCAATGATTATATTCACCTTTGGTGCTACTTTTTTCTAATTCTCTATGAAAAAAATTTGGCAAATAGCTCCGCAGCCACCAATTGATTTTAGAGAAAAAATAACATCCATTTCTCCTTTATTGATTTCTTTACTTTGGAATAGAGGTTTTCAAACTGAAATAGCGATTGAAGCTTTTTTAAAGGAAGAAATAGATGAATCCTTGGTGCAAGATTTAAGTACAGATTCGTCTTTACGTTTCTATAGTCCTTTTTTATTTAAAAACATGGAAGCGGCAGTGGAAAAAATTGTGGGACACATAAAAGCGGGTAATAAGATTATTATTTATGGTGATTATGATGCTGATGGCGTAAGCTCCGCCTCAGTATTAGTTGAGGGTCTAAGCACTCTGCAGGCTCAAGTAGAAGTATATTTGCCTGACAGAGTGAGTGAAGGCTATGGATTAAATAAGCCAGCCTTGAAAGAATTATACGAACAAGGAGCTAAATTAATCATCACCGTTGACAATGGTATTCGTAATAAAGATGAGGTTGACTACGCTAAGAGTATTGGTTTAGATATTATTATTACCGACCATCATGTCTTGCCAGAATTAGCTGAAGACTTGCCTGATTGTCCTACAATAGATCCGGCTGATAAAAATGATAATTACCCTTGGCCATATTTAGCTGGGGTAGGAGTGGCCTATAAACTACTTTGCGCTCTACTAGAAAAGTCAAAACTAGAAGTGAAGCAAAAAGAACTTATCGCTAAACGAGCTTTAGATTTAGTAGCCGTTGGTACTATTGCTGATTTAGTTAATCTTTTAGGTGAAAATAGATTATTAGTGAAAAGAGGACTGATTGTTTTAAATGAAAATAAACGACCAGGACTTAAGGCTTTATTTAAAATAGCTAGAATTGCACTAGACAAGCCACTGGAAGCTTGGAATGTTGGTTGGCAATTAGGACCGCGATTAAATGCGGCTAGTCGAGTGGGTCACGCTAATAGCGCTTTTGCCTTAATTAATACGAAGGATGAAGAAGAAGCACAAGAATTAGCCTTAGAGCTTAATCGTCGTAATTTAAGTCGTCAACAGATTACTGAAGATATTATTAAACAAGTTGAATCGCAAATTGATGCTAATAATCTTCCGGCTATTATTATTGGCGTAGCTAAAGAAGATCAATTTTGGAATGAAGGAGTAATTGGATTAGTGGCTGGTAGAATTTGTGAAAAATATAGCCGGCCTACTTTAGTTGTTACTCGTATTATTGAAGAGGCAGGAGCTGATATAGCAAAAGGAGAAATGACTGCTAATAAATTATCTTTTAAAGGCTCTGGTAGGTCGTTAGAGGGCTTTAATCTTATTGCCGCCATTACAGAGTGTGCAGAACACTTAGATAAATATGGTGGACATCCAATGGCTTGTGGTTTTTCGGTAATTAGCGAAGAACAACTAAAACTATTTAAAGAAAAATTATTAGGAATCGCTAATAAGTCCATCACAGAAGAAATCTTAACTCCTAAAATAAAGATTGATGCTGAAATGAATTTAGCTGATTTAAGTTTGAGCTTAGTTAAAGAAATAAACAGCCTAGCTCCTTATGGGCAAAATAATCCTCAGCCTCGTTTTGCCAGCTTATCACTTATGGTTGAAGATATTGTGTTTATGGGAGCAGAAAAACAACATCTTAAGCTGAGGTTAAGTGATGCTAATAATCCTCAGTCTAATTCTTTTTGGGCTATTGATTTTAATTGTGTAGAAAAATATAAAGAATTACATACTGGTGATATTATTGATTTAGTATATTATTTAGATATTAATGAATTTAATGGACGTTCTACAGTACAGTTAAAAATAGTTGATTGGCGTTTTTATTCAGATGATAAATAATATATAAATATATGACTATTATTTTACATTCAGACGGTGGGGCTCGTGGTAATCCAGGACCAGCTGGTATTGGTGCTTTCTTGCAATCTGAGCAAGGAGATGTATTAGCTGAAGTTTCTGAGTATATTGGTATAAGCACTAATAATCAGGCCGAGTATAAAGCTTTAATAGCAGGACTAGAAAAAGCATTAGCTCTAGGTGCAGATTCAGTTCATTGTTTTTTAGATAGTGAGCTAATAGTGAAGCAAATTAGTAGGGAGTATAAAGTGAAGAATAAAGAATTGGCTCCTTTATTTTTACAAGTACATAATCTTTTAACTAAATTTAAAACATATCGTTGTGAGCATGTTGTCAGAGAGAAGAATAAGGAAGCTGATAGATTAGCTAATGAAGCGATGGATAGGGCTGTATTATAAAATAGATTAGTATTTATTTAGTATATATAAAAACACCACCTTTTAAAGAGATGGTGTTTTTAGATATGTTATTTTTTTATTTTTTAATATATAAATTATCAACATTGTGTCTTGCAGCTGATTCTTTAATGGACGCTAGAGAATATAAGCCAACAGCATTTCCTGGTTCACGACCAGAGTCACCGCCATGAACATCGCCAAATAATTTATTGCCTAAATAAATTAATACATGACCTTCTTTGTCGCCACTATGTTGTGGCCCCCAACCTATTAAATCTCCAGGTTTTAGATTAGAAGTATCAGGATCGTTAAAGATTATTGAGTCTTTAAATATAGTCCCGGTATAAGTCCCTCCTGAAGGTAGTCCGGCACATTCTTGGACAAATGAAGTAAAACTAGAACAATCTAAGTAGACTAATCCATTGCCAGCACTTTGACCTCTTTTTTCGTTGCTGTAAGTAATTTTACCTTTTGATTTATTTACTATTTGAGCAACACTGTCTTGACCACATTTTATTCCTAGTATATTAGCTATTTCATTAGAACTAACGTTCATTGGCTCTGAGGAATCACCTTCAACAACTATTCTCTCTATCTCTCCTATCTTTAAAGCTTTTAGGCTTACTAAATCAGGATTAATCATAGTCAGAATAATATAACTAGTACTTAGAATAATTAGGCCAACAATGCTACCAGTGATAAGATTTTTTGCTTGAGTTATTTTAGAGGCATCACCAGCAGATATAAGCCAAATGATACCACCGGCCATGAGCATGATAGCTGCTAATATTCCTGCTACACCAAAGCCATATTTATAAATACCATTGATATATTCTGCTATCCAGGGATAATAGCAATCACCGCTATTATCTTCTCCAGTACAATATACCTCCTGGCTCAACTTAACAGTATCAATAGCTATTGATAGTTGGGGAAGGATTATATCTGCTCTATAGTTAGCGTCAGCTCCTCCGCCGGAGCTAGGACAACAACATAAAGGTTGAGTAAGTGTTCCGGCCACCATTTTAGCTTCTGGCTTTGTATTGGGATCACAGTCACTGCCTACTTTTTCATTTTGAGCACATTCAGGTGCAATGTTTTCATTGGTAGCGGTTCCTGATTTTTTAATAGGCGCCCAATTACACGAATATGTTATGTTTTGCGTACAACAACAAACTTCATTAAGGGTGAGTTGCTGCGATGAATCATTAGTGCAGTTAAGATAGTATGATTCAACTTGGCCTCTGCTTGAACATGTTAACGAGCCAGAAGTATTAGCTTGTAGATATACTATGTTACAATTTGTTAGCTTAGTTTCTTTGGCATTCACTAATTTGGGTGTAAAAATTAGAAATACAAATGAAGCAAGAAATAGTATTTTAAAAATATTGTTTAATTCTTTGTTCATATTTTATATTTTTTCTTATTTAACTCAGCTAATTTTATTATTTCTTTTACATCATTTTCTTGAAGGTGTTTAAATCTTCCTTGGATGCGTAAATATTGTAAGACTAATTCGCTATCACTAGACTTAGCACTAGAACTAACTAGTTTTTCATTTTCATATTCAAACAGAGGATATAGTCCGCTCAATACTGCTAATTTACCAGTTTGAATACTTTCATTAGTTTTTATCTTCCAGCCGGGAATACAGGGGGCTAAAATTTGAATATAACTTGAACCAGTTATACTTAAGGCTTTCTTTACCTTTCTGGTAATATCATCAGGAAAGCCGGCGCTACTTTGTGCTACATATTTTAGTTTATGAGACAGAGCAATGGCTAACATGTCTTTTTTGCTTTGTTTTATACCACTTGGACTAGTACTTGTCATAGCTCCATAAGGAGTAGCTCCAGAAGCTTGAATGCCAGTGTTGGAATAGGCTTCAGTATCATAGCAGATATATAATACATCGTCATTTCTTTCCCAGAGACCGCTTAGTAGTCCTAGCCCGATATCAAAAGTGGCGCCATCTCCAGCTTGAACAACAACTTTAGTTTTTTTCTTCTTTTTATTT
Source organism: uncultured Gammaproteobacteria bacterium (assembly GCA_964435515.1). Lineage (GTDB taxonomy): Bacteria > Patescibacteriota > Patescibacteriia > Patescibacteriales > UBA12465. The sequence goes on along the minus strand of CAYSZD010000002.1, from coordinate 49,966 downwards.
AATACCGCTTTAATGCCACTAGCTATTGGAGCCGCATTTTCAAATAAAGAATGAAACCAGGCCAAATTCCAAGCACTTTGAGGGTGAGCGGTTGTGGTTACTTCTAAACAACCAGTTGAGCTAACCAGAATGGTATCTTTTGTTAGTCCTCGCATAACTGCTTGAACTGCGCTTAATTGTCCGCAGCCACTACAGGCGTTGTGACCAGAGGTAAAAAATTGATTTATTTGATTTTGCATATTGTTAAATATATTTACCATTCACTACTAGCCCCCCCGTTACTAAAGGTGCATTCTCCAGAATCGCTGCAAACCTTTCCCCAACTAAAAAGGCTTTCATATGGTAAATTGTGCGCCTTGCCAGCCACTTCACAAGCGTACGCACAAGTATCTGGTAAAACTTTATTACCTTCTGTATTTTCGTCTATGCAGTTAGAATCAGAAGCCCATAAAGTGTTAAATGAGCCGCCTATTTTACACTTGCAACAACCGCTATCGACACAAATATTGAGGTTGGAATTAGTATTTTCTAGAACTTTAGCTTTTGCAAAGAATGTTCCGCCATCATTTAAACAGTCTTTTTGGGATACATTCTCTTTAGCTGGTTTTGTAAAATTATATTCACAGCAAGAGCCAATTTTTATATTATCTATTGGTTTTACATCTTGAATCCTAAAATCAACTAAAGCAGGGTTAATAGTTCTAAGCATTATCCAGGAGCCAAAGAGTATTACTAAGCCAATAACGCTTCCTCCTAATAAATTTTTAGCTTGAGATACTTTTTCGCTACTACCAGCTGAGGTGAGCCAGATAATACCTCCCGCCATTAGCATAATAGCGGCTAAGATGCCAGCGATGCCAATACCATAGTTATAGAAACCTTTAATCATGCTAGCAATTACACTGGTATCACTTTTTTCTAAAGTCACCTCAGTGCCCTTGGTCCATAGATTAGGAATAGTGGTTTGTGGTTGAAATTTTAAAGGCTCATTAACACCGACAGCATTAGCATTTTCTAAGGCACAAATAAAAAAGAGAGAAAGAAAAAAACTGAGAAAGATAATTTTTTTTAGTAAGTGATTTATTTTCATATATTTTTACCAAAATCTAAGCCCGCTTTTATTACTGGCTTTAATAATATGTTTAATATCTTTTTCATTCACGTCTTTACCACCTAAACCAATAATATGATTACTAGCAATGCCTTTAAAATCTTTTAAAGATGAGATTGTTTCTTGATAGAGTGGACCATAATTACTAACTGGACTATTTTTTTCTAAAATTGCTAGTTGGCAATTATGTGGAATAATTTTATTTAAACTTGTTTGTGGAAATGGTCTAAAGCTTCTTATTTTTATTAATCCACAATCCTTATTATCTTTAATAGCTTCTTTAATAGTTCCACATACAGACCCCATGGCAATAATAATAGTTTTGGCTTTTTGGGGACCACAATATTCTATTAGCCCATTATCAAATTTAGCTTTAATAGTTTTAGGTGATGGAAAAATTTTTTGCCAAGCTTTAAATTCTTGACTAATATTTTTTTGAGAATTTTGTATATCTTTATTTAAGTCTTGTCTGGACTGATGATAGTGTTCAGGAGAAAAATATCCGCCCAGAGTGATTGGATGTTTTGCATCTAAAAAACTATTAGGGACGGGCTTATATTTAGGTAGATAGGATTGAATGGTTTTCTTATCTGCTAGCAAAACATTTTCATAGGAATGAGTAATGATGAAGCCATCTACATTGACTGCGACTGGCAGTTCTAATTGCTCGGCTAGTTTATAGGCAATGATATGTAAATCAACAGCTTCTTGGTGATTTTCTGCAAATAGCATGAGCCAGCCAGAGTCTTTCATGGCCATAGCATCGCTATGGTCATTAAATATATTTATAGGAGCACTGATAGCTCGATTGGCTATGGTCATAACAATGGGTAATCGTAATCCAGAGGCATTGTATAGTACTTCCATCATCAGTAGCACTCCTTGGGAGCTGGTAGCGCTATAGGTACGACCACCAGCAGCACTAGCTCCTACTAATATAGAAGCAGCCGCAAATTCACTTTCAGCTCTAATGTATTCATATTTAGCTTGACCTATTTCTTTTAGGCGAGCCAATTCTTCGACAATATGAGTTTGAGGGGTAATTGGATAGGCAGAAACAAGGTCTGGCTGAATATTAGCAATTGTCATGGCAATAGCTCGAGAGCCTTCTAAAAATTGATTCTTATTCTTATTTATCATATTTATTTTAATCTCTTAGCATTCTAATAGCCTTAACTGGGCACTCAGAGGCACAGATGCCACAACCTTTGCAATAGTCTAAATCTGGCTCAGCAATAAGTCGTCCATTTTTAGCTTCTTTCATATAGATACAATTATCAGGACATAATTTAGCACACAAAGAACAAGCAATACATTTATGCTTATCAATTTCTGGATGTTCATTGCGCCAGTGACCAGTCTTGTTTTCCATTGCTGATCCAGGGCTTGTGATAGGACGACGACTAATATTTTTTTTACTTTGTTTGTTCATAAGCGGTGATAAATATTTTTTGGTTTAGCTTAATTGTGCCCCTGCCTTTATCACTAAATTTATTATGGATAGACATCAGCGCCTTATCTTTATTAATTAAACTATATTTAGCACTAAAAGCACCTAAAAGAGCAGTGTTAATAATATTTTTGCGTAAATGATCAAGGGCTATTTGGGTGGCATTAATGACAGTTATTTCATTTTTTTTAAATAGAGTCGGAATTTCTTTCTTTATTTCTTTATCAGCCTTAGTAGTGTTGATAAGGATTTTAGTGTTTTTATCTAGACCCTTCCAAATAGCTTTATCACTGAGCAAACTGTCGTCTTGAATAATTAAATAATCTGGTTCATTGGCTTGAGAATGAGTAATGATAGGTAGATTATTAATACGAACAAAAGCCTGTATAGGCGCGCCACTTCTTTCGACGCCAAAAAAGGGTAGGGATTGAGCGTATAAGTTTTGATAAAAAGCAGTTAAAGCAATTAATTCTGCGGCTGCGATAGTGCCTTGTCCTCCTCTTCCATGAATTCTAATACTAATCATATTATTGAACCAAGAGGCCTTCAATTAGGCTGCTAAAATTTTCTTCAGCATATAAACCAGTAATTTTGTAGCGGTTAATAAACCAGGTTGGTGTGCCGGATACTCCTAAAAATTCAGCATCGGCAAAATCGTCGTTAAGTCTATATAAATATTTTTTTTCATCTAGACAACTAGCAAATGTTTCTTGATTAAGATTAATGTTGCTAGCAATTTTCTTTAATTCACTGTCAATTGAAGATTCATCAATTATAAGTAGGGCGTCTTGATTTTCAAATAATTTATCATGCATTTGCCAAAAATTATTTTGTTCTCCGGCGCAATGAGCAGCTAGAGCCAGATTAATAGAATTTGAACCAAGAGCAGGATAATCCCTCATGGTTATTCTAATTTCACTAGGATATTTTTTAGCAAGACTATATATAATTGGCATTGATTCTTTGCAGTAAGGGCAGGCGTAATCAGAGAAAACCATTATTTGCACAGGGGCGTTAATAGAGCCAAGACTATAGTGTTCGCCATTACCATCAATAGCAGCAGTAATTTTTGCTAATTCTTCTGTATTGGCAAGTTCAGATTGACCGCTTCGTATTTCTTTGACTTGTTTTATAACGTAAATAGCAGAAGTGATGATAGCGGCAATAATAAGGGTAATTATAATAATAAAAATTATTCCCCACCATTTTTTATACCATGGTTTGAGTTTATTTTTGTATTTTTCCTTCATTTTTAAATAGTTTACACGTTCATCTAAGCTCATATTATTAGTTGAAAAAAGATAATATTTATCTTATACTTAGTTTATTATTCATTTAAACATATTATAACATATTAGCTTTTTTGTGGCTATTTGAATGAGCTGTTAATGAATAGATTGTTTATGAAAATAATTTCTTGGAACATCAATGGAATAAGAGCGGCTTTGGGGAAGAATTTCTTGGACTTTTTAGCTAGTGAAAAACCAGATATTTTATGTTTACAGGAAATAAAAATTGCTGACGAGACTAGAGAGAAGTTGGATTTATCAATTGCTGATTATTATAATTATTGGCATGGCGCTAAGAGACCTGGCTATAGTGGTACAGCTATACTGATAAAAGAAGGAGTGGAATATGTGGATGTTAGTAATGGATTTTCTCATGATGAGTATGACGCTGAGGGCAGAGTCCAGGTATTAGAAATGCAAGACTATTATTTACTAAATGTATATTTTCCTAATGCTAATCAAGAATTATCTAGATTGAGTTATAAGCAGGGTTTTAATGAGGCTCTATTAAAGCATATTTTAAAATTAGAAAAAAAGAAGCCAGTTATAATTACTGGAGATTTTAATGTCGCACATCAAGAGATTGATTTAGCTCGTCCTAAGGCAAATGAGGGTGCGGCTGGCTTTACTAAAGAAGAGAGGGCTTGGTTTCATCAACTCCTTCAAGCTGGTTATATTGATAGTTTTCGTCTATTAAATCAAGAAAAAGTGCAGTATTCATGGTGGAGTTTTAGGGCAGGGGCTAGAGCAAGAAATGTGGGTTGGCGCATTGACTATTTTGTGATTTCCTCTAAGCTAAAGAGTTGCCTAAAGAAAGCTTATATTTTAGATCAAATATTTGGTTCAGATCATGCACCTGTTGTAATAGAGCTATAATTTATTATTTTATTATTTATGTATAATCACACTTTTGTAGAAAAAAAATGGCAAAAGCATTGGCAAGAAACAGCCTTATATAAGACTGGAGAAGATAGTAATAAGAAGAAGGAATATATTTTAGATATGTTTCCCTATCCTTCTGGTCAAGGATTGCACGTTGGTCATCCAAAGGGCTATATTGCTACTGATATTATTAGTCGTATGCGTATTATGCAGGGCTATAATGTTCTTCATCCTATGGGTTGGGACGCTTTTGGTTTACCAGCCGAAAATTATGCTATTAAAAATAAGATACATCCACGATTGGCAATGGAAAAAAATATTGTGCGTTATCGTGAGCAATTAGATATACTTGGTTTTTCCTATGACTGGGATAGACAGGTAAATACCACTGATCCAAGTTATTATAAATGGACACAGTGGATTTTTCTACAAATGTGGAAGAAAGGGTTGGCCTATGAATCACATGCTCCTATTAATTGGTGTCCTTCTTGTCGCACTGGTTTAGCTAATGAAGATTTAGAAGATGGTAAGTGTGAGCGTTGTGGAAGTTTAGTGGAACAAAAACCATTAAGACAATGGGTGTTAAAAATAACTGATTATGCTGATAGATTGTTAAATGATTTAGAGTCTTTAACTGATTGGGAGGAATCTATCAAAGACATGCAAAGACATTGGATTGGTCGTAGTGAGGGAATTGAAATAGATTTTCCTATTTTAGAAACACAGGAAAAAATAACTGTTTTTACCACTCGTTTAGATACCATTTTTGGTTGTACTTATTTAGTCTTAGCTCCAGAAAATGATTTAGTAGCAAAACTAGCTGATAAAATTAATAATTGGGAAAAAGTTGCTGCCTATATTGAAGAAACAAAGAATAAGACGGATATGCAAAGGGGTGATCTTAATAAAGAAAAAAATGGTGTTTTACTCGATGGCGTTTTTGCTATCAATCCGTTTAATAAAGAAAAATTAGCTATTTATATAGCTGATTATGTTCTAAATGCCTATGGCACAGGTGCGGTTATGGCAGTGCCGGCTCATGATGAAAGAGATTGGGATTTTGCGCAAAAATATTCTTTAGAAATTAAAAGGGTTATTAAAGATTTGTCAGAAAAAAATAATAACATCGATGAAGTTTATACTGAAGAAGGGGAATTATTTAACTCTGGTAAATTTTCTGGACTCAAGAGCGAGGAAGCTAGAATAAAGATGCTCGAATATTTAAAGCAAAATAATCAAGGTAGAGAAAAGGTAAATTATAAGCTAAAAGATTGGGTCTATTCTCGCCAGCGTTATTGGGGGGAGCCAATTCCTTTAATTCATTGTGATAAATGCGGAGTAGTGGCTGTGCCAGAAGAAAATCTACCCCTTATTCTTCCAGATGTTCAAAGCTATGAGCCGACCGGTACTGGTGAATCTCCTTTAGCCGCTATAACTCAATGGGTTAATACTACTTGTCCAAAATGTAAGGGTCCAGCTAAAAGAGAAACAAATACTATGCCTCAATGGGGAGGATCCTGTTGGTATTATTTGCGTTATATGGATCCGGAAAATGATCAAGAATTAGTAAGTAAAAATAAAGAGGAATATTGGTCACCAGTTGATTTGTATGTTGGTGGAGCCGAGCATGCTACTAGACATTTAATATATGCTCGTTTCTGGCATAAATTTTTATATGACCTGGGAGTTGTTAGTCAGATAGAACCTTTTCAGAAATTACGACATGTTGGTTTAATTATGGGAGAAGATGGCAGAAAAATGAGTAAGAGATGGGACAATGTTATTAATCCGGATGATATGGTACATCGTTATGGAGCCGATGCTTTAAGGGTCTACGAAATGTTTATGGGTCCATTTGATCAGGCGGCTGCTTGGAATACTAACGGTCTAGTAGGGGCACGTAAATTTTTAGATAAGACCTATGGATTATTTAATGATTTAAATATAACAATTAAAGAAGATAAACAGAGTTTAAGCCTGCTTCATAAAACAATTAAAAAAGTAACGGAAGATATTGAAGACTTTCATTTTAACACCGCTGTTTCAGCGATGATGATTTTAGTTAATCATTTAGTTGATTATATGAAAGAGCATAATAGTTTAGCTCTGTCTCTATCAGAATTAAAAAAGTTCTTACAAATTCTATCTCCTTTCGCTCCTCATTTAAGTGAGGAATTATGGGAAAAATTAGGTGAAAAAAGTAGCATTTTTAAATCTACTTGGCCTATCTACAGTGATTCTCTGTTACAAGATGAACTTGTCACTTATGTTATTCAAGTTAATGGTAAATTGCGTGCTAATTTGAGTTACGCTCGTGATGCGCTAGAGGCAGAAGTGGTGGAAGCTGCTAAAGCAGAAGTTAGTAAATGGTTAGAAGGACAAGAAATCAAAAAAAGTATTTTTGTTCCTGGAAAATTAATTAATTTTGTAGTTTAAATTTATATTATATTATGACAGATATTACTAAGCAGACTAAAGAATTGTGCCGTTTATATGACATTTCCCCTACTCGAAGTAAGGGGCAAAATTTTTTAATTAATGAAGGAATTTATCAAGCGATTATTAAGGCGGCTAATCTGAGTTCTGATGATTCAGTTTTAGAAGTTGGCCCTGGTTTAGGTTTTTTAACTGCTAAGTTAGCGGAAGTAGTAAAAAGAGTAGTGGCGGTTGAATTAGATGATCATTTAGCGGAAATATTAGAATTGGCTATTAATTCTCAAGGAGTAGATAATGTTGAAATTGTTAATCAAGATATTTTACGTTTTAATCCAAGTGATTATTTTTTAGAAGCCGAAAAATATAGCGTTGTTGCTAATTTACCATATAATATTAGTTCTGTTTTCTTACGTACTTTTCTGTCTTCAATTAATCCTCCTTCATCTTTAGTTTTAATGCTACAAAAGGAAGTGGCAGAAAGAATTGTAAGGCAAGAACCAGACATGTCGCTTCTGTCTCTTTCCTTGGCCTATTATGGCCAGGCAGAAATTATACGTATTGTGCCTGCTTCAGATTTTTGGCCAGCGCCGAAAGTAGATAGTGCTATTTTGCGTTTTGTTTATCAAAAAGAGAGACCTAATAGTCAATCAATAGAAGAGGCAAAAAGATTTTTTCGTTTGGCTCGTATTGGATTCAGTGCTAAAAGAAAAATGTTGAAAAATAATTTAGTGGCTGGACTAAAATGTGCCCCTAATATTATTGATGATGCTTTTAAAACAGCTCAGTTAGATAGTAAGGTGAGAGCGGAACAATTAAGTTTATTAAATTGGCAAAACTTAGTTGCGGCTATAAGTCATTCTGTGTTATAATTTGAGTAATCATAAGAGATGAATTTTTTTTAAAATCAGCTTGATTACTTATGTCAAAAAAATCTATCACAGAATCTAAAAATTCTTTTTTTAGCAATCTTCCTAAAAAACAAAAGAATTCTTTTATATTTCTTTCAGTGCTTAGTTTAGGTGTATTAATTCTTTGGGTTTGGCAAATAAACCTGCGCCTTACTGACCCATTTAGTGTTTCAAATGGAGCTAAAAATGTGAGTTTGAATGAAGAAACGGAAAATTTTAATCAGTTAGCTTTAAATGCCGATACTGATGGTGATGGTTTGTCTGATTATGAAGAGCAATCTTTATATAATACTTCAGCTTATTTAACTGATACAGATGGCGATAATATTAGTGATCGTGATGAAGTTAATCAAGGCACTGATCCCTTATGTGCTAGCGGTGCAGAGTGTAATAATGAAATTAAAGTGGTAAATCAACAGGAAAATATTGCCATTATTCCAGAAGCTTCAAATAATCTTTCTTTGTCTAACTCGGGAGAAATAGATGGCATAATGAACTCTATGCTCTTAGGCCAGGCTAGTGCAGAGGAGCTCAGAGTATTATTATTAGCCAGTGGGGTTGATGAAAAAATGTTGCAGGAATTAAGCGACGAAGAATTAATGTCAAGTTATCAAGATATGTTGGGTCAGCAAGAACTTCAAGCAGAATAGTTCTTGCTTTTATTTTTATAATTTAGAAAAAACTATGTCTAATAGTTCCAAGTTTTATAATAATCGTTTTAGATGGCGATCTTTTTTGCTTTTGTTGATTCTGGTATTTTCTTTTTTTGTTATTTCTCCTAAAGCAACTAAAGCCCAAACTGCGGATATTAATCAGGGTATTTCTAATACGGTGTTAAATCCTCTTTGGGATTTTATCAAAAAGGCCTACGAAAAGGGAGGAGCAGCTGCTCTGCAACAAGCGACTCGCACCGCTTTAAATAAAATTGCCTATGATACTGCCAATTGGATTGGTTCTGGGCGAGAAGGACAAAAACCACTTTTTGTGACTCAAGGTTGGGGTGATTATTTGAGTCAAATTGGTGATGAAGCGGCTGGGCAGTTTTTAGAAACGGCTGTAGCTAATTGGCAGAATGCCAGTTGGACAAGTGACGCAAAAGGTACAGAAAAAAATGAGCAGTGTAAGTTAGCTTATGATGATTGTATAGGCGATAGGGATTATTCAAAATGCGTTAGAAGCTGCGGTATTAATAATCCAGCTTCTTGCACAGACACTTGTAGAGTCTCTTTTCCAAAAAAAACCATGGCTCAATGTGAGGCACAATTATTTCAATGCAGTGGAGTTGATACTGGCAGTGATGGAGTTACCTCAAGTAGATTACCAGCTTCTTCGTTAGCAACTTTGGTTTGTCGTCCTTCTTCTTTGGATGCTAGATTAAAAATATCCTTAGCTTTGGTTGACTATCAAAGACCAAAGGCGCCAAATTGTTCAGCTTCACAGATGGTAGAGCGCTGGGATGATGAATATTATCGTCAAACAGAAATATACACTGATCCTCATTTCTTTACTAACATGAGAGATCTTTTTAATCCAGCCTCTAATGATTTAGGTATCTATTATACCCTTCGGGCTAATAGTCAAAGCATAATTAATAGTGAAGAAGATAAGGCGAAGACAACTTTAGAATCCAATAAAGGCTGGTTGGATGTGCGCAATATTGCTGGTAATATTGTTGGCACTCCTGGTGACGCTGAGAGAAAAATAGAGATGTCAGAACAGGGTTATATTAATAATATTGGTGAATTTACCGGAGATGCTTTAATCGATGCGGCTAATGTATTTTTAAATCAATTAGCTGTTAGCTTTTTTAATAAGAAGATGAGTAATTTAGGTAAGATTGCTACTAGTGGTGATGACAATAATATTTATAGTGACCCTAATATTCGTTATGGAGAAGGGAAAGTGCGTGAAAGCATGGCTGAGATTATTGAACCAAATTTCGGTACTAGAGGTGATTACAATATTTTAGTGGCACTTAGTACTTGTAGGGATCGTAATAATCCTGGTCCAACTGATTGCGTAATTGATGAAAGATTTATGCAAGGAGTTACTGAGAAGAAAACGGTAGCAGAGGCAGTTAAGGAGGGCTATTTACGTTCGGATTGGCAATTTACTAGTGAATATAGAGATGGCACTTATAATTTACGTAATATTCAAATTTTACGTAAATACAGAATTGTCCCTACTAGTTGGGAAATAGCTGCTCAGTATAATCAAAATGCTACTTTATTAGACTTAATGTCTTGTTTTAGCGCTAGTGATAAATATACTTCCTATAGCTCTAATTTTAATATTTTAAATCAATCTTGGTGTCGAGGTTTAGTTGACCCTAATTGGGTGCTTAAGGCTCCTCTTAACTATTGTTCTGCTCAAGGATATAGCTCTCAAATTTTAAATGTAAGCGTAATTCCTAGTGTGAGTGATAATGCTGCTATTAGCGATACAGTGACAGTGGTAAGAGCTGATAATTATTGTGGCGATGATCAAAGTTGTATTGATGAAAATCCTGATGGCAGTTGTGAAACTTATGGTCATTGTTTATCTGAGAGAAGAACTTGGAATTTTAATTCTCCTTCTTGCGATCCTATTAACAATACTTGTAGTTCTTTTGTTTCAGCTAGCAGTGGTGCAAAGGTATCTTATTTAGAGAATACTTTAGATTATGGTGATTGTACTGCCGACTCAGTAGGTTGTCAGCGTTATTCTACTAATGGCAGTTATGATGTTGATAGTGGTCAAGTGACTTGGTCGGCTAATCCTTTTGCTAATGCTTATTTTAACGATAAATTAGAAAGTTGTTCATCTGATTCTGAGTCTTGTCAGGAGATGATGAGAGTTAAGTCTGCTTGGGGTTCTAATTTAGTCATGGGGGCTGATTTTTCTAATGATAACATTGGTGATGTGGCGGTTGAATCAAGGATTAATAATTATTGGAGTTTTTGGTCCAATGGCACACGTTCAGCGGAAATTATAGATACTTCTTCTTTAGATGGTATTTCTCTTGGCAAAGCTATTAGAGCTAGTTCTACTAGTGAAGTTATTAGTCTTTATTCAAATAACGCAGTGTCTTTGTTGCCAGCTGATTTTAATGTTATCTCCGATGAAACCTATACCCTTAGTGCGGATGTTTATTTAATTACAGGTGATAGGGTGCACGTAATCTTAGGGGATGACTATACTGCTGCAGTGCAAACAACTGACCAGCAGGTGTGGCGACACTTGAGTGTCACCAGAGACTTACGAGAAAAACCATTATCAGAGTTATCTTTTGGAATAACTGCCTATAGCGATAATGGTCCTACTGAATTTGCGGTGAGAAATGTTAAATTAGAAATGAGTTCTTTTGATTCTGGTTTTTCTGCATATGGCTCTCAAAAGATTTACGAAAAATTAATTCCTAATTATCTAAAAGATACTTGTTATCAAGATGCTAATTCCAGTTCTCCTGATTATCGTTTAAAGATTGATGCTCCGGCAGTATGTAGTAATTTTGCTCGTCAATGTAACATGGACGAAGCTGGTTGCGAACGTTTTTCTGAATTAAGTAGTGGTTTCTCAGTGGCAGCTCAAGCAGTTACCACTGATTACTGTGATTCTAGTTGTAATGGCTACGACTTATATGTTAGTCGGGCTAACTATTTCTATTCCCCTCAAGCAGAAAAAATTATTCCTCAAAATAGTCAGACTTGTAGCGCTCAAGCAGTTGGTTGTAGTGAATTTACCAATCTAGACGATGCGGCTATGGGCGGAGAAAATAGGGAATATTATGTTCAGTTAAAACAATGTATTAAGCCTGGGGCTGATTGTGCTGATTTCTATACTTGGGTAGGCACAGAAGAAAGCGGCTATCAACTTAAATCTTTTGTATTAAAGAAAGATGAAAGTGGCAATCCAGCCGCAACTAGTGATGGTAGTGCCTATTGCAATGAAAGTATATTTAATCTTCCTCCAAGCGATCCTTTCTTTAACCCTGATTGTCGTCAGTATTATAATAAGGCTGGTCAAATATCATATCGCTTAAATAGTAGTACAATTACTTGTTCAGAAAATTGTCATAGTTATAGATTAACGGAAAATAATATTGATACAACTGTCTCTCAAGCTGAATGTGTGGGTACGGACAGATCTTGGAATAGCACTATTTCTAGTTGTTATGTTTGTAAAAATGGTGGCCTTTGGAATAATGAACAACAAGCTTGTCTGTATCAAGCAATTCCACAAGAAGGCACAAAGTGTTCAGCTCAGGAGAATGGTTGTCGAGAATATAATGGTAATTTAGGCAATAATACTAGACTCATTAGTTCTAACAGCTTTGCCTTTGGTTTAGAGGGCTGGGAGGGACAGTGTGGCGATGCAGCTGTTCATTCACCAGTTGCTAATTCAAACAATGGTCAATCATTAATGTATGATAGAGGGGCTAATGCTGGTGGTGTTCAACAACAAACAAATTGTGATCAATCCAATCAGACTGGTTGGTTAGATCGTATTATGGGTAGCGCTAACGCTGCTCCAAGTTCTTTCATCAGAAAAATATTAGGTAATAGTGTTTCTGAAAGTAAGGCCTATAGTCTTAAATTTACTGCTAGCGCTGCTAATAATACTAATGTTTATGTAGGCTTCTTAAACTCTAAAGATGAGATGGTCTATTTCAATGCTAGTGAAAGTAATTCAAATGGTAGTTTTGTAATAAATGGTAATAATGAGTGGCAGACTTATGAAATTAATTTACCAGTTCTAGATCATCAAGTGGATGCTAATGAGTCTTTAGTTATAGTTGCTAGTGCTGATTTTTATCTTGATAATTTAGTCTTAACGGAAATTAGTAATCGCTATTATTTAATTAAAAATACCAGTCAAATTCCTGATATCTGCTACTACGATATGTTGGATAATTATCAGGGACCTGACTATAATCTTGGTTGTTCTGCTTATACCGATAGAGCAAACACTGTTCATTATTTACGTCAATTTAATAAATTATGTCAAGATTCAGCTGTTGGTTGTGAAATGATGATTAGTACTGCTAACTTTGATAATTTTAAGGGAAATATTTGGAAAGATACTAATGATAATGGCTTGTGTGATTCCAATGAGCCAGAGTGTATTAAAGTAGCAGGAGATAAATTTACCTATGCTATCTATGATAAAACTAAGCAATGTAATGTAGCCGATTTAGGTTGTTCTCGTTTTGGTGAAGCTATTTCTTCAGCTGAAAATTTAGCCTGGTCAGATGTCTTTAAGCGTAATAATCCAAATAAATATGATTCTATTATTTGTAGCGCTTTAGATTCTGGTTGCGAGGCTTGGCAATATCTTGATGGAACAGGTACTGCCTATTTCAAGAACCCAGCTAACAATACTTGTGTTTATAGAAATAGTACTGATCCAGAAAAAGTTGGTAAGGCTTGGTATAAGTCGCCTGTTATGCGCTGCGATTTAAATAATAATGGTAATATTGATGGTATTGAGAAGGGAACAAAGATTTGTGCTAGTGCTACTGATTGTGCGGCTAATCGTCCCTGTGTAATTGATAATAATGATTATGAATGTCCGGTTTCATACTTTAAAACCTTTGGCTATGGAGGCGGAGGTCAACAAATACCTATTCCATCAGAATCAGCGGCTATATGTGAGGCGAGTCAATCTAGTTGTACTGAATATATCGATCCGGTAAGTTCTTTCTCGGTTAATTTAGTTAAAGATCCTAGTGCTGATCAGAATAATAACGCTTGGGATGGGACTGGCGCCAATGCTAGTCAGAGAGTAGATGTAGAGCCAAATTCTTTATATATCATATCCGTTAATACTGCTAATCCAGCCCTGGTGTATGATGTGAGAGTGGAGTCGCCTATTGGATTGTCACAATTACAAGAAGATAATAGTTTGAGTAGTGAGTTAATTAATTCATTTGTTATTCCAAGAGATAATCCTTCTCAACGCTATATTTTTCATTCCAGAAATAATAAATGGGTCCGAGTTTTTGGTCCCAATGCTAATCATGAAATAGTGTTAAAGAAAGCTATTATCGACTATCAATTAGAGAGTAATGTTGATAAAACAACTTGTAATGGACTAGTAAATGAAGCTGATGGTTGCATTCTCTTTAATGAACGTTCAATGAATGGAGGACAGGGACTACTATCTCTTAGTGGTGGCTGGAATGCGGCTGCTAGTCAGGATGGTCAAGCTCCTCAAGTATGTACAACTGGTAATTGTGACTCCAATACTTTAATTAAAGTGAGACCTGATAGGACCTGTGCTTCTTGGTTAGATTGTATGACTTATGTGGTTGATGCTGATACTGGTGAAAGAACTTGCTATGCCTTAGGAGAATGTAATGCTTTAAACGATCAAGGCGAATGTATGAATTTTGTTGCTCCTGATAACAGTATTGTTAATGCGGCTAGCTCTGATTTAACTAAATTATCTGGTTATTCAGTTTTAGATAAATATAGTCTTGCTCGCATGAAAGAGGTGGGCTCAAATACTACTGCTCATTTTAATTTTGAAGCTGCTAGTCCTACTCTATATTGTCAGAAGATAGGCACTAGTTCTCCTTGTGTATTTACTAGTAGTATTCAGGCAGAAAGTATTATAAATTCACCAAGCAATGCTCCAGCTGATTATCCGGCTGAAGGCGGAGCCTATTTAAGAGTAATGTCTGGACAGATGATTTCCCCTCATTCAGTTAATTCTCCTATTGTTCTACCTAATAACAGCCTAACTAACAGAACGACACATTATATCAACTTTCTATTAAATACTAAGGATACAGGTGTTCAGGCAAGAGTGTCTGTCTATGAATATAGTGCTCAATCAGATTACTATAATCAGACGCCACTTAAAACTCAAATCTTTAGCGCTAATCAAGGCTGGGAAAGAAAGGTGATGTCTTTTAATGTTGCAGCTGATAATGATAAGGTGGTACTTATGTTGTCAGTAGAGAATGGTAGTAGAACAGAAGAGCGTTATGTCTATTTCGATGATATTAATATTGAACCAGTATTAGAGGTAGGAAACAATGAGTATGTGGCGAAGGAATGTAGACTATATCCATCTCAAGATGCATTATCTTGTAGTAGTGTGAATAGTAAAGTAGTGAAGGATGGTTTAGTTGGTTATTGTCTGCAACATGATTCAGCTAATAAGAATGTTTGCTTACTTTGGTATCCAGTTGATGAAATTAGCGCTAACTTTAAATCAGCTCGCTCCACTCTCGGTTATCAAGGCGCCTTTCCCCTTAACTATTGTACTGAAGCTAATGGTAACTTTACTTTAGTAGAGAAGCGGGTGGCTAAGTTGGTAGATAGTGAAAAAGAAAATTCAGCAGGGAACGATTCATTGTCTTGTTTTTACGAAGATGGGTCTACTTCAAATTTTTGTACAGTCAATAACGGAACAAATGATGACACTAATAATGAACCTGAATTACATAATAAATGCCAACCAGATAGAAGTTCTAATTTTGATTATTTTATTCTTCAGTTTCGAGGCTGGGATAGAAAAGATACTTTCTGTATTCCATTAAATAATGATAGGTTAGCTACAACAATAGATCCTCTTTCAATTACCACTAGTCATAAAGACTCTGGTACTCAGTCTTTTGACTTTAGTTTTGATGTCAGTGATTATAATGGCTGGTATATTTATGATGGTTTTTCGTCTAGAACAGATAGTACTTTAAATGAAGCTAAAAATGCCAATCCTTCGGTTAGAATTTTTGATAGAACTGTTTATAATAATAATCAAACAATTGATGAGGACGATCTTAAGCTCATTTCTTCTCCTGACTCAGAAAAAGTATATTATCCAACTTGTAATAAGTTTGTTCAAGTAGTAGATAATGATGGTAATAATAAGGCCTGGGCAGATAGGGTAAGTAAAAACAGTGCCTATTTATTTGATACCCCCGCCTTCTTTAGAGATGTTAATACTTTCTATGGTTCTATACCTGATACTTGTCATATCACAGAATATAATTGCACCGATGAATGTGCTTGCGACAATGGTTGTAATTGTTTTACTGAACCCGCTCATTGTCAGCCTCCTTGTGGTTTTATAGGTGATTGTCTGGCCTGGGAAGCTGTGCAAACTCCAGTTGATTGTTCTACTCCTGGAGCTATACATACAATTTCTGTCAATAACTATGACTTTACCAAATATGGTCGTAATCGTGAGCTAGTACCTTTTGGCGCCGCTACTTTTCCAGATAACTTTAATATTTTTGCCAGTGAAGCAGTGAAGTTTAGGAATCAATATTCAAGCAAAATAGATCAAGAAGCTTTTGCTGGTAGACCCTATGGTTGTAGTGGTCCTGGTTGTAGTAATTTAGGCTATTGTAGTTTAGACCCTAACGTCTACTGTATTTTAGATTATACAGATAGCGCTAATAAGTCTTTAGTCAATCAACGTTCTTGTGGCGCTGCCAATGGTACTTGCGTGCCGATGTGGAATGGGGGGAAGGTTGCTGATCAAAATTCATTAACACCTTTTCTTTCAGACAATATTCTAAAGAATACCTTCCTTACTTCTTATGATGGTTATACCTTTAGTAAAGGTAAAGGAACTTATGAGAGCGCTTATGGATACATTGACATAAACAACAATATCCCCGTTAACTACATTGATTCCATAACACAAAACGGTGCTTGTCTTAATTTAACTTGCCACGCTAGCACCAACGACAGCTCTTTTAACACTTATTGGCATTACGTATTACCAATAATAAGTCAGGTTAAAATAAATAGTGTTCCAGTAAGTGGTAATAGTATTAATGTACAAAGTCCAGGTATATATAAACTAAGCTTTAACACTACAATTGATAAAGAACAACAACCTCTAAGAGACTTAATTGTTAACTGGGGTGATGGCAATATTCAAAACCTAGTTAATCAAGATAGTCGTCCTAACATTACCGACCCTCACGTTGTCTATCACTATTATGCTACGGTAGGTATTAAGAATTTTAGTATTAGAGTGACTGATAATTGGAGTTTGTATCGAGTTTGGCCATAAGGACGGTGAAAAATAATTCTAAAAGAGAACTTGAGGTTGTTATGATGAAATAGATATAGTTTATTGTCGTTTTTTGCCCTTGTTGACATTTAGCATAAAAAGTACTAGTATTTAAATAGATTTGTCAATTTTCATTGTTCATTTAAAAAAGAAGGGAGATACGCATGAAAAAGTTTCTGTATTTATTTTTCACTTTCGTGGTTGTAGCTCTTTTGAGCTCCTGCGAAAAAGATCCTGTTGCGCCTCCGGATCCAGATCCGGACCCACACGCTAATCCGGTGATTGAGATTCAAGTGGAATTTCAAAAACCCGATAATATGGCTTTGGGTTGCAATCAATTTGTGGTAGTAAGTGCCGATAGAACTACTGCTCTTCAGGCAATAGAGTTCAAGGAACCTATTAGCACTGTTCGTCTGACTGGTGACATGGCACTTGAATTAGCTGGCAAAAAAGCCTATATTTATATAGGCATAACTCGCGGCTATTATCCTGTTTTTTCAGGTCTGACTATGCAAAAAGCAATTGACCCCTTAGTTGTTTTACCAGGGATTAATAAGCTGGTGATTGTGGTTAGTCCTGATCTTACGACACCACAACAAGAAATCGACCCCTGACTGCTTATGGGGACAATTTAATAAGCCTGTTGTTGTTTTACACACTTCAGGCTTTTTTATTTGGTAATTTAGGTTTAAATGTAAGTGTTTTGTGTCTAATCAAATGCATGTATTAGTATCAAAGACACCTCTTTTAACACTTATTGGCATTACGTATTACTAATAATTACTAATTATGGTGCATATATCTTTAAAGCAGAAGAGTGTCCCAAACTAGAGTCTTGGTTTGAAGATGGTGAGATAGAGTGTAATGAGACTGCTCCTGAATCAAGTTTATCTTTTCGTGTAGGTAAGAGGGAAATGAGTGGTAGGCGATATTACATAGCTGTTTCTAGTGAAGGCGCGACTGGCTTTATCTATAGCCAGTATGCCTATGCCACAGTTGTAAAGGACAAGGTTTATTTAATTAATTTTGTTGCTCGTTATCTAAATTGTGATTATTATCCAGCAGTAGAAAGTCTAGATTGTCGGATAGAAAGAGAAAATTTTGATTTAGATGTCTTGGTAGACCAGGAGATTAAATTAATGAGCAAATAGTATTTACTGTAACAAAAATCAATCTTTTACGTATACTATAATGTAGATTAATAATATGAGAAGAAATATTTGTAAAAATCAAAACCGTTTATCAAGCGCAAACACTTTTGCGTTTATTGTCGATCCTATGTATTGGAACGACTATTGCGGCAATGATTTTTATAAATATCATAAGAATACCAAATTATCTGTATAATCCTATTTCATAAGAGCTCTATGTTTATAAAAACCATTTCCGCAGGAAATGGTTTTTTGAACTTTAACAAAAAAATAAGAGCCATGAAAAAAAAGATTATCAGAAAGTACGCGACATTTGTCGCCTTGGAAGGCTTAGCGATAAGCTTCTTCTTTGCCACTTATCAACTATTTTTAGTTGAAAAAGGCTTAATTTTATTAGAAATTAATCTTCTTAACGCGTGCTACATGCTAGCTAATTTCTGCTTTGAAATTCCCACCGGTGCTATTGCTGATTTTTTCGGAAGAAGACGTTCAGCGATTATTGGTTTATGGTTATTTGTCTTTTCTTTTCTCCTGTATTTTTTTGCTGAAAGTTTTTGGCAATTTTTAGCAGCAGAAATTATTGGCGCTTTAGCAGCCACTTGTATTTCTGGAGCAGCAGAGGCACTGGTTTTTGATAGTGTTAAATCTGAAGATAGGCCAGGGTATAGTCAAGAACTGTTTGCGAAAGCAGAAGTAAGAACAATGGGAACGATTATCGGCGTTTTGATTGGATCCTATGCGGCTGGCTTTAATTTAGCTTGGCCCTGGCTTTTAAGCGCTATTACTTTTAGCTTATTAGCGCTTACTGCGCCTTTACTCTTACCACCTGAAGAAAAAAGCACTGAGACAACAGGGAAGGGTTTTAATCTAAAATCTGGTCTTCATGCTTTAAAGAATATAGCAGTAGAGAGCGTTATTTACGGATGGAAAAACAGTCGACTAATGCACATGATTTGTTTTTTTGCTATTTTTTCTTTTGCCATAATGCCAATTAATATGTATTGGCCGTTGGTATTAAAAAATAATTTTGCTCTGCCTACTCGGTTTATGGGTTTAGTGTTTGCGGGTATAGCTTTGTCAGTATATGGCGGCGCTCAGCTTGCTAAGTTTTGGAGCAGTAAGATTAAATGCAAGAAAAATGCTATTTTCTTTTCTCAGATTATTACCTTTGTTGGATTAATTAGCTGCTTGTTGTTTGTGCAACTGTCGTCCTTCCTTATTTTTTTTCTCCTACATGAAGTGGGACGAGGCGTGTTAAAACCGCTTTACCGTGATTATGTCCACGCGAACATTGACAGTCGTTATCGAGCGACGATTGTTTCTTTCGAGTCCATGATTATAACAGGAGCATCGGCTCTAGGTTTGGTGATTAGCGGTCTTTTAGCTAATAATTATGGCATCTTGTTTACTTGGGCTTTTAGTGCCTTAGTTATCTTGTTTAGCATTGTTTTCTTTTATAAAGGAAACAATAAAGCATCAAATCCCTCATCTTAATGAGGGATTTTTATAAGGTCAGGAAACCCCGTATGGAGGTCAAAGTAGTACGATGACTAACAGTGATAAACTTGGGACTTTGGCCGGAGTGCGGGGATGAATAACTCCACTCTTAACACGTCATTTGCGACGTGTTAAGCTTTAATCATGAGAATCCGAGCCTTAAATCATTCAAGCTATCAACATCAGTATCATATAGTCTGGGGAACGAAATATCGCCGGAAGTTTTTGAAAGAGTATGTTAAGCCCGAACTTCTGGCCGTGTTTGATAGAGTGTAGAAGTTATTTAAATATCTTATATAACTAAAAAAGCTATTTTATAAAAGACCACCAGCGGAATAAGCGGTGGTCTTTTGGCATATCTTATATATAGGTATAATTTTATAGACAATTACTTAACCTTTCCCTCATCCTCTTATCCCCCAATACTCTCATGACTTCAGCTAGATTAGGGCTTTGTTTGCGCCCAGTTAGTAATAGGCGTAATAATTGAGCAATTGTGCCTAGCTGTCCTTTATATTTATTCTCATCATTTTTATAGTCTTTCATGCTAGGGGCAAAGCCATATTTTTGTCCAATTGTTTTTAATTTTTCAAACCAGATTTCCTGATTATCTTGCTCGTTGTAATTTGCTATAAAATCATTAATAATACTTTTAATATCAGTACCATTTAATTGTTTTATCACTTCTTCTAATGATTGTTTATCTATACTAAAAAGTTCATCATAGAAATAGCTAATTTCTGATTCTAATTCAGACCACTTACTTAAATCTTTTCTAGGCTTTATTGCTCCTTCTCTTTCAATATTTATAATTTTTATCGCATAGTCTTTATTATCTTCAAGTATTTTTTTAAGAGACAAGCTATATTGCTTGGACCAGCTTAGAGCTCTTTGGTAGATAGTATCAGCTGTGAATTTAGAAATAATTTCTTTACTGATATCTTCTAATTTTTTGGTATCAAATAAAGGTCCATTAGATTTAGCTAATTTCTTCCAACTTAATTCAAATTCCTTATAACTTAAATTTGGATTAGCTTTACGCCAATCTTCAAAATTAGAATTGGCTAAGTTTAATAGATATTCAATTAAAGCTTCTTGAGGATAACCGGCTTCAGCAAAATATTCTAAATTAGATTCCGGGTCATGTCTTTTACTTAACTTTCTTTTTTTACCTTCATCCATTTTTTGAATCGGTGAAAGATGAGCATATTGTGGAGCTGGCCAAGCTAAAGCTTCAAATAGTTGTAGGTGTAAAGGCAGGGAAGGAAACCACTCATTGCCACGAATAACATGGGTAGTGCCCATTAAGTGATCATCAATAGCATGGGCAAAATGATAGGTTGGTAGTCCATCTGTTTTAATTATAACAATATCTTGATCATTTTCTGGTAATTCTCTAGAACCCAACAATATATCCTTAATTGCTATTTTATTATTAAAATTACCAGCTGATTTAAACCTTATCACTGGCTTTAAGCCTTTATCTAAGGCCTCTTCTACTTCTTCTAATGATTTATGTCGCCAAATAGCAAAATCGCCCCAGTAGCCGCTTCTGTGGCCCATTTGAGCTTGTTTTTCACGCATGTTTTCTAATTCTTCAGAGCTAGCAAAGCAAGCATAGGCCTTTCCTTCAAGAAAAAGTTTTTTAGCATAAGCTTGATATATGTCTGCTCTGGCACTTTGATGATATGGTCCATAACCACCCTTTTCTGTACTATCTGGCATTAATCCTTCATCAATATGAAGCTCATAATTATCTAGAGTGGATGCGAAAAGTTGAGCTGTGCCCGCTACCTCTCTTTTTTTGTCAGTATCTTCAATGCGGAGAATAAATACTCCATTAGTTTGATGAGCAAAATGTTCCGATATTAGGGCGGTATAGAGCGTGCCTAAATGAACAAAGCCAGTTGGACTAGGAGCAATTCTGCTTACTATTGCCCCTGGTTCTAGTTGACGTTTAGGATAGCGTTTATCTATCGCTTCTATTTCTGCTAAAGTAGGGGCAAATATTTTATTAGCAATATTTTCTAAATTAGTACTCATATATATTTTCTTATATATAAACATTAGCTAATTAAAGGCTAAATGTAAAGCTGGGAAGTTTAAATTTTTTATCTCTTATCTTGATTTTATTATTCTTTTTCTTTTCATATTTAATAAAATAGTGTAAAATAATATTATAATTGCAGTTTTAAAAATAGCTAGTATAGGCTATAATAATAATAGTTAATATTTTTCTATGCCATCTATTGACGCTACACTCTTGAGGCCTCAATCACAAGCAAATAGCCAGAGACAAGAGGCTCAGGAATTAGCTGCCCAAAGAGTCGGTGATTTTCGTGAAGCTCAAGGACAAAAGGCAGGTGATGAAGATTCAGAGAGAAATAGAGAAATGGCGGAGCAAGATTTTAACGCTAATCGTCAGCAAGCTAAAATACAGCAGCAACAAGAACAACAGAAACAGGAAGCAAGTAAGATCCAGTCATTAGCTTTAGAAAAGAGTTTCAGTGCCGGCAGTAGTAAGTTGTTACAAGCAGCTTGGCGCAATATTATTGCTACTTGGGGCGCTAGTTTCTTATATGTTTATGTTCATTTATTTTTAGCTAATGTATTTGGCAAGAAAATGTTTGCCCCTCTAGGTTCGGAGTGGTTTGATAAGCCGGGTAATCCGATGGCAGCCAGAGATAGATTGGGTCAGAAATTACATTTACCAGAAATGATGTTAGTACTTCTTGTGAGTCTAATCCTATTCTTTGCTGTTATATCTTTTTTTTCAGTGATAGCCTTAATCACAGAGGCGGTAACCAATCCTTTACGTACTTTTTTAAGAGTTGCGTTAGATGGTTTTTGGAGCTTTGTTAAAGGAGAATAAATAATTTTATACAATCTATGCGTTTTAGCGCACTTAAAAAAATTAGTAAGCACAAAAAGCCAATTGCTTTAGTGTTAGCTGTATTAGCACTCAGTCTTTTGGTAGCCCCTATAGCTTCCGCGGGTTTTAGTGACTGGGCCGGAGAAGTGGTAGGCGGTATTATATACGTCTTTATCTGGGCATTAGGATTAATTGTGCTATTGGTCATGAAAGTATTGTTAGTTGTTGTTTCCTATCAACACTTTATTGACGCTCAAGCGGTTGTTCAGGGCTGGGTCATTGTTCGCGATATTGCTAACATGTTTTTTGTAGTTATTTTGTTAGTGATTGCCTTTGCTACAATTTTACACATTGAAGAGTATAACTATAAGAAATGGCTACCAAAATTAATTTTGATGGCTGTTTTAATTAACTTTTCTAAAACAATTTGTGGTCTTTTAATTGATGTAGTGCAGGTAGTCATGCTCACTTTTGTTAACTCTTTCCGTTCAGTAGCAGGAGGAAATTTTGTTGACATGCTTGGTATTACAGATGTTGTTACTTTTGCTAAATCAGATGGTGCTGGTGATGATGTTGGTTTTTGGACTATTGTGGGAGCTTATATATTGGGACTTATGTACATGATTATTGCCCTGGTTGTTCTAACTACCATGCTCATGATTTTAGTGATGCGTTTGGTAATGATTTGGATTTACGTTGTTCTTTCGCCTCTCGCTTATCTACTTTCAGCTTTTCCTGGTGGAGCAAAATATGCTTCTAAATGGTGGACTGACTTTACCAGTAATTTAATTGTTGGACCAGTTTTAGCTTTTTTTATTTGGCTTTCTTTTGCGGCCCTACAAACATCAAGTGACGTAAATAAATTTAATGACGCTGACACTGGTGAGAGCGGTTTTGTTACCAATGCTAATAGTGATTCAGTTAGTGATTTGGATGATGATACAATGATAACTAAAGCCTCTACTCCTAGTGTTTTAATTAAGTTTATCATCGGCATCGGTATGTTAATTGGAGGCATGAAGATTGCTCAAGAAGTAGGCGGTGCAGCTGGCTCTATTGCTGGTAAGGGCATGTCTAGATTGAATAAGATTGGTACCTTTGCAGCTGGTGCAGCTGGAGGCTTTGCTTTAAGTAGGGCTAAATTTGCAGGGAGAACTGCCTTGGGCGGTGCTTCATGGGCAACTAAAAATATTGGTGCGGGAATTAGCAGTGCTACTGGAGGAAAACTTGGCACAGGTATGCAAAAAGCTGGAGATATCGGCTTGTCTTGGCGGAGAGATTTAATGGATAGTAATAAGAAGAATAAGATTGATAAGCGTAAGAAGTTTTTAGATAAGATAGGCGTTGGACCTAAAACAGCTGATAAGATTAATACTACCTATGGTAAGGATAGAAAGGAGCAAGAAAAAGTAAATAGTAAGAGTATGATGGTAGTTGGTGCGGCTATGTTAGCCCCTTTAGGTCCTGTAGCAGCAATTTTAGGAGCTCTTGGAGGACGTTTAGCTTCTATTGGAGTTAGTAAGGTTGCAGAGAAAAGAGATGAAAAAATTAAAAATTCTAAAGATGCTCTTCAAGGAGCTAGAGATGATTATAATACCGCCTTAGCTATTCATGGATCAGAAACTCATCCGTCTGTAGTAATTGCTAAAAATAATGTTGATATGGCTAAAGATAATTTAGACACTGAAGAAGGCGAGAAGCTCTCTCTTAAGAGTATGTGGAATTTGCTTTTGAATCAGACTAGAAGTTTGAATGAAGCTTCTACTAAATTTACCGCTGCTGGGGCTAAAAAATTAGCAGAAGTAGAGAATAATGCTCATACTAGAGTCTCTTCAATGGCGAAAGATGCAACTTATATGGATGATGCTAGTGCCAGTGCTTTCTACAGCAGTACTGGTCAAACAGAAGATCAAGAAGCAATGATAAGGCATTTGAGTGCTAGTGATCCAGACGCAGTCGCTGCTAGATCCAACATGGAAGCTTGGTTAAATAATTATTCTGCAAAAGCTAGAGCTGGCACAAACACAGCTAAAGAAGATGGCGTTGTAAGAGCGATAGCTAAGGGTATTGCTGCTACTCAGAAAAAAGGTGACGTTGATACTTCTAGTTTAGCTAAAATTATTAATGCTGTTAATTCAACTGATGCTAGCACTGCTATTGGAGGAACGGTGGATACTTTTAGAGATGCCACTATTCCATATCGCCATGTTAACAGTGAGTCTGGAGCAGGTTCTGGTGCCTTGCATGTTGACTCTATGGCTAAAGGCAAAAAGGGACATGAGGTTGCTGGCGTTGATTTCAACAATCTACAACAAAAGTTAGAAGGTCAGGGAGTACAACTTGATGCGAGCGCTGATGGTGCTTATATTGCTCCAGAAAATATGGCTGCTTTTGGTACTGCTTTTGGACAAATTATTGACGAAGAAAGAGCAAAATTAGAATCAAAAAAGAAAGAGGGAAAAATAGAAGAAGACGATTATCAGAAGCAATCTAAGACCTTGGATGCGGCTCAAAATAATTTAAATAGTGGCAGATTTAAGGATACTGGCATATCTTTGGTAAACTCGGCTAGTGCTAATTTTGGACGCAAAGAGGCTTTGGCTACCGCCTATCACGAAGATATTCATAAAGGAGGAGTTAAGGATGAAGATTTAACAGAAGATATAACTCAAGTTTTACAAAGCAATAAGCTATATGGACGTAATAATGAGACTGGTAATACTCATGTCTCTGAAGTAGCTGCTATGGCTAAAGCAATGAAGGACGGAGGTTCGGGTAATGCTGATATTTTACGAGCTGTTTCAACGGAAGTAGCTAAGCGTTCCAGCAAAGAAGGTAGTAATGCCGAGAAAGCGGTAAACAAGGAAACAGGTAAAACGCAAACTGAAAGCGCTTATGTAAAAGAGAGCGGCTTAGAGTCTATTGGAATACAAGTAGATACTAAAAAACTAGAACAGATAATGAGCAAATTAAAAATGCCTGATTTAAAATCTCTAGATCCTAATGCTTCTCTGAAGGGAGTACGTATGGCTAATACTGCTGGTATAAATAGATTAGTTAAAGCGGTTGGTGCTAAAAAAGAGCCAGTACCAATGGAGACAGCTGCTATTGTTAACGCCATTAATAATAATCAAGAAAGAGGATAATTTATTATAATTTAAAGATATGGAATATATTAGTGAATGTATAGTTAAGTTTCAATCATTACCTGATAAACTGCGAGAAAAATTAGGTGGTGATGAAGCTTATCTTAAACTTAAAGAAATAGAGAATCGCTATCAAGTATCTTTATCTTTTTTAATAATTTTATTTGCCATTGGTGAGCTTGAAGAAAAAGATTGTCCTGAATATTTAATGTTAAAGTTTTCTATTTCTAAAGAAAGAGCTCAAGAAATTACTGAGGCTCTTATGAATGAAATTATTAGTCCTGCTCTTATTGATGAGTTAAATTTAGATAATTTAACAGGAACGACTGCTGTTACTGAGAAATTAGCATTTGATCGTAGCCAGGTGGAAGATGTTTTTGACAATGGACTTATTCCGATGACCTTACAAGACGCAGAGACTATTAAAGCTTTTAATTATAGTGCTTTTGCGGAAATGGATAAGGATGATTTATTAGAAGATAGGTTAATTAATCTTTTGCTTAACAACGAAGAGCTTATTTCTGCTAACAATGTAGTTATTGATGGTCGTTCATATCGTGGCACGGTAAAAAGTTGGCTGAAAGATTTCATTAACAAGCAAGGTAGTGATATTTTTGATAGTTTTGTGCTTGCTAAATATATTAATTCTCTCGGTGGGGAAGTTGAGTTATCACCAAGTGAGAAAAAACTTTTAACTAAAATTCTTAAAACCTATCGTAATTTAGTATTTTTTCCTGAAAGCATGGAAAATACTCCTATGGAAAAATGGGCAATTATTCCTTTTGAGGAAGAAACTGTGAAGCAGAAAGTGGAAGAGCTACATCAGGTGGTTATTGCTAAAAAAGAACAACCCAAAAAAGATAACTTTAAGCCTGATCAGGAAGATGTTAATAATATCCAAATTGAATTACAAAATATGTTGTCTGATTATAGTCTTGATAGTTTAGAGTATAAAGCTATTAAAGAAGAAATTAACCGTTTGAATAAGAAAAAATAGGAAAAATAATGAAGTTATTTTAATTATAAAAGCTCCTTGATGGAGCTTTTTTAGTTTAAAAGTTTTTTAATATTTTGTGCTTTTCAATTTGTAGCTAAATATGCTAAAATAAAGATAATTGGCAAAATGTATTTTTGTGCTCTTCAGCTTAATTATAGTTTCTTTTTCATGTTTGATTATTTGCAACAATTTAATAAATTACCTAAGGAATTAAAGGATAAAGTATCATCTCCTAGAGCGATGGAAATTTTGTCGTCTTTAGAAAAAAAATATAATGTTAATCTGGCCATGTTAGTAATGCAGGTGATGGTGAAACAATTATTATTTAAAGACTTGCCCGCTCATTTTACTACTGAGATGGGACTTAATCTTGAGCAGGGAAAAGCTCTAACTAAAGAATTACAAGAGAAAATTTTCTTTTCGGTGGCTACTTATTTAGGTCTTAGGCCGGATAGTATCATTAGTCCAGAGGAAAAAGAATTAGAGCAATTGATGAAAGATAATAATATTGTTCTTCCTAGTCAATATTTATTAGCTCGTTGTCGTAATATTCTACTTACATATCGTAAAGGAGTGCGTAGCAAGATTGATACTCGAGCGGCTTTAGAAAAAACAGTAGTTCAGGGTGGCTTAGGTTTAGACTCAGCAGTAGCAGAAAAATTGTTAAGACTTTTAGATGGTAAATTGGAAATAGGAAAAGAAAGTATTAAGCAAAATACATCCACGCCTCCAGTTAAGCTAGCTCAGAGTGACATCGATAAATTAATTAATAATCAGGAAGCGGCCTCGGCCTATAATTTTAAAAACACTCTCGCTAAGGGTGAACTTAAAGTGCCAGCTGCCTTAGCTGATAAATTTAAGCTAAATACACCAAAATTAGATCCTAGCCATGAGCTTGAAGCTCCTGATGAAATACTATCCCTAGAAGCTCCTGAAGAAAAAGCTGAAGAAAAAAATGAGCCCGTAATAAAAGATGAAAATAAACCAGTAGCTGTTGTTAAAGAAGAACTTGCAACTAATACTGAGAATATAAAAAAAGAAGTAGTAGCGACTAAGGAAACAGTTAAAGTAGAAAATGATCTTGAGCCAGTATTGATACCAGAGCATAAGGAAGAAGCTCTATCCACTTTAGTTCCAAAAGAGGAAATTAATACTAGTTTTAAAAAACCAAAATCTAGCTCAAAAAATAAGTCTAATAGTTTGTTTTCTAAGTTATTTAAATCAAGCGAAAAAACACAGAAAGTACATGTTAGTCCTTTAGCGGGAATGAAAAGCAGTCATTTAGAAGCAATGGTTAAAGCTGCTTCTTTAGAGGCGCAAATGAAAGCTCGTCCAGCAGCAGCTAGTGAATCTCGGCCTAAAATTGAAGACGTGAAAGTAAAACCAAAAATGATGGGACCTTTAGATGAATTACGTTATTTAGATTTAGTTAATTTTAGACGTTTAGGAAACACGCCAGAAGAGATTACTAAGAAAATTGTAAGGAAGATAAAACTCTTAGAAAAGGATGGTTATGATCGCATGATTCAGGGAGTACAAGCCTGGAGACAGAGTCCTGTTAATAGAACTTATATTCGTTTAGTGCAGGATGCTGTTAATCAGGGCCTTAGTATTGATGATATTTTGGAAAATAAAATAGCTGAACAGAAAGATACTTTAACTAAAGAAGAATTAATGGCTATTGTGAGCATGAATAGTGAATTAATGTATTAAACTATGCAACAATTTACAGTTCCTCAATTTATAGATGTAGAAAGTAAGATTATTGGGCCTATTACCACAAGACAATTTCTTATCTTTTTAGCAACCGCTGTTATTGTTGGTATTAGTTATAAGCTTTTTGATTTTGGCCTTTTTCTGTTAATTGCTATTTTGCTGGTTATTATCTCTAGTATATTTGCCTTTTTTAAAGTTAATGGACGACCTTTTCATTATTTTGTTTTAAACTTTGTTCAAACTCTACGTCGTCCTAGTCTTCGTGTCTGGAATCATAAATTAGATTTTGCTGGATCTGAGAAAAAAGAAGTTGAGATAAAAAAAGAGGAAACAATTCCCACTAAAGAAGTCTATCAATCTTCTCGCTTAGCTGATTTAGCCTTGATAGTTGATACTCAAGGTAGATATCGCGGTGAAGATGAAGAAAATAATTAAGTCTATGTCTGAAAATAATTTAGCTAGTAATAAAATAAAGGTTTCAACGCAACAATATTTAGATATTGCTGAGATTAAAGATGATGTAGTTATTATGAAAGATGGTACCTTAAGATCGGTACTATTAGTTTCAAGTATTAATTTTGCTTTAAAAAGTGAGGATGAACAGAATGCGGTTATTAATTCCTATGTAATGTTTTTAAATAATCTAAATTTTGTGTTAGAGATTGTCATTCAGTCAAGAGAGTTAGATATTGATAATTATTTAAATTATTTACAAGAAAAAGAAAAACAACAGATTAATAAATTATTAAAATTACAGACAAGTGAATATATTGAATATATTAAAGAGCTTACATCGATGGGTAAGATTATGAACAAACGTTTTTTTGTGGTTGTACCATATAACCCCTTGTCTGATAAACGTAAAGGTTTTTTCTCTTTACTTGGAGAGGCTGTTAAGCCAGCCACGTCGATTAAATTAAAAGAAAAAAGTTTTAAGAGGTATCAGGAAATGCTGGATCGTCGCTTAGATAGTGTTATTTCAGGCTTAGAATCGATGGGAGTGAGTGTTGCTCGTTTAGATACTCAAGGTTTAATTGAATTGTATTATAAAACATATAATCCCGAAACAGCCAAAAATCAGACTTTAGTGGATATTAATAAATTACGGGTAGAACAAAATTAATTTTTACTATGATAGATTTTAATCAAAAAGAAGAAAAAGAAAAGTTGAATTTAAATTCTAACATTTCTTTAAATTCTAAAAGTGATAGGGCTAGATCTACGATTGAAGCAGATCCTGAGCTCACTAAAGAAATTATTGAAGAAGAGAAGGCTTTTCGTAAAGGCGTATTAACGGTAAGAGATGTTATTGCTCCTGCTAGTTTTAAGGCTAGTCCTAGACATTTAATGTTAGGCGGTAAATATGTGCGAACCATTTTTATTATTGGTTACCCTCGTTATATTAGTGTGGGTTGGTTTGCGCCTATTATTAACCTTAATCTAACTTTTGATGTATCGATGTTTTTCTATCCAGTTAAAAGTGCAGTTATTTTAAAACAATTAAAAAATAAAGTTGGTACGCTTGAAGCTCAAATTATTTCTGATGCCGAAAAAGGAGCAGCTCGCGATCCTTTACGTGAAACTGCTTTAAGAGACATCGAATATCTACGTGATGCTTTAACTCAGGGTACAGAGAAATTTTTTCAGTTTTCTCTTTATGTAACATTATATGCTGATGAGGTGGAAGAATTAGATCGTATGTCTGATCAAGTTGAAGATATTTTTGGTTCACGTTTAGTTTATTCAAGAAGAGTATATTTTCAATCTGAACAAGGATTTAATTCTACTTTACCACTTTGCAATGATGAACTTTATATTACCTTTAACATGAATTCATCGCCGATTGCCTCTTCTTTTCCTTTTATTTCTAGCGAACTTACTTCTGATAGGGGTATTTTATATGGCATTAATCGTCATAATAATAGTTTAATTCTTTTTGATCGTTTTTCTTTGCAGAATGCAAATTCCGTAGTTTTTGCTACTTCTGGTGCTGGTAAGTCCTATGCTATTAAGTTAGAAATACTTAGATCACTGATGCTTGGTATTGAGGTGATTGTGATTGACCCTGAATATGAGTATAAGCATTTAGCTGAAGCTGTTGGTGGAACCTATATTAATATTTCATTAGCATCTGAGAATAAATTAAATCCTTTTGATTTACCAAGAGCCATAGGTGGAGAAGCTAAACCAAAAGATATTATTAGGAGTGCGGTTATTACTTTAAAAGGTTTAGTACGTTTAATGTTGGGACAATTAAATCATGATGAAGATTCTATTGTTGATAGAGCTTTGCTTGAGACTTATGCTAAAAAGGATATTACTCCTGATGCTGATTTATCAGCCATTGAATCACCAGTTATGTCTGATTTTGAGCAAGTTTTAGAAGGAATGGAAGGTGGTTCTGAACTATCTTTAAGGTTAAAGAAATATACTGAAGGTACTTTCTCTGGTCTACTTAATAACCCTACTAATGTAGAAATGAATAATCAATTAGTATGTTTTTCTGTTCGAGATCTTGAGGATGAGTTAAGGCCATTAGCAATTTATACAATTATTAATTATATCTGGAATATTGTACGTAGTGAAATGCGTCAACGTATTTTAGTTATTGATGAAGCTTGGTGGATGATGCAACATGAAGATAGTGCTAAATTCATCTTTGCTTTAGTTAAGCGTTGTCGTAAATATTATTTAGGAGTAACAACTATTACTCAGGATGTAAATGATTTTTTGGCTTCTCCTTATGGTAAGGCCATTGTAACTAACTCTTCTTTGCAAATATTACTTAAACAATCTTCAGCCGCTATTGATTTAGTACAAAAAACATTTCTTTTAACTGAAGGAGAGAAATATCTATTATTAGAATGTGGTGTTGGTGAGGGCATTTTCTTTGCTGGTAATAAGCATGTGGCCATGAAAGTAGTGGCCTCATACGCTGAAGATCAACTGATAACATCTGATCCAAGACAACTTCTAGAGATTGAAGAAGCTAAAAAAGAATTTAACGATAGCCTTACTCAAGGTGAGGCATAAAATATATGAATAAACGTCAAAAAACAGGTCTTTTAATAATCATTATTGGCCTTTTAATTATTGGAGCGCTAGTATATTTTTTCTTTCTCTCTGAAGAACCTGTTCCAGGACAGATTGCAGAGATTCCAACTATAGGTACCGGGCAATTACCAGAAGAAGATTTAAGCAATGTGACACCTGGCGATCGTCCCCGTAACAATATTAAATATGATATTAACCAGGAAGAGGAGCATGAAATTAATAGCACTGATGTAGCTAAAATAGCAGCTTCTTTTGCAGAGCGTTTAGGCTCATACTCTAATCAATCTAATTACGCTAATTTTGAAGATTTGAATATTTTTATGACCGCTTCTATGCGAGATTGGGCTCTAGATTATGTTGATCAAATGAGAAAAGATAATCCTTATGATGGTAACTATTATGGCATCACTACCAAAGCTATAGCAACGGAGATAATAAAATTTGATGACACTAAAGGAGAGGCGGAAATCATTATTACCACTCAAAGGCGTGAAGTTCAAGCGAGTGGGGGAGAAAATGTCTATAATCAAGATTTGAGATTAACTTTTGTCAAAGAAAATAATCAATGGCTAGTTGATGGCGCCTACTGGCTTAAATAACATGGCTTTAAAGAAAATTTACACTTGTTCTCATTGCGACGCCCAGTTTCCAAAATGGAGTGGGCGTTGTTTAGAGTGTGGTTCTTGGGGAACTCTAAGTGAAGATGTTTTAGATACTCAAAGTGAAAAGAAGATCGAGGCTAAAAAAATTAGCGCTGTTGATGCCCTTGATTTAAGAACTTTAAAGTTAGAGAAGGCTCAAAGATTATTGACCGGTTGGCAAGAAATAGACAGAGTTTTAGGCGGCGGTTTGTTGCCTGGCTCCTTATTACTCTTAAGTGGTGAGCCGGGTATAGGTAAAAGTACTTTAGCGGCTCAATTAGCTGATGCTTTGGGTAAGGGTGGTGATGTTCTGTATGTTAGCGGTGAAGAATCAGCTTTACAAGTGAAGTCGAGATTAGAAAGGTTAAAGTGTGATTTAAGTCATTTACGTTTTCTTGGTGAAACTAGTGTAGAAAAGATTGCGGCTACAGCTTTAAAGATGAAACCAACTTTAATGGTGGTAGATTCTATTCAAACGGTTTATTCGTCTATGATGCCCTCTGAGGCAGGTAGTCTAAGTCAGATAAGAGCGGTGGCAGTGAAGTTTTTAGAATTAGCCAAAGAACATGGTATCACTACTTTGCTTATTGGTCATATCACTAAAGATGGACAAATTGCTGGTCCAAAATCATTAGAACATATTGTTGATACGGTTATTTCTTTAGAAAATGAAGCTGGTAGTAATTATTGCCTATTACGAACTAGCAAAAATCGTTTTGGTTCAATTAATGAATTAGGAGTGTTAGAAATGACTGGCCTAGGTTTTATCGAAGCCAAGGATCCTAGTTCTGTTTTCTTGGGTTCAGGCGCCATGTCGATTGCGGGCTCGGCTATTGGTTGTGTTTTAGAGGGTAGTAGACCTTTTTTAGTAAATATTCAAGCGCTTGTTACACGAACTGTCTTTGGCTACCCGCAGAGAAAAACTAGCGGACTTGATTTAAATAGATTGCAAGTTCTAAGTGCGGTTATTGCCAAAAAGGGAAATATAAATTTAGTTACTAGAGATATAATTTTAAATGTTGTTGGTGGATTAAAGATTAGTGATCCAGCTTTAGATTTAGCTGTTTGCGCTGCTATTATTTCTTCTTATTTAAATAAACCTTTGCCTGACGCGGTGGTTATTTTAGGAGAGGTAGGACTAGGAGCAGAACTGAGACCAGTGTTTCGTTTAGAACAGAGATTAAAAGAAGCAGAGAAGCTGGGTTTTAAAAGTGCGATTGTACCACAAGGAACAGAGTATAAGGGTGGCAAATTAAAATTAATCAGACTTAATAATTTATCAGAATTAGCTAAACTTTTAGCTTAAATATTTTATATAAAAAAGGCCTCGTGTGTAATTACGAGACCTATCCCCACTCCCAAAACTATATTTTTTTATGTCGCCTTTCCTTGGCGACTATTTTTTTCTTTTTTTCCCTTTGAATGCGGGAGATAATTTCTGCTTTAGCTCCTTCGGCCATGCTTATTGCGCTGAGGGCAATTTTGTCGGGCACGGTTTTATCGTTGAACTCATCCGTATTACGGGGATGATTAACAATATACTGTCCCTTCTCAAAAAAGACATTTGCTGGCAAAAAGCTGATTTCAGTGTCCTGCCAAATTCCGGTCTTAATACACATGCTTTTATTTTTTTTGGTTAAACATTATATGAACTAGTTACAATTTACATTTTTTTGTATTATATGTCAAGTCTATTCTAGGTGCGCCTCTATTTGTTCGTGTTGTTGTAGTTTGTCTAGTAATAATGGATAGTGATTTAAGCTTGGACTCTTTATTATTATTTTTTCAGCTGCATCTTTGGCTTTTCTAATCAGTTCATAGTCAAAGAGTGAAGCTATTTTAAGTTCCGGAAAACCACTTTGAGCTAGGCCATAGAGATCACCAGAACCACGTAATTTGAGGTCTATTTGGGCGATAGAGGGGCCATCGTGGTATTTGCTTAGCGCTTGTAGTCTTTGAGCTGCTTGTGAGCTCTGTTCGTCTTTGGTAGTGAGGAGCAAACAATATGATTGATACTTATCTCTACCAATTCGTCCTCTAAATTGATGGAGTTGAGATAAGCCAAAACGTTCCGCTCCTTCAATTAGCATAATACTAGCATTGGGTACATCTACCCCTACTTCTACTACGGCAGTAGCGATGAGGATGTGAATTTTGTTATTAGCAAAGTCAGTCATGATTTTTTCTTTTTCTTTGCTTTTTAGGCGACCATGAATTAGGCCAATGTTTAAGTCGGGGAACACTTCATTAGTTAAATGCCTAAATTCAGCGGTAGCAGAACGAACACCTAATTTATCAGATTCATCAATAAGGGGACAAATAACAAAAGCTTGTCGTCCTTTAACTATTTCTTGTTTGATAAATGCATAGGCTTTTGCTCTTTGATCATCAGCAATTATTTTAGTAATAATTTTTTGTCTATTTTTAGGCAGCTCTTTAATAATGGATATATCTAAGTCGCCATAAATAGATAGAGCTAAAGAGCGAGGAATAGGGGTGGCAGTCATTGAGAGAAAATGGGGCGTGAGAGTGCCGCCGCTTTGTTGTAATTTTTGTCTTTGCTTAACGCCAAAACGATGTTGCTCATCTACTATTACTAAGGCTAAGTCATTAATACTATAATCTTGGATTAAGGCATGAGTACCAATTATAATTTCTGCTTGTTTAATAATATCTTCTCTAGCTGTTTTTTTTGTCTGAGAAATTTCAAAGTTAGCTTCGGCCTGGTTGCCAGTTAAAAGTGCGATTTTTATATTAAAAGAAGCTAGCATTTTAATAATATTTTGATAATGTTGATAGGCTAATATTTCTGTGGGGACCATTAGGGCGGATTGTTTTCTGTTTGCAGCCGTGTTTAATAGCGCTAAAGCAGCTACTACTGTTTTACCACTGCCGACATCACCTTCTAGTAGTCGAGACATGGGTTGGCTTTTGTTAATGTCTTGCAATATTTCCCAGGCCGCTTTTTTTTGACCTTTGGTAAGTTCGAAAGGTAGAGATGAAACAAAACTTTTAGTGAGTATTTCTTGAAAAGCAATTTTTGGTGCTTCTTTAGTTTTTAATTGTTGCTTAATAGACTGAGAACGTAGTTGGCGTAAAAAGAGTTCGCTAAAACCAAGACGTAGTTTAGCTGCTTCTATATCTTTTTCATTTTTAGGAAAGTGAATTTGTTTTATCGCTTCTTGTAGAGTAATGAGATTCATTTCTTTGATTACTTCTTTTGGTAGCCATTCAATTAATTTGTCTGCTGCTTCAAGCGATTGATTTATGAGGAAACGTAATTGTTTTTGCGTAATGCCACTTTGTAGATGATATACGGGGATAAGTCCTTGAGTATGAATATTGTTTTCTCCCCAATCTTTTTCGTATTGAGGAGAAATGAGACTTAGCTGTCCGTAGCTTTCTGCTGTTTTACCAGCTAAAGATACTTTGTCTCCAGCTTTAAGATTTTTAGTAATATAGGGTTGATTAAACCAAATTACTTTAATCATTCCGCTTGCATCACTTACCAAGGCTTCGGTTAGATTCTTCTTTTGTCTAATACTTCTTTTATTCTGAATCATCTCTATTTCTCCTTGAATACTAACAGTGTCACCAGTATTAATATCTTTAATTAAACTTATTTGACTAAAATCTTCATAGCGAAAAGGGAAATAGAAAAGTAAATCTTCGACTGTATCTAGTCCTAGTTTTTTTAAAGCTTGTTCAGTTTGTTTGCCAACGCGTGAAAGCGTTGATAGAGGTAGGCTAAGTAACATGTATGAAAATAGGCGCCCTAATAAGGCGCCTAAATTAAAGTATTATGGGGATGTGCCCTCGCTAGGAATCGAACCTAGATTACAAGATCCGCAATCTTGTGTTTTATCCATTAAACTACAAGGGCCAGGATAGGCGAATTATACTATAGCTTAAATAACTTCGTCAAGGTTTCAGATAGAGGTGGGGCAGCTCTATCTAAGTCTTCATCAAGATAGCGCACTAAATAGTTGCGAACATTTAAAGGATCTTGGCTACGTAAAGGCACGGACAGACGAGGTAGCATTTTATTAGTGAATTCTAAGTATAGGTTTTTTACACTTTGTTTTGGTTTATATAAAACACAGAAATTCTTTATAGCATCATAGTCATAGAAACGTTTGCCAATATAAATGCCATCAGGATTAAGTTTTACATTAATCATTCTTGGCTCCTGACTGTCATGAATAATCATAATAGCCATTGACATGAAGATGATGAGGGCAAAAAGAAAGTTTGACTTAGCCCCTAGAAACACTATTTGCCAGTTAGAAATAGTGAAAAAACAGAAGAATAGGGCGATTAAGACAAATAAAGCGGCTAGTAGATACCAATTACGACCTCTTTTAGGTATACGATATTCTGGTACTTGCCATTGAATAGAATTTTGTTTAGTAGAATCATTAGACATATTGTTGACAATAGATGATAGATTTTATATAGTTATTATACCATAAAATAATAAATTACAGAATATTAGAGAAGCTCATATTTTATGGTGCTTTTTTATAAAGGTGGATAATACAAAAGGGAGAGGTGGCTGAGTGGTTGAAAGCGGCAGGTTGCTAACCTGTTATAGGAGTTTTTGCTTCTATCCGGGGTTCGAATCCCCGCCTCTCCGCCAAGACAATTTTTTATCGTGCAGACCCGAGTAATCGTGATTTAGTTGCGACTCGACTGCCTAAAAAATTGCTAACAAAAAACAACGATTTAGGTCGTTGTTTTTTGTTAGGTTTAATCTTCTAGTAAAGTTAGTTTTTTATCTTTATACATTATTTTCGATCTCAGATTAACTAGTAACTCTCGTTTTTCAGATACTGCCCCTTCTTTTAGTAAGTATTTAGCATAGTTTCTGATATCCATTTCTTTATCTGTTTTAAGTTTTTCAGTAGCGCCTAGTACCGATCTTTGAAAGATATTAAATCGAGCTATTTCATCCTCTAATTTTTGTCTCATACCTAACTCGTTAATATTTACTTTATCTAATATCTTAAGCAGTTCGGTAATTAGTTCTTCTTCTCGAATATATTTATTCTTGCAGTTTCTGTCTCTAGCCCTTGAACATGAATAGTAAATATATCTAGCATGCGTGCCGTCCTTAAGCTGTTTATATTTTTCTTCTGCCGATATTCCTGACCCGCAATGTCCGCAAGTAAATAGTTTGGTGAAGGCAAATTCTCGATTTTCTCTAACAATTTTATCTCTTTTTAATTGAGCTTGAGCTTTTTCAAATAAATCTTTGCTTATTATCGGCCTATGCTTTCCCTGATACCAGTTACCGCTACCAACGGGTCTTTCAAATACTCCGTAATAAAAAGGGTTATCTAGTATTCTATATACTCCAGCCAGTGTTAATGGTTTATTTCCTCGAGTATAGAAGTTTAATTCATGTTTAAGATAGTTATATAATTTCCGACCACTATATTTTTCATAAGCCACTTTTTCAAACATTTTCTTAATAGCAGGAGCTCTTAATGGATCAATTATGACTTGGCATTTTTTATCCATTCGTTTCTGATTCAGATATCCTAATGGTGCAAGTCCAACCCATAGCCCCATCTCAGCTCTAGTTCTTAATCCTCGCCTAACATTGATTCCGCGATTATCATTTTCCAGCTTCGCCTGCGAACCTAATATCATGAGTAAGAATTTCTCATTTGGGTTATTGGAGAATTTCTGGCCGTATGTTCTTATCTCTAACAGGGCACCGCTATCCATTAAATCTACTATTTTCCCCAAATCTCCAGCGTTTCTAGAAATACGATCGGGGGCCCAAGTCAAAATAGCATTAAATTTACCCTCTTTAATTTCATCTACAATCTCATTAAAGACTGGTCTTTGGCCAGTTTCTTTGGCGCTGTGCGATTCTCGCTTTAATTCGACCACATCCAGACCTTCTCGCTCGGCCAGTTCAAGCATTTCCTTTATTTGGCTATCTATTGATAAGACTTGTCTTTCCTCGCTTTCGGTCGATTTTCTTGCATAAAGGCAGTATTTTGCCTTAATTTGGGTCTCTATTTTGCCCTGAGTCCCTACGGGTATTAATGTTGTATTCATATACTAACATTAATGACGCAACTTTATAAAAGAGTCCAGAGCGTCTCAATTACTTTAAAATTTCCCTAATTTTACAAGTTAAGCTATAATGCTAACCTATGAAAACCTATGAACATTTGACTTTATATTTGGAGTCTGATAGAATGAAATTAAACAATATGAGAAAAGACATTCAAGAAAAACTCAAAGGAATGCCAGAGTTACTCTCTATCGGACAGGTAGCAGAGATTTTTAGCATCCACCAAGATACTTTAAGAAATTGGGAAAAGGACGGCACTCTCGTCCCTCTTAGAGTTGGCCCACGCAAAGATCGTAAATATCGCCCACAGGATATTCAGGCGATCGTGGACAAAATGGGCAGTAAATTAACCCTGCCTCAACTGGAAACTTTTTTATGGAAAAGTGCCGACATTCTTCGTGGTAAAATAGACAGCTCTGATTATAAAAAATACATCTTCGGACTTTTGTTCTATAAACGAATGAGCGATGTGTGGGATGAAGAATATAATTCGGTAATGCAGGAATATAACGACAAGACAATTGCTGGAGCTGATTATAATCATCGCTTTCAAGTTCCCAAAGATTGTCGCTGGGAAATTATTACTGAGCAAGCAGAAAGCATCGGCCAAAAATTAAATGACGTCTTTGAAAAAATTGCTAACGCTAACAGTCCGAAATTAGACAAGATTTTTGACGATCTTGATTTTGCTAATAAAGATCGTTTTCCAAATGAAACCCTCCAAAGACTTATCAATCACTTTTCACAGTATAATTTTGGCAATACTTATATCAGCTCTGATCTCCTAGGTGATGCTTATGAATATCTCATTAAACAATTCGCCGCAGATGCAGGAAAGAAAGGCGGAGAGTTTTACACGCCTCGCGAAGTTGAAAAAGTTATCATTGGAATTTTAAAACCACATCAGAAAGATCACATTTATGATCCAACCGTCGGATCAGGCGGATTCCTTCTGGAGGCATATGATTATCTAAAACAAAAATCTGGTGAGAAAATAGCTAAGACTCTTTATTTGTACGGACAAGAACAAAATATTGCTACTTTTGCTATTGCAAAAATTAATATGTTTCTCCATGGACTTGATAGCGCTGACATCCGTCGAGGAGATACACTGGCAAATCCGCAGTTTATTAATCAACAAGGAGGTCTTCAGACTTTTGATATTGTAGTTGCCAATCCTCCATATTCAATTAAAGATTACGAATGGGAAGCATTTAAGAATAAGTTTGGTCGCTTGGAGGAATACGACGCGCCACCAGAAAAGAATGCTGACTACGCTTTTATTCTTCATATAATTAAATCGATGAATACTAATGGCCGCGCAGGCATTGTTTTGCCACATGGTGTTTTAACTAGAGGTAATGCAGAAGCACGAATTCGTGAAAAAATACTTAGAAACGATCTCGTTGAGGCAATTGTAGCCCTTCCTCCCAAATTATTCTATGGCACAGGCATACCTGCCGTAGTTGTTGTTCTTAATAGAAATAAAGCGGATGAAAAGAAAAACAAAGTTTTGATTATAGATGCGGAGAAGGACTTTCAAGAAGGTAAAAATCAAAATACCTTACGACCTCAGGATGTTAACAAGATAGTAAAAGCATTTAATGACTATGAAGATATTGAGAAGTATGCTCGCATTGTTTCTTTAAATGATATAGAAAACAAGGGGTTCAATCTAAATATTCGAGAATACATAGATTCATCTGAAGAAGATGAGGTTATTGATGTAAAAAAAGTTAGAGGTGAAATTGCTTCACTTAAAAAAGAATTATCAGAGGCAGATGATTTAGTCGAAAAATATTTAGACGAACTTAATTATTAATTATATGGGAAATATCAAAAGACAAATTTTTTATAGTTTTCATTTTGATAAGGATGTAATGCGAGTTCAACAAATAAGAAACATTGGGGTAATCGAGGGTAATACTCCCGTCTCGGTAAATGACTGGGAACAAGTTAAGCGTGGTGGATCAAGGGCTATTGAAAACTGGATAGATCAGAACATGAAATATAAAAACTGTGTTGTTGTTCTTGTTGGTGAAGATACCGCAGATCGAGAATGGGTTAAATATGAAATCAAAAAAGCATGGAATGATGGTCGTGGTCTTGTCGGTATTTATATTCATAACCTGAAGTGTCCAAGAAACGGAATTAGTCGACAAGGGAAAAATCCTTTTGATCAATTTACAATTAACGGAAGATCGCTGTCTTCGATAGTAACTTGTTACAATCCAAGTTTTTATGATACCTACGGTGATATAAAAAATAATCTTGAGAGATTGGTCGAAGAAGCGATAAGTATAAGAAATAATTATTAAATATATGGAAGAAGCAAATTTTAATGAAAATAAATTAAAACATTTAGAATTAATTCAAGGCGTAATTACTAGAATGGCTGGAAACCTATTCTATTTGCGGGGGTGGGTTATTACTTTGGTTGCCGGTGTCTTGGCTCTGCTGTCTCAGATAAGTGGTGGCGTCTTACCATTCTTGCTTGTCATTTTAGTCATGATTATTTCATGGATATATGATGGTTACTTTTTATCTCTAGAAAGAATGTACAGAGACTTATACAACAAAGTGAGAAAATTAAACGCCAAAGAAATTGATTTTTCAATGGATATTACGGAATTTAAAAAATATAAGAAAAATACAATTTTCTTCTGCATGCTTTCTTCGACTTTACTATTTTTCTATGCGCCATTAATAGCCTGTGCCATATATCTAGTGTTTAGCGCAAATTAAATATGAAAAAAAATACATCAAGAAAAATATTTGTTAGTTATAAATATAAAGACTACGATGTTTTGGCCTTGCCAGAATATAAACCAACAGAAGATACAAATTATCTTCATACGCCCAGGCATTATGTAGATAAAATAATTGAAGTTATAGGCGCTGAACATATATATAAGGGTGAAAAAAGTAATGATGACGCAAGCCATCTATCTGATTCAACCATTCACTCTAAGCTTAAAGATAAACTCTTTGATAGCTCCATAACTATTGTGCTTCTTTCTCCAAATATGATTGATGCTTATGAAAAGGAAGAAGAACAATGGATTCCTAATGAAATTTCTTATTCTTTGCGAGTGCAACAGCGTGGGGAAAAGACAAGTGGATCCAATGCTATAATTTTAGTTGCGTTGCCAGATAGTAACGGAAATTACGATCATGCAGTAATCGATAGATCTTGTGGTGTTCGAAGTTGGCAAACTCAAAACTTCTTTAACATCATAAAGAATAATATGTTTAATAGGAAGGATAAAAATTGTTCGTTGTGTAGTATATGCGGCGGCTATCATCATCATGGTTGGGATCATTCTTATGCGCATCCAGTTAAATGGAAAGATTTTATTGCTAACCACAATATATATATTGATCGAGCTATTGCGTTAAAAGATGCAATAAATGATTTTGAAATAGTGAAGACGTATGACTAAGTATGAAAAATAACTTATTACAAAAGAATATTCCGACAGGATGGAAAATAAAAAAGATTAAGAATCTTTTAGATTTTGAGCAACCTACTAAATATATTGTAAAAAGCTCAAATTATATTCCTAATGGAAAAATTCCAGTGCTTACAGCTAATAAATCTTTTATTTTGGGTTATACAAATGAAACTGATGGCGTATATGCAAATACTCCCGTAATTATTTTTGACGATTTTACTACTGATAGTAAATATGTTGATTTTCCATTTAAAGTAAAATCATCCGCAATAAAAATTCTTACGAATCGAGATAAAAATACTGATCTCAAGTTTATCTATGAGATCATGAAATCTTTTAATTTTCCGATCGCTAACCATAAGCGACATTACATTTCTCAATATCAAGAACTAGATATTGTTATTCCTTCAATTAAAGAACAAAAGAAAATCGCGAATATTCTGAGTGCTATTGACGACAATATTGTTAAAACTAGCAGAATGATCAATGCGACCAAAAGGCTTAAAGTATCTGTTACTCAAAAGATTTTTTCAGAATATGTAAATAAAAAAACTGAAAAATGGGTGAGATTAGGAGATATTTGCACAACTAGTTCTGGAGGCACTCCGCTAAAAAGTAAGCGAGAATATTACAAAAATGGAACAATCCCTTGGTTAACTAGTAGTGAGGTTCGTCAAGGCCACATAAGTACGTCAAAACAATTTATTACAAAGCAAGCTTTAGAAAATTCATCAGCAAAATTGTTTCCTCGCAATACTATTCTTGTTGCAATGTATGGCGCAACCGCGGGCCAAGTTGGTTTGCTAGATTTTGAATCCTCGACAAATCAAGCAGTTTGCGGAATTTTGCCGAATAATAAATTTTACCCAGAATTTCTGTATCAATTCCTGCTAACTATAACAAAAAATTTTGCTAATCAAGCAACTGGAGCTGCTCAACCAAATATATCACAAACCGTCATCAGGGATACTTATATCCCCGTTCCTAATCTAGAAAAACAATATAAAATAGCCGAGATTATTTCATCTATTGATAAGAAGATATTGATTAGCGAAAATTTAAAATCTAAATTATCTGAGCTCAAACAAGGGTTAGTGGCGGATCTTTTAAACGGAAAGGTAAGAACCAAATAATATGAAATTTAACGAACAATATACAATTGAATATCACATCATAAAATTCATCCAAGAAAAGCTAGGCTATAAATATATTCCCGCAGAAGAATTTTCTAAGCTCCGCTCTTTTGAGAATGAATATATTATTACCTCTCATCTTTTAGAAACAGTAAAACAAATTAATGGCGTTGATGAAACTGTGGCACAAAGTGTGGTACGAGAAGTTAAAAAGTTAGATACTAACGAAGCTTTCTTGATCGCAATGCGAGACGGAATAAATTTAAAAGATTCGACTACTGGTACCTTCCGTGATTATAAGATTGTTGATTTTGATAATATTGAAAACAACCGTTTTGTGGTGACTAATCAGTTTTACTTTGAAGGTGTTACTGAAAATATCCGTCCCGATGTAATGGTTTTTGTTAATGGACTACCGCTTTGCGATATTGAGGCAAAAAGCCCAACCGCTTCAAGCAGTGTCAGTTTTGAGAATGCAATAGACCAGTTAAAACGATATGAAAGAGTAACCCCTAAACTTTTCCTGCCAAATTGTTTTAATATCGCTACTGATGGATTAAAAACGGTTTACGGAGCAACTTATTCACCTAAACAATACTTTTTGTCATGGAGAGAAGATAGAGCTGAGAAGAAAACTTTTG
The DNA here is from genome assembly GCA_964435515.1 of uncultured Gammaproteobacteria bacterium. Lineage (GTDB taxonomy): Bacteria > Patescibacteriota > Patescibacteriia > Patescibacteriales > UBA12465. The sequence continues at coordinate 6,481 of CAYSZD010000002.1, read as the reverse complement.
AGGATGAGATAGATTCTACCATGGCATTTTTACTTGGAAAAGAACAACTGCTTGATATTGTTAAAAATTTTATTGTCTTTGAAAAAAAGAAAGAAGGTATAATTAAGAAGATAACTAGATATCAGCAATTTTACGCCACCAATAAAATAGTTGCCCGTGTTAAAGACGGAGAACGAAAGCGAGGTCTTATTTGGCACACTCAAGGATCTGGAAAGACTTTGACTATGTTTTTCACCGCTTGGAAGCTTCGTTATGATCCAGAACTTAAAAATCCGAAAGTATTTATTCTAATTGACCGTATTGATCTTGACGATCAAGTATTTGAAGAATTTGAAAGTTGGGGTGGAAAGAACTTGATTCGCGTTGAATCTCGTAAGGATCTCGAGAAAAAAATCAAGAGAGCTGATCGTGGCATCTTTATTTCTACTATTCAAAAGTTCAGCGAGCTTGAAGACATAGAAAGCATTGAAGGCAATGTGATTGTTTTATCTGATGAAGCTCACCGAGATAACGAAGGTATTTCGGCTATTAAAATGCGCAATGCTTTTAAAGATGCGTTCTTTTTTGGCTTTACTGGAACTCCAATTGATAAGTTGACGCTTAATACTCACCGAAATTTCGGCGAGGAGGGCGAAAGATATCTAGACTATTATTCTATTCAACAGGCTATTGATGATGGGGCAACTTTATCAGTTACCTATGAGGCTCGTTTATCTAAATTTTTTATCGATGAGGAAAAGATAGATAAGCAGTTTAATGAATTTACTGCTGGTTTGGATGATAAACAAAAAGAATTGCTGACTAAGAAATACGGCAAGAAAGAAGCGTTAGTTAAGCTGGATAAAAGAATGGAAGCCATTGCTCAAGATATCGTTGAGCATTATAAGCTTTATGTATTGCCAAATGGATTTAAGGCGCAGGTTGTTTGTTATGATCGTGAGGCTACCGCAAAATATAAAGAACTTTTTGATAAATTAGTTCCAGTTGAATGGTCGGAAGTCGTTTATTCCCCAGGCGATCCTAATAGCGATAATGATGATTTGAAGAAATATAACTCTAATAAGCAGAAACGAGAGAAAATCATTGATCAATTTAAAGATCCTAATCATCCGCTTAAATTTTTGTTAGTGTGCGATATGCTTTTAACTGGTTTTGACGCTCCAGTTGAGCAGGTAATGTATTTGGATAAGCCACTGCGTGACCATAACTTGCTTCAAGCCATTGCTCGCACTAATCGCGTCTATCCAAATAAAGGGTGTGGAAAGATAATTGATTATTATGGCGTGACTAAAAATTTGTATGACGCTTTAAATTTTGATGAAAGCGTCGTTGATAGCGCCATGGTTGATATAAACAGGCTCAAAGAAGAGTTTACAAGAGTTATTAATGAGATAATGGAGCTTTTTGTTGGAGTAAACATAGAAGATCCGTCTATTGATAATCTGCGAAGATGTCTGAAGATATTTATTGAAAATCAAAACAAGCAACAATATTTCAAGGATAAATATGGCCGCTTAAAAATGCTATTTGAAATATTGTCGCCAGATCCATTCTTAATGGAGTATCTACGCAGATTTGAATGGGTTACTAGTTTTTATTTGGCCTTTGTTAAAGAATTTCAACTTGATGGAGTTGATGCTTTTTCACTGTCTGAATATGGAGAGAAAATTAAAAGTCTGATTCAGCAAAAAATAGACTATGAGGGCATCACAAAAAATTTCCGCGAACTAAATGTCCATGATTTAGCCACACTGAATAAGTTAGACAAACTTCCTGATGAAGAAAAAGCCCTCAATCTCGAGAAAATGCTTAAGCGTGAAATCTCGATCAATATTGATACTCACCCAGCCTTCAAGGGTTTTGGTGAAAGATTAACCGCAATTCGTGCTGAATTTGAAAAACACCAGATTGACTTAGCCGAAAGAATAAAAAGGTATTATGAGCTTTTAAATGACATTAAGACAAAAACCGAAGAAGCAAAGGAACTTGGTTATACTCTCCGAGAATATGGTCTGTATGTTATTTCTGAAGAGTTTGTCAGTGAGTCAGACAAGGATGTTATAAAAGAATTTGTGAAAGAAATGGCATCGAGGCTTGAAGATATCCTCGATGAAAATTGGCAGGATTCATCTAAGCGAGAAGAATTCTTAAAAGAAGCCAAACGAACTCTACAGGAATTGATTCTTAAAGACTATAAAGGCAAGATAAAGATTTCTGATTTCCATAAATATCTAAATAGATTGGTGGATGTCGTAATTAAACGTTTCTAATTATGAAGAAGCAAATCGAGCTACATAAAAATAAAGTTGAATATACTTTGAAAGTGAGTAAGCGAGCTCGAAGAATGAGGCTGGCCATTTATTGTGATGGTGGTTTTGTAGTAACTGCGCCAAGAAATATTAGCAATAGTATTATTGAGCAGTTTATTATTAGAAAGTCGCAATGGATATTAGATAAATTGGAATATTTTAAAGGCATTTCTAGTAAGATAAATGTAAAGGGTGCAGAAAATGACTATATAAACTACAAAGATAAGGCATTAGCACTAGCCGAGAGGCGAATTGGATACTTTAATAAGATCTACGGTTTTAAATTCAATAAGATTAATATTAAGAATCAAAAGACTCGTTGGGGAAGCTGCTCCCGAAAAGGTAATTTGAATTTTAACTATAAAATAGCCCTACTCCCTGAAAAGTTGGCTGATTATATTATTGTTCACGAACTTTGTCATTTGAAAGAGTTTAATCATTCGCAGAAGTTTTGGAATTTGGTTGCCAAAGCTATACCTGATTATCTTGAGATAAGAAATGAATTGAAAAAGATTGGGGTTAAGTTTGTTTAACAAATTAAAATGTCATTACTTAGAGTAAAAAATTATTTATATCGCACTAAATCGTTTTGGATAACCAAGGAGTGGTTTTATAATAAGCCCGTTTTTTCATTTTGGAAAAATATATATCGCGGTCATAGAACTTTTAGTGACGCTAAAAATTCTTTTCGTCTTTTGTTACCAACACTGCCATCCTTTATTAAGACTATTATTTACGCGGGATTTGTAATTGTTGTTTTGGAGTCATTTAACTTTTTTTATCCTACAAATATTATTTTTGACGAAGAAGCGGTCAATACTTTGCTCGCTGCTATAGCAAGCATTACTGGTGTTTTTCTTGGTTTATATTTTACTGCTATTTCTAGTATCGCAAGTAATTTACTCATTAAAGCAACTCAGGATATTAGAAGATTTTTTTTATCTTCACCAAGAGGGCAGCAATATATACAAACTATCGCCCTAACAGCTATAATCACTATTTTTTATATCGTTGCTAAATCTTTTGGACACACCATTCATCCAATTGGTTTGGTTTTTCTTACATTGCTCACAGCCTATGTTGTAATTAGATTTTGGACTGTAGGATCTGCTGTTTTTAATTCATTGGAGCCGACAGATTCATTCCCGTGGATAACAAAAGAAATTGCAGATTCTATTAAAAGAGTTACGCCACCTGGATTTCAATGGATAAGACCGGCAATACAGAACCATCAACGACGATTAGTTTCAACTAATTTAGAGCTGATAAATAATCTCATCACCTTTGGCATTAAAGAAATAAAAATTTCAGACGAACAACTTATCGTTGCTCTTAAGTATTTAGGAGGTCTTTTGTTCTTCTACTCAGATAACAAAAATAAAATTCCCACCAATAGCTACTGGTTTGCAACTAAGAATCAATATGAAAGCTGGACTCTTGCCGATTCGACTCAAATAGCGCTGGCTCTTAATACTGGCACCCCTCTGCAACCAAAAGTGATAAAAGATTATGTCTGGTTTGAGGGACAAATATTGGAAATAGTGACTAAAATATTAAAACATTTTGTAAGCGAAAAAAGTATTAGTTCTGTTATTCAAGCATTCGAGGTTTTTGTTGAGATGGCTGAGATTTATGGAAAAGATTTTGATGAGCAAGGCCTAAAGGAACTTTTCAAGAAATTGGAAGAAGGAATAAATTTAGTTAAATTAATAAAAGTCGACGTTGATGATTCAATAATGCAGAAAGAATTTTTATCTTTTATTGATTCACAAGGACGGTTGGCTATTTCAGCCTTACTTGGCCTATCTAAATATTTAGACAAACAAACTGCGGATAATATATCTTCTGTAATCTCAAAAATTGATTGGATTAACGACAAGAAAAATATATATCTTTCGAAATTACCATTAGCAATAGTTTCTCGTCTTGAATCAACTGCACGGGAACTAAAAAATGAAAAACTTATTGAGGGAAAAATTGTATCACAGGATTGGTATATTAAAGCACTTTGTTTTCAACGATATTTATTTTCTCTACAAGAGTACTTCAATAATATAAAATCGCTACATCAAGATTATTTTTTAAAGAAGTTTGAGAATTTGTTAGCTAATGGGCAATTTCCATTAGCGGTACAGTTAATCCAAAGATGGATTGAATTTTCAAATAAATATCAAAAGCTCGTTTATCTTTTAAAGAAGCACGTCGATGATTGCAATCGTTTTCAATTGTTAAAAGATTTGCCATGGGCAATTTTTGATTTTTCACAAGAAGAAAAAACCGTTCAAGATAGGATGAAGGAGGTTAGCGATAGAATGATTAGATTGCTGCCTAAATTGCAAACTTTAAAAATAGAAGATGATTTACCAGATTATTTTGGTCAGGCACTTACTATGGGCGTTGAAGCTTGTTTTGAGTCTTGTGATGATAATGATCATGAGCGTTTAAAGAAAATTTTTCCAATAGTGTTCCAATCCTCATTAGCAGCACACGATATAACTCGTCAAAAAGTGCAGTTTTGGAGCCAAGAGGATAGTAAAATTATTTATTCAACCGAGCCGCTTATTAACTTATTTGAGATTACAGGTTATGCAAAACTTTACGCTGAACTTTATCAGAATCAAGAACTCTGGAATGTGACACAAAAATTTTGGGATGCCTATTTTTCCACTATTACAAATATAAAACAGATTATCGAATTTATTGCCGCAATATGTCGATATCGCGATGGATTATTTATGATAATGCCACAAGCAACATTAAGGTCTAATTGGCAAATTTCTTTTGAGAACAGGATGAGGGATCGCGGAATACCAGTTTTTCCAGATAGAGGTAGTTATGATTCCATAAATAGTCGAAGAAAGCCAACTCATCAGAGCCCCATCATAAGGGTCCTTGAGCGCTCTAGTGGACTAAGATTAATGGCTTCGGCAAGAGATATTTTCTTTGCCACTTACTTGTCAAATTTACCTGACGCTGTCAGCGTTGAACTTCCTGACAGGCATAATTTCAAAGCATCCATCCAAGAAGAGGAGCGGAATTATAATAAAGAAATAAATATAGATGAATAATTTTATTAAAAAATATGGAAAGGTTTTTAGGTCTTTCCTAAAAGATCCATTATTTTTGCGTTATTGGGAAGAATCATGGTCCTCGTATCGTCAAGATGATAATAGGCTATCTGTAAGGATTTCTGGGCGTCAAAGAATAAAAGTTTATCCATATCATGGAGACTCTTTTATGTTTGTTGAGGATATGTATGTAGGAATTATGCCATTTATGGTTTATAGCGGAGAAAGAGAGAAATATCCTGCAAATATAGAACCAGCAACAACACCGCAAAGGCAACGTCTAATTACTGACGGCATATCTCAACATGATCACACATTTCATCTAGAGGACGCTATATGTGAATTCGTAAGAACAACTGCTCACACTCTTTTTTCTAATGGAGTAGCCTTTTACGAAATTATTTATAAGAAAGATAATAGTGGTAATATTGATAGTTTTGATTTTGAATTATTGCAACCATTTTATTTATTTCGTTTTTGGAAAAATTACTACCAAATAGTGCCATGGTGGGAAGCAAAAGAATCTCATATACGTGTTCAGATAATAAAAATACCAGCCGAGAAAATTTTACATATTGATTTTCCCAAGCAATATGGCGGAAAGCGTAAGATTTATAGCTTATTAAAATGTTTATACCGATTGAGTAAAGAATTAATACCAAAATTTCAGATGGACTTAATTGGTAAAAATAAAAATATTGGCTTTAATATTAATGAGTTTAGTAAGTTAAAATATTTAGAAATTGCAAGAATAACAAAAAAGTTTGGCTGGAATCAGCGACAACGCTCAGGCGACTATATTACTGAATATTATTCAATGGAGCGATTTCTTCGCGAGAAAAAGCTCGAAGCAATCCTTAGAAATCATATTTTCGCAAAATTAAACGAAGCTCTTAATCGTAGCCCACTTAGCTTAAATGCAAAAATTTCTATGGATAATTTATTTTCAGTTGAGGACGTTGAACATCAAGAAAAAATGTTAAAAGAGGGTAATATTAATTTTATGGATATCATTAATTCCTTAAAAACTTAATTTGCGTCACAAAAAGTATATGATATGGCACAAAAAATATTTAATAAAATATAAAAAAGAAATTATTATAT
>CAYSZD010000001.1:104237-135042 GCA_964435515.1 uncultured Gammaproteobacteria bacterium | reverse complement strand
TCTCTTGATCGATTTTTTTAAAATAATGACTAAAAATCTCCGCTGATAAGCCAAGTTCTCTATCAATTTTTTCCCAATATTCAATTTTATTCTCCTTTTTTATTTGCTCAAATTTCATATTTTATCCAGTAAAATCTTATCTTTACTTTACCAATAATTTAGCCATTTGTAAATCAAAACAAGGGCACTCTAATTAAGAGCGCCCTTGCTAAAAACCTGCTAATTTGGCTAATTTTCTATTCCCAATAAGGTGTTAGCACCTATCTAGGAATCGAACCCTAAAATGCTCGGTTTTCGGGTCATTTTACACAGAAATGTCCACGCACGGGATGAGGGAATCGAACCCCCGGCGTTTGGTTTGGAGCCAAACATGTTACCACTACACCAATCCCGCAAATATTAAATTAATTTACTCATTCTCTTTATAATAATAAAAATCTCTTTTAAAATCGTACTACCATGATATCTAATTGATAAACATCCTCGATATCCTTTTTTCTTATTATTACCAGTATGAGCTTTATTATACACAGAAAATTGATTTTTACAAATCCCCGTAACTTTAGACCAGCAAGATAAAAGTTTTTCCCTGTCATGATATTCATGTAAATGCAAGCAAACTCTAAAACGATTTTCATCAATTATAAATGATTTTCTTAATAAAGATAAGTATAATTTAATCATTTCTGGATCAGAATTAATAAACGCAAACTTTCTTTTGGTCTTTTCTGCTTCACCCCAATATAACAAAGCTAGAAAAATTTTATATTCATTAATTCTATAATTATCAACCCTCTTCAACACATGACAATTAAGAGCAACTTTCCGCCATAATGACTACTTCTTACGTTTTTTAGTTATTATAGCTTTTTCTCTTACTAAAACAGATATATTGTCCAGCCTCATCTTAGCAATCTTGTCCAACAGAACACCTCTTGTCCAAATACTAGCACTACTTTTAGATATTTTGAGACTCTCACTAATTTCACGCAAGGAATAAGCTCGGGCCCTTAGTGACAAAGCCTTTGTTTTTAAAGTTTGTTTCATCTAGTTATTATAACAAAAACCAGATGAAGATAACTTAAAATAAAAATAAACTCTAAAGTATAGTTTATTGATAAAAATTTAACCCTTAATTATGTTATTCTCTTTTTTAATTTGCATCCACCTCCCGCTTCTGTCTATTCTTCAATATTAAAACCCTCTTTTTTTATCTCCATTGGATGACCGCAACAAATTAATTGTCCTCCACCATCTTTAACAAATTTTACTTCATTGCCACAATCGCGACAATAATATATTCTATCAACTCTATCGCTCATATTTTTAATAATTAAATTATATTAAATAAAAACAACAAAACTACTTCCCACCAAAATTCTTTAATGTTTCTTTGTGTCTTTTCTTTTCTTTTGCTTTCTCTTCTTTTCTTTCTGCCTTCACTTTTTTAGCAGCTATAGCAGAATCTTTTTCATCGTTAGCACAGCCACCATCTAGTTCCCCACAAAACTCCAACTCATATATATGAAATATTGTAACAGCGATTGCAATAATCAGTGGACCAAGAATAACACCCCAAAAACCAAACAAAGAAATACCTCCTAAAATAGAGAAGATAACAAAGATTGGATTTACCTGGGCCTTTCCTTTAATCATATAAGCCCGGATTAAATTATCTATATTACCAATCACTAATGCTCCCCAAAGAAGAATAAAGATACCTTGCCATATCTGACCGACTAATAAATAATATAGACCAACTGGTACATAGAAAATCATCGAACCTAAATATGGTAATAGTGAAAGTAGGGCTACTAAAATTCCTGCTAAAAAAGCAGGAAAACCTACAATAGCAAAACCAATAGCACCCACAATTCCTTGAGCACCAGCTGTCACAAAAGTAGAAAGAATGGTCACGTAACTAACACTCCTAAACTTCTGGAAAATCTCCCTATCATAAGCATTGGGAAGCGGAGATAAATACATTAAACGTTCCAACATCTTCTTCCCGTCTACAAAGAAAAAGAACATGGTGATAATAATCATGAACAGAGAAATGATAAAACTAGTAGTTCCCTTAAGTAGACTAGTTGCCCCAGAAATAAGCCAATTACTAGAACGCTTTAAAACATCTAAAAAGATATTCTTAAATGATTCATTATCATAAAAACGGGAAACATCAATAACTCCAAATAATTTATCAGGTAAAGCACTAGTTTGCAAAACACCGTTTACACTATGACTGTTAAAAAATTTAACCGTTTGAGAATAAGCTTCAACTGATTGTTGTCCACCATAGATAATAATACGTACAGTAGGAATAATAATAACCACTACTAGCAATAAGCACATGAGCAGGGCCGCTAAATTATGTTTTCCTTTCAAAAACTTAGATAATTTTAGATAAGGAGTATAAAAAATTGACGCTAAAATAGCGGCAATAAATATTTCCGTCAGAAATGGACGAAAAACAAAATAACAAGCAACTAAAACTAATGCTAACAGAATTAGTAGAAATGGCTTGGATAGGCTTTTAGTCATAAATGCATGAGGTGGCTATTTTTGAAATAGCCATTAATAACTAAAGCTGAATAAAAGCTAAGCGCTAAAAAAGCGCTTAAGCAAAGAGATTATTTAGTTTCTTTATGCGCAGTGTGCTTTTTACACTGTTTACAATATTTATTCATCTCTAATCTTTCTTTTAAAACTTTTTTATTTTTATGAGAAAAATAATTAACAGTCTTGCACTCAGTGCACTCAAATTTGATCATGTTGTCCTGGGACATAAGATGGAATATGATGATACGAGATTCCTTCCACACATTGAATACACGTGCTCATCATCATAGGAATTACAAATTAATTACTCTAATACAATAGATAAAAATTGAATAAAAGTCAAATATTAGGCAAAGAGTGCTATTTTTGGCAATGAATACAATAATGAGTTCCCCGACCAGCTACTTTTTTCTTGAGTAATATAGAAGCGCATTTTAAACAAGCTTGATTTTGTCTACCGTAAACCTGTAATAGTTTAGAAAAATTACCCTTTTTTCCCTGCCCATCAACAAAATTACGAAAAGTAGTGCCTCGAGCTTTAATAGCCTTTTTAATCACTTCTTTTATAGCTAATAATAAATTCTCTATCTCTGACTTTTTTAAACTACCGGCCTCTCTCCAGGGCAGAATACCAGCCATAAATAAGGCCTCATCAGCGTAGATATTTCCTAAACCAGCAATTAATTTCTGATCTAATATAATTCCTTTTACTGGTCTTTTCCTATTTTTTAAAATAGTAGTTAAATAATTAAGATTAAACTCTTTTTCTAAGGGCTCTGGTCCGTAATTGTTACTAATAATGACATCCAATTCTTTTGTATCCACTAATTTAATATAACCGAACTTACGTAAGTCATTAAAAAATAGACGTGAATTATTATTAAAAATAAAATAAGCACGTGTATATTTATTAGGTAATTTTCCACCCACAGCTTCAACAAAGGAATTATCAGATAAACTATGCCCTCCCCCTATCTTCTCTTGCTGATTTAAAAAAATGAGTTGACCGGTCATCTTAAGATGAAATAATAAATGACTATCACTATCTTTTAAATCAATAATTAATAACTTCCCGCGTCTAGCCACTTTAGCTATTTCTTTACCAACTAAAAATTTAGCCAAAAAAGTCGCCTTAGGAGCGACATTTTTAAAATCAATTATTTTAACTTCTTGGAAAGAGGCGCCCACTAAATACTTAGATAAATCACGACGCACAGTTTCCACTTCTGGTAATTCAGGCATTTTTTATATTATAACAATTAAGACTAACAAAATAGCAATAGCAAATATTTCAATAGTAAATATTTTCAATAAACTTAAACCAATTTTATCAGGGTTAATTAAAGGCATATAAATTATTATAGCAATAATATGTAATTAATCCAAGAAAATATACTATCTCAAACTAGGACAAGAGATAGCAGTATTAGAGCCATTCATTAGGCCACAAGGATTAGGATTAGTACTATTTACAGCCCCAGAACAAGGAGAAGCGCCAGTTGTGGTATTAAAACAACTAGCTCCACCTACATTTGTCATTTTAGGTGATTTAAGTAAATCACGTCCATAAATAATTAAAGAAAGAACTAAAACTACAAACAAGACGCCAATTATCATTTGAGTGACACTAATTTTCTGAATATCTTCTTTCTTTTGTATCTCACATACTCCACCTGGACAAAGTTGAGCCTTCTCTTTGTTAAATAAATTATATAATTTACAACCCAAACAAATACCAAAAGCTGTTTCAAAAAATAGAAAGAGCACACAAATGACACAAACCCAACAAGTAATAGCACTAGAAAATAAAGGGAAAACTACTGTCACTAACATAAAGACTGCTAAAACTAAACCAATTGACCAAGCAAACTTTTTTTGAACTGCTCCTGTATATTCTGGCTTTTGATTAGATACTGCTAGTCTTCCTAAAATCATAGTAGGGGCATATTTAGGATTAATGAATAAGCGGATGATAAAATCAAAAACAAATACTAAAACAAATATTTTTAAAGGATAAAAGTTTCCGATTAATAAAACATTGAGCAATGAAAACATGGAAAAAAAGAATAATAATCCAGCAGCAGCTCTAGCTTCTCTTTCATTTAGAACTCGCACTGAATAATCGGATATCTTTTCTCCAAAATAAAATATATTTTTCATAAAATAACAATTATGTTAAAAATCTCTCCCAAGCGGGAGAGATTCGTATAAGGTGGGCCGGGCAGGATTCGAACCTGCGAAGGCGAAAGCCAACAGATTTACAGTCTGTCCCGGTTGACCGCTTCGGTACCGACCCCTAGTAAAAATAAAGAACCTGCTATCAGGCTGGTTCTATTATATAAAATTATCAATAATTGTCAAACTACGCCCCTACTCCTTGAATAACAAAACGAACTAAACTATAGGCAGAAAAGATAACTATTAAACCAACTACCGCCCAAATAAAAATATCTTTACCCTTTTTAACCTGCTCCGAACTACCGGCAGAAGTCATCCATAAAAAACCACCATAGATAAACATCACTAAAGCTAAAGAACCAATAATGCCGAATAGGCTATTAATAATCTGCCCTACTAATACTTGTGGGCTCTCAATGTCGCCTAGGGGATTGTCTAGATTGACTGTATTATCATTTGCACCTGTTTTACCGCCCGTATTATCACTCACTGGTGGATCAACCGCCATAACCAAAAGCGGCATAAATAAAACTAGAAACATTAATAAACTTAATAATTTTTTCATATGTATTTATATATAATTCTATTATAACAAATTTTGAGAAATAAAAAAGAGGTCGCAAATAAATGCTTCCTCTTTGTATGTTGTCCAACTTACAACTAAACTCTATTCAGAGTAATAGTTACAAATTGGTTTGGTTTCGTTGCCCTGATTTTTATCAGAGCATGACGTGTTGACGGTAGGTCTCCATTAGGACCACCATCGTACTCACGTCCATCAGAATAAATGATCTTATGACCATAGTCTGATGACGAAATTTTATAGCTTACTTTGATCCCGTCTGGGAAGGACAGGAAAGGCGTCTCATCACCTATGTTAGGTAAGTGAAAAACATTACTTCCTAGTGTCAGACTAGACACTGACATCCTCCCTGAAGAAGGGGTGGTATCTTCCTTCCTGCCGGGCAACAAACTGTCATCCTCAGGAATAATGTCCCGAGGAGATGCAGTCTGTAAATATGCAGACTGTATTAAATATTTGGGTCCGTTCACGAACTCGCCATTTTCTTTAGCGAGTTGAATTTCAATGAAAGATTGACCCTCAATAATAAACAACTCTTTTTTGAAGTCACATATCAGCACAGTTGTACCGCGCTGTAAAGTAACCTCATTATCATAGAGTCTTCCTTTAGCATTTTGTCTATAAAGAACATTGATGTCCTTTAACAAAACGCCATAGGTAGTAGCGGCATCAGTTTCATTGCTGATACTAGCTCTATCCTTAAAGGTATCAAACCTTTTGGACCAAGAAGAAGCATAGCGAACTGAGGAACGATAGCTTTCTGGAAAAAAATTTTGCCATGCTAGTACAAGGCACATAATAAGTACTAGCGGGATAATTATTTTGTCCAGTAAATTAAAGTGAGCTGCTGCTCCCATAAGAATGAGGGCAACCAGTCCAGCTCCAACTACCGTTGAAAAGGTAAATACACTTGGTGCAACCAGGCCCAAGAAGCCAACGAATGCCAAATAGGCAATCGCTACTTTTAGGCTTTGCGGTACCACTGCAGCAGTGACCCGGAAAGTTCTCAGTATCACACCTGCTGGCAACCATGCTAGCAGGATTAATGATAGAGAAAATAAGAATAAGAAGCCTGTTAATCCAGGGTTGCCTATTAATATTGCTATAAACATTAACAGGAATCCTAGTAGTGTTACAGCTGCTAAAATAAAGGTATAGATACCCACTGCTCTAGCGGCGCTTCTTAGCCAATCAGGAACATAATGCCCTATAAGCAGGGCAATCGCGCTCAACTCCCCTATCACAAAGGTGCGAAAGGGAGTTACAAAAATCATCAGTGCCATAAAAACGACAAAGATAATAGAAATCATTGCAAAAATATTCATTTTTTTCCTTTCTTTTAAATTAAACCTTTTTTCTTAGCAAGATTCGAAAAGAATCCTCCCTTTGTAGCCGCAGCTTCTAGGTCTTGCTTAAACTCTGACCAGCCATCTTCAACGCCTTTTTCTAGGGCTGTTTTTTCCCTGGGTTTAGGTTCGGGGCAAACAATGTCAGCCCATGCAATGAATTGGTCGTTAGCAAGACGAGAAAGATTCGCGACAAATTTCTTCGCCACCTCTAGCCTTGCTACAACAACATACCGCAAGCAGATATTTTTTTGACTAGTTGGCAATAAAGCTAACTTTTCATTCATCGCTATTAAATTAGTCGATGATAAATATGCCATTAGGTTGACGAACGAGTAACTTTCGCTATTGCCAGCATTTTTATTGGGGTGAGTAATTACCCCATCGGCACTATAGCGTTTCAAGATCACTCTTGTAGTCTCAGCGCTAAGCTCTGAAAGCACTGAATCAACAATTTCTGGAGCGTTTGTAAAACGCTTTACAATCATGTTGACAGTACCGAAAGCTTTCCCCCAGTACTTGTGATAATTTCTTAAGAAATCATCAACTTTAGAGCCCTCGGGCACAAACTCTAAAACTTTTTCTGCGATCGCTGGTATTACTACCGGCACAGCTTCTCCCAAGAAATCTTCAATGAGATTTTTTTTCTTGTTTACCATTTTTTCCTCCTTTTTTTGGTTTTATTTTTTGTGTGAATTGTTAAAGTCCATATCTTTTAGTCTCATTATTTAGACTATAAAGACCTTATAATATATCACATTTTTATGTAAATGTCAACGCTTAGAGTTATATATATTAATATTAGCTAAAAAGTATACAAATATTAATAGATTAACTATCACTAAATTGACAAAACAAAATATTTATCCTAAACTACAGTTAATTCAATTAGTATTCATTAACAACAAAAAAAACCCTAAAAATGGCAAACTGCAACGACAGAGCGCGCCGAGAAAGAACGCGTGCTAAAAATTTAAACCGAGAAAGAAGTAAAAACCCGATACTGACATTTTGTCTCTTTGACGATGTTAATATCAGAGAAACCATATTCGACTCTGCTGGTCCATATCACCGGGAACTGATGAAGAAGATTGGCGCTATTGCTCTTCTTCCCTTCAATGCTCCCTTAAATGGTACCAAAGGGACATTCGAAAACGTATTAAAAGATGGTAGCAACTTTTTACTATTACACTCCGAATACCCTTTTGAAATGGAGGAAAAAGAATTGTTAGAATTTCAAAATACTATTTTGGATATTCGCAGACAAAAGAAAAAGCTCCAAATTTTTGCCACACCTTTTGTGGCAGAAAAAATGGGAAAGGTGTTTCATTTAAACACTATCAGCAATACTGCTGAAATGGCTGAAAAAATAAGGAGGAACCATGCCTGATAAAATAAAAAAGGTTTTATTTCATCACGGTGACTTTGAAAGAAGAGCCAGAAATCATGGCTACTTTGGACCAAAAAGCACCATACACCGGCAACTTGAAAAAGTAGCTGATCAACATCTATGCTGGGCCCTCAAAGGTGGATTCATTGACGAGCACCGCCGATCATTTTGGCTGCTTGCCAAAATGGCTGATATATTATTCCTCAGAGCTCATAATATGAACTACGAGGATATTGATATGCACTGGAACCATGCTGAAGAAAGCATGCTGAAAGTGCTAGAAGAAATAAAAAAAATAAATCCTAAGGCAAAGATATTCTTCTACGAATACGAGCCTCAGAGATATGCCGAATTCGAAAATTTTGGAACTTTTATCACCGATTTTCATGGAGATGAAGACCTTCTGAAATATTTCAAAAATCTATAACAACACAAAAGACCGTCAAATTAATGACGGTCTCTTTTTTATTCCTGAGCCGTTTTCGGGATTTGAACCCGAGACCTTTTCCTTACCATGGAAATGCTCTACCAGCTGAGCTAAAACGGCCTATGATTACTAATCTTTTAGTTCTTCAATTTTTTGCTTTAATTCCATTAACTTCATATTATCAGGATTAGCCAAAGCTAATTTTTCCCAAGTATCTAGTGCTAGTTTTTTATCTTTTTTTATTATACTTAAATCAAAAATTAAATCAAGGTAACGAGGATTCATTGGCTCTGCATCCAGTGCTTGTCGTCCATATTCTAAAGCCTCTGACCAAAATTCACCCTCCTGACAAAGTTCGGCTAAAGAAAATCTAATTTCTGAAAGAAGAACTCCTTCTAAAAGTTCAGGATCTTTTTGTAGTTGCTTAGCTAATTTTAAAGCATGCTCTAAGGTTTCTTTTCCTTCTTTAAAAATCTTACGTAAACGATAGCTCTCCGCTAACTCTAAAAACGCTTTCACGTTCTTTGGATCTAAACTAATAATTTCGATTAGAGAATTCTCTGCTTTTTCATATTCCTCTTCTCTAATATCACTTAGAGCCTTAGCATAGAGAATATCAATCTTCTCTCTTTTCTCTTTATAGCTAAGTTTTTTATACTTCTTTAAATCTGTCTTTATCTTCTGTAATCTTTGATAGCGTTTCTTTAGAAAATTACTAATTAAAGAACCTATTTTTCGACGATATCTATCCAAACTTAAAGACAGAGAACTAAAATCTCTTTCCATGCGTTGTCGCATAATCTTATCTTTAAATCTAGCCTCTTTCTGACCAGGAATATTATCTACATTTAAAATAGCCAAAGCTGGAAAACGACGAATTATAATAACTATTATAACAATCAATGACAATGATAATAATATCCAAGCAATAATTTCTAACATAAATAATTTAAAAATTCACAATCTTTTTAAAACTTTCTAAATTCAAACTTGCTCCACCAACTAATAATCCATCGAAGGCACCTTTCTTTAAAAACTTAGCAGCATTATCAGGCTTAACACTACCACCATATAAAACTTTCACTTTTTTTAATCCTAATTTAAAACAACGATCACAAATTACATCCTTTATCGTCAATGCTTCTTCTAAATTACAAGTCAAGCCAGAACCAATTGCCCAAATAGGTTCATAAGCAATATACAAATTCTTTAATTCCTTAACACTTAGATTTGAGAGAGCGCCTTTTAATTGTTGTCTAATAACAATATTAGCTCTTCCCTGTTTTCTGTCAGCTGCATTCTCGCCTACACATAAAATAGGTATAATTTTATTACTAAGCGCCTTTTTAATTTTTCCTGCAATTAATTTATCTCCTTCTTGAAAATATGTTCGCCTCTCACTATGACCAATAATAGCATAGGAAATTCCTAGCTCCTTTAAAGACTCCGCTGGTATTTCTCCGGTATACGCCCCCATATCATAGGCAGCTAAATTTTGAGAACCCAATGATAGAGAAGAGTTTTTAAATAAAGGAGCTAATTCGACTAAGCTTAAAAAATCAGGACAAATAACTATCTTGTTTTTTGTAACTACTAATGACTTTAAAAAACTAAGAGCTAGTTTTTTAGCTTCACTTGGCAGTAATTGCATTTTCCAATTAGCAACAATTATTTTATTCATAAATAAACTATTTATTTTTTTTATCTACTTCTTTTTTTACCCAGTCATAGGCTCTTTTTACGCCTTCTGTAAAAGATATTTGAGGCTTCCAATCAAGCGTTTCAAAAGCGCGACGATTAGACAGACAACTACGACGCTGCTCACCAGCTTTTCCAGGAGCTTTAATAAGATTCAATTTTTTAGCAGCCGCACTTTCAATAGCACCTATCATTTCCAACATATTAGTTTCAATACCAGTGCTCACATTTATTTCACCACGACAATCAATCATTCCTGCCTTTATTAATGCTTCAACCACGTCATCAACATAAACAAAGTCTCTAGTTTGTAGGCCGTCACCGTAAAGAGTGCAAGTACTATCACTAGCCGCTGCTTCGGTAAAAATAGCAATCACCCCAGCCTCTCCTCCTTTATATTGTCTAGGGCCATAGACATTAGCAAAACGTAGAATGGTATAATTTAAGCCAAAAACTTGATAATAATAATTCAAATACTTCTCTAAGGCTAACTTATTAATCCCATATGGAGACAAAGGATAGGTAGCAGCATACTCGCTAGTTGGTATTTCTTCTGCCTCTCCATAAATAGCCCCACCAGTAGAACTAAAAACTATTTTTTTTACTCCACTTTCCTTGCAAGCTGATAAAATATTTAATCCTCCAACAACATTAATCTCATTATCAAAAACTGGGTTACTAACAGATTGGCGTACATCTATTTGTGCGGCTAGATGATAGACTAAGTCAAATTTTGCTTCCTTAAAGCGCTGGATAAGTCCTTTATCTAATATATCGAGCTCCCAAAAATCAGCCTTGAGATTAATATAATCGCGAGAACCAGAAACCAGATTATCTAAAATTGTCACTTCATGACCCTCTAGCACCAATCTATCTACTAATATAGAGCCGATAAAGCCAGCTCCTCCGCTTACCAATACTTTAGACATAAATATTAATTTATTTTTATCTAATTATATAATAGTCTATTTTTAATAAAAATCCCAGACTTAAGCTGATAATCATTACTCTCCTCTTAACTCTTTCTGCCATAAATTAATAGCTTCAAAAAATCTATCTTTATTTTCCGCTTTAACTTCCGCCCCAGGGGGCAATACTTCAATTAAAGGATTAATTTTTACCCCATTCCTTAGCATCTCATAATGCAAATGTGGCCCGGTAGAAAAACCGGTTGAACCGACATAGCCAATAATATCACCCTGCTTCACCTTATCCCCTTTTCTAACTGCCATTTTAGACATATGGGCATAGTTAGTAGAATAAGTAGCATTATGCCTCACGCTCACCATGTTGCCATAAGAGCCATTCCAGCCAGCTGAGATAATATTACCATCGCCAACTGAACGAATAGGAGTGCCAAGAGGAGCAGCATAATCAATAGCTCTATGTCCGGTTGAAACATTAAAAGCTTCTACATAACGCAGGCCAGTGGTAAAACCTGAAGAAATATATTTAAAAGCTACTGGAGCTTTAAGAAACATTTTTTGTACAGAATTGCCATTCTCATCAAAGTAGCCTTCGTTATCATCACTCTCTGAAAAATAATATAACTCATAGGGCGTACCGCTGTTTACATAACGCGCTGCTAAAATTTTACCTGGTCTTACATACTCACCATTTAAATATCGTTCTTCATAAATTACTTTAAAAGTATCACCCACTCTCGGATCCATAGCAAAGTCTATTGTCCACTGAAAAGCTTCAGCTAATTCAATAATAGCCTTTTCATCCATATCAACTTTTAAAGCAGAAACATACAAAGAATCTTCAATCACTGCCTCTTTAGTGACAATTTTAGTGTCGTAATTAATCGGGCGACAAGTGGCACTAAAATCATTAGCTTCACTTGGAATAATAGCCAACTCCTCCTCGCTATCTATTTTATATAATATCTCTTGTAATTTATTATCCTCTGTAGAATATACCAACTCCAAAAAAGAACCTGCTTTTATACTGGCTAAATCATATTCTTTTTGAGCGCACTCATATATTAGAGTAGCTTGTGTTTGTGTTAACCCAGCTCGACTTGCGACAGCCGCAAAAGTATCACCAGCAACAATTTCTGTCTTTTCTATTCTAAATTTAGGCCCCAAATCTACTTCCTCTACTTTTTCTTCTGTTTCGTTTAGTACATCAAAACTAGCAGCTGAACGCTGATACAAATAAAAGGAAATAGACACGACTAAAAAAATAATTATTAGTAGCAAAAAGTTAATTTTTTTGTGCTTATTCATATCTTCAAAGAATAGCTTAAATAACAAAAAAAGCCAAACTTTTTAATATTTTTTATCTAATTTTAAAATAAAAAACAGCCTCCGATTGTGAAGGCTGTAAACTTTAAAAAGAAAAAAATTAGTAGTGAAACTGCCCTTGAATAGGGCGTATGAGCTCGCTATGCCCATTGCGGAAATTCTGGCAATGAGGGCAAAAGTTCCTCGTCTTAGCCATTGAATTGCCACAGTGTGGGCACATGCGTGTTTCTTGTTGTTTTACTGGTCTTTTTTTGCCAGTTGAAACCATGGCGATCACATGACTGATCGCTCTTCCTGCTTTTTTTACCATTGAAAAAAAAATTAAAATGAACAAATAAAATGAACTATGAAGCTATACAATATAACAAATACCCTAAGATGTCAATAGCTAATATTAGCAATAATTGTCTATAAAAAATGATTGCCTTTCTTAATTAATCTTGCTATAATATAAAGATAAATAAGCTTAAAAAATTTTAAACTGTAATTCCAAAATCAGGAATTTTTTTCTTTCTATGGCTAAAAATGAGTTAAAAGATAATAATTATGGCGCTGATGCCATTACCGTTTTAGAGGGCTTAGACCCAGTCAGAAAACGTCCAGGCATGTATATTGGCTCCACTTCCGCCGCTGGTCTTCATCATCTAATTTGGGAAGTGGTTGATAATTCAATTGATGAAGCAATGGCTGGTTATGCTGATGCTATTTCCGTTACCCTAATGGCTGACGGCATGGTTAAAGTTATTGATAATGGTAGAGGTATCCCAGTAGAAAAACATAAAGTAACTGGACTATCAGCCTTAGAAACTGTTCTAACTAAACTACATGCTGGTGGTAAGTTCGGTGGTACTGGTTATAAAGTTTCAGGTGGTTTACACGGTGTTGGCGTATCAGTTGTAAATGCGTTAAGTGAATACTTAAGAGCTGAAATATCTAGAGATGGTAAAGTATGGGCTCAAGAATACAAAATAGGTAAGGCTCAACATGCTATCAAAAATATTGGTAAAACTGATAAAACTGGCACTACTATCATCTTTAAACCAGACGCTAGTATTTTTTCTGAATTAGAATTTAACTGGGGTAAAATTTTAGACCGCCTTAGACAACAATCATACCTTACAAAAGGTATTAGTATTGATGTAATCGATGAAAGAAATGATCATAAACACAAACACTACCGTTTTCATTTTGAAGGTGGAATTAAATCGTATATTAAATCACTACATCGAGGCAAAAGTGTAAAAAATGACACTATTTTTTATGTTGATAAAGAAATAAATGATTGTCGAGTAGAAGTAGCTCTTCAGTATAATGATGAATACAATGAAACAGTTCTCTCTTTTGCTAATAACATTCATAATCCTGAAGGAGGAACCCATTTAGTTGGTTTCAAAAGTGCTCTCACCCGTACTTTAAATAACTATGGACGTAATAAAAACATTTTAAAAGAAAAACAAGAAAATCTCAGCGGTGAAGATGTAAGAGAAGGATTAACTGCTATCATTAGCGTCAAATTACCTGAACCACAATTTGAGGGACAAACTAAAGGTAAATTAGGCAATGCAGAGATGAAGGGATATGTCGAACAAATAATGGGCGATGCTTTAAATACTTTTTTAGAAGAACATCCTAAAGAAGCTGAGGCCATGATTGGCAAATGTATTCTTTCCGCACAAGCACGTTTAGCTGCACGTACTGCCAGGGCAACAATATTGAGAAAAGGAGCCTTAGAAGGCATGACTCTTCCGGGAAAATTAGCTGACTGCTCTAGTCGTAAACCAGAAGAATGCGAATTATATATAGTAGAGGGTGATTCAGCTGGTGGCAGTGCTAAACAAGGTAGAGATCGTAAGTTCCAGGCAATTCTACCGCTTAGAGGAAAAATATTAAATGTAGAAAGAGCCAGACTTGATAAAATGTTAGTTAATAATGAAATAAAAAATTTAGTTATTGCTCTTGGCACTAATATAGACGAACAACTTGATTTAGAAAAATTACGTTATCACCGTATTATCATCATGACCGATGCTGACGTTGATGGTGCTCATATACGAACCCTTTTGTTGACACTATTTTTCCGTTACTTCACCGCTTTAATTGAACAAGGACATATTTATATTGCTCAACCTCCTTTATATCAAATTAAAAAAGGCGCTAGCGCAGCTTATGCCTATAGCGATGAAGAGAAAGAAAAAATAATAAAAGAATTTGGTGGCATCGTAGAAGAGGTGGAAATAAACGAAGAAGATGAAGATGGTGTAAAAGAAATAATTGATACCGAAGAAAATGCAGACATACCAACAAAAGGCAAACAAAAAATAGTAATTCAACGTTATAAAGGTTTAGGTGAAATGAATCCAGAACAACTTTGGACAACTACTATGGATCCAGCTAAAAGAATAGTTAAAAAAGTTACTATTGAAGACGCTGCTAAAGCAGACCAAATTTTTGACATGCTAATGGGTGATAACGTTGCACCAAGAAAAAACTTTATTCAAACCCACGCTAAAAAGGTGGAAAATTTAGATATATAATATGCTTCCCTATCTTATTTATCCAATCATTGCTTTTACTCTAGCTCAAGGCACAAAGGTAATTATTAAAAGTTGGCGTAAAAAAAGTTTACGTTGGCAAGATATTTTTGCTTATTCAGATATGCCTAGCGGACACACTGCCACTGTTGTTTCACTAGCCACAATTATATTTTTACGTGATGGTCTTTTTTCACCAACTTTTGCGATGTCCTTTGTCTTTATGATGATTGTTATAACTGACGCCATTGGTCTACGTAATTATCTTGGTCAACATGGTAAAACTCTCAATATTTTAGTAAGAGATCTAAAAGAAGATGATTTTTTAGACGACTACTATCCTAATCTATTAGAAAGAATTGGACACACTCCTATTCAGGTAATAATTGGCGCTCTTATTGGCATAGGCGTTAGTTTACTAGGTTGGTATTTAGGCTTTTAATTCAACACAAAATGAAAAAGACCACTTTTTTAGCGGTCTTTTATTTTAGCCTTTGGCATAATTTTTTGATAAGCCTAGAGCCGTCATGGAATAGCCGGTACCAATTTTCTCAAAATCTGGTAAATCGTCTACTTTTGTTACGACAACTTTTTTTTGAGAAGCCTTGATGCATCCGGGCCAGCTAGTTGCATTACGCCAGATCTTCATAATTCTGGCGATTTCTTTCTTCTTAGTCATTGGACCCTCCTCTTTTTTAGTGAACAAATTACACAAGACTCTCCCCTTCCATGTCTGGACTTGGAGATATATTCAATAATTTTAATAAACTTGGAGCAAAATCAGCTAAACTGCCACTCGGAGCCAAGACACTTAAATCACCTTCGAGTGGGTCAGCTAAACCAATGGTCTTTCCTTCATAATCATTACCAATAATGATAAAAGGTACGGGATTGTTAGTAGCCTCTTTATCATCCCAATCTGAAGCTAAATCCTTAGTTCTTTCAGCATTACCATAAGGAGAACAAAGAACAACTATATCGTCATTAGCTAATACTGGTTCAATAATTTTTGCTGCTAATTTATCTAATACTTCTAATAATTTTACCGTTTCCTTTAATCCGCCCCTAATAGATGCCTCATGAGCCAAAGCTAGGCTAGCAAAAATTATATCAAACTTATCGCTTTTATATTTTTTTTTCACAGTCTTTACCAATTCTTTACTAAAATCGACTAATGATTCGTCCATTCCTGGAGTATTAAAACAAATTCTATCTTCGTTGCTATAAATTAATTCTTTATAATTATTAAAAAATAGATTTAGAGATAAAGCTTGCTCACTGGCACAAATTTTTAATTGTCTCAAGTTATTATCACTTAAAATAGCACTGAGACAAGTTTTAGCTTGCGGAAAAGAATCGCTATCAGCACTAATACCTGTTCCCAGGGACCAATAACGGCGCCTCTCATCTTTAGTGGTATTAGCTAACAAGGTGACTGGATAATTTTTTACATATTTAGATATATTTGGCATTTTAGCCAGATTAACAGCATTAACCTCACTAGCAGCAGCAACGCCTATTCCATCCAAAAATAAACAAACTATTTTTTTCTGCTCTTTAATATTTTCTTTTTTTATATTTTGCTGAAGATCTAAAAGCATAAATTACTTATTCTGCCTATTTAGTATAGCGCCTATCTCAGTTAATCGATTATATTTTGCTACTCTTTCCCCTCTTGATAATGAACCAGCTTTTATAAACTGAGCCCCTAAGGCAACTGCTAAATCAACAATAAAATCATCATTAGTTTCACCACTTCGATGAGAAATAACTAATTGGTAATTCTGCCTTTGAGCTAATTTCGCACATTCTATCGTTTCTGTCAATGTACCAATTTGATTTGGCTTAATAACTACAGCATTAGCAGTCTGTTCTGCAATACCTCTTCTGATCCTTTCTAAATTGCTCATAAACAATTCATCACCAGCTAATACTAATTTATCACCCAACAATGCTGTCGCTTCTCTCCAGGCTGGCCAATCTTCTGATGCTAAACCATCTTCTAAATAAGTAATTGGATATTTTTGTAACCACTCTTCATAAAGAGTAACTAAATTAGCAGCACTAAAATATAAATTATCTAAAGCGAAAATATATTGTTTGGCTTCCTCGTCATATAACTGAGCTGAGCCAATATCTATACCTAAAGAAAAATCTTCCTTTGGCTTGTAACCAGCCTGTACAATAGCCGCCATCATCATTTCTAAAGCTTTTAAACTAGAATCCATGTCAGGAGCATAACCTCCTTCAAGACCAGTGTCAGAGTCATAACCAGCCGAAACCAATAGCTTACCTAATACATGAAATATTTCTGCCCCTGCTCTCACTATTTTATCCATCTTACCCTCCCTACTACTAACAACAAAACGAGCTGACTCTTTATTAGGAATTAATAGGAATTCTTTAAAATCTAAATTTGTATCAGCGTGACGACCGCCATTAAACATATTAAATAAAGGGGTGGGTAAATCTACCACTGGCTGTAAATTAAAATTATCAACTAAATAAGCAAATAGTTCCCTGTTTTCGCTTAAAGCAGCTGCTCTAGCGACAGCTAAAGAGACCGCCATAATTGTATTAGCTCCCAACTGTCTTCTGTCAGAAGTAGCATCTAGATCAATTAATAGCCTATCTATATTTTCTTGTTCTAACACTGAAATACCTTTAAGCCTTGGAGCAATAAGCTCATTTATATGATTAGCAGCCAACAGCACACCACAACCCTCATAACGACGACGATCGCCATCATGTAAATCTTTAACTTTAGAAATACAACCTAAACCAACAGACACACTAGCTTTTACCTTTTGCCCAGAGGCAATAGTGAGACTTACTTCTAAAGTAGGATAACCACGAGAGTCTAATATTTCTCGCGCCGTTAAACTTTCTATTTGATTGGCTGTTTTTTTAGGCATAAACTTTATTTTTTTAAAATAATATTTTTTAATCCCGGCATATTTTCAGCACCTAAATAAGCTAACATTGCTCCTCCCGCAGTAGACAACCAATCAACGTGAGACTCCATCTTAGTCAGCTTTAAAGCAGCTACAGTTTCTCCGCCACCTACAAGTCCAAAAGCAGGACCAGTTGAACGAACGGCTATAACCGACGCCAAAGCAATGGTGCCATGTTTATAGGGACTTTCTTCAAATTTACCCAAAGGACCATTCCAGACAATAGTTTGAGCTTCTCTGATATAAGAACTAAATAAAGAAATAGTATCTGGACCAATATCTAAGATTGTATCTGTTTTTTTTATATCTTCTAACTTTCTTCTACGACTTAATTTTTTAGAATCTTTTACGATAACATCAATTGGCAAAATAATTTTCTTCATTAGCTTCTTATCTTTCAACAAAGACGCAATCATAGCGATAGAGCCAGCATCATACATAGACTTCCCTATTTCATATTTCTTATACTTGAGAAAATTATTAGCTAAAGCCCCTCCGATAAGAATATATTTTGATTTTTGTTGTAACTTGTTAATCATTGGCGCCTTAGTAGCTATCTTAGATCCTCCCATTAATAAAACTAAAGGTTTTTTTGGTTTAATAATTTTTTCTAAATTAATAATTTCCGCCTCTAATTGTAGCCCGGCATAAGCCGGTAAAAAATTACTAACAGCGCTAACTGAAGCTTGATCACGATGAGAAACAGAAAAAGCATCATTAACATATATATCAGCTAAATCAGCCAATTTTTTAGCAAATTTTTTATCATTCTTTTTTTCACCAGCTTCAAAGCGCAGGTTCTCCAAAAAGATTATTTCTTTTGCTTTTAAATTTTTTGCTTTTTTAACAGCCTTATCACCAACAATATCATCTACAAATCTCACCTTTAAACCAGATAATTTTTCTAAACGCTTAGCCAACTTTTTAGTAGAATAATTTAAATCTCTTTTTTTTGGATCGCCCCAATGACTAATAATAATAATTGACGCTCCGGCATTCAGTAAATATTTAATGCTAGGAATAGCAGCGCTAATTCTGTAATCTTCAGTAATTTTTTTTGAAACCAAGGGAACATTAAAATCAACCCGTAAAAGAACCTTTAGTCCTTCCAAGTTCTTTTTTTGTGTGATTTTTTTTAATTTCATATTATTTTACGGTTCCTAAAATTATTTCTACTTCCTTTGTTTCTCCTTGACGGATATACTCTACTAAAATTTTATCACCAGGATTATAATCACCAATTAATATAGATAAATTTTGTTCTTCATTTATTTCAATTCCATTTATCTTGCTAATCACATCACCAGCCAGTAGACCAGCTAAAGCGGCTGGGCTTTTAACAATAACCGCTGGCGTACTAGAAGAAGCTTTTAAAAGAGCGCCTTTCTCTAATTGATCAGCAATCAGCCACTCGGATAAATCAACATAATTTACACCCAACAATGATCTGCTAATATCTTTTGATTGAAATAAAGAGCGCCAATAGATTTCTATATCAGCTGCTGACAACCATTTATTTTGAGCGTCAAATACACCAACAATATCCCCTGATAAATTAAAAACAAATAAAGCTTTATTTTTAGGAGTGGCCTGGAAAGCAAGCTGATAAGGATATACTTCGCTAGAAACAATAGAGCTCTTCATTGTTTTTGAACTTAAGGTATCTAAATACGCTTCCCTAATATTACTAAGTAAAATCATAGACTGACCGATGCGCAACTCTTTGTCATCAACTAAACGTCTAATATTTAAAGACGAAGCATCGGCTAATTTAAAAAATACAAACCAACCTGTTTCAGAAGGAGTAATAAGAGCTTTTTCAATATCATATATCTTATTACTTGAATCAATTAAAACATAATCCTTCATCAAAGACGCTTCACTTAAACCTTTAGTATCCTTAGGCCAAGCAGCCATAAGCCAACCGTCTGTAGTTGCTACTAATGCCTGAGCAAAAGCTTCATCTAAATAATAGGCAGAACTACTAGTAGCTTGTTTTAAGAACACGCCCAATATACTAGGCTTAAGTGATGTAATCGCCTCATCTATTTTTACATCTTGACTAACAATTACCTTCTTAGGATCCTGGATTACTAAACCAGGACTTAAATAGTTATAATCATTTAAATTAAGCTCTTGACCAAAACCTAAGTAACTATAAGGAGATAAAGATTGATTACTCACAAATAGAGATCCCAAAGCACCAGCGGCTAAAGAAATAAGAACGGTAGTTAAAATTACAATGAATAAATTATTTTTCATAAATTTAAAGCCAACGGGCAGTCAAAAAAATTAATATTAAAGCAATAATTGTAAAAATAGCATAATTCTTTATTTTTCTGCTACTTAAACGATTTTCAAAATATAATCTAATAAAGTTAATAGTAGAATAATAAAATAAAGTACTTAATACAGCTAAAACTAAAAAGTTTAGAGGCAAAAAGCTTAAAAGCATTATCACTTCCACCATTAAAATATTAATAAATATCCAAAACGACCAAGATTGTAATTTTAGCCACTTTTGATTCAAGGCTAAAGAAATTGTATTAATAAAAATTAAAGGCAAAGAAGATAACAATAATGGCCAGATAGATAAACTAAGTGAAGAACGGAAGCCAAAAATTACAGCACTAATTAAAAATAAATTTATTAAAGCATGATAAATGGCAAAATATTGAAATTCACTATTCTTATTAGCATAATAATTACGAGCAGCCAATAAATAACGATACAGATGCCAGATATAATAAAACCAAAGAAACTGTAATCCCCAGCCCATTTTCAGTAATGAAGAGAAAAAATATACAGCTGCTACAAAGATAGCTAAGTCCGCCATGACTAAAAAGAAAAAGCGATTAAATTTACGACCCACTGTCTCAAAAGCCACAAAAGGTAAAATAATAACAGCAATAATCAAAAGAATAAAAAAATCTCTAGGATCAAGCATCATCAATTGCCAAAACAACCAAAATAGAATTGGGGCTAACCAAAACAATAAGGAAGTAATAGCTTGTGAGTATTTTTTAAACATAAATCGACATCAAATAAAACATATTATATTGGCAAATCATCCAAATTATTAAGCCCCTCGTCTGCAGGAGAAACTACTTCACTATTAATTGTGGTCTCATCAGGCAAAACAACTTCCCCACCATCTTGAATTAACTCAATTGGTAGAGATGGACCAATAAGTACATCGGGTTCTGGCTCCTCAGGGGGCATGTCAACAATTACTTCCTTGCTCAATGCTTCAACATTCAAATCTATCTCTGTGTCAGCAATGAGCTTAATTGATTGTATAGCATTTAAATCATTTAAACTATTAAGCTTTAAATATTTATTAGAAAAAGTATAAAGATTGTCTTGAATATATAAAGCTCGTTGCACTGAATTATCATAACAATTATAACCACACCAAAAATCAGATTTTTGATAACGTCCTCCGTCGGAATGATCTATCTGTCCACGTAAATTAAATTTTTTATCATCTATACTAAAAACTAAAGCGCCACTGAAATAAGGACGATAACTACTAGAAGTATTAGTTAAGGATACTGGAATAACTAATAAATTCTTATCTTTACTAAATAAAAAGGCTTTATGATTATCCAAGGCCAAAGAATCACTACCACTTTCACCAGCTACATAATTATCCAATTCTTTTGGCACGGCTGGATTGCTTACATCAAATAAAGATAACTTTATTCCCCCATTTACCACATTCCCGTAAACATCTGTTTTTGTATCTCTGCCTACTCCAATTAAAGTATTTTCATCATAAGGATGTAAATAGGAAGAAAAGCCAGGAATCTTTAACTCACCCAATAACTTAGGTGCTTTATAATTTGTTAAATCAATTACAAAAAGTGGATCAACTTGTTTAAATGTCACCAAATAAGCACGATTGCCCATAAAACGAACCGAATAAATTCTTTCTCCAGGGGCTAAATTTTCTAAAGAACCACTGATTTTTAGTTCACTATTTAAAATATAAACATTTGAATAAGATTCTTCATTTTTCATTAAAGAAGATAAACTAGCACTACGAGTAGTAGCAATTCTTAAATATGAATCTATATTTTCATCCAAAGCAAATTGATTTAAAACTATTCCAGGCACAGAACCCTGAGCACGATAAACAGGGACGCCGTTACTTAATCCAAAACGATAAATAACAGTTCTCTCCCAATTATCATGTTCCTCTTTATATTTAGCAGTAATAGCATCGTTAATCTCTAAATCTAAAACACTGCGCTCATCTATAGACTTACTATCTAAAAATCTTTGAAATACAGCTAAAATCTTTTGTCGTTTTTCTGATTGACTCAAAATACTATTATCTAAAGTCTCAATTTTTAACAATAGTTCTTGCTCTGATTCACTAAGCCTGCTAAATAATAAATCACGTAAAACCATGGCACGAATATCTATTTCATTTAAATATTGAGCATAAGTAATATAAATATTTTTTGCTGAAGCGTAGATAGTTTGAGCACCGTTTAGCAAATAGGCCTGAGAAGAAACGGCCTCATCCAAATTACTCAAATTAATACTATTAATAGAAGTTAAATTAAAAGATTCATAAGGAGCATCAAAATAGTATATATCAGGAGCAAAACAAGCCTGTTTATCTTCACAACTATTAGATAAAATTTTACCGCCGTCAACTAAACGGGGGGTAACAGTTTCTCCCGCAATATACTGATTATAATTATTTATAATTAAATATAAGCGCCCATCAATTAAACGAGATGTTTGATAAGTACCTTCAAAATTTAAATCACGTACCTGTTTTGGCTCTTCGGGATTCCTAACATCAAAAATTTTAACAAAACTATAAGGAGATTGGCGCTTAAAATTTCTATAAACGATGGCTTTCATAATCTGAGAATCTGAACCAATAACCACTAATTTACCGTTATTAATATAGATCTCACTTGGTCTGTCAGGGAAAGATAATTTTGTAACAGCTCTAGCTTGTTCAGCTGGCACAGCTTTTATAATATATAGATCTTGATAAACAAGGGCATAAATATATTGTCCGTCAGTCTTAATAATATCAGCCTCATCTACCCCTGCCACTTGCACATTAGTACGAGAATAATCATCAGTATTAATAGAATCAAGGCCATCACTACTTAGCGATGCTTTATTCATTATTAAGCCATCTCTCATCATCCCTGGTGCTTCTAGGCCTATTTGATAACTATTAAGGGACTCTGACTGATTAATAGTTAAAAAATTTCTAAATTCTTGATAATTACTAAATTTTTTTAGACTAGCGCTAGCTAAAATAGGGCTCTCTAGACCTTGTAGCTCCTCTATTATTTCTGAATCAGGACTATTAGTGGCTTCCATCTGCTTGTCTTTTGACCAAGGCAAACTACAGGCCCCTAAAAAAAGACCAAAAACCATAATAACAGCTAAAATAACAATTTTTTTCTTCATAATTATGACAAAAATATAAAAACAAAACTCATCTATATAATAGTACAAAATAAGGCTTTTAACAAATAAATACTTAGCGAAAACTAAATTCGCAACCACAATATTTTTGTAGGTAAATACCATTTTCTCTAGACCAAGACAAAGACTTGTAGAAAAACCTGTCAGCCTGAAAATCTTCTTCCAAAAAAATTGGACTAGCTGTTTTTGATAAATTACGACAAATATCTATAATGGCAGCACTATCTTTGTACGGACTTGATAGTAAACTAGTACTAAAATAATCAAATTTTTTATCTACCGCCAAGCGATATGCTGCTTCCAAACGTTCTTTGTAACATAACTGACAACGTTTTCCTCGCTCTGCGTCTAATTCTCTACCCCTTACCATGTCTCGCCAGGCCTCATGATGATAGGGAACAGCAATTAATTTTAAGCCAATTATTTTAGCCGCCCTTTCAGCAGCCGCTAAGCGACGATTATATTCCTCTAAAGAAGAAAGATTTGGATTATAGAAATACCACACCACTTCGAATCTGGGCATTAATGAATATTTGGTTATATAAGCAGCACAAGGCGCGCAACAAATATGTAAAAGCAACTTAGGTCGCCTTCTTTTCTCCCATAGGTTAAAAAAGATTATCAGACCCAACATTATAACAAGCAATAGCAATAGCGCTAAAAATTTGCCCTGACTCTGTAGAAATAAGGCAGCTAATCCAAACAGTAAGGCAAAAGTATAAAACACAAATACAGTCTGTATAGAAGATAATCCGATTTTTAACAAACGATGATGTAAGTGATCACGATCAGCAAAATGAAAAGGATTCTTCCCTTTATATAAACGTCTTAAAATAGTCCAAGCTACATCCATCATGGGTAAGGCCATAATCAATAAAGCAATAGCAATTTTACCACCAGAAATAATAGCTAAAACACCTAGAGCGTACCCAATAAACAAAGAACCACCTTCTCCTAAGAAAATTTTGGCCGGATAAAAATTTAAAATGAAAAAACCCAAAATAGCAGCGGCTAACAGTAAAGCTGCCAAAGCTATATCAGCTTGAAAGTACTGAGTAGTAGAGGTAAAAACAAATATAACTAAAGCACCAATTAAACCTAATCCCGAAACCAAACCATCAACCCCATCTAATAATTTAGTGGTATACATCATCGCTAAAAGCCAAAAAACTATAAGTATAGCGCTAAGGAGAGAAGATATATTAAAAATATCACCACCAGGGCCAGATAGATGTTCTATTCTAACCCCTCCTAAAATTGGCAACACTGAAGCGATTACAGGAAAAATAATTTGTACACGGGCTGGTAAATTATAGCGGTCATCTAAAACGCCGCCGATCATTAATACTAATGAGCCTATTGCAAAACCCAGCCAATGATTTAAAGATAAATCACCAATGAGTAATTGAGGCAAGAATACAAAAATTGCAATAAAAAAAATCATAAAAATCGCTACACCACCCATCAGTGGTGTCACTTTTTTATGAATTTTTCTTTCTTTATCGGGATAATCAACTATCTTAAAACGAAAAGCAAAACGAATTACCAAACGAGTTAATAAATACGAAAAAATACTAATCCCGATAAATATAAGTAAATATTGCCAAATCAACATATAATTATAATTTTTTACCCAACAGTACACCAATACTGGCATCAGATCGAATCACAACCGTATCTCTTCTTTTAAGCTTACCTGATAAAATTAAATTAGCAACTTGGTCTTCTACCTTTTCTTGTAATAAGCGCCTCAAAGGACGAGCACCAAACTTAGGATCATAACCTTCTTGCGCCAACTTTAACACCCCAGCTTTATCAGCCTTTAAGGCAATGCCTTTGGTTAATAACCGTGCTTTTATTTTTTTTAACATTAAAGCCGCAATCTGAAAAATATGATCCTCACTTAAAGGTTTAAATACAATAATACCGTCAAAACGATTAATAAGTTCCGGACGCATAAACTTATTCAGTTGATTATCTATTAACTCTGTTTTTATTTGCTCAATATCCGTGCCTGCTTTAATTTCTTTCTGTATATAAAGAGCTCCAATATTAGAAGTGGCAATAATAATTGACTCGCTAAAACTAATAGTGCGACCTCGACCATCAGTTAGGCGACCATCGTCTAATAGTTGTAAAAATAAATTTAAAATATCAGGATGAGCTTTCTCTACCTCATCGAGTAAAATTAAAGAAAAAGGTTTTTTTCTAACCGCTTCAGTTAAATAACCTAAAGTGCCATCAACGTCACCTATCATCTTTTTAACGCTATCAGCTTGTTGATATTCGCTCATATCAAGACGAATCATATAGTCCTCTGCCCCAAAATAGACTTCAGATACAGTTTTAGCTAATTCAGTCTTACCAACACCAGTCGGTCCTAAAAATAAAAAGCTAGCAATTGGTCTATTTGAATCACGCAGAGCTGCCCTGGCTCTTCTTAAGCTGGCAGATACAGCCTCGACTGCCTCCTCCTGTCCAACCATTCTCTCATGAATACTTTTTTCCAAACTTAAAAGTTTTTGACTCTCATCAGCGGTTAATTGCGTCAAAGGAACACCTGTTAATTCACTGATAGCCCTAGCAATATTATCTTCGGTGCAAATAGATCCTTTTTGCGACTTAGAATTTTTTCGGGCATCAATCACGGCACTTTGTAGTAAATTAACTGCTTTTTCTGGCAAGAAACGATCATGAATATAACGACTAGACATGAGCACGGCCTGTTCAATAGCATTATAATCTATAAAAATTTGATACCTAGCCTCCAATGACGCTACTTTACTCTCAAGCATTAAAATAGCCTGATTAGTATCAGGTTCTTGAATACCAATTGTACTCATTATATCTCCTAATGCAGAATTCTCTAAAAATTTAGAATAATTTTCTACATTAACAGTGGCGACACAAAAAACTTGCCTGCGAGTAAGTGCTTCAGCTAAAACCTCTGATAAATCCAAACTATCGCCACCCAAAGAAGAAGAGGCTATTAAATTTTCTATATTAGCAATATGCAAAACAATATTTTTAGCCCTAGCGGTTTCATTGATACAGGCTAATAATCTAGCCTTAGCCTCTTCAGGGGCTGCTCCTGACACTAAACGAGAAACATCAATTTCCACTAAACGTTTATCCTGTAAAAATTTAGGCACTTTTTCTTCAACCATTAACTGAGCAACGCCATTAATCACCATTGTCTTACCAGTACCACTAGCACCCACCAACAGAACTCCACTATGGCCACTTTCCATGGATTCAAAAATAGCATTTATCTCTGACTGTCGACCAACACATAATTCTAAACGTCCATATTTTGCCTTTAAAGTAAGGTCGTAAGAAAAATGATCAAGAGTTGGCGTTGCTACTGCAGTATAGGCTCTGTCCATACCACTTCCAGGTTTAAAAGCAGCTGCATGTTTATAATTATGATAACGAGATAGCAACCAACGATTAATATGCATCCACTCACAAGCATTTCTTAATTTATCTTCATCTAATTTTAAATCATATAAAATTTCCGCCAGCATCTGATTATTTTTATAACAAAATAGAACAGTATTAATAGCTTCAACCTGTGTTTGTCGTCTATCGACCGCGTCAACACTTGCCATTAATAAAACTTTTTTCAAGTCGGCAGACAAAACAATATTTTTATTATCCTCTGGTCCTAAAAGATGACGATCTAATTTACTTATCAGCGCCTCAGCATCAACACCCAGTCGAATAAAAACATCCTGCACTTGGGCCTCAGCTAGAGAAGCTCGAAAAAAATGAAAAATAGACACTTCCCCTTGTTTAAATTTATAAGCTAACAAAAAAGCTTCATCAATAATATCTTTTAATTTTTGTCCCGCCAAAATAGCAGCGTTATGATAAACATCAGCACTTTCATCTTTATCCTGAAAATGACGAACATTAATTTTATTTTCTTTAATTCGCGCTTCACTTTTACGATAGAATAAAAACAACAACAACCAAGCAGAAATCAAAAAAATTAAAATCAAAGGACTTTTATAGGTCCAAAATTGTAAAACACGAAAAGGATCTTTTATTAATATATCTAAATGTAAATAAAACCAATAAAATAAAGCCGCAAAACCAACAAAAACTAATATAGTAGCAATTAAATTTAAAATTCTATCAGCATGTCTTTTTACTCGATCCAAAAATATTTCTGAACGACCTATTGTTTGATGCCAATAAAAAAAGTGATTTTGCCACCATAATCCTTCACCATATTTTTCATGATTTTCTATTTTAAGTTCTTCGTTGATCATATTGTCTTAAAATAATTGATAGATAATAGCAATAAGCAATAGGAATGGTAACGCTAACCAAATAATCAAGGCTATTAAAGATAAAAGAGCCCAAAAAATTAAAGCCAGGCCACGCACAACAATCTGAAATAATCTAATCACAAAACTAATCAAGCGACCACTAAAATCATGCTGTCCATACATTGGCACAAAAATATTTTTTAACCATACAGTAAAGCCCAAAACCCTCTGCTCTTCTTGCAAAAAACTAAACACTTTTCGCGCAAAGCTAACAAAGCCCAGGCTATACCACCAAAAAGGAAAAAAAATAACTCCAACTATAAAGCGAATGATTATTTGAAAAAATAAAGTTAAAAAATTTGATTTTAGCATATAATTAATTTAATTATAGCATTAAAAATGCTTTAAAGACAAATAAAAAAGCCCTTAGAGAAATAAAGGGCTTTTCTAATATAAAGTATTAATTAAAGCTATTTAACCAAGCCATCAAAACTACCGACTGGTATCTTATTTAGATTTTCATTAGTAATGCCTAAACTTAATGTTCTCATAATAGCTAAGGCTTCAACCGGTCTGCCTAAATAATAGCGTCTTTGTGAAATAGGCTCAATATACCAAGCCTCACCATTCCTTTCTACTTGTATAAATATTTTACCTTTATGTTTATTGGTAAATTTCATATCAACAGTAGTCTTTCCTGGTGCTAAAATATTATAATCATTTTTAAGCTCATCATAATCAGAATAACCATCTCCATCTGTATCAGCCTTATTTAAATTAGAGCCCAGGCCCTCTTCTAAGCGATCAGGCAAGCCATCCTTGTCCGTGTCTATATCCATGCTTAAACTACCATCTAAAATACCTACAGGTATCTTATCTAAATTACTATTACTAATTCCCTGCCCAATCAAACGCATAACCTGGAAAGCGTTAGTAGGGCGACCTAAATAATATTTTTTAGCATCAATTGGATTTACATACCAAGCCCTTCCTTTATCTTCCACCTGTAAAACAATCCTACCCAATAAATTAAGGGTCATTTTTTCATCAACTTTAGTAAAATTATTTCTTGCAGCTTCGATTACATCAAAGGCTTCAGCATCAAAAGGAGAATTGCTATTTGTATTATCCTCAGAAACTACTGGCACTTCTTCTGGCGGTAATATTGGATCAATAACACAAATTCTACTTGAATCAATTTGTTGGCTAGTCGTTAAGGAACAAGTAGCAGGAAAGGAAGAGACTACCGTGCGAGTTTGGAATCCATTAACACAAGCTCCCCAAGAACTATATTCAACCTGAGTGCAGTAATTAATATAACCACCGCCGCCACCGCTACTACCACCACCTCCACTTGTTGCAATATACCAAGTGAAAGAAACAGAACTAGTCGCAATATTACCAGCCTGATCAGTTACACTCAACATTGCTACGTAATTACCGTTTACATTAGCTGATAAAGAGGTACTTGAACTAGTACTATTAGAAATAATGAGATTACCACCAGTAGCGGCTGATAAGACTGACCAATTGTATATTAAGTTAGCAGAATCACTAAAATTATCCGTAGAAGAAGCAGTCACAATACTAGCTGTTCCAATGGTACCCAAAGAAGAAACT
The DNA here is from genome assembly GCA_964435515.1 of uncultured Gammaproteobacteria bacterium. GTDB lineage: Bacteria > Patescibacteriota > Patescibacteriia > Patescibacteriales > UBA12465. Next base: position 105,761 of record CAYSZD010000001.1, on the reverse strand, counting down.
AAATCTAAACTTGGCGCACTAGAATCTATCACAAAAAGACCAGAGTTAGCCATATAGGTATCACTACCTTTATAGGCAATAACTTTGATAATATTATTATCCAAATTAACTCCATCACCTATTAACCAAGGGCTACTAGTTGCTGTTCCAGCTAAATTAGATTCTAACATTGTCCACGTCACGCCGCCATCATCAGAATGTTCAATGGAATAACTATCTAAATCAGAAATATTGGGAACAGTCCAAATAATAGTACTTGTACCAGCTCTTAAATAATCACCGGTATTAGGATAAATCAATTCCGGAAATACACTACCGCCGGTCCAAGTAAAGGACATCACTTCGCTCACAGAATTTCCCGCCCTATCAGTAATAGTAAGAGAGGCAGAATAATTGCCTGGAACATTAGCAGAAATATTTGGATTAGCAATAAAAGGAACAGAAAAATGAAGAGTTCCTCCGCTTGGAGTACTAACAGAGGACCAGGAATATGTTAATTCATTATCAGTATCAATATTATCACTAATAATTGGATTTGGTCTAAAAGCTTGATCGGTTTCACCAAAGTCTGATGTTAAAGTAAGCGAAGGAGCTAAAGAATCTATCTTAAAAACAGAAGAAGTTCCAATGCTCATATTAGAGGCTAGATCGCTAGCAATAATTCTGATACGCGCGCTATCTACAGTATCAACGAGCGGCACTAACCAAGTATAACTACCAGAATTAGCAACTGTATTTATAGTGATTGTATCATCAAAATTACCACTCTCGGAATATTGTATGGCGATCGGAGAAGCTCCAACGTTAGCATCGTAAGCGCCGGTCCAATTTATGTCTAATTCTTCACCTCCTTGAATAGGCAATGTAAATGCATCTGGCTGAGTTACGACTAATTCACTGGGCAAAGTTGAATCAATATTAAAAGCCAAACTTACAGTGGTGGTAGAATTCCCCTCGGTATTAAACACACTCAATCTAAGTAAATTATTACTATTATCAATAGATGGGGTTAACCAATCAAATGACGTTGAACTGGACGCAATTGCATTATCTATCAATGTCCAATCAATTCCCATGTTCGCAGAGTGCCACAATTCAAAACGTTCTAAATTAGCTTCACCTGAAGTCGTCCAAACAATTGTAGTAGTCGCGTTACCTGGTAAATAATCTCCTGCTGAAGGAAAAACAATATTAGGAGTCGCAGGGTCACCATTCCAGCTAAATATAATAGTATCAAAAGTAGAATTCCCTGCTAAATCCGTCGCATCGACTCTCACAACATAGTCTCCAGTTAAAGTGGCAGAAAAATTTGGATTAACACTGGCATTACCCGGAGAAAAATTAATTGAACCAGGCCCTGAAACTTTTGTCCAAAGAATAGTATCAATACCAGCTCCGCCAGCATCATTAATTGTCACGCCCCCATTAGTCGGAACTGAAATAATATTTAGATCACTATTTGATATCACAATACTTGGAGCAGTGGTGTCCCAAGTGAGGTCAAATGATTCAACATCAGTACGT
>CAYSZD010000001.1:0-104137 GCA_964435515.1 uncultured Gammaproteobacteria bacterium | reverse complement strand
TAGTTGGATCACTGACAGCATCAAGAGTAATACTTGGAGCAGTGGTGTCCCAAGTGAGGTCAAATGATTCAACATCAGTACGTAATAGCGAATCAGTGACAGTGAGAGTGATAGTATATACGCCATCAGTATCAGCGGAGATAGTGGTATCTTCAGAGCTAGCTGAACCAAATGTAATAGTCCCTGGTCCAGTATAGGTCCAGGCCCAAGAAGTGGCACCAGTGGTACTAGCATTTTGAGTAAAGAGAGCATTTTCAGCTCGATTAGATAAAGCCTCAATTGTTGGACCGCTTAGAGAAACGGTGAAAGTATCAAAGACTGAATCATCAGAAGTGTTGGTTAAAGAATCAGTAGCTCTGACATAAACCGTATGAGAACCATCACTTAGAGCAGGAGAGATAGTGCAAGTATAATTTTCTGAACTTGAATTAAAACTACCGTCAACAGCTAAACAATCATGCCAAGCGCCAGCTCCTATTTTATACTGAACTAAAGCAACAGTACTTAATGTATCATTACTTGTGCCAGTGATAGTTGGAGTGGAGTCACTAGTTGGATCACTGACAGCATCAAGAGTAATACTTGGAGCAGTGGTGTCCCAAGTAAACGTCATTGAACTTATTTGAGTATTACCAGCATTATCAACAGCTGTTAAGCGAGAAGAATAAGCACCATCTATATCAGCTGAAATATTTGGATTTAAAATTATATTATTAGAGAAGATAACTGTTCCAGGTCCGCTTAATTTATCCCAAAAATATGACGCAATACCACTCGAATCTGACGCTGTAGCACCACTCGGCGTGGCAATATTTATCCCTCCTAGACTAGGAGTAGCAACACTTGGTGCCAGTGTATCCCAAGTTAATACAAACGAGCTTGCATCACTGCCAGCAACATTAGTTGCAGTTAGAGTGACGGTATATACGCCATCAGTGTCAGCTGAGATAGTAGTATCTTCAGCAGTATCAGTACCAAAAGTTATGATACCAGGGCCAGTATAGGTCCAGGCCCACGAAGTGGCACCAGTGGTACTAGCATTTTGAGTAAACTGAGAATTTTCAGCTCGATCGGATAAGGCCTGAACAATAGGACCGGCCGATATTACATCAAAAGCATCTGAATCTAGACCATCAGAAATATTATCGATTGCATCACTAGCTCTGATATAAACCACATGAGAGCCATCACTCAGAGCAGGGTTAATTGTACAAGTATAATTTTCTGAACTTGCATTAAAACTGCCATCTTGAGAAGTACAGTTAAACCATGAACCACCATCTGCGCTATATTGTACTGTCTGGATATTAATTAATGAGTCTGTCACTGTCCCTGTTATAGTCGGGGTAGCGTCACTAGTTGGATCTGGTAAAACTGGATTAATAGTTACGCTAGGAGCAGTGGTGTCCCAAGTAAACATCATTGTACTAGAACTAGAATTACTAAGAGTGTCGATAACTGTTAAACGAGCTGAATAGGCCCCATCGGTATTGGCAGAAATATTTGTGTTAAGAATTGAATTATCAGAAAATATAATTGTTCCTGGCCCACTAATCTGCTCCCATAAATAAGAAGCAATACCGCTCACATCCGAAGCACTAGCACCGCTCGCTGTAACAATTTTAATAGCTCCGAGATTGGGCGTTGATATAATTGGACCAGACGTATCAATTGTTATAGCGTCGCTTATATTCCCACTCGAAACATTATTTAAAATATCAGTAGCTCTAACATTAATAGTATGCAGTCCATCTGATAATGATGGAGAAATACTACAAGAATATCCTTCAGTTTTATTATTAAAAGATCCATCACTAGCAGCACATGCGTTCCAAGAGCCACCATCTACTCTATATTCAACAGAGAGAATGTTTATTAAAGCGTCAGTCACGTTACCACTTAAAATTGGAGTAGCATTACTTGTGGGATCTGGCGTAATCGGGCTAATCGTTACAACAGGAGGAATAACATCCCAGACAAAGTTCACATCAGCAGTTGAATAGTTGCCAAGCGTGTCTGTGACTGTTAAACGAGCCACATAACTACCTGAAATAGAAGCGGCTATAGTTGGATTAGCAATAGTACTAGAAGAAAAAGTAATTGCACCTGATCCGCTGATTTTCTCCCAAAGATATGAAGCAATGCCACTAGGATCAGAAGCGCTAGCACCAGAACTAGTAGGAGTATTAATAGCACCTAAATTAGATTGTGTAATAGTAATTGTTGGACCACTTGAATCTATGGTAAAAGCATTATCTGAAAAATCACTACTAGTATTGCCAGCTGTATCAGTTGCTGTAATTCTCACCCTAGCTAAACTTGTGTCAGTTGTTGGCAGAGTCCAAGAATAAGGACTAAAATTATTAGTATTAGTTATAGTCTGCCAAGTAGAACCATCGTTAATAGAGTATTCAAGTAAAATATTTGTGATACCCAAACTATCGCTAGCTGTCCAAGTAATATTATAAGAAGCACCACCTTGTAAATTTATACCACTAGAATTTGGGGCATTAAGACTAAGAGTGGGTGCCACAGAATCAATAGTAAATACATCGGAGTCACCACTACTAGAATTACCATCAACATCATAAGCCACAACTCTCACCAAAGATTGGCTAGAATTAGTCGCTGCTGGGACAGGAAAGCCAATATTATGACTAGTAGAACTAACTGTGCCAATATCTACCCAAGTAGAACCATTATTAATAGAATATTTTAAATCAAAATGATCTAAATCACCACTATCAACAATAGTCCAAAAAATGGTGATAGTCTGGCCGTCTCTAAAAATATTGCCAGTAGTAGGTGATGTAATTATTGGAACGGCTGGATTAGCATCCCAAATAAAACTAACATCGCTAGTGCTAGTATTCCCCGCTCCATCTGCCACGGTTATACGGGCAACATAAGTACCAGAAGTTGTCGCTGATATACTTGGATTTGCACTTGTAGCGTTTGGAGAAAAATTAATAACTCCTGGTCCAGAAACTTTAGACCAAGTATAAGAGGCGATGCCTGATAAATTATCAGTTGCAGATACTCCAGCTGTCGTGGGCGATGTAATAGTGCCTAGATTAGGAATGTTAACTGTGATAACTGGATTAGTCGAATCAATAATAAAATTATTATCTGAAAAATCACTATTAATATTACCCGATACATCGGTCGCCGTAACTCTTACTCTTGCTAAATTATTATTAATAGAAGGAAGGGTCCAAGCATAAGAACCTGTATTAGTAGTATTAGTTATAGTTTGCCAAGTAGAACCGCCATTAATTGAATATTCTAATAAAATATTTGATATACCATTAGCGTCACTAGCGCTCCAATTAATATTATATGCAGTTCCTCCTTTTAGACTAATACCACTCGCATTAGGAGTTGAAAGGGTCACCACTGGCAAAATTGAGTCAATAGTAAATTTACCTGATACAACAGCTGTATAATTATCATAATTATCATAAGCAGTAACACGAATATAATTATCTAATGTATTACTTGTAGGGACAGTCCATGAGTATGTCGTGGTACTAGAAGCAATATCATCCTGAAGCAAAGACCATGTACTTTGATTATTACTAGAATATTCTAGTTTATAATGACTTAAATCATTGTCGCTGGGTTTATCCCAAGTAATATTTATATTTTCTCCTCCTTGCAGATAATCTCCTTGACTAGGATTAGTAATATTAAAAATATTAGGATTACCATCCCAAACAATAGACACCGTGTCAGATGATGAATTTCCAGCTTGATCAACAACAGTTAATCTCGCCACATAATTACCGCTAACGGTAGCTGAAATAAACGGTTGCAAAATATTTACATTTGAAAATATTAATGACCCCCCACTTGGCGCTGAAACGGTTGACCAAGTATAGGTTAAATTAGGAGCTGAGCTAATATTATCTGTAGCCGTCGCGCTAGCTTTAGTGGAGGTAGAGATATTCATAGTGGCTCCAGCATCAACCACAGGAGCAACATTATCAATAACAAAAGGATTATCAGAAACATCCATGCGAGTATTACCAGCCAAGTCAGTTGCCACAATACCTATTTTTACAGTTGATCGGGTAACATTTGGAGGAGTCCATGTAGTTGAGTTTGAAGAAGCTGGCAAATTAGCAATAGTCACGCTATCTAAAAAAGTACCAGAAAGAGAATAAACTACTCGAATAGGCGTGGCGCCAAAATTAGCATCAGTGGAAGCATTCCAGGTAATAAGAACCGGACTAGTAGGTCTCACATAAATACCAACATTACTAGGATAGGTAATAGTGGGAATCGTTGGTAAAGTATTATCAACTACTACAGCATTAGCAGTGAAATTTGTTACGCCGCCAAAAATTAATTCTATATCATAAGGGCCATCAAGTAAGGTCCCTACATTAATATCAAAATTCACAATATGAGTGCCGACTTCAAGTGCTACAGAAGCATCAGTGGTTACAACAACAACTCCATTTCTTTTTAAATTCAGTATCCCAGCATAACCCATCCCCTCATCAATAGTAACAATAGAATAAGTAGCAGTCACAACTTCATTCATCCGAGCATAATCTTTATTAGCTGTAGTCGGAGAAACGATTGTGATACTAGAAACAGTGGCCGCAGCTGAATTGGGAAAAATAACCAGCAGACTAACAATAGCTATGACAAAACAAAAAATATGTAAAAAGTATTTTTTCATAAAAATAAATTAAATTTCAATTATTAATATATTGTACCACAAAACCATAAAAAACAAAGTTTTTATAGATAAATTAAATATCAATATTACTATTTATAAACCCTTGTAATGTTATTATTTTATATTGACATTCTTTAAATCATATATTATGATACTAATTAGCAGTCTGAAGATAAGAGTGCTAAAAATAAAATAAAATAATAATCTAAATATGTTTAATAAATTTACAGAAAAATCACAAGAAGCGATTATCAACTCTCAGGCAATAGCGGCTAATTTTGGGCAAGCAAATATTGAAGCTTTACATATATTACTGTCTCTATTACAGCAATCAGAAAGTTTAGTAAAACCCATTTTAGAAAAACTAAAAGTAGATCCTGAAATTTTAGAAAACTATACTATTACAGAAATAAAAAAATTACCAAAAACAAAGGTAAACATAAATCAAGGGCCAATTCAAGCAGTATCTGGCACCAATGAAACTGCCCTAATTCTAGAAAGAGCTCAAAAAGAAGCAGATGGCATGAATGATGAATTCATCTCAACTGAGCATATTCTTTTAGCTTTAATTGGCATTAGCTCCCCAGCTCAATTAGTGCTACTTAACTTCAATGTTGAGTATCAAAAAGTATCAGCTATTATGAATGACTTAAGAGGCGAAGAAAGAATTACTGACCCTAGCCCTGAGAGTAAATTTAAAGTATTGGAGAAATATACCAGTAATCTAACGGAACTCGCTCGTCAAGAAAAATTAGATCCTGTTATTGGCAGAGACATGGAAGTAAGAAGGCTAATGCAAGTACTGTTACGCCGAACAAAAAATAATCCTGTTTTAATTGGTGAAGCCGGAACCGGTAAGACCGCTATTGTTGAAGGACTCGCCCAACGTATTATTGCCGGAGATGTTCCGGAAAATTTAAAAAATAAAGAAATTGTTAGTCTGGATTTAGGCTCACTAGTCGCAGGTGCTAAATTTAGAGGTGAATTTGAAGATCGCCTAAAAGCGGTTTTAAGAGAAATCAAAAAACAAAATGGTCGCATAATTTTATTTATCGACGAACTCCACACTCTAATTGGCGCCGGCTCATCAGAAGGATCAATGGACGCTTCAAACATGTTAAAACCAGCTTTAGCTAGAGGAGAACTTAGAACTATTGGTGCCACCACTACAAAAGAATATCAAAAATATATTGAAAAAGACGCTGCCCTAGAAAGACGCTTTCAGCCAATCATGGTAAATGAACCAAGTATTGAAGATACTATTAATATGTTACGTGGCATTAAAGAAAAATATGAAGTTCATCATGGTGTACGTATTACCGATGACGCCTTAACAGCAGCGGCTAAACTATCTGATCGCTATATTAGTGATCGCTTCTTGCCAGATAAAGCAGTTGATCTTATCGACGAAGCTACTTCTTCTCTACGCATGGAAATTGATTCAATGCCTGACGAATTAGATCAATTAAAAAGGCAAATTAAACAACTAGAAATCAATAAAGCCGCCCTTTTAAGCTCTGACAAAAAATCTGCAAAATTACGCATTATTAATAAAGACTTAAGTCAACTCAAAGAAAAAGCTACTCAGTTAGAACTACATTGGAATAATGAAAAAAATATCATTGCTGAAATAAGAGAACATAAAAAAGAAATAGATGAATTAAAAATCAAGGCAGAAATTAGCCAACGTCAAGGGAGTGATTTAACAGAAGTTGCTAAAATTAAATATGCCCTTATACCTGAACTAGAAGATAAGATTAACAATCTACAAGCATCACTTACTAAAATTCAAAAAAAAGGACAACGTATTTTAAAAGAAGAAGTAGGTGAAGAAGATATTGCTAAAGTAGTAGCTCGCTGGACTGGCGTACCTGTAAATAAAATGCTCGCTGATGATTTAAAACGATTAGCTAACGCCGAGTCTTTTCTAAATACTGAGGTTATTGGTCAAAATGAAGCTATCAACGCTGTTGTGAAAGCAATTAGAAGGTCTCGGGCTGGTATTAATGAAGAAAAAAAACCAATTGGCTCTTTTCTCTTTATCGGTCCTACTGGAGTTGGTAAAACCGAACTAGCCAAAGCTTTGGCCAGATTCCTTTTTGATGATGAAAATTCCCTGATACGTCTTGATATGAGTGAATACATGGAAAAACATTCTGTGGCTAAATTAATTGGTTCGCCTCCTGGCTACATAGGACACGATGAAGGTGGTCAACTAACAGAGAAAGTAAGACGTAAACCATATAGCGTCCTATTATTTGATGAAATAGAAAAAGCTCATCCAGACATGTTTAACATGCTGCTACAAATTTTAGACGATGGCAGATTAACCGATTCCAAAGGACGAACAGTGAACTTCAAAAATACTGTTATTATTATGACTTCCAATCTAGGTAATGAAATTATAAAACAATATTCCATTGGTTTTGGAGGAGAAGAGGAAAAAAATAAGAAAGATGAAGCAAGAAGTGTTGAAATGAAAGAAAAAGTAGATAAAATTTTACGCAATCATTTCAAGCTAGAATTCTTAAACCGTATTGATGAAATTGTTCTCTTTAAAAGCCTAAGTGAAAATGATTTAGCTCAAATAGTAAAATTGGAATTAGAAAAAGTAAGTAAACGCCTACAAGCTAAAAATATTAAACTTCAACTTAATAATAAAGTTAAAAAATTATTAGCAGAAAAAGGCTATGATATAAGTTATGGTGCTAGACCCCTAAAAAGAGTTATCCAAAGTCTGATTTTAGATGAACTAGCGCTACAAATAATAGAAAACAAGATAAAAGAAGACGATAAAGTCTCCGTTGACTTAGGTGATGATAAAAATATTATAATAAAAGTGAGCTCAGCTACTCTAAAAAAATAATCAAATCTTCTTAAATAAAAAAATAGCCTTAAAAAGGCTGTTTTTTTATTTAAGGAAATTTGGCACTAAGCTAAAAGTATATTATAATAGAAAGACTTAAAATATATTCATTATTTATGAAATCAAGAATCACAATCATTACTATCTTATTCTCCCTATTAATCATTATACCAGTCAAGGCCCAAACTGTTGACCCTGCTTTTAATCCCAACCTTATTATTAGTGATGCTGAATTATTAAATTACAACAGCCTTAATTTAACTCAAATTCAAAGCTTCTTAGAAAAAAATAATAGCTATTTAGCTAATTATAAAACAACTAATGCTCACGGAACAATAAAATCAGCAGCAGAAATTATTTACGATGCCTCTGTGAACAACTATGATTGCGATAATGCTGTATTAAGTGATAATCCCACTGAAGCAGAAAAACAATTAAAATGTAAAAAAATTACTACAGTTAGTCCAAAATTCCTCTTAGTACTACTACAAAAAGAAGCTAGTTTAATAGAAGACATTGCTCCTAGTCAAGGTCGCTTGGACTGGGCCACGGGCTATGGCTGTCCTGATAACTGGACTTGTAATCCATATTACAAAGGTTTTGGTAAACAAGTAAATAGTGCTTCCCTACAATTCCTAGCCTACATGCAATCACCCCAAAACTATAATTATAAAGCTGGACAAGCCTATACTTTCAACAACCCCTATGGCACTATTTCGCAAGAACAAATGACCGTTATCCCACAAAATAAAGCGACCGCAGCTCTATACAATTACACTCCTCATGTGTTTAACGGAAATTATAATGTATATAAATTATATCAGAGATATTTCCCTCAAAGAACTTCACATTATCCTGATGGCTCACTATTACAAGCTCAAAATGAAGTAGGCGTTTGGCTGATTCAGAATGGACAAAAACGTCCCTTCTTAAGTAAGTCAGCGCTAGTATCAAGATATGATATTAATAAAATTATTACTGTAGATCCAATTGAATTAGAAGCTTACGAGAAAGGAAACCCTATTAGTCTTTCAAATTATGCAATTGTCCGTCAACCAGATGGTAGTATATACTTAATTGTAAATGATGAAAAAAGAAAATTTAGTGAAGCGAGTCTAATTAAACAATTTGGTTATAATCCAGCTGAAATTATTGATAGCAGTTTTCAAGATTTAAGTTATTATAAAGACGGCGCAATACTAACTTCAGATTCTATTTATCCCACTGGCGCCCTATTACAAGATCCCCGTAATGGAGGAGTTTTCTATGTTAAAGATGGCAAAAAAGCACCAATAACTGATCGTATTTTTCTCAGCACCATGTTTAAAGATAAACAAATAATTAAAGCCACTGCCCAGGAAATAGATAAATATGAAAAAATTAGCCCAGTTATGTTTGGCGACGGAGAATTATTAAAATCAAGCAGCGTTAGTACCGTCTACCTTATTAGCGATGGTCAGAAAAAACCCTTCCTTAGAGGAGAAGATTTTGAAGCTTTAGGCTATAAATGGAGCAATATTATCACCGTTTCTCCTCAACTCTTATATAACTATCCTATTGGCAGCCCTGTTAGCGCAGACAATAACCAATAATCAATCATAAACAATATATAAAAACTCTGGTATACTATACTAGAGTTTTTTAATTTGCAATTTAACTAATATTATGTCAATATTTATACAATCAGGATTGTTTAGCAAAATTAAACTATAAAAAAATATGCCTATAATTAATAGTGCGTTTTTGCCCCCCTCCCCCCTGTTATTACCAGATATTGGCAAAGAAAATACTACAATATTAAACAAAACAAGCTTAGCCTATCAATTTACTGCTAATTGCTTTGAAAAAGCAGAAATTGAAACAATTATTATTATTTCCCAACAAAATCCTTTCCCTTCTCAAAGAATTGCTATCAATGTTGCTTCTAACTTAAAATTAAATTTTAAAGATTTTGGTCATATTTCTGAGAATAGATCATACTCAACAGCTCTTAGTTTAGCTGATAATATATATCAAAATATTGGCGCTCATCGTGCTATTAGAATGATAAGTGCTGAAAATTTAGATTATGGCAGTGCTGTGCCATTATATATGCTAGGGGATCAATTTAAGAAGATAAAAATACTACCAATATATACTAGTCCCGCTCTAAGCAAGCAAGCACATTATGATACCGGGCTAGCAATTAGAGAATTATTACAAACTAGATCAGAAAAAATTGCCATTATCGCATCGGGCTCTCTGTCTAACAGATTAAAGAAAAGTTCTCCAAACGGCTACTCCAATAAAGGAGCTCGTTTTGATAATAAATTAATTGAATATTTAAGCAAAGCTGAAGATGCGGCAGAAAAAATTATAAGCATTGAAGAATCATTAAGCGAAGAAGTTAGCGATAAAAGTCTAAAACAATTATCAATGCTACTAGGCATAATTGGCAACACCTATCAAAATAAAATTTTAGCCTATCAAAATGATTTTGGCATTGGCTATTTAAGTATGTATTTTGATCTTCAAGTGGCTCAAATATAATGTTATGGATAATCTTGCTGAAATAATTAAAGCTAGACAAAAACAAAAAGCTCCTGCCTATTCTTGGCAAGATCTAGCTCTTAGAGTAATAAAAGAATTACAAATTCCCACCTTTAAACGAAGTTCGGTGTTTAAAATTTGCAAAGACTTAGATGCTCATTTAATAGAAAGGGCCTTAAACGATACAAAAGAATTATGTAAGAATAGTAGTTCCTGGAAATATTTTTTTAAGATTACAACCAATTATTTAAATAATAAAGATGATAATAAGATAAAATAATATAAATTATATGTCTCCAAAAATATTAGAAATAATTTATCACCCTCATCCAACTCTCAGAAAAATAGCTAAAGAAATTGATGTTAATAAGATCAATATCGCTTCTATAAAAAAATTTGCTTCTGAGTTAGAAGCTACAATGGTGCTTAAAGATGGAGCGGGCTTGGCCGCCCCCCAAGTAGACGTAAGCCAGAGAATCATTGCTATTGCTCAAAATAAGAAAAAAAATATTGTGATGATTAACCCAGTTATTACTCGCCGTTCTTTTAAAAAACAGACAGCCGAAGAAGGTTGCCTGTCAGTTATAGATGAAAACGGCAATATTATCTATGGACGAGTAGAAAGACACATAAAAATTAGTTGCCAATATATTGACTTACAGGGTAAAAAGAAAAAGCTACAAGCAGACCCCTATCTCTCTCGGGTCATCCAACATGAGATAGATCACTTAGACGGCATCCTTTTCATAGATCGCTTAGTAAAATAAAGCTATCTTTTTTCTCTGCTACGATAGATTAAATACATTACAAACAATATAGCAACCACAAAAAGTCCCCAAGAAATTTCAGTATAATATAGCTGCCATAGCTCTTCATTAGCACCAAAGAAGTAACCTAGAGCTGCTAATACAATTGTCCAAATTAAAGAGCCGAGGAAAGTAAAGCTAATAAATTTAAAAATGGACATTCTAATAAATCCAGCTGGCAAAGAAATGAGTTGTCTCACCACTGGTACCAAGCGACCCAAAAAAGTAGAACTGGCTTCATAACGACTAAAAAAATACTCCGCTCTCTCAATGTGTGTCTTTTTAATTAACAGGAAACGAGCTAACTTCTTTTGCGCTAAACGATACACCAAAGGGCGACCAAGATAATAAGCTATTACATAATTTAACAAAGCTCCTAATAGACTACCAAAGACACTAGCAGCTATTACTAAATAAATATTGAGCTTTCCTTGAGCGGCCAAATAGGCAGCTGGCGGAACAACTAGCTCCGAAGGAAAAGGAATAAATGAACTCTCTAAAGTCATTAAAAAAACTATCCCCCAATAACCTATTTGTTGGGCAAAATGAAGTAAAGCATTAACTAAAGAAATAAGCATAAATTATATAAAATATAATTTTAGTATACTATAAAACAGCAAAAAAACAATTAGCATCATTATTTTACTTATATGAACAGAAATCTAAAAGTCATTTTCATGGGCACTCCCAGCTTTTCATTACCAGTCTTAGAAAAATTAATTCAAGCTAATAATATTGATGTTTTAGCTGTCTTTAGTCAAGCTGATAAAGCAGTTGGCAGAGGTAAGAAAATTACTCAGACCCCTACAAAAATATTAGCCCTTAAACATCAAATAGCAGTTTTTCAACCAGATAAAATAAAACTGGAACTAGAAAACATTAAACAATTAGCCCCTGACATAATTATTGTTATTGCCTATGGAAAAATAATTCCTCAAAGTATTTTAGATATTCCTCGCTTTGGCTGTTTAAATATTCATGCTTCCCTATTACCAAAATACAGAGGCTCCTCTTGCTTACAGGCCCCTATTTTAAATGGTGATACAGAAACAGGCGTAACTATTATGAAATTAGATGCTAACATGGACACTGGACCCATTCTAAGGCAAAAATCAATCACTTTAAATGGAACAGAGACAGCTGCAACTTTACACGATAAATTGTCTGAGATGGGAGCTGAACTGCTCATGAGTACTATACATGATTACTGTGAAGGCAAAATTAAAGCTAAGGCCCAAGATGATAGTCAGGCTAGTTATGTTAGTTTAATCAAAAAAGAAGATGGAAAATTAGACCCTAATTTGGATGCTCAAATTTTAGAAAGAAAAATTAGAGCTTTTTATCCTTGGCCGGGAACTTATTTAGAATTATCTAATGGAGAAAATCTTAAGATATTATCCGGAGAGATTAGAGAAAAACATGCGGAAAATAAGATAGGCTCTTTTTTTACTGAAAAAAATGAACTTTTTCTTAGCTGTGGACAAAATAATTTACATATATTAAAATTACAGCGTGAAAATCGGAAAGCCTTAAATGCCTCCGAATTTTTAAAAGGCAACAAAGACATTCTAAATCTTATTGCTATATAATTTAGGTCTCTTCGTCTAACGGCTAGGACGCCAGGTTCTCATCCTGGTAATAGGGGTTCGATTCCCCTAGGGACTACACAAAAAAGAATGTACATTGTACATTCTTTTTTAAAACTCTCATTAATTACTTTATTTATCTTTTTCTTGTCTACCTGTATCCTTATCAAATTTCATAGCTTCTTCCTTACTAAACACACCAGTGTGATCTCTTAATAAGGATAATTGCTTCATAATAGCTTGGTAGGCCCGACTGAGTGCTGCTTCTGACTCTTCCTGCATCTTTTTATATATACTACGATATTCAACAAATTGATCAAGAGCTGGCAATTCACGGCTATCTACCTTTTCGCCTAACTCAGCATAACCATGAGGTACTTTTTGCAAATGCTCAATTTGATCAATCATAGAAACAAGAGTATCAATCTTTTTTCTCATTTCTTCAATACCAGCCTCAAGACCTCCCTCTTGAACGGATTTTAATTGCTCTGACTCAGCCAATGTTTCAAATCCCCTATAATTATATTTATAAGAAAAATATGATTTTTCTTCTTTATTATATAATAATTATAGCATAAATATTAGAATATTTCAATAACTTACATGCCTTAATTTACAAAATTTAAGCTATCTTCACTATCTGGTCATTGGCACAGGAATCATCTCTCCGGGCCTTTTATTGTTGACTTGATTTAACTCTAGTTCATCAAGTATTTCTTTCACTAAAGGAACCACGATTGACTGTCGACCGTAATATTCGCTTACATTATCCAAAGCCACAGGAAATATAAGGGCTGGTACTAATAACTCTTCATTTTTATCATTGTTATACCTCCATAAATTTATATAAGTAAATTCTGGCGTATTTAAAGCAGTCTTCTGTTCTTCTTTATTTTCTATACCACCGCCAAACCATAGTCCCCAACCACCATTTTCAGCTATTTTAATAATTCTCTGAAAATCTGTTTCTAAAGTATAACTAGATAATTCATAATGATTAATACTAAGATTATTAAGCCCTGAAACGGCTTTATGAAATACATTAATATTAACCCTTACTCCGCTATAGTTACCAGATTGATCACGAACGGCTACGTCCCCTGCAAGTAAAGGGTAGATAACACTAACTGTCTCTGGAATATAAAAATTTAACTTATCATTTGACCTTTCATATTCAAAACGCCAATTATTATCAACGACTGGCTCACCATAATTACTCAAATCAATATTATAACTTTTAATAAAATTATTAGCCTGATTTATTAATGCTAAATCTGTAGGAACATCTTCTATTTTAAGTCTAAAACTTTGCCAACAAGCATTATCGTCACCGCAAGCTTCCCTCTCAGGAAAACGCCATTGTGACCAATTTTCATAAATACTAACATTCCCAGAATCAAAATCTAAATTAACAGCCAAACCTTTATCGGTGTCTTCTAATAAAGAAATGGATTGAACTTTTAAATTACGAAAATTAGATAAATCTAAGCCATTTAAATTAAGTCCTGATATGAGATTAGCCACTCTTTGACCATCAGTATTAGTAATAGCAAGGCGCCTATATACATCCCCTTCTGATTTATCTAAAACCAAATTATCTCCCTGATATATATACTTATAATTATTAAACCAGGGCATTATCATGCGCGTATTCTCTGCGGCACCAAGCATGACAGTCGCCGCTCCACCAGCGCCAGCAGGAGCTATTTTAGAACCTGCGTCATCCTGACTAATACTTCTGACATCGGACATAGAAACTAAGGCAAGAGATCCAAAAGCACCAGCCTCAACTCTAACAAAATCATCTTGATTTTTTTCTAACCAATCTTCATAACTATTACTGCTAATTTCATTTAACTTACCAGGTTTATTTTCATGCTCAAACTTATTAATTAAATTAAAAGAAAGAAAAGCAAAAGCTAGGACAAAAACCGTTGCCAATCCAGCATAAATATAAATATTTTTATTCATATTGATAAAGTTAAATTTAAAAAATCTATGATTTAACTCCCTCTTTTTACTCTCTTCAATTGTTTGCATTAAACGTGCTTTTATTTTAGCTGCTAACACAGAGTCAAATTTAGTATCCGGACGAAGTTCAGACATTTGATTAATTATTTCTATTAACTGAGTTTCAAATTTAGCAAGCTGTGGCTCAAAAAGATATAACTCTTGTAGCAAATTATCTAATTTATTTTTTTCCATATATTTATAAAGCTTGGCAATATAATAAATAATGCTAAAGGCATTTTAGTTTGTAATTTTTTTATTGCTCTCATGCAAGACATCTTCACTGCTCCCTGTTCCTTACCTAATAATTCGGCGATTTCAGCAAAAGACAAATCCTGCCAAAAGCGCATTATTAATATTTCTCTATCATTATTATTAAACGAGCTCATAATTTTTTTTAATTTTTCTATCATTATCAATTTATCTGTCTCTAATAAAATATCTTGATTGTCACTTAAATCCCAAAAATCATCGACATCTTTTATATCTTTATTTTGGCGATAATAATCAATAACGGCATTACGAGCAATCACATATAACCAAGCTACAAATTTACCAGATTTAAATTGATCTATTTTTTTCCAAGCCCTTAAAAAAACATCAGAACTAATATCTTCAGCGGTTTCTTGATGCATGGTTTTATAGAAGATAAATTCGTATATTTGTTTAATATATGCATCATAAAGACAAGCGAAAGCCTTGGCATCACCACTTTTAGCGGATATTACATAATCCCTCTCTTCTTTTGAATCTAAGATTTTAATCATATCTTCTATTATAACAAACGTTTAGCATAAGAAAAGGTAACAAGACGCTAGCTCTTGTCAAAAAAAAATATTTTTGCTAACATCAAAATATCCACAAGCTACGCAAGCTTGTTTATTTACAAAAGCGCCTATAGCTCAGTTGGTAGAGCAGATCCCTTTTAAGGATAAGGTCGTGGGTTCGAATCCCCCTGGGCGCACAAAAAAACAGGTTTAATTACCTGTTTTTTTATTTCTTATCTTTGATTATTTTTTGATACCAATAATTTTATGAACGTTATATAAATATTTACTATCAACATTAAACCACTGCCAAGCATAACGAGGACTAAGTCCATTAGGAGCAGTCTTATGAAAATCAGAACCTCCGGTAGCTATAAATTTCCCCTTCCTTATCTCTTTACTTAAATAAATAACAGTACTATAGGAATGATGTGGAGAAAGCATTTCAGCGCCATCAATACCAGCATCAAATAAATTAATTAATAAGTCATTCTTTAATTTATTATTAAGTCCAGGATGACATAAAATTAATTGTCCTCCTATTTCTTTACGTAATTTTAACACTCTAGTTAGACTAACTCGAGCTTCTTTAAAAGAAGCACCTACTTTAGGATAGAAGCAATGTCTAATAATATTATCTTCACCACTCTCTAATCCAACAAGTATCTTTTTAATTAAGCCTCGATTATAGGTAGAGCGCCATAAAACGTCTACCCAATGATTCACCGGTAAATAGTATGGATGAGCTTTAATAAATTTAGAAAGATTAAAACGAAAACCCAAGCGCTTCAACCTAGTATCTACCCTTTCGGCAAAAGCTCTGCGACGTTTCCAAGTTGACTCTAACATTTTTTGCAAATTAGCTGAATCAATTTGATAATTATACCAAAGTAAATTAAAATCCCTCCCCTTATAACTAACATATAATTCTAAACCAGGAATCGCTTTAATGCCATGTTTAACACAAGCTCTTTGAAATTCTTTTTGTCCGGCAGTGGTATTATGATCGGTCAGTGATGCTACTTTAATTCCCTGCACCTTTAACATACGCACTAACTGAGCTGGCGTATGATAACCATCCGAATATAAAGAATGTAATTGTAGGTCTATTTTCATAATTAAAATATAGCTCATTATTCATTCTTTCACAAACTCTTGTCAAAATAATAAAAATAATATAACATCAAGTAATGAAGGCCACCTTAGCTCAGCTGGCTAGAGCAGCTGTTTTGTAAACAGCAGGTCGTCGGTTCGAACCCGACAGGTGGCTCCAATAAAAAGGCCCTAAGCTTTATAGCTTGGGGCTTTTATCTTTAATTCATCAACATTACTATTTCTTTCTTCGCAATATAAGCTGCCGCTAAGAAATCTTCCACCACTTTCATGTCATAGCGATAAGAGATTTTAAAGCGTAACCTTAAAGAATATTCTAGTAGCGAGGATGCTATAGAGCTCTTGTGATTCCAGTAGGCCAGCTCCTCAAAATACTGATATTTATCAGTAATTTTTTCTTGTTCATACTGATAAGCCGCTACCTGTCTTTCGCAAAAAAGACAAATCAAATAAAGAGCCTTCTCACCTTCATCTAGATAACCTAAATGTTCATCGTCATCTTGCAACTCAATAAAACAAGGCTCGATTTCAGATAAATCAAGATGATCAAGAGCTATAATTTTTAGAAATGAACTAATAAATTGATCCTTATCCATATGTCCTCCCTTTTTCTTATAAATTACATAAATTATCATCTCCTGTCAATCATATAATTTTTGACTATCATCTTTACCTAATAATCAACAAATAAAAAGAGGGTAAAACCTTAATAAAAAGTGAACAAACTAATCTTGAAAAAGCCCTATTTTTAAGTTAAGATGTTAGGACTAAAGAATTCTAGCCTAATTTATATTATTATGTCTGCTAATGATCAAAAGTTTCTAGAAAAAATACCACCCCACAGCCTAGAGGCCGAAGAGTCACTATTGGGCTGTCTTTTGATTGATAAAGACGCTATTATAAAAATAGTGGACATGGTGCTACCTCAGGATTTCTATCGTAGCTCTAATCAAAGAATATACGAAGCTATTCAGGACCTATACAATAGTCAGGAACCAATAGACATTATTACTTTGGCTAATAAATTAGAAGATAAGAAGAAATTAAGTGAAATAGGTGGAAGAACTTATTTGGCTAAACTATCGAATACCGTGGCTACTGCTGGCAATGTTTCTCAATATGCCAACATTATTCAAAAAAAAGCCACTTTAAGAAGACTGCAACAAGCAGCCGCTGAAATTACTAACTCTAGCTTTGATGAAGAAAAAGAAATAGATGAATTATTAGATGAAACCGAAAAAAAAATATTTGGCGTATCCAGAAAATATCTGAAAAATGCCTTTCTCCCCATTGATTCTCTTCTTACAGATGCCTTTGAAAGAATTGATGAATTACACAAAAAAGGTGGCAAACTCAGAGGTTTAAGTACTGGCTTTAATGATTTAGACTCACTCTTAGCGGGTCTACAAAAATCTGATTTAATTATTTTAGCCGCTCGTCCTAGCGTTGGTAAGACCTCCTTAGCTCTTGATATCGCTCGTCAAGCAGCTATTAAAAATAAAGCAGGGGTAGGTATTTTTTCTTTAGAAATGGGAAAGGAACAATTAGTGGACCGCATGATTTGTGCTCAAGCTAATGTCAATTTATGGAAAATGAGAACTGGTAACCTTTCAGACCGAGAAGAAGATAATGATTTTACAAAAATAGGACAAGCCATGGGAGAACTTTCAGAGGCGCCTATATACATAGATGACTCCAGCACTCTTTCTATTATGGAAATTAGAGCAAAATGCAGACGATTACAAATGGAAAAAGGTCTAGGATTAATAGTTATTGACTATTTGCAGCTTATGGAGGGACGCGGAAAATATAGTGACAATAGAGTCCAAGAAATAGGTGAAATTAGTCGTGGCTTAAAAGGTATTGCCCGTGAATTAAACATTCCTGTATTGGCTTTGGCGCAGTTATCAAGAGCTGTTGAACAAAGTAGCCCCTCTATTCCAAAGCTATCTCATCTACGTGATTCTGGTTCTATCGAACAAGACGCAGATGTGGTAATGTTTATTTATAGAAAAGCGGCTGACAGAAATTATAACCCCAACGATCTACCTATGGATGAAAGACACAAAGCAGAAATACATATAGCTAAACACCGTAATGGACCAACTGGAAAAATAGATTTATTTTTTGATGAAAATACCGCTAGTTTTAAAAATTTAAGCAAACAAAATTAATAATAAATAATTATACAAATTTATGTTCAACAAATTAAAGCAATTTAAAGATTTACGTAGCCAAGCTAAAACAATGCAAAGTGCTCTCGCCCAAGAAACAGTTAGTGAGGAAAGAAATGGGGTTAAATTAACTTTAAATGGCAACATGGAAATTATTAGTCTTCAATTAAACTCTGAATTAAACTTAGAAAGCCAAGAAAAAGCAGTTAAAGATTGTTTTAATGAAGCCTTAAAAAAGACTCAACGTTTAATGGCTAAAAAGATGCAAGAAATGGGTGGCATTCCTGGTTTAAGTTAAAAAAATGAACTATCCGCGCTACATTCAAAACCTCATTCAACATCTATCTAGATGGCCTAGTGTTGGCCCTAAAACAGCTGAACGCTACGTTTTTTATTTACTCAAACAAAAACCAGATTACTTAAGAAATTTAGCCGATACTATTAGTAAATTACCAGAAAATATTAAATATTGTGAACATTGTCGCGCACTAAGCGAAGCACCGATTTGTTCTATTTGCCAAGATAAAAATAGAGATCAAAATATTCTTTGTATTGTTAAAAATATTCAGGATTTAGATTTAATTGAAAAGACTGGCCAGTTTAAAGGCTATTATTTTATTTTAGGAGAACTATTAAATACCCTGGAAAACATCGGTCCTGAACAATTACCTATTCAAGAATTACAAAAAACAATAAAACACTGGCAAAGTAAAGAATTATTAATTGCTCTTAGTTTTAATCTGGAAGGAGAAAGTACTGCCCTATATTTAAAGAAACTGTTTCCCGAATTAAACTTAAGTCGTTTAGCTCGTGGACTACCCTCAGGTTCAGACCTAGAATACGCTGATGAGATCACAATCACTAACGCTTTAAAGTACAAAAATAAAATATAAACAAAAAAAGGAGGTCTAAATGATGACAACACTGATTATTCTAGCCTTAATAGCTTTATTTAAAAAAAGGCTGTTAAACTTATGGCAGCAAATAAAAAAATGCTGTCAATCCGCCAAACAAAAATCCGCTTAACAAATAGGCGGATTTTTCATTGAAAATAATTGTAATTTAGGCAATGCTTAAAATCTTCACAGCTGTTTTCAGTTGACGATGTCCAACAGTTTTTTTGTAACGAGTCTTACTCTTATACTTAACAACTGTAACTTTATCTTGTTTCTTTGTATCAATAACCTCAGCCTCTACTCTTTCTCCCAAAGAAGGAGCTCCTAGCTCTAAAGCACTAGCGTCACTTTCTGCTACTAATAAAGTATCAAATTTAAGCTTTTCTCCAGCAAGAGAATCTAGTTTTTCAACTTTTATGGTTTCACCCTCTTTAACTTTATACTGCTTGCCTCCTGTGGCAATAACGGCAATCTTAGACATACGTTTATATTATCTTTAATATTAGTAAAATTATTAGAAAAAATCAGACTTGCGTCGATTTACATCTCAATCTTAGCAAATATTTGAAAAATGTCAATAAATAGGATAAGATTAATAGCAAGATAATTAAACTACATTATATGTCAAAATTTATCATTGAAGGCAAACAAAAGCTTAGCGGTTCTTTTCTTGTTGGAGGAGCAAAAAATAATGCACAAATAATGTTGCCCGCCTGTCTCTTGTCTAAAGAGACCATGACTATTACTAACCTACCTTTAATAGACGGCGTAGAAAAATCATTAGAACTACTTGAAGACTTAGGGGTTAAAATAAAAAAAATAGAAGGCGGGGTCGAACTTAATACAGCAAACATAAATTCTACTGAACTAGATGCTAAATTAGCTGATAAATTTAGAACTTCGGTTATGTTTGTTGGTCCCCTTTTAGCTCGCTTTGGTGAAGTCAAATTCCCCCATCCCGGTGGATGTGTCATCGGTGCCTCTGGACGTCCTATTGATTTGTTTCTAGAAGGCTTTAAAAAAATGGGAGCTGAAATTATTATAGAAGAAAAATGCTATCACATTAAAGCTAAAAAGCTTCAAGGCTGCGATTACTTTTTTGCCCTAATGAGTGTCACTGGTACTCAAAGTCTCATGATGACAGCCTGCTTAGCTAAAGGAACCACGATTCTTAGAAATTGTGCCATGGAACCGGAAATAAAAGCTTTAGCTGATTATTTAAATAATCAAGGAGCAAAAATAAGTGGCGCAGGCACAAGCACTATTACAATAGAAGGGGTAAATGAGCTAAGTGGTGGCATTTGTAACATTATCCCCGATCGCATAGAAGCAGGTTCTATTGCTCTCTTAGCGGCAGCATCTAATAGTGAAATAGAAATAAAAAATTGCAATCCAGAACACCTATCAAGTCTACTTAATACTTTTGACAAAATTAATGTTAATTATGAGAAAGGTAATAATTATTTATTAATTAAAAAATCAGCAAAAATAATTGCTAGAGATATTAAAACTCATGAATATCCAGGCTTTCCCACAGATCTACAATCTCCTTATGTTGTTCTTATGACCCAAGCACACGGAACGTCTCTAGTTCAAGAAACCATATATGATAGACGTCTCATCTGGACAGATATGCTTTCACAAATGGGCGCCAATATAACCACTTGCGACCCTCACAGAGTTGTTATCCAGGGTCCTAGTACTTTATATGGTAAACACTTAATAAGCCCAGATATTAGAGCTGGTATCGCTCTAGTGATAGCAGGACTAATAGCCGAAGGAGTAACTGAAATTGATAATATTTATCAGATTGATAGAGGTTACGAAAAACTAGAAAATAGACTAATCGCTTTAGGGGCGAAAATAGAAAGAATAGATTAGAAAAATATGTCTAAAACAATTCGAGATTGGTTGTTTATTGTTTTTATTATACTTTTTGTTGTCATAACTTTTTTTGTGGCCTTATACGCAGCTGGTTATACTATAAAAAAACAATGGCCACCACGATTTAATTCCCTATTTGAAAAAACTGGCATGCTTATTGTTGATAGCTCCCCCACAGGTGCTACCGTATTTTTAAATGACGAAAAAATAAATAAATCTTTCCTGATCAATTGGCAAAAAAATGAAGTTCAAACTCCAGCAAAAATTAAAAATTTAGTGCCGGGCAAATACACCCTTAAATTAGAGAAAGAAGGCTACTGGCCATTAGAAAAAAAGATTGAAATAAGATCCGGGCAAACTAGCTTTGCTGAAGATTTTATTATGTTTAAAAAATCACTACCATTAAACATAACTATCTGCGAACCACAAAAATTTATACTTAGCAATAATAATAAAAATATTAGCCTAGAAAATGACAAACTTTTAATTGACTTAAAAACTGGTAGCAGTAAATTAATTGACACTAACAGTGACTATCTTAATTTCAACTTAGAGTCTGAAGCTTATAATCTTCAATGGGATCAAAATAAAGCTAAGTTATATTATCAACTAGCCAATCAAATCAGATGTTTAAATGTGACCGATAATAGCTCTCAATCCTTTCTCAGCCAAGGAAAATATTTAGCCTACACCACTTATCAAAATAAGCTTTATACTGTAGAAAAAATTGATAATAATATTTATTTACATATTTATAATAGCGAAAACTCATTACTTGAATCTACTGTTAATTTACCCGAAGGCTTGTATAACTTTGAAACTAGAGATGATCATTTAAGTCTCTATGACAGTAAAAACCAATCATTATATCTATTAAATAATTCCACGCAAATACCAATTACAAAAAAACTAGAAAAAGTTCAGGACTGGCAATGGATTGGAAATACTTATATAGTTTGGTATAATGATTTTGAAATATATTCCATGGATATCAGTAATGGCCGTCCAAATCTGATTATAAGAATAAGTGAAAAGATTACTGGCCTAGCCTGGAATAAAGCTAAATATTACCTACTTTATTCTAGTGAAAAAAATATATGGATAGTTAATCTCAATCTAGAAAAAATTATTCCTATTAATATTTTGCAAGCAAAGGCTATTAATAATCTTAGTCTAGATGAAAAAAATCAAATCGTATATTTCTATGCCGATATAGATGATAAACTGGGTATATATAAACTACAATTAAAATAACCAATAACCAATAAAAAACATCATTTTATAATGATGTTTTTTATTACTAATTATTAAACAAAATTATAACTCTTTAGCTATTTTTTTTAAAAATGCTTTTAAATCTTCACCTATTTCAGCATCTTTAATACCCATTTTAATGTTTGCTTTAATTAAATTAAATTTATTACCAGTATCCAACCATTCCCCTTCTAATTTTTTTCCATACAAGACTCTATCATTTTCTAGCATTACATCATAGGCATCAGCTAAACGAATTTCTCCTGATTTACCCGATTCCATAACTTTTAAAATATTAAGAATTTCTGGAGTTATTATATTAATACCTACTTGCACTAAATTAGAAGGCGCTTCTTCAACTGGTGGTTTTTCAATAAACTTCTTAATTTCATAAATACCATCTCCTAAATCAAGTCCATCGATAACACCAAACTGACTAACATCTTTACGCTCAACTTCGGAAAGACCAATAACAGCATCACCATAATGTTCATAGACATCCATTACCTGTTTCACTGGCGATATTTCAGCATCATACAAAGTATCACCAAACATCACCAACACTGGCTCATCATCACGAACAAGATGAGAGGCACACATAACCGCATGTCCATCACCCAATGGTATGGGTTGACGAACATAAGAAAACTTAGCTAATTTTTCAATCGCTTGAACTTTCTTTACTAAATCTAATTTATTTTTTTCTACTAATGTTTTTGATAATTCAAAAGAATAATCAAAGTGATCTTCAATGGCTCTCTTGCCACGACCAGTAATAAAAATTATCTCTTCAATCCCAGCTGCTACCGCCTCTTCAACTAAATATTGAATTACTGGCTTGTCCACCACTGGTAGCATCTCTTTTGGTTGAGCTTTAGTAGCGGGTAAAAATCTAGTACCGAAACCAGCTACTGGTAAAATTGCTTTTTTAATTTTTTGCATATAATAAAAAGATTAATTATCCTATTTAATTCCCCATTTATTAAAATATTTCCACCCTGAAAGAAGGTGCTCTTTAGCTAAGCGATCGTAAAAAATAGCTTTATACCAAGGCAAGCGAGCACTTTCGCGCATATGATCATGAATAACTTTAGCACTAGGCAAATAAACTGATTTCTTATTTCTTAATCTAGCTCTTTTACCCAAATCAACATCTTCAAAATACATAAAAAAGCGTTCATCAAATAACTTATTATTTTCAAATAAATCTCCCCTTCTTACCATAAAACATGCACCTAAAAGCCAATCTACTTCTATTATCTGAGAATAATCTAAATCTTTCATGAAATATTTATCATTAAAGCTAGGAAAATAACGTCCAAAAGCAGTGCGTCTAAATAAAGGTAAAAAGATGTTAGGAAAACGAGCACAAGAATATTGTAAAGAGTTATTTGGGTTAAGCAATTGTGGTCCAACAATAGCAACTGACTGATGGTTTTCTAAATATTCATACATTTTAAATATTGCTTCTTCATTAAATACTATATCCGGATTAGAAATTAAAATATAGGGAGCAGAACTTTGAGCTATGCCCAAATTATTACCTCCACCCATGCCTAAATTCTTATCACTCTTAATCAATCTGGTATTCTGATAATTATTTACTAAATCATCGAGATTATCATGAGAATTATTTTCTACAATAATAATTTCGTAAGCTAAATTATGCCAATTAGTTTTAGCTAAAGAATCTAAACAATTAATTAATTTGAGCTTGCTATTATAATTTACAACAATGACCGAAATATCCATATTATTGTTTAATAATATTTATAAGTCCTCTTATTATTTTAAAATATAAATTCATAATCGGATTAACAATATATTTTAATGCAGGATTAGCTATTTCTTGATAGGAAATTGTTCCAGAGAATAAAGAAAGTATTTGATAATCTTTTCTGCGTCTAGTTTTTTGCACAAAAGCACGAGCATGAATTAGATACGGCCAATTTATAGGACTTACAAAAAATAAATAACTACGTAGTTTTTCTTTTATCCAGCCAGACTTAATAGCAAATAATACCAATCCTATCTCCATCACTATTAGCGCTGGAAAAAATAAAATTAAAGAAATAAAAGAATAATTTTTCCAAGCGACAATTAATCTATTACGTTCCATCCAATAATATTTGCTAATTGAACGGCTAAATTCATAATGGTGATATGCTAGAGCATCATAACAAATTAAACATTGCCAATTCTTTAACCATAAACGCCAACCCAGATCCTGATCTTCATTATACATCCAAAGCTTTTCGTCAAATAAACCAACATCTTGCAAGGCTTTAATTCTTAACAATACACAAGCACCAGAGGGATAAGCAATAGCCTCAGTCTTGTATTCCCCTTCTCTATATTTATCTTGATAGCCTTTACAGTAACCAAAACCCAAAAAATGAGTATTATTGCCCAAGCTATTTATTCTATCCTTTTCAGTAGCCAACATTATTCGTGCTTGAATAGCACCAGCTTCTTGTCTGTCTTCAGCAAAAGATACTAATTTAACTAAAGTATCTTTAGCTAAATAAGCATCCATATTAAGTAAAAGCGCATAATCATAGCCCTCATCAAGCATTACTCTCAAAGCATCGTTATTGCCCTTAGCAAAGCCATCATTATTTTTATTTAATATTAATTTAGCTTCAGGTGCCTCTTGTTTTAAATAATTAGCAGTTTCAGTTGAACTAGCATTATCAACAATAAATAAATCAGGCCGTACATCAAGATCAAGCGCCCTAATAGAACTAAGGCATTCCCTTAAAAAACGCTCCGCATAATCTTTATAATTTACTAGAATAATGCCAACTTTCATATTATTTTAAAATTTTAGTCAATAAGAAACTTATTCTCCAAGCTATTTTAAGTAAATAATAATCCGAACGCTTCTGCCATTTTTTAAAATAAGCCAACATTGAATCTCTAAAATATTTCTGTTTTAAACCTCTGGGCAATTGACCAAAACTTTGACCAATGTAATCGCGACACTTAGCTGCTGGACTATACCATACTTCACCGCCATTTTTATATACCTGACGACAAAAGTCAACTTCCTCAAACCAAATAAAATACCTCTCATCCAAGAAAGGCTCATATAAATTACTAATCTGAGTCCACGATTTTCTATTAATAAGAAAAAATGAACCTCTAATAGAATCAACTTTTTGTGTTTTAGTATAATCAAAACCCTTCATTAAATAATGATTTAATACAAAAGGGAAAATATGTGGAATTTTTAAAGTAATACATAACTGGTCAATAAGTCTAGGAAAACGTCGCACATGAGAAACTAAATCGCCATTTTCATTCTGCAAATAAAATCCAGAAACTGTTGCTTGTGGATTTTGTTGGGCCCAGAATAATGCATTTTTTATTGTTTCAGGAAATACCTGCATGTCAGGATTTAAGAGTAGAATAAAATCACCCTTTGCTTCTCTAATCGCCTGATTATTAGCTTTAGAAAAGCCTAGATTATCTTGATTATCAATCAATCTTACAAAACTAAAATCTTTTTTTATCATCTCCGTCGTTCCATCTTGAGAATTATTATCAACCACAAAAACCTCAGCTTTTACATCCCGTATAGCTGATTCTAAGGCTTTTAAATTAAGCCTTAATTTTTCTTTCACCTTCCAAGAAACAATAATAATTGAAATATCCATATTAACTCTTTTTAATCTTTATTCTTTTCATCCTTGCTCCTCCTCCAGCAATAATACTAACTGCTTTTTTGCTAACACCGAAAAAAGAAGCAATGAACTCTATAACAGCCTGATTAGCCTTACCTCTTTCTGGAGCTTCTTTTACTTTTAGTTTTAACGTTCCATCTGCCAAAGAATCTTGCCACTCAGTTTTATCAGAGCCAGGAGAAACCTTAACATGAAAAACTGCTTTACCATTTTTTTGAATTTTTTTTATTATTTCTTCAAGTTCAATAATCATTTTAATTACTGTTTAAATATTAAAGCGTTTGGCACGTCACGTCCTGGGCCAAGCATATATTCGCCATTGTAGATAAGAGCAGCAGAATAACCACCATCTAAATTTAGCGCGTAATCAAAATCTAAAAATTGCAATACAAAAGCTAAATCATCTAAAGTAGCAGAACGTAATGCTAACAAATATAACTCTCCTTTACCAGACATAGAAACATCTTCTTTATAGGCTAAAACATTTCGCAAATATTTACCTTTAGTCTGATTAGCATCCAAGTCCCAGTCAATTAAAACATTCATCTTATTTTCTAATATCCTTGGTTTATTGCCTATAGCTGCTTGTAATTTAACTCCATATTTATTTTCAAAATCATCCTTACTCTTAAACTCACGTGAATCTTTAAAATAGTAAAACTTATTATTTTCATCAAAAACTACCATTGGCCCCGTAGTCCAATATTTTAATTGATCTTCATTAATCATTTTTTGAAGCACGCTATTATAAACAGGAGCAAAATAATAATTTATTTTTCCACAAGCAGAGGATGAACAAAAATAGCTAGCATTGATGCCAGCAAAAGCCTGATTAGAAAAAACATAGTCTGCTAAATTTTTAGCTTTACAAGTATCAGCCCGACAAACTTCCTCGTCGGCTGTTAGACTAAGGATTTTTAAATTAGGATTTTTTAAATCAATCTTTACTAAATCTAAAACAAATTGTCCCTTAGTGGTATTAATTGTTTTATACTCATACAAACTATATTGATTGATACTTTCACTTAATCCTGGCTTATGAATGAGGGCTAAATTAGAACGACTGATACCCAATCCTAATTCTCTCATCACCCGAAAAGCATCAGCCGGTCTGCCTAAATAATATTTTTTTAAATCAAGTGGATTGATATACCAGGCTTCACCATTTTTTTCAGTCTGTAAAATTATTCTTCCAGCTAAGCGCTTAGCTAAATCAGTGTTACCTGTAACAGGCATATCTGCTTGAGCGATTTGTTGAAAATTCAATTCATTAATTCCTAAACCAAGCTCACGCATTATTTGAAAAGCATCAGCCGGTCTCCCTAAATAATATCTCTTTGAGTCTACCGGATTTACATACCAAGCCTCTCCATTCTCTTCAACACTCAATAGAATTCTACCAGTTAATTTATCCGCCAAAGAAGCCGCTGAACTATTTCTGGGTAAAAGTCCAAATATTACAATTATTATAACTAAAAATATCTTCAATTTCATAAAATCATCTACAATTATTGCTTCAAGTATAGCTGTTTTTAAAGAAAAAATCAATTAAAAAATAATAAGCATATATTGTCAATATTTATTAAATTTCACTTATATACTACAATAAAGACACGATAATTAAACTATTTTTTTATGGAAGATGCCAAAGTTGATTCCAAATATATTCGCCCCTCATGGGATGAATATTTTATAAAAATAAGTGAGATGGTTGGTTCTCGTGGTAGCTGCGATAGAGGTCGAGCTGGTTGTGTTATTACTCGTGATCGTCGCATTATTTCCACTGGTTACGTAGGCTCTCCAATCGGTCTGCCTCATTGTGATGAGATAGGACACGAAATGCACACTGTCACTCACGCTGATGGTTCCACTAGCCGACATTGCATCCGTACTGCTCATGCTGAACAAAATGCTATCTGTGAAGCTGCTAGAATGGGTATTGCTATTAACGGTGGAAGTTTATACTGCAAAATGACCCCTTGTTATACCTGTGCTAAGATGATCATTAATTCAGGTATTAAAAGAGTAGTTTGCGCACAAGACTATCATGCCGGAACCAGGAGCAAAGAAATATTTAAAGAAGCTGGAGTAGAATTTGTTTTACTCTCAGATAATATGACTAATTATAGTGATATGAAATAATCAATAAAGATAGAAATATCTTTATTTTTAAATTCTATGAAAATATATCTTGATTTATTAAAAGATGTCATGGAAAATGGACTTGGCAAAGAAGATCGTACTGGTACCGGCACTACTAGTGTCTTTGGCCGCCAAGTAAGATTTAATTTAAACGAAGGTTTTCCATTACTCACCACCAAAAAAGTTCATCTTAAATCTATTATCTATGAATTATTATGGTTTCTGAAAGGAGACACAAATATAAAATATCTAAATGATAATGGTGTTAGTATTTGGAATGAATGGGCTGATGAAAATGGTGATTTAGGACCAATATACGGCAAACAATGGACTGCTTGGGAGGGCAAAGATGGTGTCAAAATAAATCAAATTGCCGAGGTAATTGAAATGATTAAAAATACACCCGATTCAAGAAGAATCATTGTTAGTGGTTGGAATGTTGGCGATCTTCAATCTCTTATCGGTGGTAAAAAAACTGCTCCACCACCCTGTCATACTATTTTTCAGTTTTATGTGAATGCTAAAGATGAATTATCTTGTCAATTATATCAAAGAAGTGCTGATTTATTTTTAGGAGTACCATTTAACATCGCTTCCTATGCATTGCTAACTATGATGATAGCCCAAGTAACTAATAAAAAATTAGGGGACTTTGTTCATAGCTTTGGCGACCTTCATATATACAATAATCACCGAACACAAGTACAAGAACAATTGAGCCGTGAACCAAAACAATTGCCAAAAATGATTATTAACCCTGAAGTAAAGGATATATTTAACTTTAAATATGAAGATTTTAATTTAGAGGGCTACGATCCATTACCAGGCATTAAAGCTCCTATTGCTATTTAATATGATACCAGTAACTATGATGATGGCCATCACCTTAGATGGAAAAATTGCCAAAGATAAAAACCAACTTGCTAATTGGACTAGTAAAGAAGATAAAAAATTATTCATGGAAGTGTCTAAGGAACACGGTGTAATTATAATGGGAGAAAACACCTTTAAAACCTTTCCTAAACCATTACCCAATCGCCTAAATGTCGTCTTCTCATATAATAGTGGTGAAGATATCGAAGATTCACTTATGTGGGTAAACGGTGATCCAAAACAAGTGTTAATCGAATTAGAAAAAAAATCCTATACCAAGGCCCTATTAGGAGGAGGCGCTAGTATAAATTCTCTATTTTTAAAAAATCAACTCATAAACGAGATTATTATTACCATAGAACCCAAACTATTCGGCCAAGGAATCTCTCTATTTAGCGAAGACTTTGACATTGATTTAGAATTATTAGACCATAAACTACTCAACCCTAATGTACTCATGTTGAAATATAAAGTAATCTACTCGTAAAAATATGCCCAAACTCATTCTCGGCTTTGTTGGTAAATTGGCCAGCGGAAAAGCAGTCTGTCAAAAATATATTAATGAAAAATATGATAGCGATAGCTTTCGTTTTTCTAGTATTTTAAGAGACGTATTAAATAGATTGTACATTCCAATATCCAGAGAAAACCTACAAGACCTATCACTAGCCCTTAGAAATACTTTCGGGGGAAATATATTAGCCGAAGTAATCGGCCAAGATGCTAAAAATAGCAAAAAAGATATAGTAGTAATCGATGGTATTAGGCGCTTAGATGATATCTCTAGGCTAAAAGATATACCAGGTTTTAAATTAATTAGCATTGATGCTAGTCCACAAATAAGATACGAAAGAATGAAATTACGCAACGAAAATTCTGGAGATGCTGACAAAAGTTATGAACAATTTGTGATAGACGGCGAACGAGAAGCAGAACTACAAATACCCGAAGTAATGCAAAATGCTGATTTTCATTTAGATAATAACGGCGATTTAGAAAATCTATATCATCAAATTGACAAAATGGTCAAAGAGATACAAAATTAGATAAATACAGCATTAGGAGGAGTGCTGGTAATTAATAACCAAGCGCTTTTTTAATAGTAAAAACATGTCTATTTATCCAGGAAAATTCATTGTTATTGACGGCACAGATGGTAGTGGTAAAACCACCCAGCTGCAACTTTTAGCGAGCAAACTAGCAAATGAAGGCCATGATGTTGAATTGGCTGATTTTCCTCAATACAATACTAAATCAGCTGGCATGGTAGAAGAATATCTATCTGGCAAATACGGTGGAGCTGATGATGTTAATCCCTATGCCTCCTCTCTCTTTTATTCTATTGATCGTTTTGATGCAAGTTTTCAAATAAGAAAATGGCTCATGGCTGGTAAAATAGTTATATCCAACCGTTATATTTCTTCTAGCTTTGCTCATCAAGGCGGTAAAATAGAAAATCCTCTAGAAAGAAAAATGTTTTTAAATTGGCTCAGTGAAATTGAATATAAAATATTTAACATTCCTAAACCCGACCTCTATCTCATCCTTCACGTAGAAGCGGAGATATCTCAAAAATTAGCTCAAGACAGAAAAAGAGAAGATTGGTATGGCAAAACAAAAGATATACATGAAGATAATCTAGAGCATTTAAAAAAAGCTGAAAAGATATATCTTGAAATTGCTAATGAAATGCCTGATTTTCGTTTAATTAAATGTACTCGTAACGGAGAAATCATGTCTCGTGAAGATATACATTATCTCATTTGGCTATATGTCACAAGGGTATTTAATTTAGGTGATATTCAAAAAAAGAAAGCTGATTTTCAAACACTGAGTGATATTTTGATTAAAAATGGTAAATTAGCACCAACGCTTCCTTCTCCAAAAAATGATGAATTTATCAGCACAGGCTTAGAACATGAGCCTCATGTTCAAGAAATGACCTTAGAAGAAGAAATAGCCGAAGAACTAACAAAAATAGAATTAGAAAAAACCCCAAACACTAATACTCAAGAAAAAATCAAAGAAATACAAGTAGAAAAACTAAGTCCTGAAGCAAAAATACCTACTCGCGCTCATGGCTCTGACGCTGGTCTGGATCTTTATGCTCTTGAAGACATCTCTATTCCTCCCTACGCTCAAGACGCGCTCTCCACTGGCCTCAAAATAGCCATTCCTGAAGGCTATGTAGGACTTATTTGGGATAAAAGTGGCCTAGCAAATCAAGGCTATACTACTTTAGGCGGCGTTATTGATGCTAGCTATAGAGGTGAAATAAAAATAATCTTTAAAAATCTTAGTGAAGATATATACCATATAAGAGCAGGACAAAAAATTGCTCAATTACTTATTCAAGCTATTGAATTACCATTAATAAAAGAAACCAAAATAGAAGATAATACCAGTCGCGGTGAAAAAGGCTTTGGTAGCACTGGCTTATCATAAAAACTCCAAACATTGGAGTTTTTTGATAATACTTTGAAGAAAAGCTTTTTTCAGCTACAATATAAACATATGAAATATGATATTATTATCGGCCTAGAAATACACGCCGAACTAAAAACTAAAAGCAAGATGTTCTGTTCTTGCGATAATGACACTAATAATCGGGCACCAAACACCACCGTCTGCCCTATTTGCTTAGGACATCCTGGAACAATGCCGGTGCCTAATAAACAAGCAATTGATTGGACACTATTACTTGGACTAGCTTTAAATTGTAAAATTAATAGAAACTCTAAATTTGATCGTAAAAACTACTTCTATCCAGATTTGCCTAAAGGCTACCAAATATCTCAATACGACCAACCTTTTTGCTACGAAGGCAAACTTGATATAGGTCATAAAAATATAGATATCACTCGAATTCACTTAGAAGAAGACACTGGTAAATCTTTCCATCCTAAAGAACGACAAGAAACCCTTATTGACTTTAATCGAGCTGGTACTCCACTGGTAGAGCTAGTCACTGAACCAGTTATTAAAAACGCCGAAGAAGCAAAAAGATTCTGCCAATCATATCAACGCATCCTACGCTTTCTAGATGTGAGCAATGCTGATATGGAAAAAGGTGAAATGCGTTGCGAGGCTAATATCAGCCTGCAAAAACCTGGCAACTGGGAATATAAAAATGGCCTCATAATAGCCAAAGGAAAGAAAAAACTTAATGCTAAAGTTGAGGTAAAAAATATTAACTCTTTTAGGTCAGTAGAAAAAGCTATAAACTACGAGATTGAAAGACAAAGTGAGATGCTAGATAATAAAGAAGATATTATTCCTGAAACTAGAGGCTGGGATGAGGATAAAAATATAACCATCGCTCAACGCCACAAAGAAAGTGCTGCTGATTATAGATATTTTGCTGAACCAGATATTCCAGTAATTCAAATTAGTGACGAATGGCTAAATTCCCTAAAATCACAATTAGTAGAATTGCCTCATGCTAAAGCCAAGAGATTTAGAGAACAATATTGGATTAAAGATGAACAAGCAGAGATTATTGCTAATGATAAAAATCTAGCTAGTTTTTTTGAAAATGTTGTATCTGAAATGGGTGCCTGGATAGAAGCTAGTGGCGACGACTTTGAAAGACAGGATAAAAATGCCGCCCAAATGGTGGCTAATTGGATAATTAGCGAACTATTAAAAAGCTTAAATAAAGATAATAAAAATGCTTTGCAACTAAAAATGACCGCTGAAAATTTTGCCGAACTTATGACTCTTATTTGGCAAAAGAAAATAAATTCCAGTGCTGGCCAGAGAATTTTAGAAATAATGTACTGGGAAGGTGGCGATCCAACTGATATCATGCAGAAATTATCACTTACTCAAATTGACGATGAAGACGAATTAGAGAAAGCTATTAATAAGGTAATAACACAGAATCCTAAACAAGTAACGGAATATAAAAGTGGCAAACTTCCTTTAATCCAATTTCTAATTGGCAAAACAATGGCAGAAACACAAGGTAGAGCTAATCCGGAAAAAATAAAAACAATGATAGAAAACATGCTTAATAAGTAGAAAAACAATAAAGAAATTAATATAAAACAAAAAAATAGCTTATAGCTATTTTTTTAATTTCACAAATTTAAATAATCTATAATCATTATTTCTTTAAAAACTTATTTACCTTTTTTATCGCCTCTTCAAGCCCCTTGATCCAAATAATCTCTCTTCCCTGTTTCTGCCAACGTTTAAACCAAGTTTTTTGACGTTTAGCAAAACGATATGAAGCATCGCTGAGTTTTTGCAACATTTCATCGTAGCTTAATTGCTCTAATAGGTAGAAGCTAATAAATTTATACTCTAAACCAAAAGAAATAAGCCTTTTAAAATCGACCCCCTCATTATGTAATCTTTCTACTTCTGCAATCATATCTTCTTTTTCCAGTCTATCATTAATTCTCCTCACCACTCTCCCCCTTAAAATCTCATCTGGAAAATCAAGACCCAAAACCAAAAACTCATATGGTGATTTTTGTTTTTTATCAATACTATCAGTCTGTTCTAATATTTCTAAATAACGAATAAGCCTTCTAGGATTATTTCTATCGCTATTATTTAGTTTATTAGCAAATTCTGGCTTACTTCTTTCAAGTAGCGAAAATAATTCATCTTTACCCAGAGCTTCCAATTCTTGTCTTTTCTTTAAATCAGGCTTTACTGAACTTAAATGATAGTTATCTATTACAGCTTGCAAATAAAGACCAGTACCCCCAACAATGATGGGTAATTTACCTCTCTTTAAAATATCATCAATCGCTTTAAAGGCTAATTCCTGGTATTTAGCCACATTAAATTCTTCATTTGGGGAAACTATATCAATTAAATGATGCTCAACTTTATCTGCGCCTTCACCATATTCTTGCACATCTTTGCCAGTACCAATATCCATGCCTTTATAGACCTGACGACTATCTGCGGAGATTATTTCTCCATTATACATACGGGCTAATTGCACACCTAAAACGGTCTTACCACTAGCAGTGGGACCTAAAATAACTAAGACTTTTTCTTTATTGTTTTTACTCTTTAACATAGTTATAATAAAAAAATAATTTTTATTTATCTACCAACTCTCCAGCTAAACTAAAATTTCTCACTTGATTTATTTTTACTCTTACAAATGTACCAATAATATCTTCATTCCCATCTTTAAACTGCACATCTTTAAAACTAGAAGTTTTACCATAATAGTAGCCCTTCTTATTTCTTCCTTCTACTAATACAACTACTACTTGACCCAGATAAGTCTTGGTTGCTTTTAAAGCACTCTTTTTCAGTATTATCTCTAGTTCTTTAGCTCTCCTTTTTTTCTCCTCTAAACTAACATTGTCCTTCATCTTCCAAGAAGCTGTGCCTGGCCTAGGGCTATAAAGAGAAATATAGGCCATTTCAAAATCTAATTTTTTAAATAATTTTAAAGTATTATTAAACTGCTTTTTTGTCTCTCCTGGAAAACCAACAATAGCATCGGTTGTAATAGAAATACCTGGTCTCACTGCTCTAATTTTTTCTATTAACTGACAAAAATGTTCAGCACTATACTTACGATTCATTGCCTTTAATATTTCATCATCTCCAGATTGCAAAGCTAAGTGTAAATGATTACATATCTTTGTATTGTCACTAATTACCTGGATTAATTCATCTGATAAATCCTTTGGATGACTAGAAGAAAAACGGATCCAAAAATCACCCTTTATTTTTCCTAACTTAGCTAATAGTTTAGGGAAATTAATAGTGCCACTTTTATAGCTATTAACATTTTGAGCAATTAAAACAATCTCCTTATAGCCTGCATTAATTAAAATTTTGACTTCTTTTTCAATGTCTTTAACAGGGCGATATACTTCTCTACCTCGAGCATAGGGAACGACACAATATGAACAAAAATTATTACATCCATTACCAATCGGCAAATAGGCACTAAAAATATTTTGATGTTTAGGATTTATAGCTAAGTATTTTTCACCACTTAACTCTCTTAACTCATCTTCATTTAAAAGATTAACTTTCCTAGATTTATCTAACAATTTCATCATATTAGATAATTCATTAATCGGCATAAATAAATCAACTTGATGTTTTAATCTTTTTTTTACATCTTCTCTTTTAGACAAACAACCGGTAAGTATAATTTTTGCCTTAGGATTTTCTTTCCTAATACTATTAACTAAACCATAGGCCCTATCTTCGGCTGTCTGCCTAATGCCACAAGTAGTGAGAATAACCAGATCAGCTTCGTGCCAAGAATCTGAAACCTGATAATTATAGCCCTCTAAAAAAGAAGCGACTCTTTCACTGTCGGCTTGATTCATATAACAACCAATAGTAATAATATGATATTTCATAAAATATATTATTTTGGGACCTCTACAGTCGAAGGCTCCACTTCATCTGCCTGTATATTTTCCATAGGCACTAAACGATAGAGACCAAAAACTCCATGACGACTAATTAAATTAATAGCAAATCCAGCTGGTGGCAATTTTCTTTCATTCAAATAATTTAAATCTTTTTCAGGAAAGGCAAAATTATAATAATAGATTGGATAATTATCTAATAAGCGCGCAAATACTAAATTTATATTATCATCTGTTAACAAAGCACTTATTATCTTCCTTTCAGGAAATAATTGCTTATCATGATATTGAGTAATAATAATAGCGTTGTTTTCAGTTGTTTCTAAAATAGACATTGCATTTGCTTTATCTCTAAAATGATTATAATAGAGAGTCATTAAACCTTCCTCAGAACCAAATAATACAAACATAGCAGAACTAAAAAAGCAAATACCGCTTAAAAGCAAAACAACTAAAGTATATATCATGGCACGTAAACGTTTACCGGTATTTGTTGCTATTTTCATACTAACTAAACGAACAAATAATCTTCCTATTCTAACTATTAACAAAGAAGCTAAAGGAATAGCCATAATATACATAGGCAACCAATAACGGGTATAAGAATTACCAATAGTAAAACGACTAGGGTCGGGATTGTCATTAAACTTCCAGCTGCCATAATACATAACTAGAATAAAAGATAAGGTTAACCAACTCAATAAATATACCAAGATAGCTTTCTTGGGCTTTATAATAAAATGATATAAAAGAATCAATAAACCAAAAAAAGTAGCCGCACACAAATAAGGAAACATTACTACTACATAATAGTAGAACATTTTTAAAGACTGGTAAGGATGATAACCAAAATAAAAAATATTATCCCTAACTACTTGAAATACTTCTCCATATTTAGATAAACCCGCTTCTAATATATTAGAATGAATAACACTAGAGCCAGCCTGAGATAATTGTTGGATAGAGCTATTCATTTCGCTGTAACCACCATAGAAAGGAGAAGAATATAAAATTTGATTCCAATAAAATATTGGTAGTAGAGCCAAAACTAAACCAGCCATCATTAATACTAAACGAGTCAAGCCTAAACGTCTAACATAAAAAAGCCAAGCAATAAATAAAGTAGGTGCCAGCCATAATAATTCTGAACTTCTGGCCCCTATGGCTAAACCGAAAAAAATACCAGTTAATAAAGAGAAAAGATAAGTAAAAATTTGTTTATAAGTCAATCTAAAATGAAAAAATTTCTTTTTCTCTTTTTTTTCTTTAGCAAAAGAGAGTAATAAAAAATAAGCCCCACCTAAAAGAAAGACGGTAAATAAAACATTGTGGAACATACTTCTAACCGTATAAAAAAAATATACTGGAAAAGAAGCTAGCATCAAAGCAGACACTATGGCTACCTGTTTAGAAAATAATTTACGAACAAAAGCGTAAAAAAAGATTAAGCCCAAAGAGGCAAAAAATGGAGTAAGATATGGAATTACCTGAGAACCAAAAACAGCCGCAATCTTACCATAGAGTAATATGATTCCTAAAAAACTAACCGGTTTTAACCAGCCATGATCGCTACGAATACTACGCGGCCTAACTATCTCCTCCCCAAATAAATTAGCCTCCTCAAACACGGCTATGCTTGAATTTTCAGCATAATTTTTAGCAAAAAAGTAATTAGCGGTCTCATCTGGAGAGAGAAATTTGATATAATCTGGCTCTTGTACCTGTTGAATAACAAAAGACGTTAAAGCAAAAAAGCCTAAAGCTAGGAGGAAAACTAAAATATTCTCTAAATTTCGCTTAAACCAGCTAAATTTCATATAAAATAAGCCTACTTTAACTTACTATTAAATAGTAGCCAAAATTTTCCGAATAAGCAAGAAAATGCTAAAATATAAACATATGAAAAAATGGCAATATTATTTAAATTTTGAAAATATTTGGATATTTTTCTCCAGTTTAGCAATATGTGGAGCAATTATTTATAGTATCTATTCTTTAAACACTTTAGGAACGGCACTAACAATTTTAGCCAGCCTTGTTCTCACTTGGACTCTTAAACTAAAACGGAAAAATAACAACTATGCAAAAATAACCACCAAGAGAAAAAATCAAAAACTTTTTTTTAGTTATTTTGTTTTTGCTATTAACCCGGCTATCAATATAACTGCCGTTATTATACTGTATTCTCATTCTAGTACTGCCGCCCTAATATCACCTTGGACACAAATACCAAACATTTTTTTCTTCTTAATTATTATTAGCAATCTATTAATCATATTAAGTTTCAGCCAAAAAAATAATAATCATTTAAAACACATACTTTTTAGTGCTTATTTATTTCTAATATTTTCAATTGCTGCCATTATTTACCAGTTAGGTTATGGCTTTGATCCTCATATTCACTATGCAGCTTTAGAGGAAATTATAAAGAATGGAGTAATCCTACCCAAGACTCCATATTATTTAGGTCAATACAGCATCATCGTAGCCTTACAGAGAATTACTAGTATCAACTTAAATATCATTAATGTCTGGCTTCTACCCATCGGAGCAGCACTATCACTTCCATTTCTATTATTTCAACTACATAAGAACAGAAAAAATAATAATGGCGCCTGGATAAGTTCTCTTACTCTACTAATCTTAGGTTTTTCTCCCTTTATTATAACTACACCCCAAAATCTTAGCTATTTATTCCTATTAGCAACTATAATCTTTATTTATAAAAACAAACAAACTAGACTGAGCATTATATCAGCCTTAGCGACTTTTTGTATCCACCCTTTAGCTGGTATACCAGCAATTGCAATTACCATTCTCCATTATTTACAAAATAAAAAAGAAAAAAATAAATTAATTAAATTATTTTTAACACCAGCCTTTTATATCAGCACTTTAGTTATCTGCCTAAACTTGGCTATCTGGTCTATAGCTGGATTTAATTATCCCAGTTTCAATAATTTTCAACTAAATCTCGCACTGCCTGTCTTTAAAAACATGGGCCCCTACTTACTAAGTATTAGTTATGCTTTAATCAGCAACCAAGCCTGGTTAATAATAGCCCTAGCTACCGTATTAATATTTTTAAAAGATAAAATTTGGCAAGATAGAAATACTTTGGAAAAAGACAAAGCAAAACTCATTAGCATAATAACCCTGACTACACTCCTAGTTTATCTGCTTAGCTCTAACTTTAATTTCCCAGCTCTAATAGCCTATGAACAAGATGGTTATACTAAACGTCTATTAATCATAGCCATGATTATTGCCCTACCTCTTTTTTGGGAATTATTCTATTTTTTATATAAAAAATCATTGTTAAAAAACAGAAAACAAAAAATTATTATAGCTCTAGGAATAGCCATGCTTTTAACTATCTCCTTATACGGATCATATCCTCGCTTTGATAAATATTACAATAGTCGTGGCTACTCTACTGGCAAAGGTGATTTTGAAGCAGTAATTTTAGCAGAATCACTAGCAAACAATGAAAATTATATTGTACTAGCCAATCAACAAGTTAGCGCGGCCGCCTTAAAACAATTTGGTTTTCAAAATAGATATTTAAGCACAAAAAATAATAAATTCTATTTCTATCCTATTCCCACAGGGGGGCAATTATATCAATATTTCTTAAGTATGTCCTATCAACAAGCTAATAGGGCCACAATGCTTAAAGCCATGGATTATGCCCAAGTTAATAAATCATATCTTATTATAAATCACTATTGGTGGGCTAGTGATAAAATTATTGCTGAAGCAAAAATAAGCGCAGATAGATGGATCAAAATTGATAACGGTAATAATTATTTATTTGAGTACTCTAGATAATACTTATAATATACAAAAAAAGCTATTTATATAAATAGCTTTTTTAATACTTCTTATAACTTATTTAGATTCCTGATGATTAAATATTGGACCAGCCGCAAATACAATTTTATCTCCCACTGGATGAGCAATGATTAAAATTTTAGGAGCACCCATATTTTGTGTGACCTTTTTATTTAAAGCGCTATTGCGCCAAATCAAACTCTTCGTTTCCATTTTTTCTAAATTATACATTTTAGCAAAATCTCTAATTACTTGAGTATCGCTTTCATTTAAATCTTCACCCGCGGCTTGTTTAATAGCTATATTTCTTAACGCTACTAATTCACTTTCAGCTTCATTGATATAATTGATAGCTAAATTGGATCTAGAGCTAATATCTAAAGCTTCAAACATACCAATAACCATTTGACTATGAGCAATAATGCGATCAAAAAATTCTAAACTTGGCTCAACCCAAGCATAATCGGCTGTTATCTCACCTGACGACAGATTCCCTACTGATGAGACCTGACTACGTAAGGATAGCTTGTCCATTGGTAGCTGCATATCAACCCAAGAAGCTAAAGCGCTGTCAGCCATTCTATTACTCCAATTACTATTATTTAAATATTCTGGTAAATTATTTTCTGTATTTAATAAATAATTTTTCCATAAATATAAAGATGACCAATAATTATTTATATTACTCTTAATTGCTTCGTCAGCAAGCGTCTGAAGTTGGGCTATAGAGCTAGTATAATTAAGATACTTACTATTTTCTCTAAAATATTCACTATCCCAAGCAGGATAGATTAATTTTAATATATCCTGAGACGAACCCTGGCAACGCTGAATGCTTCCTTGTATACTGCAAGCAGTTATATTGTTTTTAGCAAGAGCATCACCTTCATAACCACCAACTATAGGGTAACGTAATTTAGATAAAATAAAATCATTAGGCCAATAAAAATCAGCTAAAAATTGTAGACCAGCAAAACGGCGACCATCAACTGAATTTGGATTATATGCTCCTTGAATAGGCAAAGACTGACGTTCTAATAATTTTAACCTTAAAGCCTCTAGATTGTCCTCAGCTTGTAAATTATTTTCTGCAAACAAACTTTTAATATCCCCCTCTTTGGTGAATAAAGCTTCGAATCCATCACGATAATCAATATAATTCCAAGCGTCTCTTAAGCCTTTAAAAAAAGATAGGCTTTTATAAACTCTTGCCCATTCATTCTTGAGATCTTGAGAAGTAGAAAAATCATGAGCAATTAAAGAAGCAGCAATAAAATTAATACGCCAATCATCTTTATCTAATAAACAATCAGAACAACTATCATCTCGATAATTTAAAGGAAAAGTTGAATTTAACCAAGCGGCTGCTAAATAAAAATTATTTAAACGAGCATTATCACTATATTCACTTGGCACAATAAAACTCTTATAATCCCGATCATATAACAATACTGGAGATTTCTGCTTCGCTTTTGCTTCACTAATTAAAGCTAATTCACTTAACACATCGACATTTAAATATGCTGGAACCTGAAAAGCAAATTGTTTCTGATCTTGCTCATTAAATAACCCCGAACTAAAACGATGATTTTCTTCAATTTGATCCGCATGTGGCTTTAATA
Source organism: uncultured Gammaproteobacteria bacterium (assembly GCA_964435515.1). Taxonomy (GTDB): domain Bacteria; phylum Patescibacteriota; class Patescibacteriia; order Patescibacteriales; family UBA12465. Next base: position 63,037 of record CAYSZD010000001.1, on the reverse strand, counting down.
ACTCCAAAGAAACAGCAAAATAAGCAGTAGCTAAACGCTCTGCTTCTAAAACTCTATCATTCACATTACCAATTTCTGCTAAATGAGTCTCATATTGTCTACGAGAATTTTCATATAAATTCTTACTAATATTCCATAGACTTTCATAGAACACTGCTTCTTCTATCTCCTTAAAAGAAGCCTTTAGAATACTTTGATAATAGTATGAGATAAAATCAGCACTAATAAATAAAGGTATCTGCCGACTATCTAAAGTTTCAGCTAAACTATAGAAATTATCTGCAGTTTTTTCCCAAGGATTATCTAAAATAGCAAAACCATTTGCATTCAGATTATCTAGTTGAGCATCTAAAGTTATTTTACGAGATACTTCATAATAATTAGCTACGTCTAATTTTATATTGAGAGGTAGATTATAATTTTTAAAATTAATATTTCGTTCTGTGTCATTATCAAGTTTATAAAAATCTGCAAACGAAAGATATTCCACTCCACTTAAATAATCATTATCATCTTCATCGCCAATCACGCTATCATTAGGATTCAAATATACATCAAGACCAGATTGTTCAGTCTCTGTATTATTTTCATTGCTTGGCTCTGGCTGATTTTTTGATTTAGATAATAAAACACTAGAAGCCCACCAAAGCACAGTCGCTAAAATAATTACTCCTAAACTAATAGCAATAATTAATATAATTTTTTTCTTCTTAGCGCTGGCATAAGAATCATCTGGACCACCCTGATTGGGACTAACAAAATTATTAGCGCCGTCAGATTTAGAAGCATCCTGATTTTCAAACATAATATTTAAGGTAAATATTTATTTTTATTTCTCAAATGTTCTTCATAAGTCACAGCATAAACAATATTTTTACTATTTGCTGGGGTAAGAAAGTAATTGTAATCTGTATAAGTTGGATAAATAGCTGCTTCTATAGCTAAAATACCAGGATTACTAACTGGACCAGGGGGAAGGTTGCGGTATTTATATGTATTATATAAAGACTCTATTTGTGTATCTTCGCTAGAATACTGAGGCTTATTAACTCCTAAAATATAAGCTAAGCTAGCACAAGACTGTAAAGCTTGACCATATTTAATTCGATCCCAAAAAATACCAGCAATTATTTTAGCATCCTTATTATCACCCGTTCTATAATTAATTGGCGCTTCTTTTTCTATTAAAGAAGCCATGGTAATAATTTCATAGATTGTTTTTCCTTGTGCCTTTATATCAGCTCTCATCTTAGCAGTTAATTGCTGATCAAAATTCTGCAACATTTTTCTAATTAACTCTTCTGGCTTGGCGCCATCAGCAAAAACACGATAAGTATCTGGATATAAATAACCTTCTAAGCCTTTATCTTTTGGCTTGTCTTGTAAAAATTCAAACTCATCAGAAAAATCCATTGGCGGGGGTAAATCTTTCTCTCGACTATAATCAACTTGAGGAAATCCAACTATTTCTAAAAACTCTTCAGCTTGCCAAATGCCCTCTCTTTCAAAATATTGAGCCATATCCTTATTAGTCCAGCCTTCAAGTAAAACAACATTTTTTTCTGGACGTAAAACTTGAACATTCTCAACTTTTGGCCGATTTAACAATCTATCCATTAAATCACTATGACTTAATATTTTACTAGCAAAAAAGACAAGCATCAAAATTACTGCCGCTAAAACGATAGCTGCAAAAATTAAAATATATCTAATCAAAAAACGCATAAAGTAAAATTATTTATTTTTTTTAGCTGCTGCCCTAGCAATTAAAACAGAGCTGGCTCGAGTTTTTTTTCCTAATCCATCCACCATTTTAATACCATATTTCTGGCAAACACTATATTCTGGCACATCGCCAATACTTTTCCTATCGCCACCATTAGCAAAAATATCTGGTTTAATACGAGTTAAAGATTTACAAACAGTGGCATCTTTATCAATCGATATAAATACCTCGTCCACATCTCTTAGAGCTTTAATAATTTTGACTCTATCAGCTAGACTCATAAAAGGCACGCTACCCTTTAATTTAACTTGATAATCATTATTAATAATTGCTACCAATTTATCTCCCATTTTCTTAGCTTTAGATATCATAACCAAATGACCAGTATGTAAAGGGTTAAAATAACCAGAGACAACTACCACCACCTCTTTCTGTTTTTTCTTATTCTTCTTAGTTTTTATAACGTTAGTCATACAATAGTTGGCTAATTAATTATATAACAATTATAGCAAAATACAGATTAATAGCCAATAATAATAAAAAAAGACCGCTAATACGGTCTTTTTTAAATCTACAATTATTTTTTACATCATTCCTCCCATATTCATACCACCCGCATGATTATGTCCAGAATCTTTTTCATCTATTTTATCTACAATCACTGCCTCAGTAGTTAAAAACATCATCGCTGCTGAAGCGGCATTTTCTAAAGCAGAACGAACTACTTTAGTAGGATCAACGATACCTGCTTTTATCATTTCCACAAAATCACCGGTAGCAGCATTATAGCCCTTCACTTCTTTGCTATTTTTATTATCTTCAATAATACGTTGTAGTATTAAAGATCCATCAACACCAGCATTATTAGCAATTTGTTTAATAGGCTCTAATATAGACTGATTAATAATTTTTGCTCCGGCTGATAATTTAGAAGTATCTTTTAATTCCGCTTCAAAACCAGCAAAATCTTGGCCATAACAAGCAATAGCTAAAGCCATGCCTCCACCAGGAACAACGCCCTCTTCAACTGCCGCCTTAGTCGCGTTTAAAGCATCTTCAATGCGATATTTTTTTTCTTTCATCTCGGTTTCAGTTGCAGCTCCTACTTTAATTACCGCTACGCCACCAGATAATTTTGCTAAACGTTCTTGTAATTTTTCCTGGTCAAAATCAGAATCACTTAAATCTTTTTCTTTACGAATTTGAGCTATCCTTTCTTCAATTACCTTTTTATCACCAGCACCATCAATAATGGTAGTATTTTCTTTAGATGCTACTACTCTTCTAGCTTTACCTAAATCTTCAATTTCAGCTTTATCAAGTTTTAAGCCTACTTCCTCAGAAATAACCCGAGCTCCAGTTAAGACAGCAATATCCTCTAACATTGCTTTACGTCTATCACCAAAACCAGGAGCTTTAATACCTAAAACATTAAAAGTACCTCTAAGTTTATTAACTACAAAGGTAGCCAATGCCTCACCTTCAATATCTTCAGCTATAATAACTAAATCTTTTTTACCTGATTGTGCTACTTTCTCTAGTAGGGGTAAAATATCTTGTAGAGCAGTAATTTTTTTATCAGTTAATAAGATATAAGGATCATTCATTTCGGCGGTCATATTGTCAGCGTTACTAATCATATAAGGAGACAAATATCCTTTATCAAACTGCATGCCTTCCACTACTTCCTTTTCAATTCCAAATGACTGCCCCTCTTCTACACTAATTACACCCTCTTTCCCGACACTTTCCATGGCCTCAGCAATAATATTACCAATTTCTTCGTCATTAGCAGAAATAGAACCAACCTGAGCAATTTCCTCTTTAGTGCTAATACTTTTGCTCATCTCTTTTAAATTGTTTACAATTTCTGCCACCCTAATTTCAATTCCCTTTCTTATATCAATTGGATTAACTCCAGCGGCCACTAATTTTAAACCATTATTAATAATTGCTTGAGCTAAAACAGTGGCAGTAGTAGTACCATCACCAGCAGCGTCATTAGTTTTTGAAGCCACCTCTTTAACAATACTGGCGCCAATATTTTCAAACCTATCTTCTAATTCAATTTCTTTAGCTACTGTAACACCGTCTTTAGTAACAATCGGTGCACCATAGCTTTTCTCAATTACCACATTTCTACCTTTAGGACCCAAGGTTACTTTCACTGCATTAGCAAGTTGATCAGCACCACGCTTAAGGGCTAAGCGTGCTTTTTCATCAAAAATAATTTGTTTAGCCATATATTTTTATTTATTAATTATTTTTCTAAAATAGCGACAATATCGCTTTCATTTAAGATTAGATAATCTTCCCCATCTATTTTTATTTCATCAGGAGAATATTTCTTAAACACAACCTGATCACCAACCTTAACACTCATGGCCATTAATTTGCCATTATCATCTATTTTACCTGCGCCAACAGCAATAACCTCACCTTTTTCTGGACGATCTTTTTCTGAACTAGCAGGTAAAACAATACCGCTTTTAGTAATTTCTTCCTGAGCGGCTGCTTTTACAATCACATGATTAGAAAGTGGTTTCAATTTCATAGTTTTACCACCTAAAATAATTAAAAATATTCATAACAATATTTTATAAATTTATTTTAGGCTAATATTATAATTATTATTAGACTTTTTACTTAGCACTCTAATCATTAGAGTGCTAAACCTAAGGCTATTGTATAGCTTTTTAAAATAGCTGTCAAGGATTTCAAGAAAATTAGCTCTTTAAAGAAAAATATTGTAAAATATAGTTATAAACTATTTCTATGACTATCATTCAATCAATTATTTTAGGCTTAATAGAAGGAATAAGTGAATTCCTGCCCATCTCCTCTACTGCTCATCTTATCATCACTGCTAAGTTATTAAATCTGCCTGAAAGTAATTTTCTCAGCAGCTTTCTTATCTCTATTCAACTAGGAGCTATTCTTTCCGTAACTGTTTTATATACTAAAACTATTTGGCAAAAGCCCATTCTTATTTTAAAAATAGCGGCAGCCTTTATTCCAACTGCTATTATTGGCCTTACTTTATATCAAGTGGTAAAAAACTTCCTGTTTGAAAGCCTATTAACCATCTCTTTAGCCCTGCTCTTCGGTGGTATTGCCTTAATTATTTTAGAAAAATATTTTAAAAGAAAGAATAAGCCAAATCAAATTGAAGAAAAACTAGAGGATATTAGCTATAGAAAAGCAGCCTATATTGGGCTATTTCAAAGCTTAGCCATCATTCCCGGTGTATCACGTTCAGCTGCCACCATCATGGGTGGCTTGTCACTAGGAATATCAAGAAAAAATATTGTTGAATTTTCATTTCTACTAGCTTTGCCAACTATGGCCGCTGCTACCGCTCTAGATCTTTATAAAAGCCCTCCTATTTTAGATAATAGTATTATGACAATCTGGCTTATTGGTCTAATAGTCTCATTTATTACCGCTATCATTGGCATCCGCTTTTTTCTGAAATATATTCAAAAGAACGACTTCCAAATCTTTGGCTGGTATCGTATTGTAGTAGGATTAATAATATTAGGAGTAATTATTTTATAGAACCATTACTAAATATTTTAATATCAAAAGCTACTAAAACGGTAGCTTTTTTAGTATTGACATAATTTTATATATGTGCCATAATGATTCGTTATGTCGTGGTGGCATAATTAAACAAATTCTTTAACAAAAAAATAAAAAAAATGAACATTTTAAATGTAGTACTGTTTATTGTCGCTATGGCAGCGATAACTTTTTATTTCGTCATGAAACTTGGCCTTAAAAATCTGGAAGGCAAAGATTTTATGAGCAAAAAAAATGCCACAAACATCTTAATCGCCGGCATTATTGTGCTTCTGCTCTCCATGAGCATAAAAACCATAAACAGCGACGTAAGAGGACTAAGATTTACATTTGGCGCTATCTCCCCGAAAGCATTGGATCCAGGGCTACATTTTAAAGCGCCCTTTATCCAAAGTATCGAAAATGTCTCAATTCAACCAATTGAGATAAAAGCAGAAATTGAAGTTGATGGCAATGGTGCTATCACCAAGGACAACCAAACAATTGGTGCCAATTTAACGCTATTTTTTGTTTACGATAAAGACCGGCTACCAATCATGTGGAAAGATTTTGGAGAAGAAAAAATTATGACCATCCTAACCAAGTCTATGATCGAGGCTTTTAAGGCCCAAGTTGGTCGCTATGATATCTTTGTTCTACCTTTAACACAGGACACCATCCGGATGAAAACTCTGAAACAGATAAGGTCGATGGTGAACAGTTATCCATTAACGGTAACTGAACTGAAAATCACAAACTATGACTGGTCCGAAGACTTTGATAAGCAAATCAAAGAGACCATGAACCGGTCACAACAGGTAAAACAGAAGGAGCAAGAACTGCTTATCACTGAGCAGGAAGCTCAGAAAAAAGTCAAAAATGCCGAAGCGGAAAAAACTGCAACAATTACCCAGGCTGAAGGCAAAAAAATTGCTGCCGGTCTTGAAGCTGAGGCTAAAGCTCTTGAAGGCGAGGGTATTAAAAAATATAACGATGCGGTCGCTAAAAATATGACCCTCGAGATTGAGCTTAGAAAACTCAGGATTGAAGAGATTAAGGCTCAAAGATGGAATGGACAATATGTCCCGACAAATAATTACGGACCTATTCCAATTGAAACCGGCGCTATTATGCCGGCTAAAAAATAAAAATAAAAACAAACACCACACACCAAAAAGCACGATTCACACCGTGCTTTTTTCATATCTTCAAATAATAACTGTTTTAACTCTTCACATTTCTGAGCTTACGCCACTTATGCAATGCTCTTTCTCTAGCGCCTTCTACTTCTAAACGAGCAGCTACAGCTGAGAAATCAAAATCATCCCTATTCATAGCTTCTAGCTTGGCTTTTTCAGCTCTCTCTTTGGCCGCAATGATAAGTGATTCATCTAAATCCTCAGCCCTTTCAGCAGTATCAGCTAAAATAACAATCTTATCTCTTAAAACTTCTACAAAACCCCCAGAAACTGAGATAATTTCAATTTGATTATCAACATTTTTTAATTCTAAAACACCAGGTTTCAAAATTGATACCAAAGGAATGTGTTCTGGCAAAACCGTAATTTCTCCCTCTTCTGTAGGAATAGTAGCTTGTAAGACCTGCTGTTTAGAAACAACTTTTTCTGGAGTAACAATTTCAAATTTGATGCTTTTTTTATCAGCCATAGAAATTATTCTTTAACACTATTTGCTACTTCTTCAATACTTCCTTTCATATAGAAATCATCTTCGGAAATAGAATCATATTTACCCTCTAATATTTCCTTAAAACTCTTAACTGTGTCATTTAATTTAACATATTTACCAGCTCTGCCGGTAAAAGCTTCTGCCACTGAGAAAGGTTGAGATAGAAATCTCTGAATCTTACGAGCACGTGTTACAAGTAGCTTGTCTTCAGCTGATAATTCTTCCATGCCTAAAATAGCAATAATATCTTGTAAATCTTTATAACGCTGTAAAATTTGCTGTACACCACGAGCAGTATCATAGTGATCCTGTCCAACAATCTTTGGATCTAAAATAATAGATGAAGAATCTAAGGGGTCAACAGCGGGATAAATACCTAATTCCGACAGAGAACGAGATAGCACCACGGTAGAATCTAAATGGGCAAAAGTAGTAGCAGGAGCAGGATCAGTCAAATCGTCAGCTGGTACATATACTGCTTGAATAGAGGTGATAGAACCATCTTTAGTAGAGGTAATACGTTCTTGTAATTCACCCATTTCAGTAGCAAGTGTTGGTTGATAACCTACAGCTGAAGGCATACGTCCTAAAAGAGCGGATACTTCGGAACCAGCTTGAGTAAAACGGAAAATATTATCAACGAAAAATAGTACATCTTGATGTTGTTCATCACGAAAATATTCAGCCACAGAAAGACCAGACAAAGCTACTCGAGCACGAGCACCAGGTGGTTCATTCATTTGACCAAAAACCATGGAAACCTTATCAAGTACTCCGCTATCTTTCATTTCATGATACAAGTCATTTCCTTCACGAGTTCTCTCTCCCACACCCGCAAAAACAGAATAACCACCATGCTGACTAGCAATATTATGAATAAGTTCCAAAATAACAACAGTCTTACCTACTCCAGCTCCTCCAAATAAACCAACTTTTCCACCTTTAACAATTGGACAAATTAAATCAATAACCTTAATACCAGTTTCCAATATCTCAACCGCACTAGATTGATCAGTAAATTTTGGTGCTGGACGATGAATGCTATACTTTTTTTCTGTTTTTGGTGTTGGTAATCCGTCAACTGCTTCACCTAAAACATTAAAGATGCGACCTAAAGTCTCTTTACCAACAGGCATGCTAATAGGAGCTCCAGTGTCTATCACCTTAGCGCCTCTCTGTAGTCCATCAGTAGATCCCATGGCAATAGTACGGGCCACATTAGAACCAACATGCTGTTCAACCTCTAAAACTAGTTTCTGCCCCCTTAGGTCAATCTCTAAGGCATTATAGATAGCGGGCAGATTTTGTTCAAAATAGACATCAACTACCACGCCAATAACTTGTTTGACAATGCCGGCATTAATTTTTGTTTCACTCATATTTTTAAAATTTTATTATTCATTTAATCGAGCAGGGCGTTCGCTCCAGCACTAATCTCCGCAATTTCTGCAGTGATACCAGCTTGACGAGCCTTGTTATAAAATAAAGTAAGTTCACTTACCATGTCATTAGCAGCTTCAGTGGCTTGATGCATAGCGCTCATTCTAGCACTATGCTCAGAAGCATTAGCCTCTAATAATGCCTGATATACCTGGACCTCTAATAATCTAGGAATAATACGATTAAGCACTTCTTCTGGATTAGGTTCAAAAACATAATCAAATCCTGATGCCTCATGCAGGTGTTTTTTCTTTTTTGCCTCTATTATTTCATGAGTCGTGCTTACTTTGGGATCAGCAACGATACCAAGATATTCATCTTCTATGTCAATGTCGATAGGTAATAATTGTTTAATACGAGGAACTTGCTTAACGGCGCTAACAAAATCAGTGTATGCAACAAATACTTTATCATATTTACCGCTCAAAAAATTAGTCATAGCTAATTTAACTATAGGTAGAGCCTCTTTTACATTACTAATTTCATCATTTTTAGGAAACTCAGCTTCTACGGGATATTTCTGCGAATAAAAAGAAACTCCTTTTTTACCGATTAGAATAAATTCAACATCTGTATCTGGGTGTTTTTTTATAGACTCTCTTACCTTAGATATGATAGCGGAATTATAACCACCACACATACCTCGGTTAGAAGTGATAAGAATAATAGCTACTTTCTGTGTTTTTTCTCTTTTAGTTAAAAATGGATGTACATTACCACCCTTACCATAACTCATGGCAGCTAAATGCAATACGGTTTCCCAGCTCAAATTAGCATAGGTGCGAGTAGCAAGTACCGCCTCTATTGCTTTTCTCATCTTTGCAGCAGCCACCATCTCCATTGCTTTAGTAATTTTTTTGGTATTACTGATCGATTTTATTCTTCTGGATATTTCTTTGGTCTTAGCCATAGACTAACTATTTAATCAAATATTCTAAACCTTCTTTATAATTATTTAATAGAGTCTTTAATTTTTCCTCTATTTCAGGACTTAATTCAGTATTATTGGTTAATAATTTTAACACTTCTGCCTCTAATTCTAATTGTTGATATAAACCATTTTCAAAATCTTTAACATTATCTACTGGCACATCATCTAAGAAGCCATTGATAAGAGCATAATAGATAGCTACCTGTTTTGCCACTGACAAAGGTTGATATTGATCCTGTTTAAATACTTCATATAAACGTTTGCCTCTCTCTAATTTACGACTAGTATCTGCATCTAAGTCAGAACCAAATTGAGCAAAAGCAGCTAATTCTCTAAATTGAGCAGCTTCTAAACGCATCTTACCGGCAACTTTTTTCATTGCTTTTGTTTGAGCAGATGAACCTACACGAGAAACTGACAAACCAGCATTAACAGCCGGACGATTACCTTTGTTAAACATCTCTGGTTCTAAGAAAATCTGACCATCAGTAATAGAAATAACATTAGTAGGAATGTAAGCGGAAATATCTCCAGCCTGAGTTTCAATGATTGGTAAAGCGGTTATTGAACCACCACCAAAATCTTTATTAAGTTTACAGGCTCTTTCAAGTAATCTAGAGTGAAGATAAAAAACATCACCCGGAAAGGCTTCACGGCCTGGTGGACGTCTTAATAAAAGAGAAATTTCACGATAAGCAACCGCGTGTTTAGATAAATCATCATAGATAATTAATACATCCTCACCTTTGTCTAAGAAATATTCGGCCATAGCCGTACCAGCATAAGGAGCAATATATAAAAGTGATGCCGGACTAGAAGCCCCCGCTAATACAATAGTAGTATATTCCATTGCCCCAGCTGCTTCTAACTTCCTCACAATCTCTGCTATTTTTGATTCTTTTTGACCAATGGCAACATATACGCACTTCATATTCTGCCCTTTTTGATTGATAATAGCATCAATAGCAATAGCAGTCTTACCAATCTGACGATCACCAATAATTAATTCTCTCTGTCCACGTCCAATTGGAATCATGGCATCAATGGCTTTAATACCAGTTTGCACTGGTTGATTAACTGACGCACGAGTAATAACACCTGGAGCAATTTTTTCCACTGGATAAAAATCTTTTGTAACTATATCTCCCTTACCATCCATAGCTTCACCCAAAGGATTTACCACTCTACCAACTAATTCTTCTCCTACTGGCACACTTAAAATACGTTTAGTACAAACAACCTCGTCACCTTCTTTAATTGGAGTAAAATCACCTAGAATAATAGCGCCAACTAAGTTTTCTTCTAAATTCAAAGCTACGCCAGCGACTTCGCCAGATTCTGATTTAAATAAAAGAATTTCGCTCATCATCGCTTCTGTTAAACCAGAAACGAGAGCAATACCATCAGAAATTTTTAACACTTTACCAACACTGCTCTCTTCTAAACTGGCTTTAAAATCAGAAATTTGGCGTTTAAGTTGTTCAACTATAAAGTCTTTAGTACTAGACATAAAATTTATTTAATTAAAAGCTGTTTTTTAAATTTATTTAAATTATTTTTTAGACTACCATCAATAACAAAGCCATGATAACGAAGAACAAATCCTCCTAACAATGATTGATCAATTTTCTCTTGCCAATCAATTTTATCCATTCCTAGTCTATCGCTTAAATAAGTAGTAATTAAATTTTTTGATTCTTTAGATAAAGAACGAGCGCTTACCAATTCTGCTTTTATTTCTTTTTGTTCTGCTTGCTGTAATAAAGATAACTCCTCAATAATAGCATCTGATTTAGATAAATCATGACGATCTTTTAAAAGTAAAACAAAGCGCCCGATCACCTTCTGGGCCTCTTCATCAGATATTCCAGCAGTTAATTCCATTAAACTACGTGCGTATTGTTTAGGGCTAACTTTCATAATTTAAGCTTTATCTTTTAAACTTGCAACAATTTTTTCAACCAAGGCCTGATCTTTTACTTCATTAAGATTTTCTTCTAAAAACTTTTTTAAAGACATCATTACCAAGGAAGAAACCTCTCCTTTAAGCTGATTTAAAGAATTGGCTTTTTCAACCACAATTTTAGCTCTTTCTTTTTCCATAATAACACCAATCTCTGCTTCAGCTTTAGCAATAATTTCATGTTGTTTAGTTTCAGCCTTTTCCTGAGCTTGCTCTAAAATTTTTATTGCCTCTTGTCGAGCTTCTAAAAGAATCTTTTTATTTTCTTCTTCAGCTTCTTGCAATTTCAAAGTAGCAGCTTCCGCGTCTTCTAAGCCTTTATACACCTTATCTTTTCTTTCTTCTAAAATCTTAAAAACAGGTTTATAGGCAAAACGCCATAAAACCCATACTAAGATGGAAAAATTTACTAATTGTGCAAATAAGATACGGCCATCAATGCCGAGAGCTTTAATCAAACCCATATAAAAAGAAAATTAAAATACAAGGTAATCCACCGCAAAAAGCGGTAGACAGTCTTTGCATTCTATGCAAAAAGAATAATCAGAGCTACAACCAAAGCGTAGATACCTGTTGATTCAGTAATAGCCATAGCCACAAACATTAAAGGGGCTATTTTTCCATTAGCTTCTGGATTGCGACCAATAGCTTCTAAAGCTTTTGAGGCTGCGAGTCCTTCACCAATAGCGGGACCAATAGCGCCCAAGCCCATAGCTAGACCAGCGCCAATGTATTTTGCTGCTTCCATGTCCATAAATTTAGATATTAATTATTAAATAAAATATATTATATTATTTTTCTAGTGCTGGCTCCGCCTCTACAGCCGCATCAGTGGCCATTGAAATAAACACCAAAGTTAAAACTGAAAAAACAAATGGCTGTACTACGGCGGTTAACAATCCTAAAAAAGCAAAGGGCAAAGGTAGGAAAAATGGGAATAAAAATAACATTACTGCCCCTAAAACCTCTCCAGCGAAAATATTACCAAACAAACGAAACGACAAAGACATTACCTTGGCTAATTCACCTACTAAATCCATTAATCCTAAAAAGAAATTTAAAGGACTACTAAAATTCAAGAATTTTCCTATATATCGTAAAGGACCCATTACGGCAATTGCTACTATTTGAGTGATAATCACCGATACCATGGTCATTACAAAAACAATACTGTAATCAGAAATAATAGCTCTAAACAAAGGGACAACACCACCGGCCGTCTTTATCGTTACAGCCGCTTGACCAGGAATAAAAGTTAATAAGTTAGCAAAGAAAATAAAAAAGAACATTGTAAAAACTAAGGGGAAAACTCTCATTGCCTTTTTTTTGGTACCCATCATTGACTCAACAAAATCATAAGCTCCACTAATCATCATTTCAATTAAACTTTGAAATCCTCCTGGTTTCATTTTTAAGCTTTTTTTAAAAATAATTGCACCAATAATTAAAAATGCAAAAACAAGCCAAGACCAAAAAAAAGCATTGGAAATAGGCCAGGAACCAAGATAAAATAAAGTCTCAGGAGACAAAGAAATATTCAAACCCATAGTTAATCGTTTTTATTTTCAGCAGAATCTTTTCCTACTTGAAAATCTTTAGGAGGAAAATTGTTAGCAATCATGCTATTAATTTTTCGCACTTTTTTATACAAAAGAATATTAGTAATAACAAAGGCTACAAAAACTGCTACTAATAGTATAACTGGTTTAGTGTTAAGATATTGATCCAAAAAATAAGCTGGCACTCCCAATAATAATAAAGGGCCTAATATAGAAGAAAGGCTATAAGCAGCGCTAGAAAGCAGCAGCTCTTTAGTTGATTTTCCATCCATAAGCTTAAATTAAATAAAATATATTCAACGTGCAAAAAACATATTGATATATACACCCGCATTTCAAAAAAGTCAAGATTAGCCAAAATCAAAAAATAAATTTAAATACGAAAAAATCTCTTAGCAGTATCAGTTGTGGCTGCAGAAATATTTTCTATACTAGAATTACGAATTTCTGCTATCCTGCCAGCTACATATTGAACTAATAAAGGCTCATTCCGGCGACCACGATAAGGCTCTGGGGTCATATAAGGAGAATCCGTCTCAATCATAAATTTATCAAGAGGAATTTTACGCAACACATCGTCCCACTGCTTACTAAAAGTAATTAACCCAGTAAAAGAGACTATTAAACCAAGAGAAAAATATTTCCACGCCAAATCTTCATCTCCAGAAAAACAATGAAGCACGCCCCATGGTCTATCATTAGGAATAAAATCTGCATATACTTTTCTAAAATCTTGCAATATTCCTAATAAATCATCATGAGCTTGCCGACAATGAATAATAACCGGTAAATCAAGATTACGAGCTAATAACAATTGTTTTAAAAAAACTTCTTGTTGCTTTCTTTTGGCCATTGAAACGTCCTTGGTTGGATCAAGATGATAATAATCTAAACCAATTTCGCCAATAGCCACCACCTTCTGAAACTTAGCTAGCTTTTCATAACTATCATAATTAAATTCTTCAGCTCTAGTAACAAACTGATGATCACCATTTTCATCTTTATTCTTAATAGCTTGTTCTTCTAAATGAATTGGATGAAGACCAACTGCGGCATAAACTCCTTTTTCATATTTATTTGCATAACTTAAAGCTCTGTTGGATGTTTTATACTCTGACCCGACTAATACCATCCAGGTATCATTATCTAAAGACCGACGAATTACCTCATCAGCATCATCTATAAAATCTTTAAAATTAACATGAGCATGAGTATCAATAAACATTTATTTCAATATAAAAAACGCGTTTAAAGCGTTTTTTACTTAACTATCTAAACTATTTATTTTCTTCTAAACTACTAATAGTGGAATCATTAGTAACTTGGCTATCATGATTAACTGGACTATCATTTTTAGGCTCTGAATTAAGATGACTATGTTGACCATCTTCATGACAACAACATCCTTTTTTCTTAGCAAAAAGCTTACTTAACAATTTAGAACAACAGCATTTACGCATAATATTTATAAATTAGATATATCAAATATACAATTATTATAGCAAAATCTCTCAGTTAAGTCAATTTGATTATATTTTAAGAGATTCTAATATTTCTTTTTGTTTTTTGCTAATATTAGTAGGTATATTTACTTTAACTTTTACAAAATGATCACCTTGACCACGACTATGAAGACGCGGAGCGCCTTTTGTTTTAAGCCGAAAAGTCGTTTGTGGTTGAGTGCCAGCAGGAATTTTTAACTTTACCCTGCCATATGCAGTTAGAATATTTAAACTTGTACCCAAAATAGCTTCTACAAAAGAAATCTCTACTTGAGAATAAATATCATCACCTTCTCGTCTTAATTCGGGATGACTAGCAACTATAATTCTTAAAAATAAATCACCAGCAGCGGCTCCTTTCTCGCCAGCATCACCATAAGAAGCTAAACGTATACTTTCGCCATTGCTAATGCCAGCAGGAATTTTTACCTTAATCTTATCGTCTTGTTTTGTTCTACCTTCACCATGACATACATTACAAGCTTTATTAGCTTTTTTTCCTTGGCCCTGACAATCAGGACACGTCACCTGAGTTTGTACTGCCCCTAGAATAGTTCTCTGCACTCGATTGATATATCCCTGACCATGACAGGTAGAACAAGTCTCTATTTTAGCATCAGCAGCATGACCGCTACCTTTACAACTGGTACAAGTTTTTAAATGAGGGAATTTAATTTCTTTTTCAACACCTAAAATTGATTCTAAAAAATCAATTTTAATATTCATTTCTAAATCACGCCCTCTTTGATTGGTGTGTCTACGAGTAGATCCGCCACCAAAACCAAAAATATCGCCGAAACCACCAAAAATATCACCCAAGTCATCCATATTAATATTCACTCCATTAAATCCACCAAAACCAGAGCCATTATAAGCTCCTCCGGCTTGACCATTTTGAAAAGAAGATCCAAATTGATCATACTGCTGTCTTTTTGTCGGGTTACCTAAAACTTGATAAGCTTCATTTATTTCTTTAAAAGTATCTTCATTGCCCCCTTTGTCAGGATGATGTTCATGAGCCTTTTTACGAAAAGCTGTTTTAATATCTTCAGCACTAGCATTTTTAGAAACTCCTAATATATTGTAGTAATCTTTAGCCATAAAATTATTATCACTTTTGTTATTCTAGCCAAAGGCCCTTGCTATAATAGCAAGGGCCACTCGAAGAAAAACAAAATTATTTATTCTCTTCCACTTCACCCTCAACAACAGCATCATCTTCTTTTTTCTTATCATCATCTTTATTATTTGCATTATCAGCTCCTGATGTAGTCTCACTATTAGCTCCTGCTTGTTGATACATCGCTGCTCCAATTTTTTGAGCCACTGTATTAACAGCTTCCAAGCCTTTCTTTATATTTTCAACATTATTTTCTTCTTTAGCTTTTTTAAGTTCAGCTAATTTAGATTCTAATTCACTTTTATCCTCTGCTTTCATTTTATCACCTGATTCTTTTATCATTTTCTCAGTACTAAAAATAACTGCTTCAGCTTGATTGGTAATTTCAACCCCTTCTTTCTTTTTATTATCTTCCTCAGCATGAGCTTCAGCTTCTTTTTTCATCTTTTCTATTTCTTCTTTAGATAAACCAGAAGAAGCAGTAATGGTAATTTTTTGTTGTTTATTGGTAGCTTTATCAGTAGCACTAACATTTAAAATACCATTAGCATCTAAATCAAACTTTACTTCTACCTGAGGTACGCCTCGAGGAGATGAGGGAATTCCATCTAGAATAAAACGACCTAAAGATTTATTATCTCCTGCCATTGGTCGCTCACCTTGGACTACGTGAATTTCAACACTAGTCTGACCATCAGCAGCAGTGGAAAAAATTTGCGATTTAGAAGTAGGGATAGTGGTATTTCTTTCAATTAAAGGAGTTGCTACTCCACCTAATGTTTCTAAACCTAGCGTTAGAGGAGTAACATCTAATAATAATACATCTTTAACGTCACCCTGAAGAACACCAGCTTGCACAGCTGCTCCTAAAGCTACAACTTCATCCGGATTAACACTTAAGTTAGACTCTTTACCAAAAAATTCCTTTACCTTTTGTTGCACTAAAGGCATTCTAGTCATACCTCCAACCATCACAATTTCATTAATATCATTCAAACTAAAACCTGAATCACTTAAAGCTTTTTTACAAGGTTCAATAGTCTTTTCTACTAAATCACCCACTAAAGACTCTAGCTTAGAACGAGTCATCTTCATTACCAAGTGTTTTGGTCCATTAGCATCCGTAGATATAAAAGGTTGATTAATTTCACTTTCCATAGCAGTGGATAATTCAATTTTAACCTTTTCAGCGGCTTCCTTAATTCTCTGCAAAGCAAGCGTATCTTTTGATAAATCGATACCTTGATCTTTTTTAAATTCTGAAATAATCCAATCAATAATACGATGATCAAAATCTTCACCACCTAAATGAGTGTCTCCGTTTGTAGCTTTTACTTCAACCGTATCAGAAGAAATATCAAGAACTGAAACATCAAAAGTTCCTCCACCTAAATCATAGACAACTATTTTTTGTCCCTGCTTCTTATCAAATCCATAAGCTAAAGCTGCTGCTGTTGGTTCGTTGATAATACGCTTCACATCCAAACCCGCAATCTGCCCCGCATCTTTAGTAGCCTGTCTTTGAGAATCATCAAAATAAGCAGGTACGGTAATAATTGCTTCAGTAATTTTTTCTCCAATTTTTACTTCTGCATCTGCCTTCATTTTTGCTAAAATCATAGCTGATGCTTCCTGAGGAGAATACTCCTTATCTCCCATTTTTACTTTTACGCCCTCACCAGATTGAACAATCTTATAGGGCATAGAACTTAAATCTTTTTGTACTTCATCATCATTAAAATGACGACCAATCAATCTCTTTACCACATAAACAGTATTTTCAGGATTAATTACTGCTTGTCTTTTGGCAGCTGCTCCCACTAAACGCTCACCACTTTTAGAAATAGCTACAATTGAAGGAGTGGTTCGATTGCCTTCAATGTTTTCTAGTATCTTAGGAACGCCACCCTCCATGATAGCCATGGCTGAATTTGTTGTACCAAGATCAATGCCTAAAATTTTTCCCATATTATTATATTTTTATTTTTTCTTATTAGTTTGTATTTTAATAGTTTTTGATTTTAATTCCTTCTCTTTTGGAACAGTAATTTTTAACACGCCTTCTTCAGTAATGGCTGTAGCTTTATCTCCGTTCACTTTAGTTGGCAAAGGAATAGATCGATAAAAAGAACCTCGACGAATTTCTTTACGATAATAATTTTTTTCTTCTACCTCACTTTTATGTTCACTTTCTCCTTTGATACAAAGGATGTCATTTTCTATAGAAATATCAACTTTTTCTGGATCAATACCCGCTAATTGAGTTTCAATAATAATATTATCTTTATCCTCATATACATCTAAAGCTGGGGTAAAGCCAAAATGTTGAGACCTTACAGCTGGTAGCATTTCGCCGAACACTTTATCCATGTCGTCGAAAGCAAAACCGTCATTTAAAAATGGATTCCATTTAATTAAAGACATAGATTTATCAAGTTTTCTTCTAAAACTCCAATTAAGAGTAGATAGAAAAAAACAAATACTTAATTATTTTTCATTTTTTATTTTCTCAACGCCCACCTTAACTTTAGCTGGGCGAATAAGTCTATCATGCAAAGTGTAACCTGGCATAATTTCTGCAACTACTTTTTCTCCTTCACCTTCTATCGCCTCCATAAAATTATGATCAAATTTTTCTCCAATGGTTTTTATTTCTTTAACGCCATTATCATTTAAAATGTCTTTAAACTGTTTTAACACATATTCCACTCCTTTTACCCAAGGATTCTCATGTTCTTCAGGCGGCAAAGTGTTAATAGACATTTTTAAATGATCGTAAACTGGTAATAAATCTTGTAAAAAACTATTTAAAGCAAATTTAGCAAAATCTTGTTTTTCTTTAAAAGAAGTTTTTAATAAATTCTGGTAATCAGCTAAAGCTCTTTTATACTTATGCTCCATTGAATCTTCTTCTAATTCCCTTATATATTCAAAGCGCTTTACACTTTCCCCATCTCTTTCTATTAACTCATTCCATTCTGAAAGTGAGCGAGTCCATATTTTATTATCTTTTAAAGATTTGTACACCACTACTTCTTGCTTATCTGCTTCATTTTCAGCTACATAGAGTAATTGATATTCTCCTCCTTTGTAATGTTGATAGATACCTGCTTGTAATTCTGTCATAAAAAATTATTTAAATTTATCTTGTAAATATTGTAACAGTGAAAGATTGTGATGATAATCCATGCGTATAGGCCCTAAAATTCCCACTAAACCAGAAGTTCCTTGTCGACGATATTTTAAAATTAAAGTGCCTAAAAAAGAACCAAAGGGATTATCATTTCCTAAAAATACTTTAACACCGTCATCAAGTTCGTTAAAAAAACCATCAATAATTTCCTCCATCCTATCAATCACTTGAGAAGCATCACACACTATATCGTTTTGTTTAAACTCTACTTGTGAGAACAAATTAGACAAGCCAGTGTGATATAGATCGTTTTTATGAAAAGCCCAAAAAACAGCATTAGAAGATAATTCAGCCAAACTACGAGCCATGGGTTTAAAATTTTCCTTAGATTCTTCCCATGATCTATCTAAAATTACTTTATCATTATTTCTTAACTCCTTATGTTTACTTAAATTATTATCTAAATCCAGGCTATAGGCTAAAGCCGTCGGCACTCGTCCAGCTGAAGTGTGAGGTTGATAAATATAACCTTGCTCCTCTAAATACATCAACTCATTACGCACAGTGGCTGGAGAAATATCCAAATTATATTTTTCCACTAACAAGCCAGAAGAAACTGGCTGCACATTTTTAACATAATCTTTAATAAGAGTACGTAGAATTAATTTTTGACGCTCACTTAAAGACATAAATATATAAGATTAAAAACTAAAGTTATTATAAACAAAATTAGCACTCAAGTCAATAGAGTGCTAATTAATATAACAATTTATTTAATATTAGAAAAAAATTAATCTAAATTTTCTGAACTAAAATACCATTGCATTATCTCTCGAGCAATAGGTACAGCCACTTCACTACCCTCTTTTCCCTCTTCTACTAAAACAGTAATAGCAAAAACTGGATTTTCGTAAGGAGCAAAACCACTAAACCAGGCATGATTTGCTTTAGTACTAGACCATTGAGCAGTTCCTGTTTTACCAGCTGAACTAACTGGTAAAATACTTAAACTACGAGCGCTACCACTAGTAACAGTCTGACGCATTCCTTCTCTGACTATTCTTAAATTATCGTCACTAATAAATCCCTCTCTGATAATCTCCGGCTCAATATTTTTAACAACATTATTATTTTCATCTAAGAGCGCTTGCACTAAAGTTGGCTTGAATAAATAACCTCCGTTAGCTATCACTGAGGTAAAATTTACGACTTGTAAAGGAGACACTAAAATATCTCCTTGACCAATAGCAATATGATAAGTATCACCTATATACCAGGCTTCATTTTTAGTTTCTTCTTTCCATTCTTTGGTGGGCACAAGTCCTTTAGATTCACTATTTAAATCAATACCACTCTTTTCACCCATACCAAATAAACGCATATATTCACCCAAGCGATCCACTCCTAAACCAATAAAATCTTGATAACCTCCACCAATATAATAGAAAAAAGTATTAACTGACTCTGCGATAGCTTTTCTTACATCAGTTATACCATGACCACCAGCGCGCCAATCAGGGAAAAACCATTGCCCAATACGTAAGCCCCCATTACTGAGAAAACTAGTACTTTCTGAGATTACATTTTCCTGTAAAGCAGCGGCTGCAATTATTGGTTTAATAACTGAACCTGAAGGAAACTCACCACTAATGGCTCGATTAAATAAGGGACCGTTTTCATCCTGAATAAAGCTATCATAATCTTTTTGGCTAATCCCTTTAGCAAACAAATTATTATTATAGGAAGGTAAACTAACTAAAGCAAGAATTTGACCATTACTAGGATCCATAATAATCACAGAAGCTCGTTTGGTATTGGTTTTCTCAAGCCAAGCTTTAGTTATATTTTCTGCTTGCGTTTGCAACCTTAAATCTAATGATAATCTTAAATTATAGCCTGCCTGAGGTATTGTCTCACTAATAACTTTTTTTCGTCTACCTAAGGCATCAACTTCATATCTAATATAACCATTTATCCCTCTTAACTCATGTTCCCAGGTATACTCAATCCCTGTCTTACCAACATAATCAGTAAGAGAATAACTATCACCTAAATCTTTTAAATCAGCCTCACTAATTTTTCCTGTATATCCCAATACATGAGACAAACTTAAAACACTATTAGCCTCTTCGGTGGAAAAAGTATATGGATATTCTCTTAAAATTTTATCTTCCAATATAACTCCTGGTAGATTTTCTTTTTCTAATATAAGTCTTAGAGCAGTATTATAATCTAAATTATCTAAAATAAATAAAGGTTGATATGCTTCAAGTGAATAGGGCTTTACCTTTAGCAAAGCATCTTTCATTAATTGAAAAGAAGGGCCATCAGAAACCAATTTAATTGAGCCAGAAGCGCTTGATAGCTGTGTTTCAGGTAAATTATCAATAACGTGACTTAAGTATCTCAACATAGTATCTCTTTCCATTTCATCTTTAGGTAAATCAATCGGTCTAAGTAAAAGAACAAAGTTAGCAGTATTACGAACCAAGGCTTGACCAGAACGATCATAGATAATACCTCTTTTAGATTCTAAATTCTCTACCCTCACTCTATTACCTTCAGCTAATAGAGAATAATGGGCTCCTTGTACTATTTGCAACCAAGCTATCCTACCTAAAAGAACAAACATAAAAACAATAATCACAAACTTTAAGAATAATAGACGACTATTATTAAAAGTACGACCAACCGCTTCTTTGTCTTGATTACCAGACAAAAAAGAATCTTCTGTCCAATCACGATGATATGAAGAATCCTTTAATTGACCAAAACGAAAAGAACCCTCCTGAATACTAAAAAGATCAGCAGAATTATCATCTCTTTGTTTAATATCACCTAAAAAGAAAGGTTTTTTCTTATTTTTACTCATAATATCTAACTTAATTCTAACTTGATTCAAGCTAAATGACAAGGAAATAAAAAATGTTATCAAAATGTTATCACTAATATGCTAAAATAAAATAGGAGCGAAATATTAATTTAATTAAATAAAATATTTATGCGAGCACTTATCATTGAAGACGAAATTGAATTAGCCCAATTTCTAGCATCCTTACTTAAAAAAGCTGGTTTTGCCTGTGATTTAAGTCATGATGGTGAAAATGGCTCTTTTTTAGGTAGAACTAATCACTATGATTTAATTATTACCGATTACAGTCTCCCCAAATTAGATGGCCTAGCTTTAATAAAAGAACTTCGTTTAGATGGCTCTATTACTCCTATATTAATGTTAAGTGTCAGGCAGAATTTAGTTGATAAAATTAATGTTCTAGATGCTGGAGCTGATGATTATCTTAGTAAGCCATTTTCACCAGACGAATTCATGGCCAGAACCAGAGCATTAACTAGAAGACCTCAAAATATAAATATCCAACCCTTTAAATTTCACGATCTCACTCTGGACGTAAGTCAATTTAAGGTTTTTAGAGCTAATAGAAAGATCAGACTAACTAATAAGGAATTTTCCCTGCTACAATATCTCATGCTCAATGCTGGTAAAATCATTCCTCGCGATATTATCCTAGAACATGTATGGAATGGAGATGCAGACTTATTTTCCAATACTCTAGAAACACACATTATGAGACTAAGGCAAAAAATTGATTGTCACGGTCGAAAACTGATTCATAACATAGCCGGACGAGGCTATAAGCTTGATATTAATGCTTAATTACATGTACAAAGGTCGGCTGTAAATATAATAAATTAACCATCAAAAAATAATATGTTAAAATACAAAAACGAAAATCAAGGCGAAGAAGATCAAAATCCTGGCACTCCTTGGCGAAGTTAAACTCTAAATGCTTCCTCTAAAATAAAAAAGGGGGAGCATTTTTCATTTTCTATGACTATTAGAAAACTACAAATAATTTTTATTAACAATAAAAATTCTAAAATTAATAGGAAAGTACAAAGCACAGCCCTATTATCAGTTCTGGTATTAATTTGTATAAATATAATTAGAATATACGACTTTATTATTAATCCTAATAATCAAGGTCTAAGCTTAATAAATACTTTATCTATATTAATATTATTTATTATTATTTATTTATTAGCCCACTCTAATAAAACAAGTCTCAGTGCTTGGATGATCATTATTGCCTATACTTTACCAACTATTTTTTGTTTTTATAGTTGGGGCGCAGACTTACCAGCAGCACTCCTTGCGAGCATTCTTGTTACTATTATTGCTAGTATTTTTCTTGGCGCTAAAGAAGCTTTAGTTATTAGCTGTTTTTTTAGTCTTAATATTATTATACTGACCTATTTACAAGAGCATCAATTAATTGACCTATCAAATAACTGGAGGCAAGAAGCGAATCAATTAGCAGATGCTATTTCTTATGTATTAATCAGTAGTATAATTTTATTTCTTATTTGGCTAACAGGAAAAGAAAACCACGAATCTTTTAAAGAATTAAAAGAACATAAAATCGCCCTACAACTAGAAAAAGACAAGTTAGAACAAAAAGTTGCCCAGCGCACAAAAGAAATATTAAGCATGAAAAAGGAAAAGATAGAACAGTTACAAGCCTTAGCAAGTGTAGGACAGCTATCGGGTGGAATATTTCATGACATTATTAACCCTCTTACAGTAGTTAATTTAAATTTAGAACAAATGAAAGAAGAAGCCTGTTCTGTGATACCAGCAACTCAGGAATATATTAATCAAGCCTTAAAAGCTAGTAAGCGCATACAAGAATTAATTGAATCGGCGAATAATTGTTTACGAGGAAATCAACATAATCATAATTTTTGTCTAAATACAGAGATATCTCAAATTAAGAGCATAATGGAAGCTAAAGCAAGAAACAAACAGGCCATCATTTATTTTAAATCTACAGATAAAATATACCTTAATGGCAATCGCACTCGTTTTAGTCAAATTATTATGAATCTAATCTCTAACGCTATCGACGCATCTTATAAAGAGCACGAAGAAAACCAAATTACCATTACATTAGCTCTTGATAATATGAAAAAAAATACAATTATTAAAGTAAAAGATGAAGGTAAAGGCATAGCTCCTGAAAATATTAATAAAATATTTCAAACTTTTTTTAGCACTAAATTAGCAAGTAATCACAACACCGGTCTAGGATTAAGTGTTTCAAAAAATATCATCGAACAAGAATTTAATGGACAGATAAGTGTAACAAGTACGCTTAATGAAGGTAGTTTATTTACAATTATTATTCCTCTTAATTATGAAAACAATTAAGCAAAATATCTATTTGCGATTTGAAAAAGAATTAAAACTATGGCCGAAAATTCTGAGAGATTCCTTAAAAGAATATAAACAAAAAACTTATAGAGACGATAGCAAGGGACTTATTTCACTAATGCCTACTATCATCGCTTTAGATGATTTAATTGCACATAAAAGTAATCAGATATTAACTCAACTACTAGGCGTGTCTACTCTTTTTCTATGGACTGCCTATAGTATTCAAGATGATTTAAGCGATAATCAATATACACCCAAAGAATATCTATCCCTAGCAAATACTTGTCTATATTCAGCTTTTAAATTTGCTTGCATTAATCAAAATTTAAAGAGTCTAGAAATTTGGCAACAACTACTTATGAAAACTGAACTAGCTAGTTATAAATCTATAAAACATCACCTTAACATAGCCCCCAAAGACATACAAGGTTCAGACAAATCTATATTTATAATGGCGCCCACTTTAATTTTAATAGAGCAATTAAATTGGCCCATAGAAGATAAAAAAAATTTTCTTTTAGCTAGTAAATATTTCTTAGCTGCTAAACAATTAGCCGATGACGTTTATGACTTTAGAGAAGATTGGCATGCAAATATTCGAAATTTAGCTCATAGGAATTTAAATAAGCTTCCATCAAAAAAAGAATTAACAAAATACTATCAAGAACAAGCTCGCAGAATTATTTATCTATGTCAACAATGTCGCTATAAAATAAAAACAGTTTCTACTTTAAAAAAGAAAAACTGTTTTAATAAACATTTAGATATTTTAGAAAAAAATTGTCAGAAAGCATTTACCAATTAATCTGTTCTGGTTGTTTTAAATTATATACAGACCAGAAGGATGCTTCGTCTATATCTTTTGGCCACAAATTAACCTGACCGTAGTCTTTGATAATAATTGGTATTAATTGAGCGGAACCAGACAAATCTTCTCTAAATACTAATTCAGCGAATAGGCCCTGACTAGTGCCTTTAGACCACATCTGATCAAAAATAAAATTACCTAAAGAATAGAAAATTGGCTTATCTTTATATATTTCCCAATTCTGAGGCCAATGTGGATGATGACCAATAACCGCATCAGCCCCATAATCAATAGCACTATGAGCAAAATTTATCTGTTCTTTATTTGCTTGAGAAACATACTCTATGCCAGCATGCATTAGAACAATTACTAAATCAGATTCATTTTTTAATCTCTCAATGTCTATTTTCAAATTTTCTAAATTCATGCTAGCAATACCAGCTCTTGTGTCAGTAGCTACGCTACTATCTTGAGGATAGGCATAAGACAAAAAGCCTATCTTCCAGCCATTTACCTCCAATACGGCGCCTTTACGAGCATCCTCCTCGCTTAAACCAGCTCCTACACTATTCATATCATTTTCTTTTAAAATATCAATAGTATCTACCAAGCCTTGTCTGCCAGCATTTAACATGTGATTATTTGCCAAAGACACTACATCAGTGCCCAATAAAGTAAGCGTCTCGACTGACAAAGGATTAGCTTTAAAACTAAAAGAACCAGTGGGCACGCTATAGTTTGAGTCCCTCAAGAAAGGTGATTCTAAATTAAAAATTGTAATGTCGGCTGAATTTGTACTAGAAGCAATTAATCGGGCTGGCCAAGCATAATCATTATAATCTGACATCTTTGCATTAACTGTACGTGAAAGCATAATATCTCCACCAAATATCATAGTTAAATCTTTTTTAATTGGATCATTGGTATCAAGCACAAAATTTTGACTTATATCATTTTTCTGCTCTTTATTATGCAGGTTATATAGCTGCTCTTTCTCTATAATTAATCGATATGAAAATACAAGCACAAAAACAGCTATTACAATACTCGCAATATAAACTATCTTCTTTTTTATGGAAAAAGAGAGCATAAAATATCTACTTTATTTTCCTTCTCAAAACACTAAGTGCTGGCCAAAATTCTGCTGTTTCAATTAAAATCTGCTGATTCCCTCCTCCGCCATGGGCCTCATTAATTTTTTCCTTATCTATTGCACTACGCATACTCTTAGTGCTAATTTTAGCTACTTTATAATTAGGACCTATTATTTCAACGCTGTCAGTTGATAATAAGGTATTATGAACTTGCACTAATAATTCATATTTCTTGCCACGTAACTCGCAACTTAAAACTTGTCCACAAAATTCCCAATTAGAATCAGGAAAATTACCTTGATGATTTTGTAAGTTTTCATTTTTAGCAAACATAAAACCCTCAGTATAACCTCGATGTTGTAATTTGTTTAATAATTCTTTTTTAAGCAAAGCTAAACCACTCTTAATATCTTCTTTTTTAGCTCCAGAACAAACTAAATCAATTCCTTTGCGATAAGCACCAACAACATTAGCAAGATAATATACACTTTTTGCTCTTCCTTCAATCTTTAAAGCACTCACACCGCTAACAATAATTTCTGGTAATCTTTCAATTAAACAAAGATCTTGAGAGTTAAGGAGATAGCTACCATGCATATCTTCACTAATAAGCAGAGCCTTATCGTGTCCCTTTGGCTTAATCTCATACTCCCAACGACAAGGTTGAACACAATCACCTAAATTTGCATTACGTCCGGTAAAATAAGAAGACAAAAAACAACGACCAGAATAAGCGCTACATAAAGCACCATGAACAAAAACTTCAATTTCTAAATCTCCAAGCTCTTGTTTGATAGCTTTAATTTCTTCTAAGGCTAATTCACGAGATAAAATAATTCTACTAAAACCCTGTTTTTGCCAAAATAAAGCTGATTGAGAATTAGTACAATTAGCCTGAGTACTAAGACTTAATTTAGCTTGAGGCCAATTTTTTTTAATCATTAAAGCTACTCCAGGATCAGCAACAAATAGAGCATCAGGGCCCATCTTTTTAAGAGTTAGAATTTCCTTTGTTAAAGCCTTTAAATGATATTCATGAGCTAAAATATTTAAAGTCACATAAGCTTTTTTGCCTAATGAATGTGCATATTCTATACCCTCACCAATATCACTTAAAGAAAAATCATTAATTCTTGTTCTAAGTGAAAAATCAGGTGTTCCGCAATATACAGCATCAGCGCCATGAGCTAGGGCTGTCTTTAATTTTAACAAATTACCAGCTGGAGCTAATAATTCTGGTTTCTTAATATATTTCATAATTAATGTTTTTATAATTTATATCTTAATTATACAATAATATCAATAAAAAGACAGTTTCATGAAAAACAAAGACGACCAAATTTGGTCGTCTTGTAATACCTATAAATAAATTTCTTATTTTTTAGCTACTTTTTTTACTGCTACTTTATCTTTCTTCTTAGGTGCAGCTACTTTTTTAACAGCCTTAGCCTTCTCTTTCTTCTCTACGACTACTTTAGCCTTAGGCTTTTCATCTATTTCTTTTTTAACTTCCTCTTTTACTTTATCTTCCTTAACAGCTTTAGTAACATTAGAATTAGAGCTTAACATAGCCATAATTTTATCCAACTTATTATGTATAGCTGCTAATCTTTCTTCCATGTTGTCTTTTACAGATGGAGTAAAACTGGCCCTCTCTGGACGTTCTTGAAAACTTCTAGATGGAGAAAATTCGCGATCACGATCACGACCACCGCTACGAGGAGCAGGAGCATCGTGTCCACGAAAACAATCACTACAAAATACTGGTTTACTACCAGATGGTCTAAAAGGCACTTCACAGTGATTACCACATTCACTACAAATAGCTGGAAACATCTCTTTTTTTTCAGCAAATCCACGAGATCCACCAAAATCTCTCTTTTCATATCCACCTCCACCACCACCAAAATTTCTTTTACTACCACGATCAAAATTTTTCATAATTTTAAATAAATATTAAGTGTATATAGTATATATCTTAAAGGAATTAAAAGCAAGCTCTATCTATTAAAAGTTTCCTATTTAACTCTTTCCCACCTTTCTATGTCACCTGATATTAATTTAAATATAAAATGTAATTCTGGATTAGTGACATTTTTTAATTCTTCAAATTTAGCAAGATCTCTGACTTTAAGTTTATTAAGCAAATGCCTAAACTCATATAATACCTGTCCGGTAGTTACATTTATTTGCTTATTATATATCTCACAAATAGCTATTTTGCTTTTATCAAATTTATAGCCTCTGTTTTTTGCCTCTAAAAAAATTCCATACAAATATATATCTATATTCTTAAGTGGTTCATCACTTGCTTTAAACCTATCTAATTGAGGATGATTTTTATAGCCCTTTGTCTTATTAGATAACACTTTTCTAGCTAATAAGCCCTCTCGCCAAACAGCGAGAAGGCCCTGCCTGTCTAAATATTGCGGCGATAGACTCCAAAGGCGCATAATATTTTATCTAAATAGACTTTTCTACGTCTTCCTTACTAAGCTTTTTAGTGCAGAAAAACCAATCATAACAATTAATATCGCTACTATCCATTCTCTCTTGAGCAACTCCACATGAACCAGCGGTTGGTACGATCACATCATCACCAGGCTGCCAGTCAGCTGGGGTGGCAATAGAAAATTTATCAGCCGTCTGCATAGCTATTAAAGCTCGATATAATTCATCAAAATTTCTACCCAAACTTAATGGATAATAAATAATAGCCCTAATAATTCCTTTAGGGTCAATAAAAAATACCGCTCTAACAGCCTTAGTACTACTTTCTCCTGGTTGGACCATGCCATACTTATTAGCAACCTCCATAGTAATATCTTCAATTAAGGGAAACTTGACCTCAACATTTTTCATCCCCTTGTATTCTATTTTTTCTTTTATAGTTCTAAGCCAAGCAATATGACTATATAGGCCGTCAATAGATAGCCCGATTAATTTACAACCGGCCTTATTAAACTTTTCTTCTTGACTAGCAAAAGTCATAAATTCTGAAGTACAAACAGGAGTAAAATCAGCTGGGTGACTAAATAATATTACCCAAGAA
Organism: uncultured Gammaproteobacteria bacterium; assembly: GCA_964435515.1. Classification (GTDB taxonomy): domain Bacteria; phylum Patescibacteriota; class Patescibacteriia; order Patescibacteriales; family UBA12465. Next base: position 34,226 of record CAYSZD010000001.1, on the reverse strand, counting down.
TCTTTATAATCATCAGGAAAATTAATTTCTCCTTGAGTAGTTACTGCCTTAAAACTTGGCGCCTTATCACCAATTCTTGGCATCGGAATAATTTCCGCTTGATTAATTTCATTTTCCATAAATTTATTTATTAATTATTAATAACCAATCAAATAAGCCTAATACCTGGCATTTAAAGCTCCGGCCGCATAAATGACACGAAGAGTTTTTGCATCCAGTCTCTTTAATAAATCATTAAATAATAATTTTTCATAACTAAATGAGTATTGAGACCAATCAAAATCCCCCTCATCTCCATTTTTGTCTTCCTTCGCTTTTCTTATATAATATTGATGTGTTGAAACAACAATATCATCTTCCCCTCCTTCATGCGGCCCCCCTATAACACCGAGCTCTGCCCCTAGTTCCATTATTTGATATTTAGAGTTATAGTCACTCCATGACGACTCCCCTCCTTTCTTCTCATCAAAGCCTTTAGTTTTAAGAACTATGCTAACAGCTAATTCATTAACAACCCGAGCAACGACTAAGCTAATCACACCAGATAAATATCTAACCAGATCTATTATAGCCTGATTGCTATCATGAGAATCCACCTTAATCCCAACCAGCGCTCCCGATTGCTCAATTAAATACTTAACCGAGGCGTCAATATAAGCCTCTGATGAATCAGAATTGCCCGTAGATGGCAACAAGTCAAAAACGTTTAAATTATGACTTTTATTAAAATCATTGTTTTTATATAAAAATTGATTAATTTTTTCTTGCACAACATCTAAATCCCACTGCTCTTTTAATTTTTTATCTAAATCATAAGATTCAAAAACTTTCTTTAACTTCTGTTCTATAATCATTAAAAAGTCATTCAAGCGACCCTCTTTTTCAAAAGCACTTTTAAGAACTACCAAATCCTCTTTGCTGAAATTTTCAGACTTAAAATTTAGAATATTCCCGTCTCGTTGGAACAATTCATGCATCTCTCTGCTACCAGGAGAGATTAAAACGGCGTCAGGGAATACAACTGGGGCCCCGGGATTAGCATTCCAAAAAGTATCCACAGTATTTAACCTTTGCGGCAACCCATTTAACTCCACCATCCTTTCCAGTGGGGAAACTAGAACATAGTTAGCATCATCCCAAGAACCATACATATGCCCTTTCACCTTATGATTAAGACTGACATGAATTGTATTTCGAAGATATTCTCCATTAGTTGCATCAAAAAGAGTTCTAACCGTAAACCCATCCTCGGCTCTCTCCGGTTTATATCTAGTAGAATGGACAGCGCAAAGATCTTTTATATCTAGAGCCTCATACTCCGACCCCCACTCTAGCTTAATTTTTTCATACTCTTTATTATTTTCTTTCTTATACCGTTCTTTAAATTTCGCTATCTCATTCTGAAATAATTCCATATTTTCTCTTACAACTATTTGGGAATCAGCGTCCCCGAGCAAAGAAAGTAAAACTAGAGCCTCGGTGTCTTTATCTGTTTCTTCCCCGTACAAAATTATATTTATGCAGTCGCCTGCTATTAGAGCATCTAGCAATAATAGCGCTCTCTCGCTATAAATACCTTTTTTTAAATCAGTAATTATTTTTAAAAGGCTCCCATCATTGCTTCCAAGTTGTACGGCAAGCTCGAGAACTCCCAACAAAGATTTATTAACAATAAAATGCTGAGGTAATTCTTTATTTTTGTTATTATTCTCTAACGATTCTTTATATTTTTCAAAATCTTTTGGATTAATAAATTTTGGGTCTTCCCCCAAGAAAACACTCCTTGAATTAGCAAGCGTTTCATATACCGGCATCTCCTCCCTGCCCTTGAAAGAAAATGTTTGATTATTTATTATATAAACTTTACGCCCAAATCCAGCATTATCTTTTTCAATTTGTGGCTGTAATTTTTCGTTAATTATTTTTTTTTCGTTAATATAATACTCACCATCGTTATACGCCACTTGTTCATATAACTCATTTTCATCAACAAAAGCATTTGCTTCCCCAAACAATATTTCTCTTTGATTAATAATTTTTTTAACTCTAGTATTTCTTTCTATCTTTAATTGGTCGCCTCCTTTCCCGGTTAGCACATCTCTAATTTTCTTATAGACCTCCTTATCTACCGGCTCTTCTCCGTTAGAAAACGGGACCCAAATACTACTTCTTTGATAATTAGCCTCGTTTAAGGCTGTTATATTTGAATCGTTATTTGCCCCAATCCAAACTTGCCCAAGCTCATCAACAAAAGCAATTTTCCCATTATTTTCCCAGTAACTGCCCACCTGGTCAACCCTTCCCGTATTTAAATTACAACCATCGGAGTTAACCTCTGTCTTGTAAGCATCTCCATTGCTATCGTATTTATATTCAATACCGTCAACCATCACAAACAAACCACCATTCACCGCCTTAATGCCTTTCTTTTCCGCAACACTTCTATACAACTCAATATGCTTTTCGAAATTATTTTTTATAAAATTACAGTCTTTTTCTTTTAGATCCTCGTTCTTTTGAGGTGGCAAATCTATTTTTTTTAGGTTAAGCTCCATACATGAAAATAATTTTATATTTATATAATATCATAACTTACTTAGCCAAACAACATGACGCAAGTTCGAACCAATATGAGCCAATAAAATAAAGGCTTTTCCACAAATTACTATAGATTATCTAAAATATCCCAAAAATGTTCGAACCGCTTTGGAACTTAAAATGTGTCTAATATTAAAACAAAAACAGGCTTTTAAAACCTGCTTTCGCATTTTGCTCGGGGTCGTGGACGAAGTTCGAACTAATGTGACTAATATTTAAGAAAAACTAGAAGTATAATCCTACTTAGAATCTTGAAAATCAATAAAATACTTATAAATGCCTTCAAAACCCTCTAAACTAGGGGCCCAATCATTAGAATTATTTTTAATTCCCTCTACTATATCTTGCGCTGGCAACCACTTCACTTCTTGAACCTCATTATCAGCAAATTTTAAACTACTAATATCCTCTAATCCTGGATAATAATAAACATAAGTAAATTCATTGTTTGGCAAATCATCTCTTTTTAAAATTGGCCCGGGAATAAATTTATTAATATCAGCCCTTAATCCAATTTCTTCTTCTAACTCAGATATAAGTGTTTGTTTTACATCCTGACCTGATTTTAAATGGCCACCAAAACGTGTGTCCCACATGTTTGGGCACAAATCTTTTGCTTTAGACCTGAGATGAACGAGAAAATAATATTCATTATTCTTCTTCATAAAATAATAAATATGAACCGTTCTGTGCCAAGAGCCGTCTTTGTGAATTAGAGATCTCAATTTCTTTTCTCCCGTAATATTATTATTTTCATCAACAATATCTAAATATTCTTCCATAGTAATTAAGATAATAGCTTTTTTAATGTTCTAGTTCCTCTTTAATTAGTGGAACGATTTGCTTGCGCATGATTAAATTTGGCCTTTTGGCAACAGCCTCATTAAATTTAATATTTAAAACTTTTTCCAATAGTTTCTGTGTTTTTAGATCTGGACTGATAAAATAATTACATTCTAACTCTAACTCGATAGTATTTTGAAAAATATAATCTAGTCCCATATCTTGCCTTATTTTCTCAAGTACCTTAATAATTTCTTCAATTCTTTCTTTGATAAGCATCTCAGCTCCGACAATTTCAATTTGAGCAATGCCAACTTTTTTATCAGCAAAAGTAAACCACGCAAAATCGCCTTCAATTCTTTCACTCAACTTGCTTCCTGATAAATCTGACTTGGCCATAAAAAGATCTTTCCAGAAATTATCTGGCAAGAGTGCTATTTTATCAAGATACTCTACGGCCTTTTTATCTCTGTCTGTTGTAACTCCACCCTTAAAATTAAGAGTATTGGATATAATGGCTCCACAAAGTAAAATTGCTGACTCTTTGGAAATATTAATATTATTTTCAATAAACTTTTCTGCTATTAAAGTAGCAGCTGAGCCGACTAATTCAATTTGCACCCTAGCATTAGGAAATTTATCAGCTTCATTAATTTTTCTGTGATCAATAATCTCAACTACTTTTTCCGGCGCAATATTTCCCTCAAGACCATTTAAATCGCTGGCGTCAACCAGGACGACCTCATCAAAATTATCAGCATTAATTATTTTCTGGGGATATGGAATATTATAACGATCTAAAATATATTTAGCTTCGTCGTGCGGCTCTCCGATAATACCAACAATAGATTCTCTGCCCGTCTTCTGTAAAAATTCACCATAGGCAAAGGCTCCAGCCACCCCATCTAAGTCTGGATTTACATAACATGTGATAAGTGTTGGTTTCATATATCACTATTATAACCTAAAAATTAAAATATAAAAACCAAAAACACAGGACGTGGATTCGAACCAATATTGACCAATGAAATCAAGGTTTTTATATAAATTACTGTAGATTATCTAAAATATCCCAAAAATATTCGAACCGCTTTGGAACTTAAAATGTATCTAATATTAAAACAAAAAAAGAGCCTTTCGGCTCAATTTTGTTGTTTTGCTCGCTTGGAGAGACGGTTTTCGGACGTGGATGGCTAATAATAAGGAAAATTCAGATACCGATTAATTTAATTTTCTTCCAAATAATTTCATTCGAATGAAATTATTTGAAACCCCTTCTCTTTAATATCTTCTTCACTAAACCACAAATCTTGTAATTTAAACTTTCTTAAATACGTAACTTTTCTTTCTAATTTTCTGCCAGTGGCTTGCCTATTTTTAGGATCTGCTGATGTCCACTCTTCTAAAACTAGAGTATCTCCAACCTTAATATTAAAATCATTAAGACGAAACTCGTACTTCTTTTTTCCGTCAACAATATCTTGAAAATATTCAGGAAGAATCTTTTTTATTATTTTTTTTGGCATATTAGTTGACTATGCAGTTTCTAAAAGGTTCTTGGCTTCTTTAAGAAAACTGCTATCTCTTATTTGTATAAATCCTCCCTCATAATCTTCCGGCTTATCATTTTCTAGTAATTTAATAGCTTCCTGTAGCGAAACCCATTTTATTTCAAAACCATTATCTATTTCCTTTTCAGTAAAATTAGGACTCCCTTTTTCGCCGACAACATTAGCTAAATAGCAATATGAATGCTGTTTTAAAGACCATTTATCTCTGTATTCAATAATTTCCCCAAGCTCGCCAAATATTTCTGTGCTACACCCAATCTCTTCTAAGCATTCTCTTTTAAGCGCCCCTTCGATGGCTTCGTCGCCTTCAAGACCGCCTCCAGGTAGTTTATGATAATTATATTTGCTGACATATAAAATCCCAATATTTTTATTATTATCAAAAACAACAGCCCTGGCTGCCCGGCGAATTTTAAACTTATCAGTATCTTCGATTCTTAGATCTTTAAATTGTATAGTTTTTATAAATTTCATATATTTTAATTATATCTCATAATTAATATTTTAAAAACAGGGACAAGGATTCGAACTTTTTTGAGCTAATAAAATCAAGGTGTTTGCTAAAATAGTAATAATTTGATGTTATTTTCGAACCGATTTTACATAATAAAAACGGGCGTTTCCGCTCGTTTCTATAAAGGTGCTCGGGGTCGTGGACGAAGTTCGAAATAGTGTGGCTAAAATTAGATGATAATTATAGGTACGATCCTATCTCTAAAGAGTAATACTCAGTTACAAGGAAAAATCTAATAAATACGGGCTAACTCATCAACATTTCGTACGATTATTTATAAATATTATATTTTACGTTTTTCCAACATAAACCTCAAAAGCCATTCTCATCAAAGCAATTATCAAGATGATAATTCCTTCCCTACGACTAATCTTCCAGCCGCTTCTCATAAATATTAATAGAAGAAGAATGGTGGCTATTAACATGATAACAGAAAAAACAGAATCAGCTATGCCAAAGATTTGCCCCTTTGACATTAGTGAAATTGGGGCGATAACGCTACTTATTCCTATTATGCCAAACGTGTTAAAAATATCGGAACCAATCACATTGCCGACAGATAAACCAAATTTCTTTTTTAAGGCGGCAATTATTGAGGTGGCCATTTCGGGCAAACTTGTCCCAGCAGCAACGATAGTTGCCCCAATAGCCCAAGCAGAAATTTTGAAGTACTCAGCAATAAAAACAGCAGACGAAACTGTGAAATCGGATGATTTTACCAAAATAGCTAAACTAATTATAAAGATTAAATAGTCTTTCCGTGTCGCAACTTCTCCATCATCTTCTTCCGTTTGAACGTCTTTCTTAACCCAAAGAAGGGTTAAATATGAAACTAAACTAGCTAATAAGATTAGTCCTTCCCAAAAAACAATTTTAAGATCCCACATGAAAAAAAGAATCATGATTGTGGAGATAAAAAGAACCACCCCATCTCGTTTAACCATTTTTTTAGGAATTACCTGTGGCGCAATAATAGTAACTAGACCCAAGATGAATCCTAAATTAAAAATATTAGAGCCAATAACATTCCCAACAGACAAATCCCCTTGGCCCTTTAAGGCGGCGAAGGCGGAAACTGCTAATTCCGGGGCAGATGTTCCAATAGCAACAATAGTTAAGCCAATAAACATTTCAGAAACTTTCCATTTTCTAGCAATTTTTATACTAGAGTTAACAAGGTAATTTGCTGCAAATCCCAAAGTTATCAATGAGACTATTAAAATCAAAATTTGTGCTGCCATATTTTAATTCTTAAAATTATTTTTTATTTATATTATTAACTTTATAAATTCATTATAACATATTTTAAGTTTAAAAATAGGACATGGATTCGAACCGATATTGACCAATAAAATCAAGGTATTTCTATAGATTACTATAAATTATCCCAAATATCCCAAAAAAGTTCGAACCACTTTAGAACTTAAAATGTTTCTAATATTAAAACAAAAATAGGCCTTAAAAGCCTGATTTTGTGTTTTGCTCGGGGACATGGATTCGAACCATGATTGATGGCTTCAAAGGCCACTGTCCTACCATTAGACGATCCCCGAATACTTAAAACATAGTATTACATTTATAATATTAGGTCAACCATACAAAAAAGCGCCAAATAAGCGCTTTTTCTATTTCACTAAATACGCGCATACTTACGAACTGCATAAAAACTAGCAAATAGAGTGATAAAGAAAATAACAGCAAACTGTGCTCCAAAAATAGGCCAAAAGTTATAAACAAAATATTCTAACAAATTAACATTATAACCAGCTAAAAATACTGATAAATAAGGTTGGATTAAAGTGAGGAAGGGATAAAAAAGAGCAATCATTATCATGACACTTACAAGAGCGTAGATAAAAGCAGAAAAAAGAAAAGGCATATAAATAAAGAAATTTGAAGCTCCCACTAAACGCATAATTTCAATTTCCTTTTTATGAGTATAAACAGCCACCCGAATAGAATTATACACAACCAATAAGCTGATTAAGACAAAGATAATTATTATAACTGCGCCTACTTCATTTATTCTTTTAGTAATATTCTGAATTTTATCTACAATCACAGAATTATCGCTAAAATCTCTTGACTCAATAATATCAGAATCTAACTGACGTAAAATATTAATTAAATTAGAAGCATTATCTATATCAGATGGCATGATAGCTAAACTTGGAGAAAGAGGATTTTTACCTAATTCATTTAAGGCTTGTAAGATCTCTTGATTATCTCGATAACGAGTACGAAATATTTCTAAAGCCTCTTGTTTTGAAGTATAACTTACACTTTTAACCTCAGGTAAACCTGTAATACGTTCTTGTAAAGAAATAATGTCTTTTTCTGAGGCATCTGCTTTTAAATAGAGACTGATATCTATTTTTTCTTTTACAGCATTAACAGCATTGTCACTTACAGCCCTAACTGTTAGTAGGGTATTAATAGAGAAAAGAGCGATTAACAAAATGGTAATAGTCACAATAGAGAGCCAGACATTTCTAGCAATATCTTGAAAACTAAATTTTATAATGCGTAAAAAAGAAAGCATAAATAAATAGTTAAAGCATATATTTACCATGAGCCCTATCACTCACGATTTGACCCTTATCCATAGTAACGACTCGACGCTTGAGACGATTAACAATCTCTTTGTTATGTGTAACTAGAATAACAGTGGTACCAAATTTATTAATCCGTAAAAGTAAATCGATAATTTCATCAGCATTAATAGCGTCCAGATTACCAGTCGGCTCATCTGCCAATAGAATACGTGGCTGATGAACTAAAGCTCTCGCAATGGCTACTCTTTGTTTTTCTCCACCAGAAACTTCATGAGGATAACGATTATGCTTATCTTCTAAACCAACAATCTTTAACACACTGGGAACTATCTTATTTATTTTTCCTCTGCTAGCGCCACAAACTTCCAAAGCAAAAGCTACATTTTCATACAAAGTCTTCTTTGGCAACAATTTAAAATCTTGAAAAATAACTCCTATCTGACGACGCAGATATGGAACTTCATGACGATTGATCTTAGTAATATCCCAATCACCAATGATAACCTGACCCTCATCAGCTCTTTCTTCACCAATAAGAAGACGCACCAAAGTTGTTTTACCTGCCCCGGATTGCCCTACAATAGAAACAAACTCGCCAGCCTTCACGTATAAATTTACATCTCTTAACACGGGATTTTGACGAGAATATTTTTTTGAAACATGAAGCAAGGTAATCATATAAATTTATTTTCCTAACTGCTTAAGTCCATATTTAATTAAATTGGCATTATCTTGAAAACTACCAGCCCGAGTAGGGGAATTAAAGTTAACAATAATTAAAGGCCCTTTTTCTGAATCTACCTGAGTCATTAAACAATATCCAGCTTCATCCAAATAACCGGTTTTAGAAAGGGCGATATTATACTGACCCGTTTTTAATAAAGAATTAGTATTAGTTAGATAATATGTCTTATCTTTATTAATACTTGTAAAGGAATACTTAGCAGTCGTGCTTATTTTTTTTAACAATTCATCTTTAAATAACTCTCTAATTATTATAGCATAATCTAAAGGAGAGCTCACATTTGCTGGAGCTAAACCAGTAGGCTCAATAAATTTACTGTTTACAGCACCCCAAGCTTTGGCTTGATCATTCATTTTTTTAATAAACTCATTCCTAGAAATACCACTAACACGCACTAAGGTCTCAGTAGTATTATTAGCTGAGCCAACTAAAGTAGCATACAGTAAATTTTCTATTGTTAAAGTCTCGCCATTAGTGACTCTTAAGCGAGCCGACTCCCAAGGATTAACATGTTCATAATTATATTCAGCATCTTGATCGGAATAACTAACTACTTTATTAAAATCTGGTTTTAAATCTAAAAAAACTTTCATTGCTAATAGCTTAGTTAAACTAGCTAAAGGCGCTACTAAATCAGCATTTTTAGCATATAAAATACTACCATCTAAAGCCGACATAACCGTTGCCGATTTAGACACTATATCAGGCACCACTGTACCTGCTTCTAATTTATTTTTATCTTCCTGACTAGCAAATTTAACAACATCTAATTTAACTTTAACAATACCATCTCTGGTAGAAGCAATTTTATTAAAAGCAAGCGCATCTAAATCTATTACTCTTTCTGGATGCAAAGATCTATCTGGTCCGTAATCATTAATGGTAACGTCAACAAATTTACCATTGTTTAAATTTGTTACCTTTAAAATAGTGCCCTTAGCAAAATCAGGTGAAGCGGCATATAAGCCATTTTTGTAACGATACCAACTAGCTTGGCCAACCATCATCACTTCATCACTCTCTAAAAGAGCTACTCGTGCATAAGGTAAATGAATAATAGCACTAACTTTCTTGTTGACAGGATCATCTACTGATGGCAATGGACGCCATTTAGCTTGTCCTTTATCATAGAAAAAAATCTGTTTATAATTATCATTGCCCTCAGAATAACTAATAGATATCTGCAAAGCTTCAGACTGATTATAATTTATCCCTCTATCACTAAAGTCAAATTGATAGACATTACTTAAGGGGGAATAATTCCAAGGCCAATCAAACACTGAACCTAAATTTTCCACCACAATCTCCGTATTTGCCTTTAGACTTTTAACTGGTAATTCTAATTTAAATAAATCCTGTTGCACTATTTGAGCTTTCTCAAAAGACAAGGAAACAATTTGACGACTATCGCTGGCTATAGCTTGAACCGAATAGAAAGAAAAAACGAGAAATAACAAGCTACTAAATATAATGTAATTTATTTTCCTAAACATAATTTATAATATATTAATCGATTATTAAATAATTAATTGACGAAGCTAGGAGCTTCTGCTTATAATATAACTGATTAGCGGGTGTCGTATAATGGTTATTATGTCAGCTTCCCAAGCTGAAGACGGCGGTTCGATTCCGCTCACCCGCTCAACTGGCGGCCGAGATAGCTCAATTGGTAGAGCAACGGTATCGTAAACCGTAGGTTGTGGGTTCAATTCCCATTCTCGGCTCACTAATTAAAAAAATAATTTATCCATTTTTTCCAGTTAGGAATAATTATTTTATTTTCAGAAACAGGATTTATTAATTTAGATAAATCTCCCTGAACAACCACAACTGATTCGCCCGGTTTTTTCATACCCATATTTAAACGTGCTTGTTCAACTAAAGACTGCTCTGACTCCAAATATCTAGCTAATTCCCTTAATTCCTGACTACTCGATTCAAATTCTTCAATAGATTTACTTATATCAGCCACTTCTTTTTCAATTAATCGTTGTCTACTATAATTTTTAGCTAAAGGAATGAGAATAAGAATTATAAATATTAAAGCAATAATTGTAAAAATACGCGGACTAGTTAATAAAGCAAAAGTAGCCGATTTTGGTTTTTTTCGGACATAAGAGATAGATTTTGGTATATTTTTTTTCCTCCTCATAAAAATATTCTATTTTTCTATAATAGCAAAATAATTAAAAAATAGACAGCAATAATTATGAGCGAGATTTAGGTGTTACCCAAAAACCCATATATTTTCCTCTCAATAATCTTAACTGTGCATCTAAACAAGGAATGGATCCAAAAAAGATAATAGTAAAAGGAACAAAAATCCATTCTAGCAACATTCTTACGCTTTTAAAGAAAGAATAATTTTTAGGCCTCTTAGGAAGTAATAAGGTAGAAATAACAGCCGACAACACTAAGCCAATCATAGCAATATTCATGAGTGTTTGCGTAATAGCAGGCAAATTACCAGACAAAACAGTTGAATTAAAACGATCTCCACCCAAAAGCATTGGCATCCAGCCAATTACAGCAATAATTAAAGCATTAGTAGCCCATGAATGAAAACCATAAAGCTGTACAGCGATATGACCAACTAATTTTTTTCTATCAATCTCTTTCCATAACTTAACTGTATTAAACATTAAATAAGGAACATTTTCAGCGCCCCATGCCCATCTTCTTTGTTGTTTATATAAACTCTTGGCAGTTTGCCAAAAATTACGATCAAAAGTAATATCCATTGAAACAGGAAAATATAAAGGCTCTACTCGATAATTACCACGATAATGTAAAAGACATTGCCAAAAAATACGAGAGTCTTCGCTCACCATATTAGTAGACCAAAAGCCAATATCTATCAAGGCTTTTAAGGTCATAGAATGAGAAGAATAAGTCACTAATTGTTCTTCTCTAATTTGCATCATCATTTGCCAAAAAGTGTTGGAAGAGGCCGCTACTCTAGAAAAAAAAGGTGCTTGCCAAAGATTATTATGATAAACCGGTATTGGCTGATAGCTAGCTCTATAGGGAGAAGTTACTGTTAAAAAACGATATGATAAAGCAAAAAAATAACCAGGACGAACCATGGTATCAATATCAAATACACTCACTAAAATATTATCAAAATTAAAATTTCCTTTATCCAATAAGTCTCTTTTTGCTTCTTTTATAGCCCATGACTGATTAGCACCCTTGCCTTTTATCTCACCCTCTATGCCATCAGGATGAAAAGTCGTAATTAAATGTGCAAAACGATTATTAAATCTTTTTTTCATTGCCGCCGCTTTAATATGAGCAGCCTCACCAGCCCTTTCTTCCATCGCTAAGATAACAATCATTTGCTCAGGCGGAAAACCGTCTAATAATAAAGCCTCCAAAGCACTGGCTATAATTTCTTCATCTTCATTATAATTAGGAAATATAATAAGTTGCCATAAATCTTTCCAACTCTTACCACTTCTAACCAAGGCGTCAGCTGCAACCTTCTTATCATATTTAGCAATATCTAACTCTTCACATTTAGCTCGCCAATTAATTTTACTATTACGTTTTAGTTCTCGATAAGCGGCGATAAGATAAACTGCTAGATAAATAACAATGAGTAACCAATAAACATCAAAAGCTATAATAAAAAAAGCTACCCAAACTGGTTTAAAATAAGATAAAATAAGTAAACCAAAAAGAGTAATAAAGGATAATGCTCCTGGTAATATTTCAAAAAATCGATATAAAATTCGATTTTTACCGCTTAAATGAGTAGCTTTACCAATTTTTAAATAATCCATATTATATATTTATACCCCTTTTTCTGATCTCATAAAAACAACGCGCACAAGCCAGCACATCAATCATTGCGTTATGAGCTTCATCAAAATCTTTATTAAATAAATAGCGATGTAACTCTGATAAGTTTGGCCATTTATAAGAACCTCGACCATTACTGATGCGACAAATATTAGCGCTAGATTTCATAGTGCAAATCTTATTTGCGGATTCCATAATATTTGGCATTTGTAAACGATACAATTCAGCAGCTATAATTTTATCATCAAAATCAATATTATGGCCCACTATTGATTTAGCCCGACTAACATGTTCGGAAAATTCTTCTAAAACCATTTTTAAATCTACGCCCTCTTTAACGGCTTGTTCATGACTGATGCGATGAATTTTAGTAGATTCTTCAGGGATAATAAACTCTAGCGGCTTAACAATATAATCATAACGATCCCAAGCATTACCATTTTCATCAAACCAAGCCCATGATAGCTGCACTAAACGAGGCCAATTATCACTATCAGAAGCTAGCGCTTTATAATTTTTAGGTAAACCGGTTGTTTCGGTATCAAAAAATAAATACATAAAATTATTCAGCCTTTCTAGAAAAATCTATTATTTCGTCTTCTTCCATGTCTCCTGACTGCGATACATGATCCGATGAAGAGATTTTCTGTGGTCGTCCTTTAAAATCTACTGGCTTAACTTTATTTAAATCCGACAAAGACAAACTTGGCCCTGTTTTTTTCTGTATATCTATTTGTCGCAATTCTTTCTCCTTATTTAACTTTCTCTCCTCTGCCTCTTTTTGTTTCTCTTGCCTTTTAATAGCAAGACACTCTTTACAAAAAACTGGACGTACACCATCAGGAATAAATACCGTCTTTGTTAATTTATTACAACGAGCACAAGTAGCCGTATAGGCAGAATCTTTTTCAATATCATTATTTACTGGCTTTGTTTGTTGTAATTTTGAATTATGATTTGTTTTATCTGCAGATATTGCTTTGTCTTGTCTAAGCGGACCCGAACTAAACTTATCATTTTTTATAATCTCTTTTACTTCTTCTTTTTTTTGATTATTAGTAAATGTTTTATCGGGCGAATAACTAGCTTTAGCTCCTACTTGAGCTTTAACAGGTTGTTCATCTTGAGCCTCATGCCAACGTAAAATTCTCTCCTCTACAAGCACTCGTGAAGTAGCATATTTTTCTCTTGAATAAGCAATAACTTTATCAAGGTTATGTGTTTTTTCTTCATCTGTTAAAGGTGGTAAACCTTTAGCGGAAAATGGAGCAGAAGCAATACCGTCAATCATCAGCTTTAAATACATTTCATATTTTGGTAGATTTACTAAATCTTCTTCAGTAAAGACTGGAGCAAATTCTTTTGCTAGCTCCTCGGCATCAGTAGCTCCAACTCTAAAGGAAACCATTGTCCCCACATTACCAAATACTGCTGGCTTTACTTTTTCACTAAGTTGTTCAATATATTGATGAGCTAAAATTAAACTTAAACGATATTTACGAGCTTCAGAAAGAATATTGGCAAAGCTATCAGTAGAGAAATTTTGAAATTCATCAATATATAGAAAAAAATCTTTACGTTCATTCTCAGGCACATCAACTCTACTCATGGCTGCTAATTGAATTTTAGTAATCATCATTGCCCCTAAAAGTGCCGAATTATCTTCACCGATTCTTCCTTTACTTAAATTCATAATCAAAATCTTTCCTTCATCCATTATTTTTCTAATATCAATAGTTGATTTCACTTGACCTATAATATTACGCATCAAAGAACTAGAAAGAAATTGACCAACTTTATTTTGAATTGGAGATACCGCCTCTGAAGCAAATTTATCAGCATACGAAGCAAATTCTTTTTCCCAAAAAGCTTTTACTACCGGATCTTTAATATTAGCAACCACTCTTTTACGATAGGCTTTATCAGACAACATGCGCACAACCCCTAATATAGTTGATCCTGGAAAATCTAAAATAGCTAAAATAGCATTACGTAAAATATACTCTAAACGAGGTCCCCAGGAATCAGCCCAAAGTTTTTGAAATACTCCCAATAACCCAGACGCAACTAAATGTCTTAAATGAGGTTCTACTTGTTCTAAAACATTAAAAGCAATAGGATAATCCATATCAGCCGGATTAAAGTATACAACGTCTTTTATCCTATCAGCAGGAATATATTCAATTATTTTTTCTGCTAAATCTCCATGAGGATCAACAACCGCCAATCCATATCCAGCTCTAATATCACCTACTATCATATTTTCTTGAATAGTAGATTTACCCATACCTGTTTTCCCAATCAAATACATGTGCCGACGACGATCATCTGTACGAATACCAAATTTTTTAAATTGATTGCGAAAAGTTGTTTGCGCAAAAACAGCAATGTCTTGACTCATAAATAACTATTGAATATTAGATCCTAAAGCTGATAATAATTGTTTATAGGCGTCATTCAGTAATGGTGGTAAATATATAGCTCCAACAATCACGGGGATTAAAATAAAAAGCACTTTAACCCAAGCAAAAATTCTTTGCCAGGCTACATATCTATTAATATGTCTAACCATAATGGCAATTTCTCTAGTAAGAGCCAAATTTTCTTTAATTAATTGATTTAAATCACTATCTCCTTCTTTTGCTTCAATAATAGTATCAGGTATTTTTTCATCATTTAAACTTTGATCAACAATTTGCATTTCGCTCATATTATTATAATTAAATTCTAGCCTCACAACGCTGAACAAATTTAGCCCCAATTAGCGCTAAATCTTTTAACTCTTGATCCGTAAAAGTGGGAAGTTTTTTAAACTCAGGATTAATTAAATCAGCATCAGGCTTAAATTTTTGCAAATACCATAGCCTAGCTCCTTTTATTAATTTCCCCATTCTTTTAATATCCTCCTCTCCATGTAATTTTGGTACCAGGGTACTCCTAAATTCATAGGCAACAGGACCAGACAATATCATTTTAACACTTTTTTGCAAATTATCTAAATTTACTTTTACAGCAACTGTTTCTTCATATTTTTCAAGTGAAGCTTTTATATCCATAGCAATATAATCAATTAAATTAGCTTCTATTAAATTAGCTAACATTAAAGGATTAGTACCATTTGTATCTAGCTTAACTAAATAACCTAAGTCTTTAATTTTTTTAATAAATTGAGGCAAGTCAGCATGAAGAGTAGGTTCACCACCGCTAATAACTACTCCATCTATTTTTCCTTTTCTTTCTTTTAAAAACAAAAAAAGATCTTCCTCTTTTATTAAAGGATGATCTTCTTTTATATTCTTCCCATCCGGCGACAGCATTTCTGTGCGTGGCCAGACAAGCATGGGATTATAGCAATAATGGCAACGAAAATTACAATTCTGAGTAAAGATAATAGCTGCCAAATTATCTGGAAAATCTAATAATGTTAATTTTTCTAAACCACCAATAATCATAGGTATAAGGAATGAAAAGCCGCCGGGAGTCGGACGAACGGCTTTTTCCCTACGACCCTCAAATAATTAATTATTTAGTGCAATCAACCTTAAAGGTTTTACGATCTTTATATTCAGATGTTTTACCAGGATTATAGTTTTTTACTGGCGTATACCAACCAACAACTCGACTATAGACGGTGCATTCTTGACGCTTTGTAGTAATAGGGCTCATATTTTGTCTTGATTCTTTTGGCATAGATTGACAATTTATCTAAAAACCATAAGAAACATAAATAAATAAATAAATTAGTTAATTTGTTGAGCAACGCTCAGACTGCATCTCTTCGCTATTATAACCTATTTCTTCATCACATTTAGGACAATATTTATGTTCACCGGCTAAATATCCGTGTTTAGGACAAATTGAAAAAGTAGGGGTAATGGTAAAATAGGGTAAACGATAATTTTCAATAATTTTACGAGCTAATTTTTTAGCAGCGTTGCCATCGGTCAATCTTTCACCTAAATAACCATGTAAAACAGTGCCGCCAGTATACTTAATTTGTAAATCATCTTGTAAATCTAAGGCAGCAAAAATATCATCTGAAAAATTAACATGTAAATGTGTTGAATTAGTATAATATGGAGGAATTCCCTGTTTAGCATCTTCTGTATTAGCAAAAATCATATCTGGATAGGTTTCTAAATCTTTCTTAGCAAATCTATAAGTACATCCTTCTCCAGGAGTAGCTTCCAAATTATATAAATTATTTGTTTCGTTTTGATAATCCATTAATTTTTCCCTCATAGCATCCATTATCTCAAGTGCAAGAACATGTCCCTCTGAACTAGTTAAATCTTTACCTATAAAATTAAGTAACGCTTCATTCATGCCATTAATACCAATAGTATTAAAATGATTTTGCCAATAAGTACCAAAACGAGCTTTAATATCCGCTAGATAATGTTTAGAATAAGGATATAAACCACCTTCAGAAAATTTTTCAATTACTTTCCTTTTAATTTCTAAACTTTCTTTAGCTAAATCCATTAATTTATAGATTCTTTCTAAAAATTCTTCTTTAGTTTTAGAAAGGTAACCAATGCGAGGTAAATTAATAGTAACTACGCCCAAACTTCCCGTTAAAGGATTGGCGCCAAATAAACCACCGCCTCTTTTTCTTAGCTCTCTATTATCTAAACGTAAACGACAGCACATTGAACGAGCATCATCTCTGTCCATATCCGAATTAACAAAGTTAGAAAAATATGGAATGCCATATTTAGCAGTCATCTCCCACATTGGCTCTAAAGACTCTCTATCCCAATCAAAATTCTTATCAATAGTATAAGTAGGAATAGGAAAACCAAACATTCTGCCAGTAGCATCACCTTCGATCATTACTTCTGCGAAGGCTTTGTTAATCATGTCCATCTCTTCTTGAAAATCTTTATACTTTTCGGATTTAATTTCACCACCAATAATAATATTTTCTTCGCCAACTAATTTAGAAGGCGTAACATCCATGGTGATATTAGTAAAAGGAGTCTGAAAACCAACCCTAGTGGGAACATTCAAATTAAACATAAACTCCTGTAATCCCTGTTTAACTTCTTTATATGTTAATTTATCGTATCTAACAAAAGGAGCTAAATAGGTATCAAAGTTGGCAAATGCTTGTGCGCCGGCCGCTTCTCCCTGCATTGTATAAAAGAAATTAACAACCTGACCTAAAGCGCTACGAAAATGCTTAGGAGCTTTACTCTGAATCTTTTCTGAAACACCCCCAAAACCTTTAATTAACAAATCTTTTAAATCCCAACCGCAACAATATGGAGCTAATAGACCTAAATCATGGATATGTAAATCACCATTTACATGAGCTTCCCGAATATTAGCTGGATACATTTTATTTAACCAATAACGAGCAGAAATAGCTGAAGCAATGTAATTATTTAAACCTTGAACAGAAAAACTCATATTACTATTCTCTTTCAAACGCCAATCAGCTCTACCTAAATAATCTTCCATTAACTTTTCATCTGAAGTCGCCTTATTTAATTCTCGAAGTTGTCTTCTCTGATCTCTATAAAGAATATAATTCTTGGCTGTTTTGATTTGCCTATTTTCAATTAAAACTTCCTCAACTATATCCTGTATTTCTTCAACCGCTGGTATACTATTTTTATGAAACTTAGCATTTATTTTTTTTACCGCCCCATCAGTTAAAGTCTGAGCTAATTTTTCATCATCAATACCAGCAGATAAAGCGGCTTTATAGATAGCAGTCTTTATTTTTTCTGGACTAAAATCGAGAATGTCTCCGGACCTTTTCCGGATTTGGCTAATTGTTTCTGACATGGTTTTAGTGAACGATCGCGAAATTAAAGATTTAAAAGACTTCCTCTATCTTTTCACTCTTAAATTGCGCCATCGATTTAGTATGTTAATTTATTTTTCCCCCTTCTTTACTTTAATAAGCTTGTTGAGCTCTCTTCTAAATTCATTAGCATCTTTAAAAGATTCATAAACTGAAGCATAACGAATATAAGCAACCGGATCTGTTTTCTTTAAGTGTTTCATTACAATCTGTCCAATTTGCAAAGAGGTAACTTCATTTTTTCTTAATTTTTGTAAATCTCTTTCAATACCATGAATAATTTGTTTGAAACTATCCTCAGTGACTGGTCTTTTTTCTAATGATTTTTTTAATCCACTTATTAATTTTTCACGGCTATATGATTCTCTTCTACCATCACGCTTTACAATCATTAAGTCTAAGATTTCAATCTCTTCATAAGTAGAAAAACGAAAGGCACACTTTAAACATTCACGGCGGCGGCGAATAGAAAGGCCATCAGGCGCCACCCTAGAATCTATTACTTTAGTATCTACATAATAGCAAACAGGGCATTTCATAAAAATTAGATTAATGCTATATTTTGTGGAGTTTTTGTCAACTAACCACTAAATATTGTGCTTAGCTTCATTATAGCAGAATAAAAAAGAGGGGTCAAAATCAGCCAATATTTAGAAAAAAATAATACTTTTTTTAATATTAATTCAAAGCTGTGGATAAGTTCATAACAAAAAAGAGAAAGGAGAAACAAAAAATAGAGTATTTAACTCTATTTTTTAATATTTATAAATTATTTTAATCAATACTACATCATCTTCTTCCTAATAAAGGCCGGGACACTTAAATCATCCTCTTCGTCAATGTCATCATCATCTTCTATCTTCTTCTCTAACTTCTTTTCAACTAATGGTTTTAAAGGAATATTTTTAATAGCTGGTGTTTTTATCTTTTTGTCCCCCCATGGAGAAGTACTTGAATTTTCTTTTTCTTTTTCACTTTCTATAAAAGGATTAGGAGTATAACTCTTAGACTCAGTTTTTAATCCACTCTTACCCTTACCATCAAAACCAGTAGCAACTACGGTAATTTTAATTTGATCCTTCATCTTTTCATCAATTACAGCACCAAAGATAATCTTAGCATCTTCATCAGCGGCTGAAGTAATAACTTTAGCAGCATCGCTAACCTCATTCATGCTTAAGTCTGGACCACCAGTAATGGTAAAGACGATACCACGGGCACCATCAATAGACATATCAAGCAGATTAGAGTTAATTGCCGCTTTAGCTGCTTCAATAGCCTTGTTTTCACCATTAGCTTGCCCAATACCCATTAAGGCCGAGCCAGCATTAGCCATAACCGCCTTTACATCAGCAAAGTCAGCATTAATTACGCCTGGAACTGTAATAATTTCTGCAATACCTTGTACGCCTTGACGTAAGACATCATCTGCAATTTGAAAAGCCTCTAAAAGAGAGGTTCGTTTATCAATCACTTGAAGTAATTTATCATTAGAAATAGTAATAATAGTGTCCACTTTATCAGCTAAATCAGCAAAAGCACGATCAGCAATGTTCTTGCGTTGTCCACCTTCAAAAATAAAAGGCTTAGTAACAACAGCAACGGTTAAAGCGCCTAAATCACGAGCAATTTGAGCTACAATTGGCGAAGCTCCTGAACCAGTTCCACCGCCTAATCCACAAGTTACAAATACCATATCACAACCTTTTAAAGCCTCTCTGATTTCATTCTGAGATTCCTCAGCTGCTCCTTTACCCAAATCCGGATTCATGCCCGCTCCTAGCCCTCTAGTCACAGTTTTACCAATATGGATTTTTTCGCCTGCTTTATTAAAATGTAAAGCTTGAATATCGGTGTTAATTGCTACAAATTCTACACCTCTAATGCCATTATCAATCATACGGTTAATAGCGCTACCGCCACCACCGCCCACACCAACAACCTTTATTTTTGCAAAAGTTTCTATCTCTGGTTTTACCTCTGCCATATTAAGAAAATGAACAGTTACTTAAACCTATATTCTAAGCACCTGTCTAAATTAATTATCTTGGTATTATCTTTTGGAAAATATTTTTAGCTTTACCAAAAATATTGCCCATACTCTTATTAAACCCATTACTAGACTGACCCGAGTCTTCATTGGCACCCCAAATAACTAAACCTAGGGCTGGAAGGAACTCAGGAGACTTAACCTTATCAATTACCACGTTTACATTTTTAGACTGTCCTAGGGCCGCTGGTAGTCTCAGAACGCGCTTAGCTACATCAATTAGACCATCAAGTTGAGCTCCAGAACCTGTAAATATAGCCCCCGCTGGCAACATACCAGAACGGTCTATTTTTTGCAACTCTTTATCTATTTTATCAAATATTTCTTCCACTCTAGCCTCAATAATCTCAGCTATATATTTTCTAGATACAATGCTTATATCATCATTTACATCCTCTTCTTTAACTAAATTACTAACATCAATTTCTTCATCTTTTTCAAACAAACTAGCGTTAGCATTACCATACTCTAATTTTATCCTTTCTGCTAAATTAATAGGACAACGAAGACCTAAGGCAATATCATTGGTAATATATTCTGAGCCAATAGGTAAAACGGCGGCATGAAGAAGATTACGCTCTTCATAAACAGCTAAAGATGTAGTAGAGGAACCGATGTTAATTAAAGCTACGCCTAATTCTTTTTGTTTAGGACTTAAAACTGCTTCAGCAGCTGCTAAAGGAGAAATAACTAAATCTTCAATTTCTAGACCAGTACGAAATATAGCTTTAGTTAAATTTTTAGTTTGAGTACTAAGTCCTTGAATAATTAAAGTCTCTACTTCCAACCTAATGCCACTCATACCAATCGGGTCTTTTATATCATTTTGATTGTCTACACTAAACTTAATTGGCATGACGTGTAAAATTTCATAATTTACAGGCACAGCTAAAGCACGAGCAGCCTCTATAGCCCTAGCCACATCAGCTTCATTTATTTCACCATCACTTTTACTAACAGCTACTACCCCTTTACTTCTTTCACATTTAATATGAGGGTCATTAATGCCCACCCAAACATTAGTAATTGGAACGCCAATAATTCTTTCTGCCTTTTCTAAACAAGCAGAAATAGACGAAGTAGTTTCTTCAATACTATTAACCACCCCCTTACTTACACCAGCAGTAGGAGAAGAAACTGCCCCAATAATCTGCAGTTCTTCACCCGAAGGTCCAGATATTTTCTGACCAATCACTAGGCGAACTGCAGTAGAACCGATGTCTAATCCGGCAATTATATCTTCTTTCATAAAAAATAATTAAAATAGCTTAAGAGCTTAAATAAAAGCTCAATAAAAAATAAAGCTATATATGTATATTATAGTAAATTTTTCAAATATTCACAACTAAAAGAATAAATGATACCAATTTAATATATTAGTCTCTAAGATTAAAGTAATTATTGCGCCTAAAGCCAAAAAAACTCCTAAAGGAAGCTTTGAGCTCCAAACTTTTCTATTTAATACTATCAAAAATAATCCAGTTATACTCCCTAGAATATAAGCACTAAAAATTGCAAACACCAAAGAAACTGGATTCGCAAAAATTGCTCCCAATAATATGCCCAACCAAATATCCCCCTCGCCCAAACCTTTACCCTTGGTAAGAATATATTGCAATAAAAAAAAGATAGCTGCACCAGCCATGCCCGTCACCAAACTAAGCCAAGAAGCTCCCATAAAAATATTTAACAAAAAGAAAACTATTGTCGCTGGCCACACTAAAATAGTAGAAACTAAATAATAGCGAGCATCAAAAACGAAAATAATAATTAATGTCCACGTTACTAAAAATAAATATATTAAACGCAAGAAAAAAGAAGGAGAAAATATGCTTGTTAATAAAAATTCATTATTAACAAAAGAAAAATTAAATTGTTGTAACCAAAAAACTAAAAATAAAATAGCCGTAACAACTTCTACCACGGGATAATGCCAAGAAATATGAGCACGACAATAACGACAACGACCACGTAAAATTAAATAACTCAAAAAAGGAATATTATCATACCAATTAATTGCATGTCCGCACAAAGGACAATATGAACGTCCACCGATGCCCTCCTCTTTATATAAACGCCAAATCAAACAATTAGCAAAACTGCCCAAAGTTAAACCAAGTAAAATAACTAGTATAGTAAAATAAATCATAATTAAGGAAAAATTAAATTTTCAAATAAATTATTAAATTCCTCACCACTTAACTCTTGCCAAGTATCTATATAATTTTGAAGTTTGGTCTCATCATTTAAACCATGAGCCAGGGCTATTAAGCGTTCTATCCAATATATATCAGGATTTCTTAAATATGCATGTTCTAATACTTGATAAGCCAATTGATAATCTTGAAGATAAAAAGCGGATTGAGCAACGTGCTCTAAAATCTTTAAATCTTTAGGATAAAAATAAGCTGCCCGACCATAAGAATTTAGAGCCTCTTTATAGCTTTTATTATTATAATACAAATCACCAATTTTACTATAAATAAAATAATTATAATAATTTAAATAATCTTTATGTTCAGCTACTAGACGTGAGTCTTGAACATTTGGTAAAAAAGATAAAGCTTGATAATAATTATCTAAAGCTAAAGCAACATTACTATCAGCTAAACAATTTGCCTGCGCTGCATATATAGCTGGTCGTGCCTGGCTTATATTCTGTAAATTATTAAATTTTGTCATGGCGCTATTAATATTTTTTAAATTACACTCTAAATTAGCCTTAATATATATATTATCATAAGCTTGATCAGGTAAATCATTTAAAATACTACGAGCTGTATCTTTTAATAATTTCATTGTGCTCAAATCTAACGATCCATCCAAAGCATCTAAAATAAAAAAGGCGTAAGCTCTTTGATAATAAGCACGATAAACAGGCTGATGAGAATCTTCTAAAATATATTGATATAACAACTCAGCTGTAAAATATTCCTTATTTAAAGACTGTTTATATAAATTTAAAAAATAATGATCAGCTCTAACCGAACTAAGACTTAAATAAATTTGTAAAATTGCAAAACAAGCCAGAACAAAGGACATAATTAATAAAAATATATCCTTTACTTTATTTGCATGTTGATAATGAAAAAATTTTTTTATCCCTTGCAAATAACTATATATATTTTTGTTAGGTTCATTTTTTAAATCAAAAATTAAATTAGCTGCTACACCTAAAGCGGCTAAAACCCAAAAATAAAAAATATTAACAATATCAGATAAACCAAATAATAAACTAAGACTATAAGCTATAAGAGCTGTACCAATAAAAATAGCAAACTCTTTAGTCTGTGGCCTGTGCCATAAACGTAAGAACTCTCTTAAAACAAATAAATATAATAAAACATAAAAAATAAAACCAAATATACCTAATTGCAACAATATATCTAAGAAGCTATTATGCAATTTATCAGAGTATCCATTAATCTGCATAAATATTCCCCAATCAGGTTCATAACTACCAATAATAGCCTCACCTCCATTTTCTAAGCCCGTACCTGTTAATATATTATCAGCAATTAAATTAGGAGCAGCACTATAGAAATAAGAACGCAAGCCCAAGCTACCTTCACGCCAAGATAATAAAGCTTCAAATCTAGCAGGAGAAAGAAACACAAAAAAAGAAACAATAACAATAAAAATGCCAATAACTAAAATCAATGTTTTTTGACGCCATTTAGACCAAAAAAGTAAAGTAGTGATTATTAATAAAGCTATAGTAAAAGCTATCCACGCTGATCGAGAGCCACTAGTAACTAAAGCTAGCAATTGAATAACAACAGTGATAAACAAAATAGATCGATTTAAAAATCTTTTATTTAAATAAAATAAATAAGCACTAATTATTAAAGAAAATAATAAAAAAGAAGCTAAAAAATTAGGCTGGCCTAAAGTAGAAATGGAACGATTTAATAATTGACCTTCTTGCCACACAGCGAAATCAAGTCCCACAAACTGTAAACAAGCATATACGGCCGCCAAGGTGCCTGTAATCCACATTATTACAGCACTTCTCTTCACGCCCTGCTGCCAAAAAACAAAGGCATCTTTATCTTGATTATCTAATCCACTAAAATAATAAACTATCATTGCAAACCAAATTGCTAAAGTACTATAAAATAAAAAACCAGTCTGTCTATCATAAGAACCAAAAAAAGACTGAGCTTGATAACTAGAAAAAATATTTAACACTAATAATGTTAATAAAAAAGTAGCCCAAGGTATAAGAGTTAAAACAAATTTCTTGTTAATCTTAATTATTCCTTGGCGATAATTATACCAAAAAGATATTAAGTAAGATAAAAGCATTAAAGCGGCTAATATTTGTAACCAAGCCGACTTAATCATGGTAAAAGGACTATATATTGGTAAAAAAAATGACATGCCCAAAGGTACCATAATTAAAGCCGAATAATAAAATATTGGCTTAAAAAAATTCATAATTCCTAACAAATCTATTTTCTTCATATTATTTATTACTATAATCAGTATAACATAAGATTTAAAAAAAGACTGCTATATTTTAGCAGTCTTTTTATCGTAATAAATAAATAAATTAAGCACGTCTTTGCCATTTTTCCCAAACAACCAATAACGGACTAGTCACAAATACAGAACTATAAGAACCAAAGAAAATACCAATAATTAAAGCTAACACAAAATCACTAACAGAATCTCCTCCCAAGAAAAAGACAGCCAATAATACTAAAATTGTTGTAAAAGATGTACTCAAAGAACGTACTAAAGTTTGATTTACACTATCATTAACAGTGGTAGCAAAATTATCAGTACTCTTTGGTAAATTTTCTCTAGTACGATCAAAAACTACAATAGTATCATTCACGCTATAACCCAAGACGGTTAATATAGCGACAACAAAGGTTGTATTTATCTCAATGCCATAAAACCTACCCAAAACAGCAAAAACACCTAAAGTAATTAAAACATCATGAAATAAAGCTATAATTGCAATTAAGCCATATTTCCAAGAAGCAACCGGTTTCGAAACCTTTTTAAAAGCAAAAGCAATATAAATAATAATGACCAATAGCACAAAAAACATTAACCAAAAAGACTTACTTCTAAGCTCTTGTCCGATAGACGGACCAATAGCTTCAAAGCGCACTTCTTCTAAGCCACTACTAGCTTCTGGTAATTGTGCTAATTTTTCTTTAACTATTTGATGAGAATCTTCATCACTTTCTTTAAAACGAAGAATAAAACTATCTTCAGTAGGTTGAACAATTAAACTACTAATTGATACTTCAGCTAATTGATTTTGTACTGATGCAACGCTAGGCTGTCCATTAGCAAACTTTACTTCCAATAAACTACCACCGCTAAAATCAATACCAAATTTTAACCCCCAAGAAAATAAAGCAATAACAGCCACTACCACCAAAGCCATAGATATACCCAACCAGATTGAACGATGTTTAATAATATTAAAGTGAGTCATATAATTTATATTAGATAAAGATAATTTTAATCTTTTATTTTTTTAATCTTTCTGACTCCCAATAGCCAGCGATGACGATCAAGCCATGAACTCTTAAATATTTTTAATAAAATATAAGTTATAACAATACTACTAAACATTGAGATAGATACGCCAATAAATAAAGTAGCACCAAAACCTTTAACTAAGCCTGTACCAAAGCCCATCAATACAAAACAAGTTAGGATTGTAGTAATATTACCATCTCTAATTGAAGGCCAAGCCCTCTTAAAGCCGTCATCCAAAGAAGCGTCTAATGGTTTTCCTAAACGTAATTCTTCTTTCATGCGTTCAAAAATCAAAATATTTGCATCAACTGCCATGCCAATAGACAGAATAAATCCTGTAATTCCAGCTAAAGTTAAAGTTACTGGCTGATTAGCATAATATACCAAGAAAGAAAGAATTATGAGAAAAAACAAAGCTGATATAGCACCATCAAAAATCTTCAAATGATCAAAAATATTAACAAATAAAAATACTAACAAGAAAATAAATAAAAGAGCCAACCATATAGGAGCTGATTTAAAAATAGTCAAAACTGTCATAGAATAAATAAACAAAGAAAATACAGACACTAAACCAGGTAAACGATAAAAAACGATCATAAACAAAGCAACTAGTAATAAACCAAACATACCAGCATTAACACTATTTATGATTGATTTTTGACCCAAACTAGCACCAACTGTTTGTTGTCCAACTAAATGAATAGGAACTGGTAAAGCACCAGTATTAAGTCTTTGTACTAATAATTTTGCCTCTTGTACATTAAATTGACCAGAAATAACCGCTTTGCCATCAGGAATGCGTTCATTTACAGTTGGGACGCTAATAGCATAACCGTCTAAGAAGATTGCAACTGGAGCACCAATATTACGCTCAGTAATATCAGCAAACATCTGTGCACCTTCACTATCAAATTCTAATGAAACCTCAGGCGTACCATCTTGAGGATTAAACTGTAAAACCGCTCTATCTAAATTCTTACCAGACAACTCAGTATTAACCCAAGAATCTTCTAAATTTAAAACCGGAGAAACATCCTGTAAGACAAAGCTTAAAACATCAGCGCTATAAATAAACTCCTCTACGCTAGTTCCGTCTGTTTTAAAAGCATCACTAAAACTCTTTTTGTCAGTCAATTTTACTACCTGTAACACGCCATTGCTAGCCACGGGCTCAGATGCTATCTCCCCTACTTTCAAGCTAGCCAAAGACTTAGCTAACTCAGGGTTTGTATTAGCGTTTATATCCGTGATAGAAGAAAAGCTTGCTTGATATTTTTGAGCTAATTCTGATAAATCCGTTCCTCCTTTAGCATCAAGCACAGCGGCTTGAGCCTGAGATTGAACCTCTTGATTAAATATTACTGCCTCTTGATTGGGTTCAGCTGAAACTGCATTGTTATTTATATCTTGTTCTTTAAATTCCAAGAGTGGAGTTTCGCCAATTAAACGAATAGCTTCATTTACATCTTTAATACCTGCTAATTCTGCTATAATACGATAATCTCCATTTAAAGTACGATTAATCTGTACTAATGGCTCACTAACACCAGCCACATTAACTCTCCTCTCAATAATATCACGAACACCTTCTAAAGCGCTCAAACGATCGCCCTCTGGCACTCCAGTAACATCAGCCTCATAGGTTAATTGAGTACCGCCCTGAAGATCTAAGCCCAACACAAAAGGACTATCAGGTGCTAAAGGTAACACTATGATATTATTAGTTTTATCAGCAATGTACTGTGCTGCTTGATTATAATAGTTGCCAGCAGTCAAGATAAACCCCGTGAAAGCAAAAATTATTAATAATACTAATAACCAACGTTGACGGTGGCGCTTAAAAGAATCAACAAATTTGTTTGATTTAGACATAAAATTACTTATTCATTAGCAAAGATTTAAAACTGCTAAAATCTTAGACCAAAAATAGGAAAAAATCAAGACGAGCCTTTACAAAAGAATATATATTTAATATAATCTTTAATAATAGCAAAAAAATAATTAAAATAATCTATATGGCTTTAATACCAACAGTAATTGAAAAAGATGGTCAAATTGAAAGAGCTTATGATATTTATTCACGTCTATTAAAAGATAGGATAATTTTCTTAGGTGAAGCAATTGATGACCACGTAGCTAATATCGTTATCGCCCAAATGTTATTCTTAGCAGCTGAAGATAAGGATAAAGATATCAAGTTCTATATTAACTCACCAGGAGGCTCAGTGTCAGCTGGCTTGGCAATATATGATACCATGCAATACATTAAATGTCCTGTATCTACTATATGTATCGGACTAGCAGCTTCTATGGCCTCTGTACTATTAGCTGCTGGTGCACCCGGAAAAAGATTGGCCCTACCTAATAGCGAAATTATGATTCATCAAGTTATGGGAGGAGCAGAGGGTCAAGCGTCTGATATTAAAATTAGAGCTGAACATATTCTCAAGACTAAGGACAAAATGAATCGTATTTTAGCGGAACACACCAAACAAGATATTAAAACAGTGGAAAAAGATAGTGATCGAGATAATTTTATGAGTGCTCAAGAAGCTAAAAAATATGGTTTAATTGATAAAATCATTGATCGAGAATAAAAATAAATAATACAAAAACTCGTTTTGTTAAAAAACGAGTTTTTTGTTATATAAAACTATATTTTCATGAAAGTTGAAACCATCATTTTAAAAATTTCTAAATATGGCATTGTTTCGCCTGCAGGAATATAAGATAAAACAAAAACTCGAGAACCATTATCACTTAAAAAATAAACAAATTGATTATCAGCACTTCTAATACCAGGACCAAAACTACTAGTAAGCAACCTATCTTCACTCAAAGTATCAACCTCAGCAAATTGTTCCTGATACCAATCTATAATACTACTATATACTATTTCATTATCTTCATAAGAAAGCTGGACAAAGTCTTGATCAGGAGCCGAAAATAAAACTGACTTTTCACTAATAATATTTGAGCTCCAGGCTCGTGGATAAATTAAAGCATAATGTTCATCAGTATTAACAAAAAGAGATAAGTTTAAATTTTCACTTAAAGAACCTAGACCAATAGGATTATAGCCATTTAAAATTTCTTGCTTATCAGAATAACCATCACTATCTGTATCTGCGTTTTGAGGATCACTGCCTAAAAAAGCTTCGCTTTCATCACTTAATCCATCACCATCTGTATCTATAATCTCAGGTAAAAATATAGCGTTATCTGACTCATCCTGTTCTTCATCTTCCACAATAGCCACCGGCTCTTCAATAACAATCGGCTCAACAATAACATCTACATCTTGATTATTTGGCACTATTGACTCTTCTTTAACGGAAGATGAAGCAATATTGTTAATTTCATTATTTGTTTCATCTAAAGATGGGCTAATTAAAAAACGATAGGCCAAATAAAAGATAATAAAAATAAAAATGATGCCACCACTGACAATCATTAATCCTGTTTTACGATGCTTATCACCAGAATCTAAACTTTGTTTTAAGCCAAGAGATTTTGTCTCAGTCTTATTTTCCTCAACATAACTAGCACCACTTAAACTAGAAAGTGCTGGCATATTTTTAACCACAAAATCTTTACTAAGCCTAGTTTGTAAACCAGTATCTATATTTTGATTATTTTTATTATTTTTAGAAACACTCATAATATTCTAATTACCAAAAAAATAAACCAAAGCTACAATTAAAGCACCAGCAGCCACAAAAGGAACTATCCAATGCCAAGCCTTACCCCCTAAAGGGGTGTTCAACTTAGGCATAATATGCACTTTTAAATATAGGCTAAAACTTTTGGCCACAGAATTATTTTTTTGATCAGAAATTTTATCCTGAACGGGCATAATATTATGAATTAGTCTTTAAAGCTCCGTCGCCAACAGGATTATATCCATTTTGCACTTCTTCACCATCAGAATAACCATCACCATCAGAATCAATACTCAAAGGATCACTACCATAAACAGAAATTTCTTCATAATCGGTAAGACCATCACCATCGGAGTCAGAGTTTAATGGTTTAGTATTATATATCATTAATTCCTCATTATCTTGTAAACCATCGCCATCGGAATCGGCACTTAAAGGATTGGTTCCGATATTAGCCTCCCTGTCATCAGTTAGACCATCTCCATCTGTATCTGCCTCCACTGGCACCACAGGTACTACCGGCTGACCAGGAAAAGGAACCACAACTTCCACGCTAGATGAAGCCTTATTAGTGTCCTCTGGTTGAGGAGAGAGGCTATCATTATCTACCACCGGACTTGTATTAGTTTTCTCTATCTGTTGATTAACAGTTTCGTTAATTAACAAATCATTTTCAGAAGCTGATTTCATTAATTTAGAATAAACTAAATAAACAGCTGCTGCCAATATGATGATAGATAAAGCTAAGATGATAATCATCTTTGTTTTTTGCTTGTTATGCCCATTACCTTCATCATCATCTAAAGCGTTATTTGAATTTGATTTAGCTGATAAACCTGCCACTTGCGCTTTAATATTATGCTCTTCAGGAATCGCACTATGAGTGTTTGCATCAGTTTCCGCAAAAATATCATCTACACTTTTATCTGTTTTTTGATTTGGATCTTGAGATAGATTATTAAACATAAATTTAACTTATTTTCGTCTCAAAAAGACGAAAAATTACTTATTAACTAGACAAACATCACTACTCTTGGAAGCCAGGAGTTTCTTTTAGATCCTTGATGATGTCTGCGTCATTATTTATTATTTTATATACTAATGGATCTCTACTTATAATTTGAGCCTTTATACTAGGGTCTGCTCCTAAGGAATTTAATTCTTCAGGAGATAAATACTCCAATGTAATAGCAGTGGAAGGCTTAGTATAGCTATTGCTATTAGAATTTGTCTTTAACATTGATGGACTCTTAAAAAAGAACCACACTAATACCAATATCAACAAAATAAATAATAATAACCACCAATATTTTTTTAATTTTAAATTTATAGACATATATAAATTAATAAAGACTATATTTTATTATAACACACTATCTAAATATTAATCTAATCTTTAATACAACGAACAGAGAAGCCATTAGTTCCTTCAGCTTGAGTAGCGCGACTAACCCCGCCAAAATTATTTAAACCTCGGAAATAATATCCCATTTGACTACCGCTAATTACAGTTGACTCTGCTCCCCAATAATAAACTACACCGGGCACAAAATAATCACCCTGATAATTGTAATAACCAACTAATTGTCCATTAAATAATCCACTCTTTAGAGCCGTACCTGCAGGATAACAACCAAAAAAAGTTCTATTTGGATCACAAGTTGTAGTAAGTCCACCGCTGATAGTACTTTCTAGTTGATGCCATTCGGTGTCACGAGGTATATGCCACCCATCTGGACAAATTCCTTGAATATCGGTAACGCTCGATCCAATCACAGCAACATTTCTTGGGTAAAGACCTCCATACAAATCACAATTACTTGGATTATTATTATAGCAATATTTATATAACCCAATCTTTTCATTATCTGGAGCATCTCCATTTACAAAAGTGCCTCTATTTAAATTCTCTGACAACCAACATTGATCTCCCAATAAAACAGGTACATAAACCTCACCATCATAGGTGAAAACCGAACAATCTATTTCATCATTATCGCCGATAGAACCGTCAGTGGTGTCACCATTATCATCATCTTCTTCTTCATCATCGTCGTTGTCAGTATCACCTACAGCACCGTCAGTGTCATCCACTGTCCCCTGATCAGCCACTCCACAAGTTAATGATAATCCTGGCGTATTACCATAATTTGTACCGCAATCACCTGGACAATTATTAGTATTTTCAAAATTAGTTGTACAATAGCCATCACCACAAAATCCTCCGCCCATCGTAACGGCAGCAAATATACAAGTATCATTAGTAGTAATTGGATAAACAGTATTTGATTGAGTTCTGCAACAATATTGATTATTTAAACTACTAAATTGAGCATTTGATACTGTGCCTGATATACCATCACAATCTTCATAACCATCATTATATAAACCACCCTTAGCTTCTGAGTTTGGCTGATTTAAATTACCATCACCACAATAAGTATTAACATCGAGAGTAAATTCCTTTTCTGAAAAAGCGCCAAATTCATTTTCAGCTTCTATTTTAATAATCACATCTTGAGCTGCTACTGTAGGAGTTCCAGTTATAGCATAATATGATTTTATAACACACTCTCCCGTATCAGCCGCTCTAGCTGCCTGATTAATACCTAGTTGAGCAAATAATCTTTTAATTTTCTGCCATATAGTATTTTTGGAGACATTACAATCATTAGACCCTGGTTCATATATATTAGTAGCCTCGCTAATGCTTAAACCAGCCGGTAAAGCACCTACTGCGCTATAAGTAATAGTATGATCACCTTGTTTAGCCCAGCCTAATCCACAATAATATTCAGAACCAGTTCTCACACTACTATTACAATTAAAGTCTAAAGCTGGCGGATCAGCTTTCACGGTAATATTGATTTGCTTATCGCTCGCATTACCATATGCATCTTGAGCATGCACAACATAAACAAAATTAGTATCAATTGAAAACTTATTAGAAGTTAAAATATTATATTTTCGTGTGTAATTAACTGTATCCCCCACTCTATTACTCGTTTCTCCTAAAAAAGTAGAACGACTAGATGAAAGTAAGTCATATGGACCAGAAGACCAAGTAGCATGTGTAAATGTATGATTTAAAGGCTGATCAGCATCAGTGATACTAAAATTTACAATTAAAGGTAAAACTGTACTAGGATAATAATTTATATCTTGGCCAGTAATAACTGGGGCATTATTAACAATTGTAATTGGTGTCACTGTTGATAAACTTCCGCCATAACCATCACTAACGTTTAAAGTAATATTATAAACTCCAGGTGCGCCTGCTTTTTGAGCATAAACTCTTTTTTGATTAGGGTTAGCAGTATCTTGAAGAATTGGAGCAGCGCTCCAAGAAGACCAGTTATTCCCGGTAGTGCTAATAGACCAAGTTAAATAATTATTTTCAGGATCAATAACTCTGATAGAACCATTAAACACCTGATCTTGATTTCCTTGTAAACTACTACTAATTAAAGATGGAGCTATGTTTTCACCAGAGCCAGTATAAGCAGATCCGCTAGCAACACATCCAGATTCAGCTAATTGACCCTCGCTAGTATTATAACCTAGAACCTTAGTTTCCATACCGGCACAAAGTACATAGTTAGAACCATTCTCATCACTAGAATATACAAAAGCATAGCTATCAACTGGTAATTCAAGTGTACTATTATTTGGATTAGGGTCAGCAAAAGAATTAGTAGCTTGATTCCAACAAGTGGTAGCATCAAATCCAGCACAAGAGCCTAAAACATTAATTGGATCCAGTGATGTTTGCGCTGATCCTATTTGAGACAAAAATAATGATTGCCAACTAGGCCAAGTAGACACACTATGAAGGGGCACATAAGTACCAGAATCAAGAACAGGATAACGATTATTAGTTTGTTTAAAGGCAGAAAGGGATTCACGCATATCTCCTAGAATTCCCAAACGCCTAACATCACGATTTACCTTAGCTCTTAAACTGCTACAATATATACCATCAGCGCAATCTGAATCAATATAACATTCAGTATTTTCTGTAGGTTGACAACGACCAGGTCCCTCACCAGCTCCAACGCAAGTATATGAATCACTGCAATCAGTATCTTGCTGGCATAATAAAGTAGAAATATTACATTGCCCAGCAACAGTTAGATTACTATTAAAACGCCAATTTTTTACAATCTGTCCTAAAACATCAACTGTTTTAAAATCAGGGCTCTGATTATATGAAATTAAATAAATATTGGTATAAATAGTCTGATTAGTTAAATCAACATTAGAGGCGTTTACATATACTGTTCTACCGTCTCTTACCGCATCATAACCATCAACCATTAAAGATTGAGGTGAGCCTTGAAAACCCTGACTCTTATACCACCTAACCGCATTATAATGATTAGGATTTGGTAGAACCCTAACAGCAATCGCATCCATTTCATCACTAATGTTATAGGAATTGCTTGTTTGAGCTGAAACTGAAACGCTAAACAACAGACCAAAAATACAGCCAGCTAAAATTAAAAATTTAATTTTCATATTATAAAGATTATTGAACATTCAAAATAATTGAAATCTCACTAGATTTGACACTTTCATTTCCAGAAGCATCTATAGCGCTTAAAGCAAAATAATTAAGTCC